>JBNKDU010000087.1:0-112679 GCA_050288425.1 Desulfobacteraceae bacterium | reverse complement strand
ACCAACGACACCGCCAGCCGGTGCAATAACCATTTTCGGGTCACCGTACTGCCCGGCCGGCTCGCCGGCATCATAAATCAGGTTGCTGTTTTTGTCCCAATACGCAAATACGTAATAATTTCCCTTGGCAACCATGAGTTCATACTCGCCGGAATCATGCAAAATGGTATAATGGGCCACCTCTCTTTTGTCCCCATTCATGGCGTAGGCAGCCACGACGATGGGGCCTTGGCCGGGAAAGTCAGTGGAAATAAGCCCGGCCAGGATGGTGGAGGCCAGGACCTGGCTCACCTCTTGCTTTAATTTGATCAGGGCGCAGCCCGTTGTAACCAAACAAATTAGCGAAATAGCGACCATCATCCTGTTGAAAGCCACGGGCAGATCACTTTTCAATTCGCCCATTGTGGATTTTATTGCGTTCATGCTTCTAAATGGTCGTTGTTCCGACATGGCTGGCTCCTTTTCAGTTTTTTGCGATGCCTTCCACATTGGCACATGACAACAGGGCCGGTTGGTGTATTCCCGAAGCTGCCTCATCCAGTTTCCTTTTCCGGTTCCGGGCTGGCTCCACGTCGACCCGCATGGGCCAGGTACCGTGTCGAAGCCGGTGCAGCAGCAGCCGCAAATCGTTTAGAATCACCAGCAGGCTCGAGATAAGAACCAGCGTCAGCACCGTGGCGAATACGACCCCGGCAGCCAGGGACAGGGCCATGGGAATCAGATACTTCGCCGGCATGTCCTTTTCGGCAACCAGGGGCAGCAGCCCTCCCGCGGTACTGATGGTGGTTAGAAAAATCGCCCGGAACCGCCTTGCCCCGCCCTTGATGATGGACTCGAAAAACGCCATGCCTTCGGAAAGGTTCACGTTGATCTTTTCAGTGAGTACGATGGCGTCGTTGACCACCACTCCGGCGAGGGCCACGATGCCGAACAGGCTCATCATCGTCAGGTTGTACCCCAGCAGCAAATGCCCGAACACCGCGCCGATAATGCCGAAGGGAACCGTGAACATGATGATGAACGTCTGGGCGTAAGAGCGGAACATGGTGGCGATGATGATAAAGATACCCACCATGGCCAGGGGGAACCCGACGAACAGACTCGACAGGGATTCG
Source organism: Desulfobacteraceae bacterium (assembly GCA_050288425.1). Taxonomy (GTDB): domain Bacteria; phylum Desulfobacterota; class Desulfobacteria; order Desulfobacterales; family Desulfosarcinaceae; genus JARRKU01. The sequence continues at coordinate 111,564 of JBNKDU010000087.1, read as the reverse complement.
CGCGATTTTTTCTGCTCCCCCTGCAAGGCAACCCTCAGCCCGGGATAGCGGCCCTCGATTTGTTTGCGGAAGCCGGACTTGAACTCGTCGAATATTTCATTGGCATTGGCCCGGCTGGTGTCCACATCGGCGCTGACCGCCACCCGTCGCATACCGTCGGTGCGCTTGATGGTGGCATACCCCGGGCCATAGGAGATATCGGCCACCGAAGTGAGCGGGATCTCATATCCTTGCGGCGTGCGAATGCGCATCTGCTGGAGAGACGTGAGACGGCGACGTTCGTCCGCGGTATAACGCACTTTCACCCGGATATCATCCCGGCCGCGTTGCAGTCGCAGGGCTTCGTCGCCAAAATAGCCGGCATACGTCTGCCGGGCCAGGTCGTCCACGGTCAATCCGAGGGTGCGCGCCTCGGGCTTGAGCTTGAGCTGCATCTCGTTCTTGCCCGGGGCGTAGTCCGAGCGGATCTGGTAGACGCCGTCGAACCTGGCCAGCCATTTCATCAGGTCTTCGGAAGCGGCCAGGATCGTACCCATATCATGGCCCTGAATCCATACCTCGATGGGCGATCCCGGGGGTCCGACATTCAGCCCATTTATGATCAGGGATTTTACGCCCGGGATGGAACCAATCTCCTTTTCCCATGCCACCATCAGGTCCTTGGAGTGAATTCCGCGGCGTTCGGACGGCAGCAGTTTGGCCTGGGCCGACCCCAGGTGCGAACCCCGGCGCGGATTATCCTCCAGGGTCTGCCCCACCAGCAACAGGCGATCCTCCAATAGCGGTTCCCCGGTCCGGGTATGGGTTTTTTCGGCCAGGCGCAGAAGGGCGGCGTCCACCCGGTGCAGGGCCTCTTCAGTGATCCCAGGGGGAGTGCCCTCGGGAAATTCAAGGGTGGCCGTCATGATGAACCCGTCAATTTCCGGCAGAACTTCAAACTTGATAAACCCGCCGCGCACCAGGCCCACGGTAATCAAGAGGATGGCAATGGCGGCGCAAAAAGTGAGGTAGCGCCAGGCAAGGGCCTTTTTTAAAAATGGTGAATAGATGCGAGCCACGAACCATTCCATGGCCTCGGAAGTCCGCTGGCGAATTTTGCCCAGTGCCTGACTGACAGGGGTGCGTTTGCGGTGATGGATATCGGGATCGGGCAGGTGGCCCAGATGAGCCGGCAGTAATAGCAGACATTCCGCAAGAGAAATCGATAGACAGGCGATGACGACCGTGGGTAGGATCGCGATGAATTTTCCCATGACGCCGCCCACATAGGCCAGCGGCAGAAAGGTCACAATGGTGGTGAGCACTGCCGCAATTACCGGCATCCCCACCTCACAGACACCTTCCACCGCGGCGCGCAACGGCGGCAGACCGCGCTTGCGCTGGACATAGATGGCTTCCCCCACGACGATGGCGTCATCTACGACGATGCCGAGCACCAGGATCATACCGAGCAGGGAGATCATGTTGATGGTGCCGCCCACGGCCCACACAATTGCCAAGGCCCCAAAAATCGATATGGGAATGCCCATGCCGGACCAGAAGGACAAGCGCACATCGAGAAACAGCCACAAGATGAAAAAAACGATCCCCAACCCCATGGCGCCGTTCTTCAACAGCAAATGGATGCGGGCCTGGAGCATATCGGTATTATCGTATAAAATCTCGAGGTTGATGCCCGGAGGCAGCCGCCGCTGTTTGTCGGCTACGAAATCCCGCACCGACTTGGAAATCGTCAGCGCATCCTCCTTCTTGGTTTTGTAAGTGACCAGCACAACCGACGGCTCCCCATTGATCATGGCCCGGATGGGATCCTCGGTGAATCCGTCGTTGATGACGGCCAACTGGTCCAACGTGATGATCTCACCCTCGGGTCTGGCCAGTACGACGATTTGAGACAATTCCTTGCCCGTATATTTGCGCCCGATGGTGCGTACGCGGATCTCTTCGCCCTGGGTGCGGATCGTACCGCCGGCCAGGTTCAGATTGCCGCGCCGTATGGCTTCCACAACCCGGTGAACGGTCAGGTTGTATTCGCGCAACCGTTGCTCGGACACCTCGATGGCGATTTCATAGTCGCGGGCTCCGAAAACCATCATTTGGGATACTTGCGGGATCTGTTGGATCTCGTCCTTGATGCGCTCGGCCCACTCCTTGATACGACGTTCGTTCATGTTGCCGGAAAGGTACAGAATCATGACCGGGTCTTTGAATGTGATCTCGGTAATGACCGGCTCCTCGGCATCCAACGGAAAAGTGGAAATGGCATCCACCTTGGATCGCACCCGATCGAGGACGACGTCGATATCATAGTTCTCTTTTACTTCGATCAAGGTCACGCCCGCATTCTCCCGGGACTCGGTGGTGTACTGTTTGACACCCTCCAAACCTTCAAGGGCTTCCTCGATTTTGCGGCTGATGCCTTCCTCCACCTCTTCCGGGTCGGCGCCAGGGTAGGCCACGGAAATCGTAATGAGGTCCGTTGAGAACTCCGGGAAATTCTCCCGGATCATGGACATGGCGGCAATTCCACCGGCCATCAGTATCAGCAACAGCAGAATGTTGGCGAAGACGGTATTGCTCGCGTACGCCGCCACGATGCGCTTCATGACGGACTCCTTTGGTGATCCGCGTTGGTATCTTCCAGGAGGGTGTTTTCCAGGGGATCGGACAACCGGGTGGTGACCACCCAATCTCCCGGCCGGAGCCCATCCGACACAATGACGGTATCCCCTTCGGCGCGTGCCATTTCAACCGGCACGGTTTTCAGGCGGCTTTCCCGGATTTGATAGACCGTGTTTTGATAACTCACCGCCCAACTGGGCAGGCGGTAGACGTTTTTCAGGGTTTTCCCGGGTATATCGACGGCGCAAAACATTCCCTCCACCAAGGGCAGACCCTGGGTTCCATTTCCGGCTGCATTTGCAGAGTCGATTCGAACGGCCACGGTGAGTGTGCGGGTTTGCCGGTCAAAGCGCACCGTACGGTGCAATAGCCCCCGCCACTTGTGGTTATCGCTCGCTTCGGTCCATCGAATGCTGCAGGTCACCAGTTCCAGTCCGGTGAACCAGGCCGTTCCGGGATGTTTGCGACTGTCGCTGAACTGCAGCCACTGGCGAACATCCCGGCTGTCAAGGGGGACGTGGATTTCTAATATGGAGTCATCCGCCAGGGTGAGAACCTGCCGACCAGCGGCCACAAATTGCCCTTGCTCGACGGATACTGATTATACGCGGGCATCAAATTGGGCAACCATGGTGCAGCGCCCAAGGTTGGCGGCGGCCACCGATAGCCGGGCCTGGGCGGATACCAAACTTCCGAAGACCTCTTTGATCTGAATGGGATAAAGGGCCAGGGCCTGGTTCATTTTGTCGACCTGGTCCGTGGCGACATTGTAGGCCTGCTCGGCTTTCTCCACATTGGAACGGGTGCCCACCTTGTCTTTCCGATAGAGTTTGCGCAATCGATTGAATTCCAGACTCGCCAGCTTTCGGTTGCGCTTCAAGGTGGGAAGACGCAGCCGGTCGGTGGCATACTGTTTTTTCAGACGCTCGATGGTATTTTCCCATTGCATTACCGCGGCACGGGCCTCTTTCACGGCTGCGTCATAGTTGCGTGTATCGATCCGAAATAAAGCCTCGCCTTTGGGGATGATCTCGCCGACATGCAATCGGGGATGAACCTCTACGACGGTCCCGGATACTTCCGGAGAAACGGCTGCCGCTTTCAGGGATCGCACCTCCCCGTATCCGGTGATGACGACCGGAACATCCACCGGCTGTGCCCGAATTGCCTGCACCTGCAGAACCCGTTCTTCGATTTCAGCTTTGGCGGGTGGTTTTTTTGAATCCGCCAGTACGGTCATGCCGAAAAAACCGGCTGCCAGAAAGAGGATGCAGACCAGGATGTGGAAAAGCTTTCTCTGCAGAAGACCCTTGGTCCATCTTGAATTAAAGTTTCGCATGGGATGTCCTTTTTTTCGACATTGATTTGGATGTCATCGGATATCTTCTGCCGGTGCGTCTTGACCAGTGGCGCCTGTGAATCCTTCCGCCGCACCCGGTCGGAGCAGCAAATCCAATGCTTTGCAAAGAAAGCATATGCATTGTTTTACTTTCCTGGGTGGTCTGGTTACACTTCTATCACCCTTTTGAATCCGGGGTCTGTGGGAAATCTGTTGGATTTTGTAACGGAATGTATGCGGAATGGATTTGTCTTTAGCGGCGAATGTTCGCTTGCAGCATCATGATGCTGATGAACTATGGATAAAAACAGGAAGCATTCCCCTATTCCCCACTCGTATCCATGATGGGTAAACAGAGGGACAGGCGTGCGCCGCCAATGGGCGCTTCTGAGACGGTGACACTGCCTTCGTGCCATTTTGCCACGCGGTGCACGATGGCCAGACCAAGACCATAGCCGGGGAGATCCGTATCGCCAGGATCATCCAATTGCACGAAAGGTTCGAAGATGCGCTGTCGATCTGCCCGCGGTATGCCCGGACCGTCATCATCCACATGGATAATGGCGTGGTCGCCAACCGTCTCAAGGGTGATATGGATTCGTGAATTTGTATATCGGACGGCATTCAGCACCAGATTTCGCAGCGCCCGCTCCAAAAAACGCGGGTTGACCCGCAGCGGCACTTTCGGGTCGGGACTGCTGATGCGGCATTCAATGGCAGCTTTGGAATTGTCAGCATCCAAAACAGCCGCCAGGTCGCTCATCCAGGGCCCCAATTGCACCTCTTCCATCTGGGGGCGATAGCTTTTGTCTAATTTGGCGTAGGTTAGCAGCTCCGACACCAGAAGATCCAACTCATCCACATCGCGTCGCATCCCCTCCAGATGCCGCGCTCTCCGGCCGGCTTCGTCGGCCGAGGCGATCATCTCCATGCTGAAGCGCAGGCGCGCCAAAGGCGTGCGAAGCTCGTGGGATACCGCATGGGTCAGTTCCTTGTGGGAGCGGATGAGCTCCTGGATGCGCGCCGCCATACCATTGAAGGCATTGGCCAGATGGGACAAAGACGATCGTTGCGGCAGATCGGCGCGCGCATCGAATCGGCCTTTGCCGAAGGCCTCGGCGGCAATGCTGATGCGCCGGAGTTTATTTGCATACGGCCAGGCCACGATCAGGGCGAATATGGAAAAGAATCCGGCGATGACAAGGCTGAAAATGATATTCAATCGAAACTTGTTAAATGAAAATGCCGGGATAGGCCCCATGGTTAAAACCATGTTGGTGTGGCCCAAGCGTTGATGAAGTATGCTCAACTTATCTTCAAACAGCACCACCACATCATCCTCGGCCAGGACCGATCGATTTACTTTCTGCGGCGACAAGGATTCAATCGGTGACACGGCCAAAGGAAAATCAAAATGCGGTTGCATGGTTTTGACAACCTGGCTCCATTGCTCTATGGGCGTACGGTTCAGTTCCGTTTCAATGACGTAAAAAGATCCCCTGAAGATACCTTTGCAGTAACTGGCGAATTCGGGTTCCAAATAGCCCCCATAGATCTTCTCGAAAATCGGACTGATAAAAAAGTAGACAACCATAAAAACGGCGATCATAAACAGGTAAAGATAGGTTAACAGGCGTTTCATCGCGGTATTGCCTTCTGCCAGATGTTAGTAAATCCTAACGATGCAACGATAGGGGGTAACTTGCGGCGATCGAAGAATTGTCTTGGTGTCTGTTTCCTTTGAATTCTGATTTACCAGGCATCTTTTACGAACAGATACCCTTTGCTCCAGATGGTTTTGATCCGCTTGGGAGAGTACGATTCATCTCCCAGTTTTTTGCGCAACCGTGAGATCGATACATCCACACTGCGATCCAACCCATCGTAGTCGATCCCGCGCAATACTTTATAGATCGTATCGCGGTCCAATATGGTTCCGGCGTTCGCCGCCAACAGCCAGAGGAGTTCAAACTCGTTGGTGGTCAGGTCGATGGTATCGCCATCCAATTTGACCCGATGGGCCAGCCGGCTGATGGATAGGCCGCCGAAGTCGAGTCCATCGGGATCGCCATCCGATGGCTCCGGTTGTTTTGAATATGCCGCCCGGGTGCGTCTCAACAAGGCCCGGATGCGGGCCAGCAGCACACGAGGTTCCACCGGTTTTTTGACATAATCGTCGGCTCCCATCTCCAGTCCGGCCACCTGGTCCATATCATCCTCTCTGGCGGTAAGAATCAAAATTAGCCCGCCATAGTCCGCCCTTGCCTGCTGGAGCACGGCAAGTCCGTCTTTTCCGGGTAATGACAGGTCCAGCACCACCAGGGCCGGTTGTTCGTGGAGAATGCGCTGGGCGGCTCGATCACCGCGGCGTTCTCCAGCGACCTGGTAGCCCTGCTGCCGCAAGTAGTCCCGGATCAATGCGGACAGGCGTTCGTCATCCTCCACAACCAAAATACGCTGATTCTCTTGCAATGCGTCACCTCTATTGACGATGCCTGGGTTCCATTCTGGAATACCCCTTGATATCCAAGTAAATCACTCCAGCGAAAATTTCTGTGCAAGATCTGTGTAAAATTGTAACCAAATGTATCCTGATGGAGAGAACAAATAATTGATTTGATATCAGACAGCGGCAGTGCCCAGTTTAGAGCCGAATGAATTCAATCGAATCTATTTTTGCACGAGGCCTTCGCTGCGAGTAATTTTGTTTTGTCGTCATTATAAGTCGCAATCACGGCGGTTTTCAATTAGAAATCCCGATTCATCTGAAATCGTTGCCCGGCTACATTGTGTTACAAATTATTACACGAAACAAATAGATTTAATCAGCTCAAAGCATTTAGCATCTACGTCAAAATGGGGCTGCCATGAACGGTTCCTGTAAGTAGAATACTCTAATGGGAAAGGAGAGAACAATGAAGACCTTTACTCGAAAAGGTTGTTGCATCCTGGCTTTGCTGTTGATTGGCGCGACGATCACCTTGAACTCCTGTTCAGGGCAGAAGGTGTTGACGAAACCCACGGATCCCGGATACGTCCACCATTTTAGTGAATTAAAGGGGTGGGATGGAACCGGAAGCTTGAACAACTATGTGGCATTTGTCGACAAAGGCGATATCATTTCAATGGCCATATTCCTGGATACGGATTTCATGGAGTTCAAACAGAACCGGATTGAATTGGTTGCCAAGAAAAAGATTTACTTTCGGGTTGAAATGCCTGATCCCCTTCCCAAAGAAGAACTGGCCAAGCTCAATGAAATTAGCGCCCAAGGTGTTTCCGGGTGGAGCTCTGATCAAAAGAAAGCCTTTTTTAGAAACTATATACTATATGTGAGTACGGATGCCGTTCATTGGGCGCCGCTTTATGGCAAGAATGCACTTCAAGAGGTACTTGGCTATAAGACGGGAATGGTTTCATTCGGGATGAAGATGAGCACCGCCGATGGTTTGGGAGCGGTTTTGAACATTAAAACCGTAAAGTAGGTATTCGCTATGAGCAATAAGGCAAAATCCAGCGTTGCCTGGAAATTGATTCTCTTATCTCTATCCATTTTTTACATCATTGTACTGTTCATCATCTTTTCCGGTTTATTGGGTCCAGTTGTTTTCAATATGAATTGAATCGGTTTGGCACGCGAATGGATTGCCGGAGGAATCCGATGGGCGATTATGTGGCATAATGTTCCATAAACGCCTTGATAGAAATCTCAATTTGTTTTAAATTGTTTCCAGTTGGCTGAGGCTTTGCACGCGAATTTATGAACGTCAACTTTTTCGGCAGGCCACTGGAGCCTGCCCGAAGCGGAAACAATCACTCGGCAGCCGATGGCAAAGCAAGAACGTCACTCCCCCGCTCCGGCATGGTCTGCGCAAATCCAAGGGCTGACCGGGACTCCCATCGCCCTGCTCGACCTTCTGGATAATATCACTTTCGGTTTGGTCGTTCTCGATCAAAACAGGAAAATTCTGGCTGCCAACCGTTCCTTCGAGGCCCTGACCGGCTTCAGCCGCGATGCCGTCGCCGGTATCCCGTGTCGACATATTCTCCGCACCAATTTTTGTTCCCGCTCCTGTCCAGTGATGGAGGCCCGCAAAAACGGTCAACCTGCCACGGTGGAAGGCGACATGATCGACCGTGAGCGCCGCAAGATCGGCATCCGGGTTACCGCTGCGACCCTTCGGGACAAAAAAGGCCGGGTATGTGGATTCCTGGAAACCGTAGAGGAGCTGCGTATTCCAAGCCAGGATGCCGGCAGTTTCGGCCACGCCGGACTTTTCAGCCGCATTCTCGGGCAGAGTCCGAAGATGACGGAAGTTTTCAACATCCTGCCGGCCGTCGCCCAGACCGATTCGTCTGTCTTGATCACCGGTGAAACCGGCACCGGCAAGGACCTGGTCGCCGAGGCGATCCACAAGGCGTCGTCGCGGTCACGCGGACCTTTTATCAAGATCAATTGCGGCGCCCTGCCGGAAACCCTGCTCGAATCAGAGCTTTTCGGTCACACCAAAGGAGCGTTTACGGGTGCGGTGAGCGACAAGCCCGGGAGGCTCAAGATGGCCCACGGAGGCACCCTCTTTCTGACCGAAATCGGGGATCTGCCGTTGCCGCTGCAAGTGAAGCTGCTGACGTTCCTGGACGACCAGATCGTCTATCCCCTGGGGGCCGCCAAAGGATTTCAGGCGGAGGTGCGGGTCATCGCGGCCACCCATCGGCACCTCGAGGGGATGGTACGCCGGGGGGAGTTCCGGCAGGATCTCCTGTTCCGGCTCAATGTGATGCGGGTGCAATTGCCGCCACTGCGCCATCGCAACGGCGATGTGAAGCTGCTACTGGACTATTTCCTGACCAAATTTTCCCAACGGTTTCATAAGAAGGTGAGCAAGTTCTCCAAGGAGGCGCTGCAATTGCTCAACAGCTATGCCTACCCCGGGAACGTGCGGGAAATTCGCAATATCGTCGAATATGCGGTGGGGATCGTCGAGGATCGGGTCATCGGCACAGAGCATCTGCCGGCATACCTTTCCGCGGCACCTGACGATATACCGCTGCCGGCAACCGATAGGGACGGCCGCAACGATGAGGCCGAGGAAACGATCTCCGCAGCGGCCCGGACCGCCGCCGCACGAATGGACTGGTCTGCGGTGGAACGTACCATGATACTCGATGCCCTGCTGCAAGCCAAAGGAAAGCGCGCCCAGGCCGCCGAGATTCTGGGATGGGGCCGGTCCACCCTGTGGCGCAAAATGAAACATTATGGGCTGTAGACATGAAGACCAAGTCCCGCAAAGTACTGATCACCATCACCGAAAAGGAAGTGGCGCCCCGCTTCGATTTGACCACCGAGGTATTGCTCGCCGAGATCGATTCGCAGGGCCGGATTTTCAACCGGCAGAACATGGTGCTGCCCAGTGCTTCGGAAGAAGATCTCTGTCATTTGATTCTGACCGAAAAACTGGATGCGGTGATTTGTTCCGGCATCGAAGACGAGTATTACCAGTATCTGCGGTGGAAACGGGTGGAAGTCTTCGACTCGGTCATCGGTCCCTATCCAGCGGCCTTGGAGCGATACGCGGCCGGTAAGTTGCGTCCCGGCGACATAATTTATGACAGGGGAATGGGTGCCAGCCGTGGATAATATCGACGTCAAAGCCACCTACATCGATCCACATGCACCGGATCATCCGGGCAAGGGGTTGATTGCAAACCGATTCCGCAAACTCAGGCGCAATATCGGCCTGCTGATGGCCCTGGCCGCGGTGACACCGCTGGTGTTGATGGCGGCCATCAACCATTACCAGTATCAAATGGTGTTGAAAAAAGAAGCCATTCAACCCATGGAAAAGCTTCTGGCCAAAACGACCCATTCCTTTGAAATGTTTCTCACCGAACGGCTTTCCGCCGTCAGCTTCATCGGCGGGGCCTACGCGTTCGAAGAATTGGCCCACCAGAATACCCTGAGCCGGGTGTTTCGGGTCATGCGCAAAGAGTTCGGTGGATTTGTCGATATCGGCCTGATCAATGAAAACGGACAGCAGGTCAGCTATATCGGTCCCTACCAACTCCGGGACGTCAACTACCTGGATCAGGAATGGATCCAGGAGGCCCATGTGCGCGGCCGCTATATCAGCGATGTGTTTTTGGGTCATCGCAAATTCCCCCATTTTGTCATGGCGGTCAGCGAGGCGCCCCAAGGCGCCGGCAAGGACTGGATCGTACGCGCCACCCTGGACACCGAGGTCTTCGACCATATTATCGCTTCCATGGGCCTCGACGCCAATTCGGATGCCTTTGTTCTCAATCATCAGGGCATTTTGCAGACCAGGTCCAAGTTTTACGGCGACGTACTTGAAAAATGTCCCCTGGAAATGCCCTCCCGAAGTGCCGTACCCACGGTCTTTTCCTGGACCGATCCACGCGGGCAGAAGATGGTGGTGGGGTATGTCTATTTCGCCGATCATCCGTTTATCTTGATGATGATGCGTCCGCAGATCGACGTATTCCAGGCCATCACCCGACTGCGATTCGACCTGCTGGTATTGTTCGTCATCAGCGTGGTCATGATCTTGTTCGCCGTGCATTGGGTTACCGGGCAAATGGTCCGGCGGCTGGAATTGTCCGAACAGCGCCGCCAGGCCCTCGACCACCAGATGCAGTATACGAGCAAGCTGGCCTCCATCGGCCGGCTGGCAGCCGGCGTGGCCCACGAGATCAACAACCCGCTGGCGATCATCAATGAGAAGACCGGGCTGATGAAAGACCTGATCGATCGGGAGCCGGATTTTATCAAGCGGGACAAATTCCTGGCCCAAATCGATTCGATCCTCAAATCCGTGGGCCGCTGCCGCACCATCACCCATCGTCTGCTCGGTTTCGCACGCCGGATGGATGTGGCCATCGAGGTGATGGATCTCAACGAACTGGTTCGGGAAGTGCTCGGTTTTCTGGACAAGGAAGCATTGCACCGCAATCTGAACCTGCGTCTGGACCTGGATTCCGGTCTTCCCAGGATCGCCTCGGACCGGGGGCAGCTGCAACAGGTCTTCCTCAATATCATCACCAATGCCTTCGAGGCGGTGCAGGACGGCGGCTCGGTGACCATTACCAGCTGGGATCGGGATCTGGATTATGTGGCCGTGTCCGTAAAGGACAACGGGCAGGGTATGTCCGAAGAGGTAAGGAAGAAGATCTTCGAGCCGTTTTACACCACCAAAAAGGGGTACGGCACCGGTCTGGGCCTGTCGATTACCTATGGCATCGTGAAAAAACTTGGAGGTGAAATCACCGTCCAGAGTCGCGACGGACAAGGTACCGTCTTCACCGTGATCCTGCCTAAAAAATCCAAACCAACCACGGAGTAAGATAAAATGACCGATTACAGTGTCCTGCTCATCGACGATGAAGAAGAGTATGCCGGCACCCTGGCCGAGCGTTTGGAACTGCGGAATATTCACACCCGTGTCGTGCTGGATGGCAAGGATGGGTTGGCCGCTATTGAAAATGAGCCACCGGATATCGTGTTGCTGGATGTCAAAATGCCGGGAATCGGGGGCTTGGAGACGCTTCGCCAGATCAGGCGGGATTTCCCTGGCATCAAGGTGATTCTTCTTACGGGCCATGGGTCCACCAGGGAAGGCATCGAAGGCATGCGCCTGGGAGCTTTCGATTACCTCATGAAACCCATCCAGATCGAAGAGCTGATCGAACGGTTCGAAGCCGCCGTGTCAACGGACCGGGAAAAGGAGTAGCCATGCACCGAAAACTCCAATTCATGGGGCGTGTGACGGCCGGCATGACCCATGAGATCAACAATGTGCTGGCCGTGATTCGTGAAACCGCCGGGCTTGCCCAGGATCTGGCTTCCAATTGCGGCCCTCAGGATCAATTCATCCATCAGGAACGCGTAATGCGCTGCCTGCAGGAAGTACAGCGCCAGATCGATCGGGGGAGCGAAGCCACCAGGGCGCTGAATCGATTCGCTCACAGTGTGGACCGCGAGATGCAAACCCTTCCCATCCGGGACGTCATCGCGGCAACCATGGCGCTGAATGACCGATTTGCCCGACAACGCAATATCGCCTTGGAAAATGTACCGACACCCAACGGTCCGGTAATCGAATCGGACCTGTTTCTCGTTATCGAAATCCTTTCCCGATTGATTGAGCAGGCGGCTAATGCGCTGGTCGGCGGCGGCAAGGTGCTGCTGTCCTTCGCACCGGAAGACACGGGGCGGACCAAAGCCGTGCGGATCTGGCCCGAGAAAGCGGATACTGCGCAACCGTCCGTTGGAGGCAGTCCGTTCGCCGAATTGAAAGAAGAGATGCAGCGCAGTGGTTTGTCGGTTCATGCGCCGGCGGACCCTGCTGCGACAGGCTGGCTTTTCTGTTGGTAGCAAAGAACTTCATTTCAGCCAGTCGCTGAACACCGCCATCGCACCGGCGCCGAGGCGGACCTCTTCCCGCCAAGGATTTTGCAGTCAAGTTCGCGCTCAAATCAGAGATTAGCGCCCGATCGAATTGCCTTCCCTGGACATAGAACTGAACCAGAATAGTGCCAATTTGATTCAAATTGTATCACACAAGATGTGTCATAAAGTTTTATTATGGAGTAGGTAGGTTCCAGGATATGTTTACAAGTCTATAACCTGTTGTATTTATGTAAATTGAGATCTTGGCATTCAGATTGCGTATTAGACGTGTAGCCTGTCACTTTTTAAACAAGGGAATGGCCTGCCATGAAAGAATTGAGCAAGAAGTTTGCAAAAATTATGGCCGCGGCAACCTTTGCCGAAGCCGGGGAACATGACACCGCCCTGCGGATCATAGGGGCCAGGCGACCGGCCGACGCCCGGTGGCGGAAAGTGTTCGAACGCGCGATGTCGGCCGCAACCTATGCCGAGGCCGACTGCCCCCGGATGGTCCGTGATATCCTGAATCCATCGGCGGTTCGCAAGCCGAGCGACCGGCAGGATGCCTCCCTGGATGAATTCCTCCGGGCTGTGGGGCTCGAGAAGGCGTCCTATAGATTCGGACTGGCCACGGTCTAATGAATTGTTTCACGTTGGAGACTGGGGCAGATGGCCGTTGCGAAAATGCGAGTTTTGGTAGTGGATGTCGACCACGACGTACGAGCCCGGATCCGGAAACACTTCCACAGGGTCGGCTTTGAAACCTTCATTGCCGGCTCCTCCTCCGAAGCGTATCGGATCATGGGACAGACGGACCTGGATGTGGCGCTGATCGATCTCGAGAGTCTCGGCCGCGAGGCCATCGGTTTGATACGTTTCGCCAGGCGGCTTCGGGAGCCGGCCGAGGTCATTGTCCTGACGCGTCCGAGCACCGTGGCGCTTGCCATCGAAGCGATGAAACTGGGTATATTTGACGATCTCTTGATTCCGGTCAACCTGAGCGAACTGACCGAGCGCATCGAAACCGCAGGACGATCGAGGAGAAAGGCATTCGAAGAAAAAAGGAAGACTGAAATGAAGAAATTCAAAGTGTTGTTGGTCGACGATGAGGAAGAATTTGTAAAAAGTCTGTCTGAGCGTCTTCATCTCCGCGATATGTCGTCGGACATTGCGTTGGACGGTGAAACCGCGCTCGAGTTCGTAACCAACGAGACGCCGGACGTCATGGTTCTCGACCTGCGAATGCCCGGGATCGACGGCATGGAAGTGCTCAAACGGGTGAAAAAGAAGTATCCACGGGTGCAGGTGATCATCCTGACCGGCCATGGATCGGACAAGGATGAGGCCATGGCCAGAAAGCTGGGCGCTTTTGCATACCTGCAAAAGCCGGTCAATCTGGAGGAACTGATCGCCAAATTGAAAAAGGCATACAAGGCCAAGGTTGAAAAATCCATGGTTGCCGCAACGTTTGCCGAACAGGGAGAGGTTGACACTGCCCGTGGAATCCTCGACGGTGATGGCCATGATTAGGGAAGTGAAATCCCGGAAGGACGGAGAAGCCAAATGACAATCAATTTGCTGATCGTAGATGACGAAGAGGCTTTCGCACGGACTCTGGCCGAACGACTCGAAATCCGCGAATCAAAGGCCGAAGCGGTTTTTTCGGGAAAAGCGGCATTGGACCGTCTCGAGGAGCAAGGAGCAGGCATCGATGTCGTTATCCTCGATGTTCTCATGCCCGGCCTCAGCGGGATCGAAGTGCTGCGTGAGATAAAAATACAATGGCCCTTGGTGGAAGTCGTGATGCTGACCGGGCATGCCACGGTGGAAACGGCCATCGAGGGGATGAAAATCGGCGCTTACGATTACCTGATGAAGCCATGCGAAACCGATATTCTGGTCGATAAAGTCAACAAGGCATACCAGAGAAAAAAAGAACACGAAGAACGGATACGGAAGGCCGAAATCGATAACATCATCAAGAGGCGCGGATGGTAGCGGCGGGATATTATGCTGCTCATCCTATACCCTTGATCGGCCGAAGGAGAGTCGAGTGATCAGAAGAACTGTAGAATCGATCATGGTACCATTGGCAGAATATGCGACGGTATCTCAAGATGCAACATTGCGTGAGGCGGTCGAAGCATTGCGCAAGTCTCAGGACGGATTTGACCGAAACAGATATCGGCATCGGGCCATTTTGATCTTCGATGAACACAAGAAAATTGTCGGCAAAGTTAATTTGATGGCGATTCTCATGGGGTTGGAACCCAAATACGGAGGCATGCTCGCCGACAACGGACCGATGCACGTCGGGTTTACCCGTGCCTACCAGAAAGACATCATCGAACAATTCGGGCTGTGGGAGACGCCGCTGGAACACCTGTGCGAAAAGGCCGCCGGAATCAAGGTCAAATACTTTATGGTCGAACCAAAGGAAGAAGAGATGATCGCACCCATGGCCACGCTGGATCAGGCCATCCACCAGATCGTCATGGGGCGCCATCAATCCTTGCTGGTTGTCAAAGATGACAATGTGGTCGGGGTTTTGCGATTGACCGACGTCTTCGAAGTAGTAGTCGAGGGCATTCGGGCGTGCGAAACCTGATCAAGGCTACAAACCTGCTACTGATATGAAGAAGAGGGAATCTTCTATGGTACACGATGCTGCGCTTGCTCCCAATGAATCTTTCGATTGGAAAAAATACCTGTTTATGGCTGTCGGTGTTTTCTTGTTTGTGCTGGTTTACTATTCCCCTCCCTGGCCGGATGCCGTCGATCCCTTCGGTAAAAAGTTTGTTCTGGGTCCTCAAGGCAAGGGTGCCCTGGCCGTCTTTTTGCTGGCCGCCACCTGGTGGGTTTTCGAGGTGGTGCCCATCGGCATCACCAGCCTGGCCATCGGTGTTTTACAAGTTCTGTTCTCCGTCCGTCCGGCCGAAAAAGCCTTCAAAGATTTTATGGATCCGAGTGTCCTGTTCATATTCGGCTCCATCGTCGTGGGTCTGGTATTCACCAAAACAGGACTCACCCGCCGCATCGCTTACAAAATGCTGAACGTCGTGGGAGAAAAGACCAGCATGATCTACCTCGGTTGTTTCGTGCTCACCGCGGCGCTTACCCACATCATGGCCCACACCGCGGTGGCCGCAACCATCTATCCGCTTCTGGTGGCCATCTATGCCATGTACGGCGAAGGCGAAAGGCAGACCAGGTTCGGCAAGGGATTGTTCATCGGTATGGCCTACGTCGCCGGCGCCGGAAGTATCGTTACCCTGCTGGGTGCGGCCCGTGGGGCGGTGGCATTGGGTTTTTTCAGCGAAGTGGCCGGAAAGAATATCGGTTTCTTCGAATTGACCTATTATATGATGCCCATCGGCTGGTTGATGACGTTGTTGCTCTGGGCTTTTTTCATGCTCGTGCTCAAGCCGGAAAAGAAGACCATTCCCGGCCTGCGGGAAAAAGCCAAAAAACTCAACGCGGAAATGGGCAAAATTACTTCCGGGGAAATCATCGCAGTAATCCTCGTGGGCACTGCCATTCTGGTGCTTGGGGTTTCGGCCATATTGAAATCAATGGTTCCCGGGTTCGTTCCTCCCGATAAGACCGCCGTGCTGCTTCTATCCACGATTTTGTTCTTTGCCACCGGTTTGCTGGACATCAACGACCTGGAGCAGATTCCCTGGAACATCATCCTGTTGTTTGCCGGGGCCATGAGCATCGGCTTCTGCCTGTGGCAGACCGGCGCGGCCAACTGGCTGGCCATCAACTGGTTGAATATATTCAAAGAGGCGCATTGGTTCATTTTTATCTTGAGCATCGCTTTTTTCGTCATGATCATGACCAATTTCATCATGAACGTGGCCGCCATCGCCATCTCCCTGCCGGTGGCGCTGGTGATCGCTCCCTACCTGGGGGTGGCCGGAGAAGTGATATTGTTTGCATCCCTGGTGGTCGCCGGCATGCCTTTCCTGCTGCTGGTGGGAGCCGCTCCCAACGCCATCGCATATGACTCCAAACAGTTTTCCCCGGGCGAGTTTTTCCTGTACGGTATTCCGGCCAGCCTCCTCCTGATGATCGCCACCGGATTCGCCGTCTATGTGCTTTGGCCGTTGATGGGCATGCCCATCCAGGTATGAACCCCAGATCCTTCCCTAATCCAGGAGGACTTCCTGTCCGTTCAAGTAGAGTTTTCCGTCCCGGGTTTCCGCTTTGTGCACCATTTGGTCGCCTTTCTTCTCGAACAGTCCGGTTTGCATGCCGGGATACAGGGGGGTGAACAGCTTGGGGTCTTCACCTCCCAGGCCGGCGGGCATGCGCATTTCGGACTGCAGGGAGAAGATGTCGAGGGCCAGGCTGGGTTGGCCCAGAATGGGGATAAATTGTGCCATGGTCATATCTTTTTTAAGCCCTAAGACGATATGGCCGGTGATCTGACCCTGGGGCAGAGATGCCTTCAGGTCGGAAACCTGAATTTCGAGACCGTCTTTCAGGATGTTTTCCATTGCCATCACAAGCTGCATGCCGTTGGACATCATCTGCTGCCGCATGGCGGCCTGCAGTTTCTCAGGATCATTTTTTCCCTGAGCCATGGTGCTCATGGTGGTGTTCATGATCTGGGTATAGAGTTTGGCCAGATTTTCGTACCCCCGGGCGTCCATTCCATTGACGCCGAGACGGACGAATGCATTTTCGATGCGGTTGTCCCCGGTATCGAAATGATCCACGCCGTAATCCACTCCCAAGGATACGGTGTCGGCGCTCTTTTCGTAATCCATGGTAAACCCGAGCTTCAGGTTGGCCAGTTCAACATGCGTTTTGTCTGCCGTGATGCCGGCGGATGCAATGGCGAAGGAGCCGTTTCCGTCCCAGATGAATGGGGAGATTTTTTCCATTTTTGAAAAAAAGGAGATGCCGCCGAGGTCGAGTTGATCCGCAATCGACAATCCGTCCCAGGATCCCCGGGAGGAGAACGACCAAAGTCCCCTTGGCAGGGCCACCACTATCCTTCCCGGCCTGATATTCAAGACCTCGCCGCCGGTCTGGACAGAGAAGGCGTCCAGCAACACCCTCGATTCGATATGGCCCAACAGGTTACACCGCGTCGTGACATCGACGGGGTTTTTCCCATGGAGTTTCTCATTGACGAGATCGGTATACCATTGGTTCTCCACGAGGCTGGATTTGGAAATCACACCCGTGAAACCGTGTTTGGCCTCGTCCACCACGATGATGTCGTCGACGCCGTAGAAGGTTCGCAGCTTTCCCAGGCTGATTTTCCACTTGATCCGGGAGGCCGCATAGCCGCGGTCGTAATCGATGATGTCGATGGAGAGATCGTGGCCTGTGTCGGCATACATCTTGTTGATATCGGTGCGGGCCTGCCTGACGACCCGTTCCATGATGAGTCCGTTGGCAAAGGGTGCTGCAATGACGACCGCGATACCGATCAACAGGACCGCCAAGACGAATTTTTTCATGTCCGCTCCTTGCTGGATGGTGGGGGGAACTTTTTGTGATTTACGAATGTGATTTAAGAACCGGGACGGAGTATGTCGATCTTGATGCAAGATGTCAACATCGCGGGCAGGCATGGCGCTCTTTGAATCAAACCGACAACTTGCATTCTTCAGCCAATATCAATATGATAACCCCATCACTTGATTCTGTCCTGACCTCTCTTTGTCCAATTCAGTGCTTTTTCCCTGAAATCTGAAATGGCCGGCGCGCCGGTTTCGGTGGCTGGTTGCCATCGGCGTTCGATCGGTCCTTACGATTCATTGAATGTCAGCCAGGTCTTATATCATGATGATGTTAGCGCTTGCCGTGCGCCGTGGAGGAGGGACAATGTGAGTCATTCAGCAACCATGGAGTCGGCGGAGAGATTGAACCTGTCGCGGGTGGCGAGGTCCTTTTTTTACCTTTTCATTCCATTGGCGATTATGTTGGGCGGAATCATCGCCTTCTTGCATCTCCAAGAGACCAGGAGTCAGCGGCTGACCTTGACGCTCAAAGAGACCAGCCGGCTGAATACCCAGAAGGAGGTCGTCAGCAGTTACATCCAGGCCATCGCCACGGACGTGCTGGCCGTGTCCAAACACCACGAGCTGCGCATGATGTTCGATAACAACGAGCCCCGGATCCGGGAGTCGCTGGCCCGGGAGTTCCTGTGGTTTTCCAGAATCAAGAAGATCTACGACCAGGCACGGTTCCTGGATGCACAGGGCAGGGAAGTCCTGCGCGTCAACTACAATAACGGCGCGCCGGCCATCGTCCCACTCGAAGATTTGCAGCCCAAGGGAGAACGCTACTACTTCAGGGATACATGGCAGCTTGCCGAAGGAGAGGTGTTCGTGTCGCCGTTCGACCTCAATATCGAACATGGGATCGTCGAAAAGCCGCACAAACCCATGATCCGTTTCGGTACGCCCGTTTTCGACGGCAAGGGCATAAAGCGGGGGATCGTGCTGCTCAACTACCTGGGGAAATATCTGTTGAATACATTGGCGACAATCTCGGAAAATAGTGTCGGAGAGGTTTTACTCCTGAATTCCGACGGGTTTTATCTCCGGGGCATGAACCAGGAAGATGAATGGGGGTTCATGTACGAAGATAAAAGAGGCCGGAATTTTGCCAGATATTTTCCGCAGGCATGGCAGAAGATTACCCAGTCTGAAGCCGGGCAGTTTTTCAATACGGACGGCATGTACACGTACACCACCATTCGGCCATTCACCGAGGCCCAGGTATCGAGCACCGGATCGGGAGAACCATACGCCCCCAGCGAGAGACTGCTGGAAGGCACGGAATACTATTGGAAACTTGTATCCCACATTTCGCCGGCGTTCCTGTCCGCGGAGATCGGGCCTCGTTGGTCCCGGATCCTGTCGATGTATACGGCAATGTTGATCCTGTTGGCGTTAGGTTGCGGATCCGTGGCCTATGCCCGTACCAAGCGCAGGCACGCCGAGGACGAAATGCGCAGCCACCGTGACTATTTGAAGTATCTGGTCGAACTGCGCACCGCCGAACTGACCAACGTCAATATTCAGTTGCAAAGAGACATCAGCGAGCGCGAACAGGTGGAGGCGGAGCTTCGCGAGAGCGAAGAGAAATACCGATCGATGATGGAGGCCATGGACGATGCCGCCTATATCTGCTCGGACGATTATCATATCGCCTATATGAACTCCGCCATGATCCAGCGGATCGGTTACGACGCCGTGGGCGAGCGCTGTCACCAGGTCATTCATGGACTCGATGAAAACTGCCCCTGGTGCGTCCATCAAAGGGTGATGCGCGGAGAGCACGTCAAGACCGAAGTCGTGAGTCCCATAGACAACAAGACCTACCAGGTCTCCAATTCGCCCATTTATCATCTGGACGGTTCCATTTCCAAACTTACGATTTTCCGCGATAACACCCGATTCAAGAATATCGAGGCGCAGCTCCGGCAGGCCCAGAAGCTGGAATCCGTGGGACGTCTGGCAGGCGGGGTGGCCCACGACTACAACAATGCCCTCAGCGTCATCATCGGTTTCTCCGAACTTGCGTTGGAGGAGCTGACCTTGGACAGCCCGCTACGGGCCAACCTGGTGGAGATCCTCAAGGCGGCCGACAATGCCACCGAAATCACCCGGCAGTTGCTGGCATTCGCCAGCAAACAGGAGATCGAACCCAGGGCCCTCGACCTGAACGGCAACGTGGAAAATATGCTCAAGATGCTCCGGCGGCTGATCGGCGAGGATATCGATCTCGTCTGGTTGCCGGGAGCAGATCTCTGGCCGGTGATGATGGATCCCTCCCAGGTCGGCCAGATTCTGGCCAACCTGTGTGTCAACGCACGGGATGCCATCGAGGGGGTCGGCCGGATCACCATCGAAACGAAGAATACCGGCATCGACGAGGCGCAATGTGAAGATCACGCCGGTTTTATTCCCGGGGATTTTGTGTGCCTTTCCGTGAGCGACGACGGCTGCGGAATGGAGAAGGAGATATTGAAGAATATTTTCGAGCCCTTTTTTACCACCAAGGGCCGAGATAAAGGCACCGGTCTCGGCCTCGCCACGGTGTATGGCATCGTCCGGCAAAACAACGGATTCATCGATGTCACCAGCGCGCCGGAAAGCGGAACGGAGATTCGCGTCTATCTACCACGGCATACCGGGGAAATTTCCGAAATCCGGGAACTGGAAACGGAAGGCGTCCCCGCCGGACAGGGTGAGACGATTCTGCTGGTGGAAGACGATCTGGCGATTCTCAAGCTGACCCAGAAGATTCTCAGCAGGCTGGGGTACACGGTCTTCACGGCCGATACGCCCGCGAAGGCCCTGGGCCTTGCAGAGGAACACGCGGGCAGGATTCAATTGCTCATCACCGACGTCATCATGCCCCAGATGGATGGCCGGGAATTGGCCCGGAGAATCGAATCGCTCTGTCCGAAGACAAAGGTCGTGTATATTTCAGGATATACGGCCGATATCATTGCCCATTACGGTATTCAGGACGATGGCGTGCGCCTGATCCGCAAACCATTTGCCATGAAAGAGCTGGCCGCTACCGTCCGGCAAGCGCTGGACGAAATGCATGCGGCGCTGTGACGACGCGCCTCGGGTTTATACCAGATTTTGGAATGCTTCCTTCCGGCCGGTATACTTTTCTCTCAGCTGGGGCTTCATCAGCTTGCCGGTCGGGTTTCGGGGAACCATGTCGAAGATGACCTTGCGCGGCACCTTATAACGAGCCAGTTTCGATTTCGCGAACTCGATGAGTTCTTCTTCGGTCATCGTCTTGCCCGCCTTGAGCTGAACCACGGCCAGTACGATCTCCACCAGCCGTTCGTCCGGATACCCGATGCAGGCCACGTCGTCGATATCCGGGTGATCCATCAGGGCGTCCTCGATCTCCACCGGATAGATATTTTCACCTCCGCTGGTGACCATGTCTTTCATCCGGTCCACGATATAGTAATAGCCTTCTTCATCGGCTTTCAGCAGATCGCCGGTATGGAGCCAGCCGTTTTTGATGGTTTCCGACGTCATTTCCGGATTTCCATGATAGCAAAGCATATTGCGGTCTGTCTTGAGAAGCAGTTCTCCGACTTCACCGGCGGGAAGCTCCTTTCCGCTCCAATCGACGAGCTTCGCTTCCACACCGAAGGTGGGCTTGCCGATGGCGCCCGGTTTGCGCAATACATCTTCGGGGTACAGGTTCATCAGGCCGCCGCCGCCGCCCTCGGTGATGCCGTAAATGTTGGATACCCTTGCCGGCAGCGTATCCACCAGCTTCTTCATGATATCGAAGGGGACCGGCTGGGCGCCGATCTCCATATACCGCCAGGCGGACAGATCGTACTCCGCCAGGTCGATGGCCCCGGCGTCGACGGCGTTCAGCAACGCGATGGCGATGGGCACCACGAACAGCGTATCGGTGCATTTTTCCTCGGCCAGCGCCTCGACGATGTACCTGGGATCATTGAATTCGCGGAGGATGGTGCCGGTGGCGCCGGTGGCGTAAAAGGGCGCCCAGAGGAACATGGTGCCGCTGTGGTAGAGCGGGAGAAAGAGAAGATAGTTGTCATTGGTCTGCACGAAATACGACATGCCGTTGCCGATGGCGGTATTGCGGATGGAGCCGTGGGTGTGAATCACCGGCTTGGGCTGCCCGGTGGTGCCGGAAGTGAACATCATGGCCAGGTAGTGGTCGTCGGGGACGTCCACCATGACGTCGGCTGCGTCCTCGTAGGCCCGGACCGATTGAAATTCGATCATGTCCGCGGGGGGGTCTTCTCCCACGCAAATATACGTGCCGACCGTCTTGAGTTTTTCCCGGATCGGTTGAACAACCTTCAGGAATTCAGACCCCAGGATGAAGACCTTGGGTTTGCAGACGCCCGCCGAGAAAAGGATATCGGGACCCTCGAAGCGGAAATTGAGCGGCACCACCGTCGCACCCAGGCGGATGATGGCGTAATAGGTGATCAGCCATTCCATGGAGTTGTTTTGCAGGTGCAGCACATAATCGCCGTTCTTTACGCCCGCTTCATTCGCCAGATAATTCGCCGTCCGGTTGATGGCATCGTTGAATTGTCTCCATGTCAACGTTCTGCGTTGATTCGACGACGGCGTTCTTTCAATCAGGCAGATTTTATCCGGAAGGTGCCGGGCATGAATGGCGGCATATCTCGAGTAGTTCACGGGCGTACCTCCTCATTGCATGTTTAAGGGCCAGGGCGATCCTGTGGTTAATAACGTCGATGCTTTCATCTACTTCCGATCTTCGCCGTCAGTTTTCACCCGAACGTTGCAACGTTCGGGGTCAGTCGGCGGCGGACGCCGCTTCATAGCCGAGCTCGAAGGCCTCGAGGTTGACCTCCACGAAGGCGGCTTTGGTCTTGGTGCGGATCACCTGCCTGATCTGATCGGCGTCGATGGGCAATGTGCCGGATTGCATCAAGGCGCCCATCAGCACCATGTTCACCGACATGATGTTGCCGGCCTGCTTGGCCAGGGCGGCCGCATCGACGGCCACCACCTTCCTGACCCGGGACCGAAGCTGATCCGGCAGTTTCGCAAGGTCGGGGTAGACGCCTTTGCCGATGGCCACTGTGAAAGGCGGCAGGGGCGCCATGTTGGTGATGACGACGGTGTCGCGCTTGCACTTGTTCATGGCCCGCAGGGTTTCCGACGGCTCGAAACCCACCAGCACGTCGGCTTCGCCGTCGCTGATGATGGAGCTGCGGGCCTGGCCGAACACGATGGCCGATTCCACCACCCCGCCACGCTGGGCCATTCCGTGGATTTCACTCATGCGCACCGGCACATCGGCCAGCAGGGCCGCCTCGCCGAGCACCCGGGAGGCCAGCAGGTTGCCCTGTCCGCCCACGGCGACGATGATCAAGCGTGTTGGATTCATGGAACCTTCCCCTCTGTTGCGGTTAGTTCTTTCTGCAGCGGCGTGATGGCATTTTCCGGGCAGATCTGGGCGCATACGGCGCAGCCCACACAGGTGTCCGCCTGGATGCGCACCCGGTCGCCTTCCAGATAGAAGGCCGGGCAGGCGAATTCGTTGATGCAGTCCCGATGGTTCTTGCAACGGTCGGTCACCTGGAAGGCGCGCTTCTTGAGTCGTTTCAGCCCTCTGGCGTAGAGGGTGCACATCTCCCGGGAGATGATCACCGATACCCCTTGGAATTCGATGGCCGCCCGGATGGCTTCGATGCTTTTCTTCACCTTGTACGGCTTGATCACGGCGACGTGTTCCACGCCCATCGCTTTGACCACGGCCTCGATGGAGACCCGGCCGTATCCCTGGAGTTGGAAGTCGGCCATGTCCACGCCGGGGTTGGGCTGATGCCCGGTCATGGCGGTAATGCTGTTGTCCAGGATGACCAGGGTCAGGTCATGTCGATTGAAAACCGCGTTGACCAACCCGGTCAGGCCCGAGTGGAAGAAGGTGGAATCGCCGATGAAAGAGACCACTTTCTGGTGGGTGGCCGCGGCAAACCCGCAGCCTGCGCTGACCGATGAGCCCATGCAGATCACGAAATCCCCCATGGACAAGGGCGGAAGAAAGCCGAGGGTATAGCAGCCGATGTCGGTGGGAAAGACCACATCCAGGTCCTGGGCTGCTTTCTTCACGGCATACAAGGTCGCCCGGTGGGAGCAGCCGGCGCATAAGTTGGGCGGTCGCGGGGGGGCTTCGGGCAGCTTGGAGGTGTCCGGCGGCCGCGGCGCGGTGTAGTCGATATCGAAGCAGGCGGCGATGGCCTGCCGGGCTTTGGCCGGGTCCAGTTCATAGAGCCGGGAGAAAAGTTTTTCTCCCTTGCCCTGGATGGGCAGCATCAGGCCGGCGGCCTGGGCGATGGCGCGTATTCCCTCTTCCAGGAAGGGCTCGCCCTCTTCGGCCACCAGCACCCGGGTACAGCCGCGCAGGAAATCGGCAATCATCCCGGCCGGCAGGGGATTGGAAAACCCGATACGCAAGATCCGCGCCCGGTCGCCGATGCCCAGTTCGACGACAGCGTCGGCCACATAGTTGTAGCTGACCCCGCTGCAGACGATGCCCCACCGGCCCCGGCCTTCCACCCGGTTGTAAGGCGAACCTTCGGACAGTTCGGCCGCCTTGGCCAGGTTTTCCAGCAGCGTCGCGTGCAGTTTGCGCGATACGCCCGGAACGGTGACATAGCGGAACGGATCTTTCTCGAAGCGGCCTTCGGTCTTGGGGGGCCGGATATCGCCAAGGGTTACGAATGCGCTGGAGTGGTTGATGCGGGTGGTGGTGCGCAGCAGGACGGGTTCCTGCAGTTGCTCGGAGAGCTCGAATGCATATGCGACCATCTCCTTGGCTTCTTCCACCGAGGAGGGCTCCACCATGGGCAGACCGGCCAGTTTGCTATAGTAGCGGTTGTCCTGCTCGTTCTGGCTGGAGAACATGAACGGGTCGTCGGCGGTCAGGATCACCAGACCGCCCCTGACGCCCACGTAACCGAGGGTGACCAGCGGATCGGCAGCCACGTTCAGGCCCACGTGCTTCATCATGCACATGGTGCGCAGACCCGAATTGGCCGCACCGGCGGCCACTTCCAGGGCGACCTTCTCGTTGGTGCTGTACTCGAAGTAGAGATCGCTTTCCCGGGACATCTGGAAAAGATGGAGCGAAATTTCCGAGGAGGGCGTACCCGGATAGGTGGTGGCAAAGGCCACTCCGGCTTCGATGGCGCCGCGTGCGATGGCCTCATTGCCCAGAAGCCATAATTTTTCACCGGGGGTTTCCTTGAGTAATTTATGCATGCTTCCTTCTTTCTTGGTCCGATGGCCAGGCCACCGGGATTGGATGGAACCTTCCTCCTCCTGGGGCCGGCATGTTGCTACTGACGTATTTCACAACCCAGGTAAGCCTCTTTCACCTTGGGGTCGTTGCACAATTCTATGGCCGGACCTTCATGGACGATGCGACCGGTTTCCAACACATAGGCGAAATCGGCAATCTGCAAAGCCGCCTGCGCATTCTGTTCCACCAATAAGATCGTCGTGCCCATGGCGTGGAGACGTTGGATATTTTCGAAGATCTCCTTGACGATCAACGGCGCAAGACCCATGGAAGGTTCGTCCAGCAGCAGCAGCTTGGGACGGGTCATCAACGCCCGGGCGATGGCCAGCATCTGCTGTTCTCCTCCGGATAAGGTGCCGGCGATCTGGCGGGCACGCTTTTCCAGAATCGGGAACATCTCGTAAATCCGGGTGATCCGTTGCTGTATCTCTTCGCGGTTGCGGCGCTTGTGGTACAGGTAGGCGCCCAGGTGGATATTGTCCGTCACCGTCATGTGGGTGAATATCTGACGGCCTTCGGCCACCTGGGAGATGCCCAGTCCCACGATGCGGTTGGCCGGCAGGGAGATGATGTCCCGGTCTTTGAACAGGATGCGACCGGATTTCTCGGTGATCAAGCCGGAAATCGCTTTCAGCAGCGTCGATTTGCCGGCTCCGTTGGCCCCGATGATGGAAACCGTTTGGCCTTCCGGGACATGGATGGACGCGTCCCGCAGGGCGGCAATGGAACCGTAGGAAGCGCTCAGCCGGTCAACTTTCAACATAGGTGCACTCGCTATCGCCTAAATAGGCTTCCACTACCTTGGGGTGACATTGAATGGCCTCCGGATTCCCTTCGGCGATCTTCTCGCCGTAATTGAGAACCATGATCTCATCCGAGATGTTCATGATCACCCGCATGTCGTGTTCCACCAGCAACAGGGTGATCCCACTCTTCTTGATTGCCTGAATGAGATTGGCGGCGGTTTCCGTCTCGGCATCATTGAGACCGGCCGCCGGTTCATCCAGGCAGAGCAGGGTGGGCTGCGAAGCCAGGGCACGGCCGATTTCCAAAATCTTGCGTTCCCCCAACGGCAGACTTCGGGCCAGTGCGTTGAACTTGTTGGCCAGTCCGATGAACTCCAGGATTTCCATGGCCTGGTCGCGCAGGGCCGCCTCCTGGCGGCGGATATGGGGCAACTGCAACCCGCAGCTCCAGAACGAGGACCGGATCCGGGTATGCCGGCCCACGAGGACATTCTCCAGGACGGTCATATTGTCGAACAGTTCGACGGTTTGAAAGGTACGCGAGATGCCCAGGGCGGCAATCTGGTGAGACTTCAAACCGTTGATGGTCCGGCCGTTGAACTCCAACTGGCCTTGGGTGGGCGCGAATATCCCGGTGATGATATTGAACAGCGTGGTCTTGCCGGCGCCGTTGGGACCGATCACCGCCTTGATGGTTCCCGGACGAACGTTGAAATTAACGTCCATAAGGGCCGTCAGGCCGCCGAATCTCATCACCAGGTCATTGACCCGAAGCAGGGATTTCGGATTTGCGTCGTCTGGCAAGTTTGGCTCTCCTCATCCATTTGCCCAACATGGCAGGCACTCCTGCGATGCCATCGGGCATGAACATGGTCACGATCAGCAGAATGGCGCCATAGACCATGATCTCAAATTCGCCGAAAAAATGCAGCCATTCCATGCTCAGGAAGGTGATCAGGATCGCGCCGATGATCGCCCCCCATATGTTGTACATGCCGCCCAGGGCGATCATGATGATCAGCTTGATGGAAAAGAATAAATCGAAGGAGGATGGGTTCACGAAATTCATGTAGTGCGAATAGAGGCTGCCGGCCACCGATGCGAGGACGGCCGAATAGACGAAGACCGCGACTTTGCAGCGAACGATGGAGATCCCCATGGCGCCGGCGGCCGGTTCGCTGGTGTGGATGGCGCGCAACGCCCTTCCCGTGGGCGACTGAAGCAGGTTGATGGTAAAAAAGAAGGCCGCCATGACCATTCCCCACACCAGGTAGTAGTACGCATTGATGGAGTCGAAGGAAAAGCCAAACAGGTTCAGGGAGGGGATGCCGGTCATGCCGTCCGGTCCTCCGGTCCATTCGGTGTTCTCGTTGAAGACGATAAAGACGATGATTCCGAAGGCCAGGGTGGCCATGGCCAGGTAATGTCCCCTGAGTTTGAGGGAAGGGGTTCCCACGATGACGGCGACCAGGGCCGTGATCACAGCGCCCGCCAGCATGCAGAACCAGGGATTCAGTCCGAAAGTAGCGGTCAAAATGGCGGATACATACGCGCCGATTCCGAAGAAGGCCGCATGTCCCAGGGAGATCTGGCCGGCATACCCCATCAGCATGCTCAGGCCCAGCGTCATCAGGCTGTAGATTCCGGCAAACACCATGATGTCCGGGTAGTTGTCGATGGCCGGCCATATCGCTGTCAGCAAGGGGAGAACGAGGATGAAAAGGGCGAAAAAAAGGATGGGAAGCAAACGGATCTTTAGCATGCTAAAATCGCTTTTGTTGGGTCGCTGCCGCGTCCCCCATGATTCCGCTGGGACGTACGAATAATACGGCCAGCAGGACGATCAGGGCATAGGCGTCCTTGTAACCCGAGGAGAGCAGACCGGCGCCCATGGATTCGATAATGCCGATAATCAACCCGCCGATAACGGCGCCCGAAAAACTGCCCAGGCCACCCAGGATGGCGGCACCGAATCCCTTCACGGCCAGCATGGCCCCACGGTCATATTCCATCAGGGCGATGGGGGTTACCGTTATGCCGGCCACGGCGCCGATGGCCGCCGACAAGCCGAAGGCCAGCAGAATCATTTTGCTGACATCGATACCCACCAGTCGCGCCGCGTCGGGATTGTCCGCGCAGGCGCGCATGGCCTTGCCCACAATGGTTTTTTCGAAAAAAAGGGTCAAGCCGACGACCACGACGATCAGAAAGCCGATGACCCACAGGTATTGCGGCTGAACCACCGCGCCGGCCAGGAGGATGGGGGTGCGGCCTGAGAATGCCGGCAGATCGAAGGGATCCTTGCCCCAGATCACCATGGCCAGCCCCTTGAGGATGATGGAGGCGGCGATGGTGGCGATGATCAGGGACAGGACCGTCGGCCGGCGGATGGGACGAATGGCCAGGCGGTCCAGAAGCAAACCGACCACCATGACCACCGCAAGGGTGGCCGGAAACGCCCACACCAGGGGTAGACCGGCAACGGCATGCCAGAAGACCATGACCAGCCCGCCGAGCATGACAAATTCTCCCTGGGCGAGGTTGATGATTTCGGTCACATTGTAGATGATATTGAAACCGATGGCCACCATGGCGTAAACACTGCCAACGGTAATGCCGGTGATAACAAATTGAAGCAACTGACTGAAGAACGATATCTGTTCCATAACCCCGCTTGCAGACGACAAGCGAGGGTCGTGCGGAAGGCACGACCCTCGCCGGATGGCAACTTAATTCAATCCGATTCAGGGGGCCAGTGCCCAGTCACCGTCTTTGACAATCACCATCTGAAATGCATCCTTGGTCAGCCCGTTGTGATCCTCGGGTGAAAAATTGAACACCCCGTGCTGGCCCACGAAACCGGTTTTGTTTTCCAGATAATCGCGAATCTTGGCCTTGTCGCTGCCGACGGCCTTGAACGCATCGAGAACCAGATGGGTCGCATCCCATCCATGGCCGCCGAACGAACTGATCGGTTCTCCGTACCGGGCCATGTAATTTTTCATGTACTGCATGGTGACCGATTTCTGGGCATTGTCGGCCGGCAATTTTTCGGCGATGTTGGTGGCGCCCAGGGGACATAATACGCCTTCGGCGGCCCCGGCGGCCAGTTCGATGTTCTTGCGGCTGCCGAAACCATGGCTCTGATAGAAGACGATCTGATCCATGCTCAGATCACGGAAATTGCGCAGCACCGTTACCTGGGTCGGTCCCACGGACCAGTTGACAATCGCCTGGGGCGCCAATCCCTTGATTTTGGTCAATTGCGCCGTCATGTCGGTGTCTTTGGGCCCGTATTTCTCGTCCGCCACGATTTCCATTCCGTATTCGGGAGCCAGCCGGATCAATTCCTGGCGACCGCTGGCGCCAAAACCGGACGTCACGCTGATGACGGCGATCTTGCTGATATTTTTTTTCTGCATATGGGTGTAGATGGCTTCCACGGCCATGCTGTCCGACTGCGGTACTTTGAATACCCATTTGTAGGGCATTCCCGTTTTATCATCGTGAACGATCTTATAACTGGCCGCTAAGGAAATCTGCGGTGTTTTATATTTTTCAAATACCGGAATGACTGCCAAAGACAATCCGCTCAGCGATGGTCCGATGACCACGTCGACCTTGTCCTGGGTAATCAGTTTCTTGACATACAGATTGCATTTGGTGGCATCGCCTTCATCGTCATAGACGATCAGATCCACTTTCTTTCCGTTGATTCCGCCTGCCTTGTTGATCTGATCCACGATCATATCGACCGTCTTCTTTTCCGGGTCCCCGAGAAAGGATGTGCGGCCGGTCACCGATAATACGGCACCGATCTTATAATTCGCCAAGGCCGGTTGTGCAGCCAAGACGACGAAAAACAACCCCCCCAGTAATACCGCCAACCATTTTCGACTCATTCTCTCCCTCCTTGTTCTGGTACGTTGAATGATATACCCAGGACGAACCCGGGTTGAAGCCGTCAGATCGCTTCTCCACCCCTGTCCGTGGGGCATACCGGTTTGCAGCCACTTCAGATCCGCTCGTTATCGCGCCTCCATCGTCCGATGCAAACGGCAACCAACATAGAGCATGAAGAATTTTCAGTTGAGGGAATACGTCTTCCTTTCGAAAATTTAACTATTTTTCATTAAATGAATGGCCATCACTTTTTATAAGATACATATTAGCTAAATAGCAGCTAAATTTCTCGATAGTCAAGAAAAAACCACTCACGGAAACGGGTTTCGAAGCGGTTTATTTTCACGTGCTCCGGTGTTGAAGAGACGATATCTATCTGTGGTATACGCTTCCCGACGGAGATTTTCAACCCGGCTGATCGGGCCGATCATTGGCCGGGCATGATTTCCGTCGAGTCTCGACTGTCCCCAGAGGAAAGGCTGATCCGGAAAGGGGGGCGGCCCAAATCTGTAAGGCACAAAAAATATTTAAAATTGTTGATTAAACCGCATTGATCCAGGCATCGGCGTGCCACCCGGCCGCCTCCATTTCAGGTTGCCTTTTTCTTTTGTTTGAGTTGAAATGGCAGCTCTTTACAAACGGTGATGATGATGGACATGTTCGACATCCAAGCCAGCGAGACCATGGCGGAATCGCGCCCCCTGGCCGAACGCATGCGACCCAAATGCCTGGACGACTTCGTCGGCCAGGCCGAAGTGGTGGGACCAGGCACCTTGTTGCGCCAGGCCATCGACGGCGACCGCATTTTTTCCATTATCTTGTGGGGACCGCCCGGCTGCGGCAAAACCACCCTGGCACGGATCATCGCCCAGGTCACGCGGTCCCACTTCATCCATTTTTCGGCCGTACTGGCCGGGATCAAGGAGATCCGCGCCGTCATCGCCGATGCCCGCGACCAACTCAAGATGCACCGCCGGCGCACCGTGCTGTTCGTGGACGAGATCCACCGCTTCAACAAGTCCCAGCAGGATGCCTTCCTGCACCATGTGGAGAGCGGCCTGTTGACCCTCATCGGGGCCACCACCGAAAACCCCTCTTTCGAAATCATCGCGCCGCTGCTGTCCCGCTGCCGGGTCCTCCTATTAAAGTCGTTGGACGAAGCGGATCTGCTGGCATTGTTGAACCGGGCCCTGGCCGATGAAGTCAACGGCCTGGGAGCGCATCGACTCACACTGTCCGACGATGCCGTCGCCCACCTGGTGCGCATGTCCGACGGCGACGGTCGCAATGCATTGAACAACCTGGAGATGGCCTCCTTTCTGGCGCTGGCCCGCCGGGTACCGGAAGGTACGGCCGGCCCCCGGGTCATCGAACTGGCGGATATCGAGCAGGCCGTCCAGAAGCGCGCCCTCCAATACGACAAGGACGGCGAAGGACATTACAATCTGATTTCGGCGCTGCATAAAAGCATGCGCGGCAGCGATCCCGACGCCGCCCTCTACTGGCTGGCACGCATGCTCACCGCCGGCGAGGATCCGTTGTACATCGCCCGGCGCATGGTACGCTTCGCCTCCGAAGACATCGGCAATGCCGATCCCCATGCCCTGCCACTGGCCATGGCGGCAGTGGAAGCCTTTCGCTTCATCGGACCTCCCGAAGGCGAACTGTCCCTGGCCCAGACGGCGGTTTATCTTTCCACGGCGCCCAAGTCCAATACGGTCTACAAGGCCTATGGTCGCGTTCAGAAAGCCGTGCGGGATACCGGCAGCCTGCCGGTGCCCCTGCACATTCGCAATGCCCCCACCCGCCTGATGAAAGAGTTGGGCTACGGTCGAGATTACAAATACGCGCACGATTTCGACGACGCCTATACACCGCAGCACTACCTGCCCGAGCAGCTCCAGGGCAATCTCTACTACTTCCCCGGGCGGCGGGGATATGAAAAGCATATCAAAGAACGCCTCGACCATTGGCGCCGCCTTCGTGAAAAATTCCTGCCGGAACCAAAAAAATAAAAATCCCGCTGGCGCACAAGCGGATGAGGATTACTATTCTAATGCGGTCTCAAGGGGGCGGGAATCCCGAATGGGCCGCACGATATCATATATGGACGGACACGAAGGAGGTAAGCATGTCTCAACTGATTGCCTGTAAATATTCCCAGGGTATTGTCATGGGTGCCGACAGCAAGGCCGTGGATGTGGACGCCAACGCCAACCTCATCGAGCTCAAGGTCGAACGGCTTCACCAGCTTTCCCAGTATACGGCCATATTGAACGGCGGCGCCGCGGCCGGCGAAGCCATATGCCAGGCCTTAAAAAATTTCGTGGCCGAGGAGGATCTTCACTACATCGATGAAATCCATCAGGCGGCGCTGCCGTTTCTGGCCAGTGAATACGAGCGCTTCATGCGCAAGGCATGCCGGAATCAACCCATCGATCCGACCCACCAGCTCAACTTCATCCTGGGCGGGTATACGCCCGGCAATGGCGGCGGATTCCATTTGCACCTGCTGTGGACCAAGCAGAAATTGCCCCTGCTCGACAGCGACGAAATCGGCATGGCGTTTACCGTGCCGCGCATCATCAAGGTGGAGTACCGGCTCAACCAGTTGGGGCAGCAAAATGCCGGTATGGATACGGTGGTCACCGAGGTGCGCCAGGCGCTGGAAAAGCGTGCCGAAGATGACGCCGAGGTGTCCGCGCCGCTTCGTTACGCGACGATTCAGAAGACCGGATTCCGGGTCATCTGACGACAGCCGGGGAGCTGTTTCCTCAGGCGCTGCTCATCGGCATCGATACGTTGAGACCGCCCGCTGGTCACCGGCATACGGAGGGTTGATCCGTTGGAATCCCCACCCGCGGAATTCTTACAAGCCACGGCCGTGATGGACTACCATCATCCTGCGGTCATCGGCTTCGTCCGGGAATGGACCGACGGGGTCGCTGATCCCAGGGAGGAGGTGGTAAGGCTCTACTATGCGGTACGCGATGCCATTCGCTACGATCCCTATTCCATCGATTTGTCGGTTCCGGGGCTGCGTTCCAGCAATATATTGAAAACCGGCCGCGGCTGGTGCGTACCCAAGGCCGCCCTCCTGGCGGCTTGTTGCCGGTCCGTCGGGATTGCCGCCAAGTTGGGCTATGCCGATGTGAAAAATCACCTCTCCACCGCCCGCATGCGAGCCCGCATGAAGACCGATATCTTCATGTGGCACGGGTATACCTCCATTTTCCTGGAGGGCCGCTGGGTCAAAGCCACGCCCGCCTTCAATATCGAATTGTGTGATAAATTCCGTTTAAAGCCCCTGGAGTTCGATGGCGGCAGCGATTCGCTCTATCACCCCTTCGATCTGGAGGGCAACAAGCACATGGAATATGTGCGCCAGCGCGGTGAGTACGCCGACGTGCCCATCGATGCCATTGCCGGGGATATTCGTGGAATGTTTTCCGAGCCGATGCCGTCGGCCCCGTATGATTTCGATGCCGACGTCCAGGGGGAGATGGGTTCGCAATGACCGTTCTCTTCGGCCAGTTGCTATGACAAGGTCGACGTGGATATGGCCCCTGACCTGGGAAGAAGGAAATCTTTTCAGGGCCGCGGTTAGGAGATATCCATTACCTGCACCAGGACCTCTCGCTCCCGGTCGCCACGCTGCACTCTCAGGCGGATATTCTGGCCGATCTCGAATTGCTGCATTGCATGCACGAATTCCGCCAGGTTGGTCACCGGTTTGTCTTCCACGGCCGTGATCACGTCCCCCAGCAGCCGATTGCGGTAGTCGATCCCGGTGAGGCCGGCCTGGTCGGCGGCCGAGCCCGGCATGACGCTGTTGATGACCACGCCCACGATTCCCAGGCCCGCCGCCTGCTCTTCGGAGAGAACCACGATGCCGATCCCCGGTCGGGGAATTTTTCCCTTGGATATCAATTGGGGCACGATTTCGTTGACCACGTCGGCCGGGACGGCGAAGCCGATGCCGGCGGAACTGCCCGAACCGCTGATGATGGCCGTGTTGACCCCGATCAGACGGCCGGCGGAATCGATCAGCGGCCCCCCCGAGTTGCCCGGATTGATGGCCGCGTCGGTCTGAATGACGCCCACGACTTCGCGTCCGGCCGATGTGGGCAGACGACGGTCCAGCGCGCTGATCACGCCCGTGGTCAACGTCCTCGAGAGACCGAAGGGATTGCCGATGGCGAACACGGCCTGGCCCACTTTCAAGTCGCTGCTGGTGCCGACGGGGATGGGCCGGATATTGCCGGGGTTATTGCGCAACCGCACCACGGCCAGGTCATGATCCTCGGAGCCGCCCACATAGGTGGCATCCAGGGCCTCGCCGGTGTCCAGGCGCACCTGGATGCGCTGGGCTCCGGCGACCACATGGAAATTGGTCACCACATGACCGCGGTCGTCCCACAGGAAACCGGATCCGGCCCCCTGGCGTACTTCCCGGGTGCCGAAAAATCCACGCACGGCATTTTCGGTAAAGATATAGGCCACCGAGGGCGCCGTATTATTGAAGATTTCGATGGTGGCCTTTTCGAAATTGGCCAACTCCCCCCGCGGTTCCACCAGCCGCGGCTTGCTGTCCTGATAATGCCGCCGGTCGGAATAGCGCTGGTAGATCGCCGCCGCGGTTGCGATTATGAGCAAGACGATGATCCAATTGAAAATCTGTCTTCGGGAACTCATGGGGTCACGATCCTTTCGGCAGGTGATTCCGGTATCATTGTAAACGGACCGGCCGCCGCAATCAAGATGCAAGACATCCCGTTCAGAGCGCCAAAAAGTATTCGTGGAAGATGTGATCCCGGTTGAGTTCGGGATGAAACGTTGTCGCCATGATGTGTCCGTCCTGAACGAAGACCGGGTCGCCATCCAGAGTGGCATGAACGGCCACCCGCGGGTCGAGCCGATGGATCTTCGGCGCGCGGATGAATATGGCGGGGTAGCGATTGCGATCGAGCAGGGCGATATCGATGAAGCGCTGGCTGCTGTCGATCTGGCGGCCATAGGCATTGCGGGTGACATCGGCCGCCAGGGCGCCCAGGGTGCCGGGGACGCCGTCGACGCCCTCGGCCAGCAGGATGGCGCCGGCACACACCCCCCACACCGGCATGCCCGAAGCGATGCGCTCCCGTAGGGGGTTCAACATGCCGAATTCGCGAAGAAATTTTGCCATCACCGTGCTTTCTCCACCGGGGATGATCAGCCGGTCGATGCGATCCAGGGCAGCAGTGTCCCGGACGACGGTGTGATCGACGCCCAAATGGTTCAGGTGTGGAATATGGTCCAGAAAGGCCCCTTGGAGGCCGAGCAATCCTACGATGGTGCCCATGGGTTCATTTGCTCCGTCAATGCGGCCAATGACTGCCTTGGTTCGGACCCGAGGATCGCCGGGCCGCCGACCCATATCGACTTCCGCCTCGCCTGGCAGGAGCCGATCTTAGATTCATTCATACACCGCGTTCCGCCATTCTGACATCCAGGGCACTGTTCTCCAGGCCGATCATGGCGCTGCCCAGTCCCTTGGAGATTTCCACGAGCTTCTCCGCATCCTGGTAATGGATTACCGACTGCACGATGGCATGGGCCATCCTGGCCGGATTCTCCGATTTGAAAATGCCCGATCCCACGAAGACGCCGTCGGAACCCAATGCCATCATCAGGGCGGCGTCGGCCGGAGTGGCGATGCCTCCGGCGGCGAAATTCACGACGGTCAGGCGTCCCAGATCGCGGGTCTCCTTGACCAGGTCCACCGGAACGCGCAGTTCGCCGGCCAGGTGGGTGAGCTGGTGTTCGTCCAGGCCCTTGAGGGCGGCGATCTCTTCGGAGATGGCCCGGGAGTGGGTTACGGCGTTGATGATGTTGCCGGTGCCGGCTTCTCCCTTGGTGCGGATCATGGCCGCGCCTTCGTTGATACGGCGCAGGGCCTCGCCCAGGTTTCGCGCGCCGCAGACGAAGGGCACGTCGAACTGGCTCTTGTCCACGTGGCGCTTTTCGTCCGCCGGGGTGAGCACTTCGCTTTCGTCCACGAAATCGACGCCCATGGCTTGCAGGATACGGGCCTCCATGAAATGGCCGATACGGACCTTGGCCATCACCGGGATGGAGACGGTATCCATGATGGCCTGGATCATGGCCGGGTCGCTCATGCGCGCCACCTGGCCGTCGCTGCGGATGTCGGAAGGCACCCGTTCCAGGGCCATCACCGAGCAGGCCCCGGCCTCTTCGGCGATGCGGGCCTGTTCGGCATTGGTGACGTCCATGATGACGCCGTTTTTAAACATTTCGGCAAAGCCTTTGTTGATGCGTTCTCTTGCCATGGTCGAATCCTTTCCTGCGGCAGCCGTTGGTTGGTTGAATCCCCTGGTAAATGAATCTGTCCACGGATCATGTCCAGGGTTGCATACATGTAACATTTAGAATAATAACGTAGTACAAGTATGTAAATGTATGATTGATGTCAAGGATGAAAATGAAGACTGCAGGGTATCGGGACATCGCGGCCGCCATCCGCCGGCGAATCGGGGCGGGACAGTACACGCCGGGGAATAGGATCCCCTCCATCCGTCAGCTGGCCGACGATTATCGATGCAACAAGCTCACCGTGCAAAGGGCCTTCGACATCCTCCGGCGGGAGGGGCTCATCGAAAACCGGGTGGGCAGCGGCACCTATATCCGCTACCCGGAAAAGGTCACGCGACCCGGGAGCATTTTCGATTTCCATACCGATTATCTGAACGCGAACCTTTTTCCCTATGAGCAGGTCCAGGCGATTTTCGACCAATTGTTCTCCCGGCGGCAGGCCCGGGCATTGGCCCCCACGCCGGCCGAAGGCGATCCGGGGCTGATCGATGCCTTGAGCCGGTTCTACCATGTGCCGGCCGCGCGGATGATCATCATCTCCGGTGCCCAGCAGGGGCTCGATCTGGTGGCCAAGGTATTCGCCGCCAATATCTCCGAATCGATTCTTTTCGAGGATCCTACGTATCCGGGGGCCATTTCGCTGTTCCGGGCCCGGCATTTCGTCGCCCTGGAGGACGACGGTCCGGATCTGGCGCAACTGCACCGCAAGCTGGCCAGCGCCGTGCGCCTCTTCTACTCCATGCCGGCGGTGCACAACCCCACCGGAATCGCATACAGCCGGGAAAAGAAGGAGGCCCTGGCCCGATTGGCGCGGGAGCATGACTTCTTCATCATCGAAGACGATTTTCTGTCGGAGTTTCGGCACGATGCCGGCGTGCGATTCGTGGACATCTGCCCGGAGAATACCATTCACATCAAATCGCTATCCCAGACGACAGTTTCCGGAATTCGCCTTGGATTCATCGTCGTACCGGAGAGCTTGTATGAGAAATTTCTCTACACCAAGTTCTCTTCGGACATTGCCAGCTTCGGCTTGATGCAGCGCTGCATGCGCGAATTCATCGAACAGGGGTCGTATCGCCGGCACCTGGAGAAAGTAGGTACGGTCATCGCCCGGCGCAAAGGCCGACTGCTGGAAATGATCCGCCGGCGATCCTACCTTTCCGTCTCTCCGCACCAGGCGGGATACAGCCTGTGGATCAAAAGCAGTCGATCCCTGGACTTGCCTCACGTGCCCTGGTCACGCGGAGAAGCCTTCTCTTTCTCTCCAGAGGCGCGCGCCTTTTTCCGCCTGTCTTTCATGCATCTGGACGACGCCGAGTTCGATCAGGGGCTTTCCTACCTGGAACGGCTACTGCGCTGATGCCGCCCGCTGACGGAAGATGGCATATATCGCCGCGCCCGCCAGGATCATGGCCAGGCACAACAACTGGCCCATGGAGAACTCCAGCAGAACAAACCCCAATTGCTCGTCGGGCTGACGGAAGAACTCGATGACGAAGCGGATGGTGCCGTAGCCCATCAGGTAGAACGGCAGCATGGCCCCCGGCGTTCGCACGCGGTTGCGTAGCGGCCAGAGCATGAGGAAGAGCAGGATGCCTTCGCCGGTGGCTTCGTAAAGCTGGGAGGGGTGACGCAGCATGGGGCCGCCCGAGGGAAAATACATGCCCCAGGGCATGGTGGTGACGCGTCCCCATAATTCGCCGTTGATGAAGTTGCCCAGTCGGCCGAATGTGTAGGCGATGGGAATGCAGGGGATCATCAGGTCGGCCATTTGTTGAAGACCAAGCTTGTTCTTGTGGATATACCACCAGCCGGCGAGGATGGTGCAGATCAATCCGCCATGGTAGGACATGCCGGAGATGCCGGTGAAACGAAACCCGCCCTGAAACCTGACCGGCAGGATGATCTCCAGGGGATGCTGCAGATAGTAACCCAGATTGTAGAACAGCACATAGCCGAACCGTGCGCCGATCACCAGACCGATGATCAAGGCCGTGAGCAATCCCTGCAATTGATCCGGTGTGAGGGACCATCGATCCTCCCTCTTGATCCGGTAGCGGGCCAGGGCATAGGTGACACCGAACGCCACGAGATACATCAATCCGTAGTACTGCAGCTTGAAACTGCCGATTTCCAGGATCACTGGATTCATGTGGGCCGGCAGGTGCTGCCACCAGCTCCAGAATGCGTCGCTCATATCCGCCTGCCAGTTTCGGTAGGAGTTAAAATGTTTTCTAGTACACCATCCGCTTTGGGTTCGCAACACGCTGGCAAGACCGGCCGCACGGAGGGTCAAAGGGGGGAACTGATGACGGGATGTATGCCCCTATACCTGGTCCATTACCTGATGAATCTTCGGCAACAGCTCTTTGATGGAATAGGGTTTGGGAATGAAATCGCGGGCTCCGGCCTCAAGGCCCAGTTTTACCTGATCCTTGCCGGTATATCCACTGGAGACGATGATCCGGCACTCCGGTCGGATTTCTCTTAGAAACTGAATGCACCGCAATCCGCCCATGCCGGGCATGCTCAGATCGATGATCACCAGATCGAAGCCGTTGGCATTGCGGACATAGATATCCAGTGCCTTTTCGCCGCTCTCGGCGGTGATGACGGTATAGCCGTATTTTTCCAGAAGTTGCCGGCCCAGATCACGGATACTCTTGTCATCGTCCACCAGAAGAATGGTCTCCGTGCCACCTTCGGATTCCAGGCCCACTGCCGGTTTCGGCGTCTCGATGTGTCGGGCATCCGCGATGGCCGGAAAGTAGAGATCGAAGCGGGTCCCCCGGCCCGGTGTGCTCTGGCAGGCAACAAAGCCGTCGTGGTCCTTGACGATGCCGAATACCATCGCCAGTCCCAGTCCGGTGCCCATGCCGTTGTGTTTGGTCGTGAAAAAGGGGTCGAAAATATGGGTACGCACCTCGTCCGTCATGCCGATGCCGGTATCGGAAACGGTGAGTTGCACATAATTTCCCGGTTTGGCGCCCGGATGTTCTTCGCAAAAGGCATCATCCAGATTCGTGTTGCGGGTTGCAAACAGGAGTGCACCACCGCCGGGCATGGCATCCCTCGCGTTGACCCCCAGGTTCATGAGGATCTGTTCGAGAAGACTTCCGTCCGCGTTGATCCACTGCAAGTCCTCCTCCAGATCGAGTTCGATGCGGATCATCCGCGGGATGGTACGTTCCAGCATCTGGGCCACATGCCGGATTTGCTTGTTGAAATCGATGTGCCGATGTTGACTTTCCACCTTGCGGCAAAACAACAGCAGCCTTCGGATCAATGAAGTGGCGTTTTGGGCCGAGGACTGGATTTCTTCCAGGTTGTTGATCACCGTGGCCGGGTTTTCGACTTCGGTCAACGACAATTGGGCATAGCCCAGGATGTTTTGCAAAATGTTGTTGAAATCGTGCGCGATACCGCCGGCGAGGGTGCCCATGGCTTCCATCTTCTGGGCATGCTGAAGCCGGTCTTTGAGCGCCTCGTTTTCCTGTTCCAGATCCCGCTGGGTCATGGCGGTGGGATCGGCAGGCTGATTGTCGAGTTGGCGGAAGACCTTGAACAGGTTCTGGACCATCAGGTCTCTGGGCTCTTTTGCGACGCAGGCATGGGCTCCGGTGGCCTCCAGGTCGATGGCGGGGGCATTGTCCCTGGCGGAAAGCAGGACACGGTAGCTTTGGGTCAGTTGCGGCTGGGCACCCAGAACCCGGCAAAGCCGGTCCCCCGTGACCGCGGACATGCCCAGGTCGATGAGAAAAACATCGGGTACCTGCTCGGCATCGACACAGAGGGCGTCCAGGCAATTCGAGGCGGATTGCACCCGGAAGCCTTCCTTGCTGAGGATGTCGGTTAAATCTTCGATGATCCGGGAATCGTCATCCACTACCATTACGTTTCTGATCCGTTGCAACCTCAAACCTGTCGCCCATCCCTTCCGAAGCTGTGAACAATACCAGGGCCAACGGGTAAATTCCCATATTTGGATCCGGGAGGATGCTGCCGCATATACAAATCCGGGCTGGGTTTACCTTGGCGGACCATCCGTGCGAAGATTGCGCCTTTGGCCTGCTCAATCCTGCCCACCACAATTTGCAATGGCCATGCCATGGTGCATATTTAATAATTATTAATTATTTAAATATGTTATAATTTGATTGGTGGGCATCTGCCTCTCGGATTGCACATATAGTTGTGCAAACGGCAATGGGTGCGCTTGACTTTTTATCCGGCATTCAATAGGGGAGTGTCATCGGCAATCTGTTCTTGCGCCCCGCCCCCCTGTTCTTGTTTCATACCCAAGGAGGCCTGTCTTCACTGCCATTTCCCGGATTGGATTTCGCTCCGCAGTGGAAGGGAATATCGATACGCCATGGCCAAAAAAGCTTCCGCCAAAAGAATCCGGATCCTGATTGTCGACGATGACCGGGGCGCGCGGGAAGCGCTGGAGGAGATCCTCGAGGACGATTACAGCGTGGTCAGCCTGGGCGATGGATTGTCGGCCCTTCAGAAGATCCGGCGGGAATCATTCGACCTGGTGCTGTTGGATCTGATGATGCCCGGGATCGACGGTCTCGAGACCCTCCAACGCATCAAGGCGCACGACGAATCCCTGGATGTCATCATCATTTCGGCCACCGATCGGGCCCGCGAGGCCACGGCCTGTATTAAAAGCGGTGCCTACGACTACATC
The DNA here is from genome assembly GCA_050288425.1 of Desulfobacteraceae bacterium. Classification (GTDB taxonomy): domain Bacteria; phylum Desulfobacterota; class Desulfobacteria; order Desulfobacterales; family Desulfosarcinaceae; genus JARRKU01. Next base: position 70,651 of record JBNKDU010000087.1, on the reverse strand, counting down.
ACCAAGCCCTTCGATCCCGACGCAATCCTGGCTTTGATCGAACGTGTCCTGGAAAAACGTTCCCTGGAACGTGAAGTGCGCTACCTGCGATCCGAAGTCCAGGATCGGGCGGGCATGGGGCGGATCATCAGCCGTTCCAGAGCCATCGCGGATATCATGCGGATCATCGACAAGGTTGCCGCCTCCTCCAGCAACGTACTGATTACCGGTGAAAGCGGTACGGGCAAGGAACTCATTGCCCGCGCCATTCACGGCCAGAGCACCCGGTCCGCGAAGCCCTTCGTGGCCATCAATTGTGCCGCGATACCGCCGGATCTCATCGAAAGCGAGCTGTTCGGCCACGAGAAGGGTGCCTTTACCGGCGCCCACCAGCAGAATTTGGGCAAGTTCGAATATGCCCACCTGGGAACGGTCTTCCTGGATGAGATCTCTTCGTTGAAACTGGAATTGCAGGCCAAATTGCTTCGTTTTTTACAGGAGCGCGAGTTTACGCGTGTCGGCAGCAACCATACCATCAGCGTGGACGTGCGCATGATCGCCGCCTCCAATGCCAATCTGCTGGATCTTTCCCGGGAGGGTGATTTCCGGTCCGATCTTTATTACCGCCTCAATGTTGTCCCCGTCGCATTGCCGCCCCTGCGGGATCGCAAGGAGGACATCGCACTTCTGGCATTCCATTTTCTGGAAAAATTCAACCGGCAGATGAACAAAACCGTCCAGGGGCTCAGCGACGATGTGATATCTCTTTTCGAGGCGTATCCCTGGCCGGGGAACATCCGGGAGTTGGAAAACCTCATGGAACGGCTGGTGGTGCTCAATTCCGGCGGTGGTACCATTCAATTGAAGGACCTGCCCTACGATCTCTTGTCCCACGATCAGTGCACCCTGCAGGACAATCCCAATCCGGAACGGTGCAAGGGGCTGAACCACGCCCGTCAGGCATTCGAGCGCCAATTCATCGTCCGCATGCTGCAAAATTGCGGCTGGAACCAAACGGAAACCGCCCGCCTGCTCAAAATCCACCGCAACACCTTGATGAATAAAATCAAGGCCTTGAACATAGTACTCGAGGAAGACGACAAGTCTTAGGAAACCAAACTGGATCGGGTCGGCCCGTCGGGCACGACGACCTTTAAGAAGACACTGAAGCGGGTGCCCTGGTCGACGCGGCTCGATGCCTCGATATGGCCCCCATGCTCGGTGACGACCTTATGGGTGATGGCCAGCCCCAGGCCGGTACCCTGATCCTTGGAGGTGAAGAAAGGATTGAAGATATTGCCGATTATTTCATCGGCGATGCCCATTCCGGTATCCTCGAAATCGATGCAGATCCACGGCCCCGATGGATCCTTCCTTGGAACATCGTGCTGGCGATCGGCGTCCAGACGGGCGTCGATGGTCAGCCGGCCGCCGTTGGGCATGGCCTGAATGGCGTTGCGGATAAGGTTCTGGAAGGCTTTGTTGAGTTGATTCTTGTCCGCCGAGACCGGCGGCAGGACGTCTTGTCCTCGCAATCGGCATTCCACCCCGCGTGTCCGCAGTTCCTCTTCGACCAGTTCGATATTCTGGCGCAACAAGCTCCCGATTTCCGTGGGTCTGAATTCGTACCGCGGTTTGCGCGCAAGATCTAGCAAATCCTCCACCAGCAGGTTGATACGGGTGATTTCCCTGGGCACTGTCCGGTTGAATTTTTCCAGGAATCCAGGTTTGGACAATTTGCGCGGGAGCAGTTGCACAAAGGTCTTGATGGCCGAGAGGGGGTTGCGGATTTCATGGGCCATGCCGGCGGCCAGCGTCCCCAGGGCGGCCAATCTCTCTGCCTGCCTGACCCGGGCTTCCATTTTCTTTTGCGTCGTAATGTCGTGAAGATTCAATATGATCTCTTCGGGTTTCCCGTTCCGGTCTTCCAGGATGCTCGTTCCGACGATGAGGACCTGTTCGTCGCTGGGCCGTTTGATGCTGATCTCCTTGTGGGGTGCGTTGACCGGCTGGGTCAATTTCGCATCGATATGCCGTCGCAGGTCGTTGCGGTCGCCGAGGATGGCGGTGATGGTGTCTCCCACGGGAGAGTCCGCCGGGGCCAGACCGAGCAGTTCGCAGGCGGCCGGGTTCATCGACCGGATCCTGCCCTGCAGGTCATAAGAGAGCAGGCCGTCATTCATGCTCGACAACAGGCTGGCCGTATATTTTTGCATGTGCTGGATTTCGAGTAGTTGGGTTTCCAGGGTTTGCTTATGTCGCAGGATCTCGCGCATCATGGTACTGAAATTGTCCGCCAGAATCTCGATTTCATCGTTGGTCCGGATTTCGATACGGGGCCGCAATTCCCCGTGGGTGGCTTCCACGGTCGCCGTCACCAGTCGTTTCAGAGGCTCCGTGATTTTCCGTGCCGACCAGAAGGCCACCAGGGTACCGATGGCAAGTGCCGCCGCACCGATCACCAGGATAATGGCGATCAATTGACGCACCTGGCGATAGATGGCGGCAAATGAGAGCCCCACGCGAATGGTGCCCCATTTGATTCCCGATTGGGAGCCGATTACGGGGACAGCCACATCCAACACGGGGTACCTGACACCCTCGACAACGGTTTTCTGGGTGAGGGGCGCGATGGCGTCGGTGGCTCCGCGGCTGATCTCATCGTCGAGAAACTTGCTCTGCAGATCGGGCCGTCCACTGTATCCGGCGACGCGACCTTCCTTGTCGTGTACGATCACATATACGATTTCATTGTCCTGCGCCGCTTCGTTGGCCAGTTGTTCCGCAGCCACGTAGTTGTAATTGATCAAGGTCGTTACGGAATTGGCCGACAGGCCGGCTCCGATATCCAGGCCCCTTTCCCGGAGTCTGTCCTGGATGGTGCGGCTTTGCCAGTAGCCCAGGGTGATGGCCAGCACTCCCAGCAACAGGACCAACAGGGCGATGGTCATTGCCGCAAATCGGTATCGCAGGGGAATGAACCGTTTTTTGGATGGTGGTCGTTGCGGCGATGAGACTGAAGGCATATTCAAAACAATCCCGTGGCATGAGCGCGGATGCGTTCGAAGCTATGGATTGCGGTTCAGCCAGACCTTATGCAGGGACATGGTATGGGCGCCCAACGCACTCGGACGGGCCCCCATTACCGCTGCCTGATAGACACGGTCCACGCTCAGATGAAACAGGGGGATCAGCGGCGCATGGCTCAATATCAGCTTCTCTGCCTCCCGGTATAACCCGGTTCGTTCAACCGGGTCAATCTTTCTCCGGGCGGCATTGAGCAGTCGATCGACCTGGGAGTCGTGAAAGCGCATCTGGTTGTCCGCCGAGTCCGAGGCAAACAGCGGATAGAGCATGCTGTCCGGATCGGGCATGTCGGCGTACCAGACATATCGATAGATCTGAACTTTGTCGGACCGGATGTAGTCGTTAAAGGCATCCCAGTCGGTAATATATTTGGCTTTCAGCCGTACTCCCAGCTTGCGCCAGTATTTTCCCACGAGCTCCATTTCCGAGCGTACTCGCGGTGTCTCATAAGCGGATACAATCTCGATCTCCTCTGCGATTCCATCGCCATCCAATGCCCGGTTTGGTTGCGGGATGGATTCGAGGAGACGATCACGCATGGATTTTGACGGGGGGTTATATCCCGGCATGCCCGGCGGCAAGATGGTTTGGGCGGTTTCGAATTGTCCATTAAAAACCTTGTCGACGAGTTCCCGGCGATCGATGGCAGCGGATAAATATCGTCTCAGCACCGGGTCGTTCAGGGGAGGGTGTTCGCAGTTGATGCCATAAAAAAACAGGCTCAAGGAAGGACGATGAAACCATTGCAGGCCTGGATATTCGGCAAGGGCGGCTTTGGTCTCGGGACTGAATACCGGCATCTCATGAAGTCGTCCTTGGCGAAAATCCATCAGAATAAGTTTGTTCTGCTGTTGGGTGAAGATTTTAAATTCGATGGCTTCCAGCAGGCTATTGCCTTCATAATAGTCTTCAAAACGTTCCAATCGGATGGAACGATCTTTTTCCCAGGAAACGAATCGAAAAGGACCACTTCCGATGGGGTTGCGATGGAATTTGTCGGTACCGCTGAACTCCATCCGGGGGACAATGGCCGCCTGGTACATTCCCAACGCCGTCAAAAAAGGTACATGCGGCTCCACAAGTCTTACGCGCAGGATGTTTTGTCCGGACACTTCGAAACCCGTGACCCGATCGGCCCGGAATTCTCGATAGGCTGCGGCGCCCTCGATTTTCAATAGATGGGGTTCGATTGCGGGGGGCGGTTTGATCCGGAGCAGTCTGCTTAAGGAGTAGATCACGTCCTCCACTGTCACAGGCAGACCATTGTGAAAGCGGGCATTTCTTCGCAATGTGAAAATGTAGGTCAGGCCGTTGTCTTCGATTCGCCACGATTCGGCAAGCGCCGGAATAGGTGCCAAATAGGCATCAAAGCGGACCAGACCGTCGAACATTTGCTGGACGACGATGTTTCCGTAATTGTGGTGTACATAGGCGGGATCCAGGCTTGCCGGATTCTGGGTAAGCGGAAGACGATACGTTCCACCTGCCCGTTGAGTTTTACCCTGCTCTGGTGACGACGTTCGTTCGGATTGATCATTGCAGCCCCAAATCAGAACACTGAACGCCAGGAGTGCGATAAACAGAAGATATTCAATTAGGTCGCGTCTCCTCATTGATATGCCTCGCACGAAGATTTCGGTGACTCAGGGGAAAGAGGCCGCCTCCGAGACTCCTTTCAACGTAGCACCAAAAAAAGAGGCTATCAATTGTCAGTTTGCTGAAATGTTCAATGATTGTCATGAGTTTCTTATTATAGCATTCAGGAATGGGGCGTAGCGCGAGGATCATCGGGATTGGGGGAGAAAAAAAGCACGGGTGTGAAACCCGTGCTTTTTAGGGGGGGATTAAAGGTGGCAGATTACCAGGGTCCGCCACCCCCACTGGCCATAACCGGCATTGCCAAGGAAAGAATCGTGATTCCGATCACCATTACCTGCACCGCCAGTTTGCGCATACGTACCTCCTCGTGACAAAAGTTTTTTTTCGGCCGCCGGCCAAGGCGGCCACACCTTTTCAACCTATCCGCCATGCCCTTAGAGCAACGCGCATGCCACGAGGATTTTTCGAATATATTAAACTATAATATACTGAAATTAATATTAAAATAAGTTCAACGGGTTCGCCCGGCAGATTGTGGACAGATTTGGCAAGCACAGTTTTCATGGGCTTTTATGGCGTAATGATCTCATAGACCATTGCTACGTAAGCCTTGAGGATCCCTGCACAATAAATTGTGCAGTGTCCAACTTTCTGTGCAGGCATCACGACATCCGGGAGGAAGGCGTCGAAATATTTTCTTTTTGAGACCCTTGGCCCCGAACCTCCCCGACTTTTATGCCGTTTGGATGAATTTGATGCAGGAGATCCAGGATCCGACATCGGTCCGGACCTGGTTCGAATCGGAGAGGCTGCCGGGAGCGCCGATGGCCGGCACCTAATTTGCAAGATCCTGCTGCTATGGGTTCGTTGCCACGGACAAAGTGGTTTTCATTGCGGGCATGCAAAATCTTTGCGCCGGGGATCACAAAGCCCTGGATAAAGCTCGCATCGAGATTTGATATTTGGAAGGAGGGGGCAGCAACATGAAACCAGAAAGCATACCCATTGTGATCGTGGATGACGATCAGGGGATATTGGATTCCTTTGAAGTCATGCTGGGAGACGACTATCGACTCACCATGGCGGATAACGGCGCCGACGCCATCGAACTTCTGCAATCCCTTCACCCGCGGCTCATGTTTCTGGATCTGAAGATACCACGACCTGATGGCATGGAGGTGCTCCGGTGGGTGACTGACAATGGCCTGGCCACCAAGGTGGTGATCGTCACCGCCTTGCCCCAGAAGCATTACGAACGGCTTGCCCGCCGGTTGGGTTCTTTCGATTATGTGCGCAAACCCTTCGACGTCGATGAAATCGAGTCCATTGCCGCCGAAGTCTATCATGCGGATTCTGCCGCAACCTGCCATTAATCGTTCTATCCATCCATCGGGTGGCATCTTGGGGTCCGTCTCGATGTTCTCGCCCCGTTGAAATGATGGCGTCGTCATTCATTCATTTGCGGCTGCGGGAGGGGTGCGACGTCCTTGCGGCCTCGGTTCCGACCTCCGCTGGCCATTTCTCGATGGACACATCCCACCTTTGTGTGCCATCAATCCCAGACAGAGCGTAAGCTGTGTCCGGGTGGAATCGACCCATCAATAAGTGGACCGATCCCTGTTGAAGGGATCATCCGAAGATCGAAGGAGAGAACCATGGAAGATGTCGTAATCGTATCCGGTGCACGGACGCCGGTGGGAAGTTTCAATGGCGGCCTGGGAACCACACCCGCCGTACAACTGGGGGCCCGGGTGCTTGCAGAGACCCTCAAGAAAGCCGGATTGCGTCCGGTGGTATCTCCCGAGCAGAAGGCATCGGCACCGGACAGCTTGGCGGACCAGGGCAGGATCGAACTGGAGAACCGAGGCTATGACTACGACGACAATTTGCAGCCGGTTGCCATCGACGAGGTCGTCATGGGCAATGTGGTCGGCGCGGGCCAGGGGCAAAATCCCGCCCGCCAGGCCATGATACATGCGGGGGTGGCCAAGGAGACTCCGGCATTCACGGTCAACAAGGTCTGTGCATCGGGCATGAAGGCGGTGCAACTGGCTGCCCAGTCCATTCGCCTGGGCGACGCCGAGGTGGTCCTGGCCGGAGGGATGGAGAATATGAGCATGATTCCCTATGCCGTGCCCAGCGCCCGCTGGGGCGCCCGCATGGGGAATGTCGAAATGACCGACCTCGTGGTCTTCGATGGCCTGTTCGAAATCTTCTACGGCTACCATATGGGGATTACGGCCGAGAACATTGCCGCGCGCTACAACATCTCCCGCCAGGAACAGGACGAACTCGGCGCTCTGAGCCACCAGCGGGCCCGGGCCGCCATCGCGGAAGGCCATTTCCAGAAGGAAATCGTCCCCGTATCGGTGCCCCGGCGCAAAGGAGATCCCCAACTGGTGGATACGGACGAGCGTCCCATGGACACCAGCCCGGAGAAGATGGCCCGGTTGCGCCCGGCCTTTCAGAAGGACGGGACCGTCACTGCTGGCAATGCCTCGGGCATCAACGACGGCGCGGCCGCTCTGTTGCTGATGTCGGTCACCAAGGCCACAGAATTGGGACTCAAACCGCTGGTGAGAATCCGGGCGGCGGCTTCCGGCGGTATCGATCCGGCCTACATGGGCCTGGGCCCCATACCGGCCGTGCGCAAGATTCTCAGACGCGAAAACCTCACCATGGCCGATTTCGGGGCCGTCGAACTGAACGAAGCCTTCGCCGCCCAGGCCATCGCCTGTATGCGCGAACTCGGCTGCAAAGTGGAAAACACCAATCTGGTGGGCAGCGGCATCTCCATCGGCCATCCCATCGGTTGTACCGGCGCTCGCATCATCCTGACCCTGATGCACATCATGTTGCGACAGGACCTCGATCTGGGGTTGGCGTCGCTGTGCATCGGCGGCGGCCAGGGGATGGCGATGGTACTGGAGCGGGTCTGATCCGAAAAACAAAAGGAGAGGGACGATTATGCTGGGCAAAACCATCGACGAGATCGAAATCGGCCAACACGCCGAATTTGCCAAGACCATCGCCGAGGCCGACATCTACCTGTTTGCCGGCGTCACCGGCGATTTGAACCCCTTCCACGTCAACGAAGACTTTGCCAAGGATACCTTTTTCAAGGGGCGGATCGCCCACGGCATGCTGCTGGCCGGTTTCGTCTCCACGGTCATCGGCTGCCACCTGCCGGGACCCGGAGCGATCTACATCAGCCAGGATCTTAAGTTCCGGGCGCCGGCCCGTATCGGCGATACCATTACGGCCCGGGCCGAGGTAATCGAGGTGGATCTGGAAAAGAACCGGGTGGTCCTGAAAACCACCTGCACCAACCAGAACGGCACACTGGTGCTGGACGGGCAGGCCAAGGTAAGCCCGCGCAAACCCTGACGTTTGCAACGATCCCCCAGACCCTGACAAAGGGGCCGATGGATGAAAAAAAGGATCCAGGGACCGATGCGGCCGTCGGATCATGAAGAAGGTTCCTCATGGAAACCGCGTCCGGCGGAATTGCTGCAACGATACTGGCATCTCTTTGGTGAATCCGCATTCGGGAAGCCGGTTGTCGATCTGGCCTGCGGAGACGGCCATAACGGGCTCTTCCTGGCGCAGCAGGGACTGCCGGTGCTCCTCGTCGACCGTTCGGATGCAAGGTTGGCATCGGCGCGGCGTCATGCGCGACAGGCCGGTCTTCCGATCACCATCCGGCAACTGGACCTGGAGACGGAAGGCCCTGCACCGCTGCCTCCGGGTTCGGCCGGCGGCATCCTGGTCTTCCGCTTTCTCCACCGGCCATTGATTCCGGTCATCAAAAGCGCCCTCGAGACCGGTGGGATTTTAATCTACGAAACCTTCACCCGGGATCAGGCCCGGTACGGCAGGCCGGTGAACCCCGATTACTTGTTGCGGCCGGCGGAACTCAAGAACTGGTTCGCCGGATGGGACCTCATCCATTACTTCGAGGGAACCGCCGGTCCACCTGCGCGGTCCATCGCCCAGATCGTCTGTCGCAAGCCAATATCTCAACGAAGGGATCTTCATGAACTACCTGGCCCATCTTTTTCTCGCGGACGACGATGACGATGCCATGCTGGGCAATCTGTTCGGTGACTTCGTCAAGGGCAGTCCGGAAGAGCGGTTCAACGCCGGTATTTGTGAAGGGATCTACGACCACCGCAAGATCGATACCTATGCAGACGCCCATCCGGTGACCAAACGCAGCCGGAGCCGGTTCAGCCGCAGGCGCCGCCGCTTCGCCGGAGTCATCGTGGATGTGTGCCATGACCATTTTCTCTCCCGCCACTGGCAGCACTTCTCCAGGGGCGATCGGACGGAGTTCATTCGTCACGCCTATGCCGTACTCCTTCGCCATCGAAGCATTCTTCCCGGCCGGTTGGAGCAAATCGTCGATTTCATCATCGCGGAGGATTGGCTGGGCAACTATATCCACCTCAAGAGCGTCGGCATTACCCTGGACCGTATTGCCGGCCGGCTGACGCGGGGGGAACGGTTCAAGGGAGCCCTGGCGGAAGTCGAGGCTCACTATGACGCCCTGGAGCGGGATTTTCTGAACTTCTTTCCGGATCTGATGCGCTATACCCGTCAGCTGAAAAAGCATCGGCGAACGTCGGGAAGGCCATTGGACTCGTCGCTATAGCGGTTGTCCGATCTGCAGCAGCAAGATCGGCCCCTCTTCATTCAGATCATCCGGTTGGCGGATGGGCCAGGCCAGTCCGATATTGAAGTTGGACATGAACCCCCAAGCCAACTCCATGCCGGTATTGAATTCGATTCCGGCACTGATCAACACTTCGTCCCAGGTGAGATCGTCGGAAGCGAAGCCCGCATCCACGAAGGTACCGATACCGATGTTGTGCAGGAACAGGGGAAAAGTCTTATAGCCTCTCTGCAGTTTGGCAAAGGGCCATCGAACGTCTACATTGATGGTGGCGGCCTGCCCGGCATCCAGGATGTTGCTGTCGAAGCCGCGCAGCGAAAAAAGACGCGTGGTTCGCTGGGTAAAGAAACCCTCTCCGGAGATGCCGCCGATGCGAAACGTGTTGTGCCCCGGGTTCAGGTCCCCCCATGTCTTGCCGCCCTGGAGGCGCAGTATCGTCTGGATCGACTGGCCGAACCAATAGCGCACCTGGCCGTAAATCGATTGGCTGCCGTCATCGAAAACATCCACGAAGGCGGCCGTCTGGAGGTGTTCCATGGCGTCGATCCATTGCAGGTTGGCCCACCGCTCCTCTTCCGCCAGTTCGTCGTCCTCATTGGGTACATAACTGCGCCAGTTGGCCGACACGGCGAATTCTTCCAGCTTCTTCGGCGCCCAGGTGGCTTTGGCTTCGAGCCGGTCCTCGTCCACAACGGTCTGACGCAGGGTGGTATAGCCAAAAGGATAGCGGGTGACCCGGGCACTGGCTTCCTTGGCCTTGTATCCCAGGCGCCAGGTGAACTCTTCACTGTTCGAGGAGTAGCGAACGCCGGCATCCCAGGAATAATCTTCGCTCACGTCCAACCCCTCGGTGGCCAGACCGAATTGGAAGTTGTCGGAATCGAAGAAGACATCCGGCAGCAAATGGTTGGGCCAGATACTCTTCCATGCCGAGTAGGGTTGCCCCTGCTCGCTGGCTTCGGATACCTGTATATCCTTCTCCGGTCCGGGTGTTTCGAAGGCCGGCAGAGGAGCGATGTTCGTGGTGTAGAGGGGGCTGCGCTTCCAACCTGTGGCGTCCAGCAGCAAACAACTGCTGCCGCGCGGGAGCATGGCCGCGGTTTCGGAAAGCGTCAGGGGGGTCATCGCCACGTCATGGATCTGAAACCTTCCGGAAGCATTGGAAGCGAACACCAGGCTGTCGCCGGACCACCAGGGATCCATTTCCACCGAAGAACCGCGGGTCAGCCGTTGCCAGTCTTCATCGTAGATCCAGATATCCCAATTGCCGGCGGTGTTGGCGGCTACGGCGATGCGTCCGCGTTCATCCATCACCGGACCGGAGAGTTGAATAGTTCCCGGCGGAGCGGGGATTTCATGCTGGATGGGAATCTCTACGTCAATGGATTGGATGAAATTGTCGTCTTTGCGTTGGCCGAACACCAGCAGGACCGGATGGCGGCCGTTGCGGGATACGGCAACGCCGCCCCGTCCCGGGGCCCAGACATGATCGCGGGCCAGGGTTTGAAGCGTGCCGCGGCGGTAGATCCGGATCTTGGATATTCCCTCGCCGGTATATTCACTCAGCCACAGCCAGCCATCGGCATCGACATAGCCGTAGCGGCAGCGTTCTGCGATCAACTGGATACCGGGATGGATACCGGTCTCATTCCAATAGATCGGAGGCTCGCTCCAGTGGCCCAGTATCGACTGGCCCTGGATTCCGTGGAAATCGGCGATATGCTCGGCCTGAAAATAGTGCCAGAGCTGATTCCATGATTGGCCGAAGGCGCGACGGGCCTTGAGGTCGATTTCCAGAGGCATCACGCCCCGACCGTGAAGTTGCAGAAAAGTCAGGATCTGATCCCACCCCTGGCGTTCCTCCAGCCAGCGGATGAACGGGCGCCCGAAAATCCGGTAGCTGTACTTGCCGGGCCATATCTCGGGATGGTTGCTCACCTTGTCCATCTCCGGAATGGGGGTGGACTCGAAGATCTCCATTGCCATGGGCTCGGGCACGCGACGCTGCACGTATTGTTCGAACAGCAGGTGACCGATCCCATCGATGACCCAGTCGGGCAGGATCAGGTTGGGCGAAATCACTTCACCGAATACCCGGTACGCCCCCCCGGGGAGACCGGAGCGTTCGGCGTAAATTCCATGGGTGCAGAGCCCTTTGAACAGGTAATAGCGCCAGGGGTCGGCTTCTGTGTATCCATCTTCAAGTACTCCCGGCGGGCGCAGCGGAATTCGGATCTTGCGATGGGGGGTGAGCACCGAAATTTCTTCGGGACGATCCAGGTCTTCATCCAGGATGATGTGCAATGGTTTGTCGACGATGAGACCCTTGGACCGTAGAAAGGCTGCCATGGGAGGGCATTCGTCTGCAATTCGTAAGGCCAGATCGTCGGTGCCTTCCGGGAAATAAATGATGAAGGGTTCCCGCTCGATCAGTTTCAATGCGCTTGCCGGAGTTGCGCCGCACAGGATTACCAGTGCCACGATCAGAAAAATCATTCGCTTGGTCACTTGCAGATATCAACCTTTCGCCTACGATGATCCAGGATATCCACCTTAGTTCGAATCCATGGAATTCGCAAGTCGGCCGCGCTTGGCCGGAATGCCCATCCATAAATAATGATATCTTGCATTCCGAATGCAATCGCCGAGCGGGGGCTGACATACACGCCGGACCTGCCGATGAGATGCCGTCGATGGGACATTCTGTGCGCAAAAAGTGTACTCGAACGGGCAGCCGCTGCAGCTTTGAAGAAGTCGTGCAGATCCATCAATTCTAAAAAATATAATATATCAATATGTTATCATTTTGGCACGATGGTTGCTCTAAATTTGCGCATTGAAAACCTGTTTACTGGATATATCATTTGGAGTGAAAACAGATGGCCCCCCAATCAAACCTGCTGAGTCGAGCGTCGAATTCCGCCGACAAAGAAAGCCACAGTTTCATGACTCTCGAGGCTGACAACAGGCGCAAGGAAGAACGATTCTTGATGAGCGACAGCATCTATGTCGTCCTGGACACGCAACCGCAGACCCTCGGTCAGGTCGTGGAGATCAGTTCCACAGGCATGGCCTTTACCTTTGTCGATATCGATGCCGTTTCCCAGCGTCTGGCGGATCAAACCAATCTGCGGATGGATCTGTTTGCCGGTGGCAAGGGATATTGTGCCAAAGGCCTGGTGGGACGCGTAGTTTCCAAAATCGAGAGCGCACCGACACCGAGCTTTTCATCCCTTTCCATCAAACGCATCGGCGTCGAATTCGAAGACCTTACCGTTTCGCAACAGGTGCAGGTCAATCAGATCGTTCGATTCCAGCATCGTCCATCCGATTAATATTCCGACGGATCCGGAATTCACCCCTTGGCTGCATGGGCCCGGTGGCAGTCTTTCCGTTCCGGATCGCTGCTTCCGGTTCCGCTTTTCGAATTCTTGGCAAGGATTGCTTGCTATCTTTTCCCCCTCCGGCTTTTGCAACGATAGGGGTCATTCAGGAGCAATGGTCCTTGAATTGAAGATGTTCAGAATTTGGTCGCGGTTTTCCAGGGTGGGCATGGGCAATTCATAGAAGTATAAATGGATCCGGGCAAATGGTTTGGGCAGGTATGTCTGGTTCCATGTCTTGCGGAATACCCATTTGCGGTCGCATCGGACCACGCATTGATATAGCGGCAGCCCTGCCTTGGCCGCAAAGAGATGAACACCCGGTTTGGCCTGATGGCGGGGTCCGGTGGGGCCGTCGACGGCAAAGCTGACGAAAAAGTTTTCTTTCTTCACCTTCCGGATCATGGTGACCAGACCGCGCATTCCTCCCCTGGTGCTCGATCCCCGGGCGATGTGAAACCCCATGATTTTCAAAGCGGTCGCCATAATGGTTCCGTCCCTGGACTGGCTGGCCATGGTGAGGAATTTGGAGTGGCGGCAGAAGCCGATCAACGCCAGTTCATCTCCATGCCAGTGGCCGAAAGCATAGGAACCGGAAGGATTCTTCGTCTCCAGGTCGACGACCGTGGAGGATTCCGGAAATGAGACGCGGTAAGACCAGGTAGCACTGTAACATCGGTAGAACCAACCGGCGACCTTGCCGAGGAGGATGTTTCTGCGATCAGGGTTCATGGGGGGATTATAGTGCAATTGGAAGCGTAAATCAATCGACCCCGGACGACGTTCAACCCATGTTGCAAAACCCGAACAGGCATCGGGAGACGATCTCCTGTGCGACAACGGCGGGCACGGAAGACTGCCACGCGTCCGGGCCTTTCTTCAGGTTTTCGAGAATTTCCTCCGGCCAGATATGCATATTGGCCTCATTGTAGTTCTCGATGGGTAGTATTTTTCGGTTGGCCCGCAAATGGGCATAGAAATACTGCAGGTGTTCGGGGATGGGGAAGTTCTCCGTGGTGATGAGGTCTTTGGGGTCGTCGTTTTTCCGCATGGGGTAAACGAAGATCAGGGTGTCGCGGTCGAAGAGCGCTCCGAAGGCGCCGATGATGCCGCCTTTCAAGCCCTCATAATAGGTATCGTTGAACAGCGTCTCCAGATTCGGAATTCCCATGACAAAGGCAAGCTTGCCCTGGGTATATCGTCCCAGATAATCGGAGAGGCGAAAATAGCGCAGGTAGTTGGAGACGATGACCGGATACGCCAACAGGTTCAGGCAGTCCACCCGCTGGAGGATATCTTCCAGGTCGAACATATTCTGGCTGCGCATCTCGGCCATCGTGATTTCCGGTACGATCAGGGCGGTGGCGGATCGAACATCGGGGAGACGTGAAAACATCTCCATGCCGCTGGTCATCATGTCCACGTTGACATGGGTGACGGGCCGGAACATGCCGCGCATGACCATGACGTCCCGATTGTAGAACAACTCCGAGGGATGTACCAATGTCTTGCGATCGGAACCGAATACCACGGCATCGGCCAACTCCATCTGCACCAGTTTCAGGGCCATGAGGCGATTGTCGATGTGGGCGAAATGGGGACCGGAGAAGCGGATCAGATCGACTTCCAGGCGACCCCATTCCAGGTTGTCACCCAAGGATTGGATCAGCCGTTCCGGACGCGAATGATGGTGAAACGCCCCGTAAATCAGGTTTACCCCCAGGATGCCCACCGCTTCTTGCTGTTGGGTATGGTTTTCATCCAGCATGCGGATGTGAAGCAAAATTTCGCAAGGTTCGGCTCCGGGCGTCATCTGAAACTTGATCCCCATCCAGCCATGCGATTCGCCGCGCTGGCTGTAACTGCGGGTGGTGACCGTATCGGCGAAGGCAAAATAGGTCGATGTTTTGGGGCGCGCAACGCCGACCCGCTGGATGACGAGGTTGAATTCCTTGTCCAGCATCTTCTTCACCCGGCTTTCGGTCACGTAGCGCTTGGTTTTCTCCTCGCCGTAGATGGCATCGCTGAAGGCCATGTCGTAGGCCGAAATGGTCTTGGCGATGGTTCCGGCTGCGCCGCCCGCACGGAAAAAACATCGCGATACTTCCTGTCCGGCGCCGATCTCGGCGATGGTACCGAATTTGTTCGGATCCAGGTTGAAGGCAAACGCCTTTTGAACGGTGGTCAGGCTCTCTTCGGCCATTGGAGGCTCCCCCGGTCGATTAATTCCCTGAATGAAGCACCTTCAACTTTGCTTCGATCAGTTGGGAATGCGACAGGCGCAAAAGGTTGGCCACCTTGTTCATCAGGTAGTGTTCGTACCGATCCATCTTGTGGTCCACATAGACGATTTTCCATAAAATTTCAATCAGTTGTAATTTTTCCGCGATGCTGTAATGTTCATTGATCAGGTGGGCAAACTGCCAAAGATCGACGCTTTGCGCCAATTCCTGTTCTGCCGTTTCCATCAGCGCAGCCACATGATCGGGCGGTATCTGATATTCTTGTTGCAGGACGTTGATGACCTGATCCAGCTCTTCCGGCGTGAACGAGTTGTCGATACGGGCCATTTCGATACACAGGGCGCAGACCGCCACGTGGATATCGTGGTGGACCTCCGGTGTTTGGTCCCTGTCGTTGGGGGAAACGGTCTTGACGAAAAACCGCTTGACGAAATCGATCATGATACATCCTTTCGATGCACAAGAAGATGGTATCTTATGGCTCGTTCCTCCTGCGTACCCTGGCCGGAATGACCGCCTTGGCTCTTTGCTGCCCAGGGCGGTGCAGAAAAAAAAAGAGTGCCCACCTTGCTGCCGGGCACTCTTTATGTCTTTTGGGGGAAAATGCGAGCTAAATGACGGTGACGTCAACAGCCGCGGGGCCCTTGGGGCCTTGCTCAACGGTGAAGGTCACGCGATCGCCTTCGGCAAGGCTTTTGAAGCCATCACCCGCAATGCCGGAAAAGTGAACGAATACGTCGGGTCCATCTTCTTGTTCGATGAAACCAAAGCCCTTCTTGTCATTGAACCACTTTACGGTTCCACTTGCCATCGTGAATTTTCTCCTTTCAAATAATTTCCTTCGTCTCAAACTTCAGGTTACCTCTAGGATGGGTGTGCCTTCGGAAAGAAACCGGTCTGCTAGGCAGGAACAGTCCTCTGAAGATTCAGGCTATCATAACTGTATTTTTTCCAAAGTCAAGCGGATTATTAAGATCAAATTCACTTCATCATGATCATGCAGGTAGTTCTGGTCGAAGGCCGGACGGCGGACCCGGGAGGGATGCTTACATGCGCGTTCCGCGGCTGTTTACGCAATCCAACCGAAAAACGCCGGTTGAATTTATACTGTCGAAGTATGAAATGTAAAAGGTCGAATTCCGAATGTTGCCACCCATTTCACACGATCCAGGACAGCACCGCTGTCCCCAGGATAATGATGAAAATGCCGCCGAAACGGTGGGCCTGGTCCGATATCGATTCCAGGTACCACTGGCTGGTTTTGGTGAAAAATTTCTCCGGATTGAGATAGATGAATACGCCTTTGATCATGGACAACCCACCAAAAATACGAATAATTGCAGGATGATGGCTGGAAGATGCCGAGATGATCAACAGCAATCCGATGACGAAGGTTCCGATCGCCAAGACCTTGGGGGGTAACTTGGTCACCAATTCCTTGGCGGCCGCACGGGTCTCCTGGGTGTAGAGAATAAAGCAGGAACCAAGGGCGATCCAGGCAATGCTGATGATGTAGAGAAACCAGGCCATGATGCTTGCTCCTTCTGTTTGTCCGGTTGACTGTTGATCTATCGACCTTTCTCCATAGCATGCATCCACTGGCAGATAAACCCCGACGTCGAGGCCCCTTGTGCTTTTATCATGAATCCGTGGTATCTTCGCCGCGGCCATACCCCTTTTGACGGCTCAGAAGAGAACGGATACTCCGCTGCAAGTACAACTTCTTGATTTTTATATGGAACGTGATTAGAATACCCCAGATCAGTTCCATTGCGGTACTCCCCAGAAATATGAAGTTCCACCCAAGCGGGATTGGCAACCCTACAGACTGCGGCCTGACCAGATCAGGCCACCCATGCAGGAGAACCTTATCTGGTCGGTGAGTCGGTTTTTCATCGGGACTTCATCTGGATTTCATGATGAAGACATAGTTTCAATGCAGTCGGCGAGCGCCACGGCGCCTTGCCATAGAATCGATCAACTTCTGTCCATCGTGTACCATTGAACAATCTAACAAGGGAGGGAGAACGATGATGTTTCGAAAGATCCGATTGTTGATGTCAGGTATTGTATTGACCGGTTTGCTGGCGGGATGCGCCACGCAATATCCGCCCGTTCCGGTGTTTGACGCCCAACCCATTCCGGAAGGCCGATTTGACAAGAAAGTGGAGCGACTCGAATTTATCCTGGACGCCTCCAGTTCCATGGCCGACGGATACCAGGGACATGAGAAACTGGATATCGCGCGCGCCGTGATCGAAAACTTCAACCAGACCATGCCTCCTCTCGATATCACCGTGGGGTTGAACAGTTTCGGACACCATGAAACCGTGTCGAGAAGCGCCACGGCCACCCTGGTCGATCCGGGACCCTACGCACGCGCCGCGTTGTCGGAAGGTGTCGCCAAGGCGACCAAAGCCGGCGGGTACAGCCCCCTGGCGCGTTCGCTTAAAAATGCCGCGAAGGCGCTGCAGGAGGTCAAAGAGCCCATCGCCATGGTCATCATCAGCGACGGTCGCGAAATGGCCAGCGAAACCCTGGCCGCCGCCCGGGCCCTGAAGTCCGACCATGGCGACCGACTCTGCATTTACACCGTACAGGTGGGGGATGCGGTCGATGGCGCCGCGTTGTTGGGCAATATCGCCAAGACAACCGGATGCGGTGCTGCCGAGTCCGCGACCGATCTTTCCTCGGGCAAGGCCATGGCCGCATTCGTGGAAGAAGTGCTCCTGACCCGCAAGAACGATCGCGACGGAGACGGGGTCACCGATGACAAGGACCGTTGCCCCGATACGCCCAGAGGGGTCAAGGTCGGCATGAACGGCTGTCCGGCGGACAGCGATGGGGACGGCGTATATGACTACCAGGACCAATGCCCCAATACTCCCCGAAACGTCCGGGTCGATGCGGTCGGTTGTCCATCGGACAGCGACCGGGACGGCGTGCCCGACGACAGAGACCAATGTCCGAACACGCCGGCCGGCGCCAAGGTGGACGGCCGGGGCTGCCCGTTGACCTCCTCGGGCACATGGCGTTACCGGGACATCCAGTTCGAGAACAACAGCGCCCAACTGAAATCCAGTTCCTTTTCCATCCTGGACGAAATCGCGGACTTTCTGCAGTCCAAGCCGGAATTGAATATCGAAATCCAGGGCCATACCGACGGTTCGGGAGCTCATGATTACAACGTGAATCTTTCCCAGCGGCGGGCAAAATCCGTAAAAGCCTATCTGGAAGGCAAGGGCATCGCCGCTAACCGTATGGGCACCAAAGGTTTCGGCCCCGATCAACCCATCGATACCAACAATACCAAAGAGGGCCGGGCCCGCAACAGGCGGGTGGAGATCAAGCCCGTAGAGTAGCTCGGATCTGATTACTTCGCCGGAAGGTATTGTCAGGGCGGCGGCTTTCATGGCCGTCGCCCTATTAATTTTAAGCGAACCCGATGGAACTGGCTTTTCGCGACGCCGGGCATGGAAAACCGAT
Organism: Desulfobacteraceae bacterium; assembly: GCA_050288425.1. GTDB lineage: Bacteria > Desulfobacterota > Desulfobacteria > Desulfobacterales > Desulfosarcinaceae > JARRKU01. The sequence goes on along the minus strand of JBNKDU010000087.1, from coordinate 52,199 downwards.
GCGGGTGTGTGATTCTGGTTGTAACGATTGAAAGCAGGTGTATAAACTGCGGGTATCCATGAATCGATGGGCTGGATTATTTAAAAACGAAGTGAACGGGAATACCTTGGTTTCTATGGAATAAAACAATATGCGCGCCTCCCTTTTGTATACCGCCTGGAAAAAGCTTGTGTTTGCCTATGTATTGGGCTACGCCGCCGGCTTACTGGCCGGGATCGTCCTTGTGAGGGTCCTCGCCATCTCTCCGGATGCGCTTTTCGAGATGTCCACCAAGCGGTTGTCTTACGCCTATCCGCTGATGGAAGCCGGCGCCAAAGCCGGGATCGACGGCGGCATCCTTCTATTCTTGTGGAACGGCCTCGCCGCCCTGGCAACCATGACGTTTGCCTTCACGGCCGTCTTGTTCAACCCGGCGCATGCGAACCTTGCGCCCCGGCGCATCCGGAGCATCTTCTGCAGCCCCAGGCCCATGAAACTGCTCTGCTTTCTGCCGGGGTGCCGGAAGATCGGGGAGGAGTCCGTACGTCGGACCTATGTGTGGCTCATGGTTCCCCTGATCGGCATGATTTTGCTGGGCATCGAAACAGGTTTGTCCGCTTCCACCGCCCGACAGGTTTTCGGTTCCTTCCTGCTGGGCATCGTCTCCCTGCTGCCCCATGGCATCATCGAAATTCCCGCAATCGCACTTGCCGGCGCGGTGACCTATTCCGCCCACCTGTTGATCCGACCCCGGACCGCCGACAAGGACACCCAGGCTCTATTCGATGATTTGAAGCGCCATACCGACGGGATGCCGATCCGGAAGATCGCCTTCGCGGTGGTGACCGGCCTGTTCATCGCCGCGATGGTGGAGGCCCATGTCACCCCGATTCTGATCGAATGGTGGTAGCCATGTCCGGATCACTCCTGACCGGTCTATGCGATACCCATGCCCACGTCTGCGATCCTTCCTTCGACGGGGACCGAGACGACGTACTGGCGCGCGCATGCCGGGCCGGCGTGGAGAGGATCATCGCGGTGGGTGAAAACCTCGCGGATGCCCGACGGAATCTGGAGCTGTCCGCAACCCATTCAATGCTCAGACCGGCGGCCGGGCTCTATCCGGCGCATCCGGACCGGGAGGCGGCCCTGGAGCTGGCAGCCTGGATCCGGTGCCATCGATCCGGACTGATCGCCATCGGAGAAGTCGGCCTGGACTACTGGCTGGCCAAAAGCGACGCCGACCGCGCCCGGCAGCGAGAGGTCTTTGGGCTCTTTATCACCCTCTCCAGGGAGACCGGCCTGCCGTTGAACGTCCATTCCCGCTCGGCCGGCCGGCATGCGGTGGCCCTGTTGCTGGAACACGATGCCGCAAAAGTGCAGCTGCACGCCTTCGATGGGAAGGCGGCCACCGCCCTCCCGGCCGTCGAGGCCGGCTATTTCTTCTCCATCCCGCCATCGGTGGTCCGATCGCGCCAGAAGCAAAAACTGGTGCGCCAACTGCCCCTCTCGTGTCTGCTGCTGGAAAGCGACAGCCCGGTATTGGGTCCAGATCCCGGGGTGCGCAACGAGCCTGCCAATCTGACGCTTGCCTTGGAAGCCATCGCCCGGATCAAGCAGGTCGCCCCGCAAGCGGTCCGGGAGGCGGTGGTGGAGAACACCCGGAAATTGTACTTCACGAGCTGATCTGATCGGGCCGTGCTTCTTTGGGAAGCAGAAGGCAAAGCACCAGGCAACCCACCGCGGCGAAGGTCACCGCCAGGAAAACGTCCCCCACTCCCGTGGTTACGGTGTGCTGGATGACGCTCCGGATGTCGGGCGGCAGCAAGGCCTGAACCTCCGGCTGCAGCCATTGTCCCACCTCTCCGAGACCGTTTTCGGTGAGCCGGGCCGGGAGGCGTTCCAGCAAACCGGTTTTTTCGATGGCCGGGGCCAGTCCGGCAAAGCGGTTGGCGATCAGGGCGCCGCAGACACCCACTCCCACCGTGCCGCCCAGGGTGCGGGCGAACTGGTTGGACGAGGTGGCCACGCCCAGGTCCTGCGGCGCCAGTCCGGCCTGGACCACCATGAGCGTCGACAGGGAGACCATGCCCATGCCGATCCCGACGATGAAAAAACAGATGAAACTATAGCTCACGGTGCTTTGGGAGGTGAAGGTGAGGGTCGATGCGCAGCCGGCGATGAGGCAGAGGGCGCCCACGGCGGCACAGGACTTTCTGCCCAAGCGGTCGATGACCTGTCCCAGGGCGATGGATCCCAGGGACCAGCCGAGGCTGAGGGATAACATGGCCAGGCCCACCTGCATGGGGGGGCGTCCCTGGGCGCCCTGGATGAACAGGGGGGCGAAGGCGAACAGGGAAAAGATGGCGATACTGCTCATGAAAATCGCCCCGTTGCCGGCGGCGAAGCTTCTGTTTTTGAAGAATCCGATGGACAGGATCGGTTCGCGTGCCCGGCGTTCGATATGCACGAAGGCCGCCAGGCCGAGGAGACTCGCGCAGAGCAGGCCCATGGCCGGGAACGAAATCCAGCCATAGGAGCGGCCGCCGGTCATCAGCAGGAAGAGAAATGCCAGAATGGTGGCCGCCAGGGTGGCCGCGCCCCCCAGATCGAGGGATACCGTCGCTTTTTTGGTCCGGGTCTCCACCAGGTGCCGGCCGATGCCCCACAAACAGGCGACTCCCAGCGGAATATTGATGAAAAAAACCCAGCGCCAGGAGAAATAGGTGACGATGAATCCGCCCAGGGTGGGGCCCAGAACGCTGGCGATCCCCCAGGTGGAACTGGCCAGGGACAGGGTACGCCCCCGGCTTTGGGGCAGGGAGATATCGGCCAGGACGATATAGACCAGCGCGAAGATTCCTCCGGCGCCGATGCCCTGGATGACCCGGGCCGCGATGAGGGCGGTCATGTCTCCGGCGCTTCCGGCGCCGATGGAAGCAAGCAGGAAAATGGTGATGGCGGAGAGAAACAGGTTGCGGCTGCGGTAGAGATCGGCCAGTTTGCCGAAGATGGGCAGGGACACGGCCCGGCTGAGGAAGTAGGCGCTATACACCCAGCTGTACAGGTGCAGGCCGCCCAGTTCGGCCACCACCGTGGGCATGGCCGTGGAAATGATCAGGGCGTCCAGGGCGCCCAGGAAGAGGGCTACCAGGGCCGCGGCGATGACGGTGATGCGTTGGGTCGAATTGAGGGTCAAAGCCGCTGGTCTCCGTAGGGGGACTTTTCCATAGAGGCTGCCATGATCTCCCGCTTGATAGCAGATGACCGGGAAAATGCCAATTCGTGGGCAAACGGAAATCCCATGCGGGAGAGGCACGCCTCGGCGCCACCGCCGCTCTTATCGGGAAGAGTGGCGGTGGCGTGACAAGACCTGTCAACGTGTCAGGGCGGCAGCAGGGCGACGAAGTCGCTGTAAAGGATAGTGCCGCCGTGGCCGCCGGCGATGGTGGCACCGGTGGTGTCGATGCCGGCGTTGATCACCGCGGTGTTGAAGTCCACCGCGCCCGGTCCGGCCGCCGCACCGGGCGTATAGATGTCGCTGACGAAGAGGGTTGTCGAGCCGGGAATTTCAACGGCGATGGTTACCAAGTCCACGGCTTCCGTGCTGGCGACCGGGTAGACCGATACCGGACGCTGGGCATCGGGGATGGTGAAGGATCCGGTGGCCGGAACGGTAAGGATATTGGCAGCCACCGGGTTGGCGTCCAGGGCATCGGGCAACTGGGTGGTATTGGTTCGGGAAAGGAAGTCGGCGTAGAAAGCCTCGGCCGCCTCATGAACCACCACCGCCACGCCCTCCGCAACGTAAGAACGCAGCCCGCCTGCATGGTCGACATGGTGATGGGTGCTGATCACATGGGTGATGGGCTTGGCGGGAAACCGGCCGGCGATCCAATTCATGATGGCTTCGGCGCGCAATTCGTTCAGGACGCCTTCGACCACCACGATACCATTGGCCTGTTCCACCACCATGGAGTTGTTGGACGGGTCGGGGAGGTGAAATACGCCCGGAACGATCTGGGTGAAATTTACCACCTCATGGGCGCCGTCCTTGATGAAACCGAAGGCGGCAAAGGATTGAAGGTACTGGGCCGTGCGCTGGCCTCGATCCGCCAGGACCGGATCCGTCGTCGGCGTGATTCCGGCGGGGAAGTCGAAGAGTCCGGCCGCAATGGCGGGATTGACCGTGACGGCCGTTCTGGTTTCCAGATGATAGCGTTGCCCGTCGAGCCGGATCTCCACCGTCATGGGGAAGAATACTCCGTCGAACTGCTGCCAGTCGCTGTAATTGACTTCCACGGGGACATCGCGACGAATGTAGTCCAGTTCTTCGGTGGAAAGGCGCGTGATCAGGCCGGTGGCCGGATCGAGATCGAGGGTCATCGGATTGATCTCATCGTCGACGAGCAGTTGGTCGGCCGAACTGCCGATCACCAGGCCGGGATTCTGGAGTATGTCGATGAGGATCAGCTGGGGGTTGAGCAGCCGCTGCAACCGGACGGTGGAACCCCAGCGGTCGGGGGTCATGGCACGCGTGACCGGGGGGCTGAAGTTGACGTCTTCGCCGTCGATGAACCCCACATCGCCGGCAATGACTTCGGTGACGTTTCTCGTCAATCCGAAGGAGTTGCGCACATAGTCGAGCCGGATGCGGCCGCCGGCCACATCATAGGTCATCTCCAGGTCGAAGGTTCCGGCCGATCCGGGTGGATCTCCCGGGGTGAACCCTTCGTCGAAAACCCAACGCTCGCCCGTGGCCGACACGGTGAAGGCGTTGAGACCCTGCAGCGAAGCCGCACCACCGGCGGCATCGATGGCCTGGGTCTGCGCGGTGGGGCCGTTGCCGTTATGATCGCCGGAGCACGATATCCAGACTGCCGCCATGCCGATGATCAGCAGGGGGCGGAGCATACGTTGCACAAGGAGTCTTTGCTTCATGGGAGACCTCCTCTGGGGAATATTCTATAAGATATAAGATACAGGAATACGACGGAAAGAACGTAAGGGTCGATGACAGGCTTGGCAAGTCGATACGTAAGGCAACCACCCTGCCGTAGCAAATAGCCGGAGGGCTTCAGAGACGAGACGCCGGGGGAGAAGCCGTAGTTAAGCTACTGCGAACCCCCGGCAACACGGGATCTGGAGCCTTCCGACTTTTGCAGCGATTGGGATCAGTCGCGGCGCAGGCGGGTGACATCGCCGGAGAAGATGCGATGCAGCTTCTTTTGATCGTCTTCGAGGAGCAACACCCCGTCGTCGTCCACGTCCCGGACGATTCCGAGGTGGCGGGTATTGACGACATCCACGAAGACGCGCCGGCCGATGATGTCGGTCAGTTGGCGCCATTGCGCCATGATGGGGATGAACCCTTCCCGGAGCAGTTGCCGGTAGCAGGCCTCGAACCGGGCCAGCAGGTCGGCCACCAGGTCGGCCCGGGCAATGGGGTTGCCGGTTTCGATGGCCACGGAGGTGGCGATGTCGGCGATGTCCTCCGGCAGATCCACCGCCTGGATGTGCACGTTGATGCCCATGCCCACGACGACGTAGTCCACCTGATCCATCTCCGTGGAGATCTCGGTGAGGATGCCGGCGAGCTTGCGTCCCCGAACCATGATGTCGTTGGGCCATTTGATGGTGGCCTGCAGACCCGCCGTGTCGATCAGGGTCCGTGCCAGGGCCACCGCGGCCATCAGCGTGATCCGGGGGGCCTGGGAAGGATTCATGGGCGGGCGCAGGATGATGGATATATAGATGTTGCGTCCGGCGGGAGAGTGCCAATGGCGGCCGCGGCGGCCGCGTCCCGTGGTCTGGGCATCGGCCAGGACGACGGTTCCCTCGGCCGCCCCCCCGGCCGCCAGGGCCTTGGCCTGCAGATTGGTGGAATCGGTCTCCTCGAGGACCATCAGCGCGGGTCGCCCCATGGTCCGGGTCCGAAGGCGGCCGCCGATATCCTGCCCATCCAGGCGATCCACCGTCCGGGTGAGACAATAGCCTTTCTTGGGAACCGATTCGATCTCGTACCCGTCCTTTTTCAACCGGTTCACGTGCTTCCAGATGGCGGTGCGGGATATCCCCAGTTTTCCGCTGATCTGCTGGCCAGAGACCCACCGGCCCTGTTGGGCCTCGAGGCATTGCAGCAATTTTACCCGGGTGGTGGTCATGGATGGTCTCGATTCTTATTGTTAACCCGTATCTATTTTCGAGGTTGACAGATTGGGGACCGCCATATATAGCGCCAATATCGTTTCGGTTACCCATTGATTCGTTTGCGGGTTGACAATTTAGATACAGGCGGCGACATGTTTAATCAAGAAATTCTTGGCCTGGCCCACAAGATCATCCATGCCGACACAGAAATAGACTACGACGATGCCCTTGGACTGGCTGCCGCCGATCCCGGGGATACCCCCGACCTGATTGCCTGTGCCGGCAAGATCCGTCGGCACTTCATGTCCCCCGGCGTGTTCACCTGCGCCATTATCAACGCAAAGAGCGGCATGTGCCCGGAGGACTGCGCCTTCTGTGCCCAGTCCCTGCATCATTATTCCAACGTGCAGACATACGATCTGCTCGATGCCGATGAGCTGGTGGCCACCGGCCTCGAGATGGCCCGGGCCGGGGCCAGCAACTACTCGGTGGTCACCAGCGGCACATCGCTGAACCACCAGGATCTGGACACCGTCTGCGAGGTGACGCGCCGTTTGAAGGCCGAAACCGGCCTGACCCTCTGCGCCTCGGTGGGGCTGCTGGACGCGGCGTCGGCCCGGCGGCTCCAGGCGGCGGGCATCGACCGCTATCACCACAACCTGGAGACGGCCCGGTCTCATTTCGAGGCCATCTGTTCCACCCATGACTACGACGACGATATCGAGACCGTGCAGGCGGCCCGCGCCGCGGGAATGATCGTCTGCAGCGGCGGTATCTTCGGCATGGGGGAATCCTGGGCCCAGCGGGTGGAACTGGCCTTCACCCTCAAAGAGCTGCAGGTCGATTCGATTCCCATCAATTTTCTCAATCCCATCCCCGGCACCCGGCTGGAGGACCGGCCCTTGCTGGCCCCCATGGAGGCGCTGAAGATCATCGCCTTGTATCGCTTCATCCATCCCCGCCGGGATATCACCATCTGCGGCGGCCGCGAGGCGACCCTCGGGGATTTCCAGTCCTGGACCTACGCGGCCGGAGCCAATGGGTTGATGGTAGGCAACTACCTCACCACCCAGGGGCGCGACATGGATATGGATTTCAAAATGATCGCCGCCCTGACCGGGCAGACCGGTGGAGGCTGAGCCATTCCATGGACGAAGGAAGAAACAGATTCCGGGGACACTTTTTCTTCGATCCCGATGACCTTCTTTACCAGGACCATTTCCCCGGCCGGCCGGTGGTTCCCGGCAGTGTGATCATCGACGGATTCATGCGGGCTGCAGAAGGATGGGCAGGGGAAGGGGGCACATGGACGGTCCGCGACTTCCGGTTCAAGCGGTTTCTTCCCCCGGGCCGGTACGCGTACGACCTGCGCCGGCGGCAGGATGGCGCCATTGCCTGCACCCTCTATGACCGGGACGCGGTCGTGGCTGCGGGGACCCTATGGGATTGAACTATTCCGGCCGCCGCGCCTTGATCCTGGGGGGCAGCTGCGAACTGGGAGTGGCCCTGGCATTGCGCCTGGCGGAAGTCGGCGTCTTCCCTCTGGCCACCTATCGCAGCGAGAGCGGCCGGCAACGGCTGGAAGGGGCGTTTCAGGCGGCGGGCCGCACGTTGGCCGCCCTGCGACTGGACCTGGCCGAAGATGCCCCCGGCGATGCCCTGGCCGGTTTCCTGGAGGGCGGAGTGGATTATTGCATTGATTTCGCCCAGGAGGATTTCGAAGCCCTGGTCGGCGCCGCCGATCCCGGGCGGGCGCGCCGGTTTTTCCAGGCCAGTGTCGCGGCACGCTTCGAAATCATCCATGGGGTGGCCCGCAAGATGCTCGCCGCGCGAGGCGGACGCATGGTCTACGTCTCGTCGGTTGCCGCGGAGCACGCCCACCCGGGGCAAGGCTTCTACGCGGCCGCCAAACAGGCCTCGGAAGCCATCTACCGCAATATCGGACTGGAACTGGCCGGTCGCGGCATCACCACGGTGACCTTGCGGCCGGGGTATGTGAATGCCGGACGCGGCCGTCGCTACTGGGAGGCCCAGGCACCGGCCCTGGCGGCGAAGATCCCCCTGGGGCGAGCCCTGGAGATCCCGGAGGTGGTGTCCGCCATCATGTTCCTGCTTTCCGACGACGCTACGGGGATCAATGCCACCGCCGTGACCATGGACGGGGGCCTCGCGGCCGGCAAATGATGCCGGCGCAGACTTTCGATTCAGTTCAGAATGGAGACTACATTGGACACCATCGAACCCATCAAGGAAATTCTTGCGGAGTTACTGGATGTGGCCCCCGGATCCATCGCCGCCCATAGCTACCTGGTGCGCGACCTGGACGTGGAGTCCATCGATTTTCTGGAACTGGCCGTCACCCTCAACGAGCGCTTCGGGGTGCCGGTGGAGGATGACACGGTTTTCCTGCGCAATCTACGCCTCCATCTGGCTGCTGCGCAAGAGACCAGTGCGCGGCCCCGGGACTATCTCCGGGAACGCTATCCCTTTTTGTCTCCGGAGCGCATCCGTCAGATCCTGTCCGATCTGGACGGCGGTCCCGTAATCCAAGTGCAGGATCTGGCGAGTTATGTGCAATGGCAGATGACCGCATCCCAGGCAGCGTAGAGGAACCCCCGGCCGCCGTGGTGGAACGGCTGATCTTCCAGCGGCGCAGCATCCGTCGGTTTCAGGACCGGCCGGTGCCGGAAGCCTGGATCGAGGCCATGCTGCGTTGCGCCCACCAGGCGCCGTCGCCCTCCAACCGCCAACCGGTGAGATTCGTGCGTATCGAATCGGAGGCCGCCAGGGAGAGTCTCCGACGGGCCCTGACGTCGGGCCATGAGGCCCTGCTGGACCAGCATCGATCCAGGCGCGGCCCGGCCCGCCTGCGCAACCGGATCAACGTCTACCGGCGCTATGCCGAGGTCATGTTCGCCGCACCCCTGCTTCTGGCCATCGGCGTCAGCCATGAAAAATCAGGGTTCGGGGATCACCTGGCGGCAGGAGGACTCGACCCCCTTGACAGCGGGCCGGCCCCGGACCTGGATATTACCGTGGGGCTGGCGCTGCAGGGGTTGATGCTCAAGGCCCAGGGCCTGGGAATGGGCAGTTGCGTTCTCACCGCCCCCCTGGTCTTTATCGGCGATGCCGCCCGGTTGCTGGGATTGGAGAACCTGACCGTCCGCTGTTTTCTTGCCCTGGGTTTTCCCGGCGAAAGTCCCCGGCCCTCTCCACGCATTTCCCTGGATGCCGTGGTGCAGGTGGTCTGAATGCATCGCCGCGTGGTCATCAGCGCCATGGGCGTCGTCTGCAGCCTGGGCGATTCGTCCCGGGCCATCCGGTGCAGCCTGCTGGAGCGACGCACCACCTTTCAATTCGCCTCCCACCCACCCGGTGGTGTGGTGGCGCCGGTATCGGATTTCGATTTGCGACGTTACACCGGACGCCACAAGAATCTGCGCTACCTGCACCGGGGTGCGGCCATGGCCGTGGCCGCGGCGACCCAGGCCCTGCGCCGTGCCGATCTTTCTCCCGAGGCGCGGGCTGCGGCGGGATTGTGCCTGGGGGTCGGACCCAATCTCGATTTCCATGCGGCGTGCGGCCGCGTCGACGGAGGTCGCACCGGCGACGCTCGTCCGACGGCCCTCTGGATCCTGAAATATCTGCCCAATACGGCGGCCTCCACCATCGCCCAACTCAACGGGGTGCACGGCGACAACCTCACCGTGGGCAATGCCTGCGCGGCCTCCCTGCAGGCCATCGGCGAAGCCTTCCGCAAGATCCGGGACGGATATCTCGATGTGGCCCTGGCGGGCGGGGGCGACTCCCGGCTGGGACCCGGTGCGCTGTCGGCCTACGCGGACGCCAAAGCACTATATGCGGGGGATGCCTTACCCGAGGCGGCCAGCCGGCCGTTCGACGCGGATCGCAGAGGCTTCGTTCCCGGCGAGGGGGGCGCCTGTTTCGTCCTGGAGTCGGCCGGTCATGCCGCGGCGCGCGGGGCGGCGGGTCTGGCGGAGATCTGCGGCTACGGCGCCTCCCTGGACGGACATGCCATGACGGCCCCCCGGCCGGACGGGCATTTCGCCCGGAAGGCCGTGCAGGCCGCATTGGCGGATGCCGGCCTCTCTCCCCGGCAGGTGGAGATCCTGTCGGCCCACGGCACCGGTACGCCCCTGAACGATGAAGTCGAGGCGGCCCTGATCCGACGCCTCTTCCACGATCATCCGCCGTCCGTCCTGGCCATCAAATCGTGGATCGGTCACCTGGCCGCGGCCTGCGGCGCCGTGGAACTGGCGATCTGCCTCAGCGCGATGATGACCGGTGTCTGGCCGCCGGTCCGCAACCTGCAATCGCCGTGCTGTCCGCAGTTGCCCTTTCAGCGCGATTATACCGCCCCGGCATCGGGGGCGCTCCTGCTGCAGAATTTCGGCTTCGGCGGTCAAAACGCCGCCCTCGTGGTGAAACCGTGGCGACCCTGACGATCCATTCCCATCGGGAGCACTTCCGTATGCTCGCCTCCATCGACCGTGTGGAGCCGCAGGACATGGTCGCCAGCGCCGGTTTCCAACATGAGCGGCCCTTTGCCGGTATCGAGTCCCTGGCCCGACTGGCGGCGTTCCACGTACGCTATCGGCTGGATTTCCAACGGCACGCCTTCCTGTTGAAGGTCGTCGAGCTGAACCGACTCCCCCGGGCGACCTTGAACGGCCGCTTTCGGTTGCATGCCCACCGGACCGGAAACAGTCGCGACGCATGGCGCTACGCGGTGAAGGCAACGGGAGCGAAAGAAGAATGGTTTGGCGGCCGTTTGCTCATCGGCGTGCGCGACTATGACGAGGAGTTCCGGGAGGATGACCTGCGACTTTTTTTTCAAAAACGGTTCGAAACCCTCTGCCGCGGCGAAGGGGTGACGGACCATTGTCCGGGAGATATCTGAGCATCATGTTTGCCACCCGCTATCGCCGGAAACTGGAATTGCAGCGCCGGAGCGGCCTTTTCCGCAATCCGCCGCCCATCGAGCGGCGCGAGGGCAAGTATGTGGTCAGCGGGGGAGTACGGCGCCTTAATTTCGCATCCAACGACTATCTGGGGCTGGGGGCCTCGAAACTCCTTCGTCACAAAGTGGCCGGCCATTTCGAGCGTTATGGCTGCTCTTCCTCCTCTTCCCGTCTGGTGGCGGGCAATTTTACGTTGCTCAGCCTGGCCGAACAGGCCTATGCCGAATACTTCGGCTACGATGCGGCCCTCTTCTTCCCCAGCGGCTACCAGGCCAATCTGGGGGTATTGTCCGCCCTGCTCGAGCCTGGAGACCGGGTGCTGTTCGACAAACACATCCATGCCAGCAGCGCAAAGGGATTGCATCTCAGCGGCGCCAGGCTGCTGGGCTACCGACACAACCGCATCGACCACCTGGAAAGACGCCTGCCCCGTGATGTACGGCAGGCGGCGGTGGTGACCGAGTCGCTCTTCAGCATGGATGGAGATGTCCTGGACGTGGCCGCCCTGGCCGAATTGAAGCGCCGGCACGGTCTCTTTTGCGTGGTCGACGAGGCCCACGCCTTCGGCGCCCTGGGCGCCGGCGGCCGCGGCCTGGCCCGCGATGTGGCCGATGTAGCCGTGGGCACCTTCGGCAAGGCGTTGGGACTGTTCGGTGCCGTGGCCTTCATGAGCGGCGAAGTGAAATCCTATCTGCTCAATTTTTCTTCTCCCCAGATTTATACCACCACCTTGCCCGAAGCCCATGCCGCCGCGGCCATCGATGTCCTGGAAATCATGGCCGGCTGCCAGGCGCAGCGGCGGATGTTGGAAAATTTGAGCCGGGGGCTCAAGGCCCGCCTGAAGGCGGCGGGATACGCCGTCACCGGCGATGCGCACATCCAGGCGGTGGAAATCGGCGCGGAAGATCTGGCCGTGGAGACGGCGCGGCGGCTGTTCGACAAGGGGTATTTCGTGCTGCCGGCCCGCTATCCCACCGTGCCGCTGAACCGGGCCATCCTGCGCATCAGCCTGACCAGTCTGCACACGGAGGAAGATCTCCATGGATTCGTCGAGGCGCTCAAGGAGGCCTATGACCCCGATTCCTGATCTGTTCGTGGTCGGTACCGATACCGGCGTGGGAAAGAGCGTGGTTTCCCTGCTGCTGATGCGGTTGCTTTTCCGCTTGGGGTATGACCCCTTCTATTTAAAGCCGTTTCAGACCGGTTGCGCAAGCCCCGCCGCCGACGGCAGCGATGCCGCCTTCGTATATCGCCATACCCCCGCCTTGCGGGGTAGTGATCCGGCTCCTTCGGTGCTCAGTTGTCTTTCCAATCCCAAGGCCCCTTTCTTCGCGGCCCGGGATGAGGGCAGGACTCCGGATTGGGAGGCGATCACGGAAACCATCGCCCGCCACCGCCGGAAGCGGGGGCCATTGGTGGTGGAGGGCGCCGGCGGCCTGATGGTGCCGGTCACCGAACACCATATGGTGCTGGACCTGATCGAATCCACTGGATGCCGGCCATTGTTGGTGGCGCGGACCGGTTTGGGCACCATCAACCATACCCTGTTGTCCATCGAAGCCCTGCGGCACAGGCAGGTTCCGCCCATGGGCGTGGTCCTGGTGGCGGCCGGGCGGACACCGGTGGATCCAGAACTGGTGGCGGAAAATATGACAGCCGTGGCCGACTACGGCAAGATTCCCGTGGCCGGTGTGGTTCCGTTCATAGAGGACTTCGGCGCGCCGCCCGGGGATGCGGACCTGGCCCTTCGGAGATTGCTGTTTGCCGAGACTCCATGACTGGTGCGGAGCGGTCAGGTTCCCATGGTATAATGGAAGGAATTCTCGTCGTCGGCCTTGGGCATCCGCTGGCCGGGTAGCCAAGTGACTTCCACGACACGAACCTGCTGATCCCGGTCGATGGTCAGCAGGGTGGAGGCGCGTGTGCCATAGGTGGGGCTGGTGATGAAAATGGGGGCCAGGATACGTTCCCATTCCATTCCGATTCCGGTGGCCGGTAGCCGGTTGTCATCGGGTACGGTCTGGTCTTGCAATAGTTTGAGCAAGCTGTCGTGCATGCGGCCGTTGGCTTCCTCCAGGATCCGACCCAGGCCTTGCCTGCCCCGGGAGACCTTGGGCCACGGGGTGTTCAGCAGGCGGTTGCTCAGTCCATAAATTCCCGGCTCCAGTTCCCTGGGCCCGTCTCCCCGATTGGAATAGTAGTGGAGGCTTCGGCGGTCGCCCACCAGCAGGTTGAAGCCGTTGTATCGTTGCGCCCGGGCGGCCACCAACCGCAGGTAGTCGGACGGCGCGACGCTGTCGGCCAGGTAGTCGGAAACCAGGTGGCCGCGGGAGGGGGCATCGGCCACCTGGATTTCGGGCTGACGATAATTGGTGATGGCGGCCATGCGGCCGCCGCGGGTGATTCCGAACCAGGTGCCCATCATCTTCAGATCGCGTCCCGCCAGGATGTGCCGGTGATCTTCCCAGAATGCCATGGGGGCGGCGGGCCGGTCATATAACTCATCCCGGTTGGCCGCCAGGACCATCCCATAACGCCGGTGTGTGCGATATCCAAAAAGAATCAGGCACATGTGAGATCTCCGTCTGCCGCCGGCCGGCGGCGTGTCAGATTGGTCCGCCGGATCCGTCTCTCAATTTAATCCAGTCCGGCTGTCCAGGCAAGTCGGGGAGGGAGGACAGATTCGATTCAGGTGTTGCCACCCAGGGAAGGACCTCCGAAGGTGGCCCCGGTTCCGTTTTTTGGTCCTGGTCCATCCACCCTTTTCATCTCGCCCGGAGGCGCTTTTTCGCTTTACATTTAAGAGAGTTATTGATACAACCGGCCCACAATTGGTCGTGGTTGAAAAGAATGGCGACAACAACCGGTGGTAATCCTTCCGTTGCCGAGCGGACAGCACGCAAACGTTAACGGACCGCCGGGCACGCCGTTGAACTCATAATCGATTCGGGACATACAACATGGATATCAGTCGACGATTGGGCACTCTGGTTTTTTGCGGCGTTCCGGCCATTGTCGGAGGCGGCATCATGGTCGCCATTTTCGATTCCTTCACTGCGATGTGGATCTATGAAGCACTCCTGCTGGTGACTGCGGGCGCACTGGTAAGCCGGTAGTCGAATCATCAGGTTGACAAAAGCGGACATCGGCAAGGCCAACCCGCAGGGGACGTGTCATATTCCGGCGGTATCGCTTTGGAAGCACGTGCCGCAAATCCATCGTGACCCGGGACATCCTCGAAGAACTCCGCCCCAAATCACAGTGGCGACGCTGTAAGTGAAAAACCAGCGTGTGCCAGCGCGTGCCGGCTTCCCCCTTTCGGAACCATCGACATCCGTCGGAGGCGTTATGGGTGATCTGATCTCCCGAAACCCCATTCTATGGTTCTTCCTGGCCTGTTTCCTACTGTCCATCTTTTTGCTCGGCTGGCTATTGTTGCCTTTCCTGCCGATTCTGATTCTGGGGATGGTGATTTCCGGCATCTTCTATCCCCTCTTCCGGCTGATCGAGCGGCACCCCCGGATCCGACCTTCCCTGGCGTCATTGGTGACATGCATCATCATTTTCTTTGTACTTTTCGTGCCCATCGTAGTTTTCGTCAGCAGCCTGACCCAGCAGGCCTACGGATTGTATCAGATGGCCAAGGGGGCGGTGATCAACGACCAGATCAGCATTCTGCTGCGCGACTCGCACGTGCTGGAGCGGGCCAACAGCCTGCTGGCAAAATTCAATTACGAATTGACCGGGGATGAGATCAAGCAGGGGGTGTCGGAACTGGCCAAGTTCGTAGGTTTTTTTCTTTACGACCAGGCCCGGTACATCGCATCGAATACCTTGGCCTTCGTGATCAACTTCTTCCTCATGTTGATGGTGATATACTTTCTGCTTCTGGACGGAGATAAACTGGTGGCCTATGTGGTGGACCTGTCGCCGCTGCCCAGCGACCAGGAGTGGATGCTCATTTCCAAGTTCAATAACATGGCCGGCGCCATTCTGATCGGCAACGGGCTCGGGGGGTTGATTCAGGGAGTTCTCGGGGGGCTGATGTTCTGGTTCTTCGGGCTGCCCTCGGCCTTTTTATGGGGGGTGATCATGGGGTTGCTGGCTTTTCTGCCCATCATCGGGATCGGCGTGGTCTTTATTCCCACGGCCATTTACCTCTTTCTCAAGGGGAGTATCGCCGCCGGCATCTTCTTTCTGGTATTCTATCTCCTACTCTCCATGGGCGTCGAATACATTTATAAGCCCAGGCTGGTCGGTCACCATGTGAAGATGCATCCCCTGCTGGTCTTCTTCGCCATTATCGGCGGACTCAAGCTGTTCGGCATTTTGGGCATCATTTACGGCCCGCTGGTGGTCACCGGATTTCTGACCCTGGCGGAAATCTACCGCGGCAGTTATCAGCAGTTTGTGGAATTCAAGGAATAAACCCGAACGTTCGCTACGATCGGGCAAAACAGCGGATTGGAAGGATTATCCAAGGGAAAGGTAAATCAATGACGACAACCGAATCAACGGTCATGATCAGCATCGAGAAGGAGATGAAAAAATCCTATCTCGATTATGCCATGAGTGTGATCATCGGCCGGGCACTGCCGGATGTCCGCGATGGCCTCAAGCCGGTTCATCGGCGGGTGCTTTTCGCCATGAACGAACTCAAGAACGATTACAACAAACCCTACAAGAAATCGGCCCGTATCGTGGGCGATGTCATCGGCAAGTACCATCCCCATGGCGATACGGCCGTCTACGATACCATCGTGCGAATGGCGCAGGATTTTTCCATGCGCTATCCCCTGGTAGACGGGCAGGGCAACTTCGGATCCGTCGACGGAGACTCGCCGGCCGCCATGCGTTACACCGAAGTGCGCATGACCCGCCTGTCTCACGAAATGTTGGCGGACCTGGACAAGGAGACGGTCGACTTCGCTCCCAACTACGATGAATCGTTGACCGAACCAATGGTTTTGCCGTCCAAGGTGCCGGCGCTGATCGTCAACGGATCTTCGGGGATCGCCGTGGGCATGGCCACCAATATCCCGCCCCACAACCTGTCCGAGGTCGTGGATGCCGTCTGTGCCCTGATCGACAATCCCCAGATTACCTGGGAAGAATTGATGCAGCACATGCCCGGTCCCGACTTTCCGACCGCCGGCATCATCTACGGCACCGAGGGCATCCGGGAGGCTTATCGGAACGGCCGCGGAATCATCCGCATGCGGGCCCGGGTGGCCGTGGAAAAGGACAACAACGACCACGAGACCATCGTGGTGACCGAAATTCCTTATCAAGTCAACAAGGCGCGACTGATCGAGAAGCTCGCCGGACTGGTGAAGCACAAACAGATGGAGGGCATCCGCTATATCCGGGACGAATCGGATCGCGAAGGGATGCGCATCGCCATCGGCCTGAAGCGCGATGCCGTATCCGGTGTCGTGGTCAACCAATTGTATAAGCACAGCCAGATGGAAACCAGTTTCGGCATCATCTTTCTGGCCGTGGTGCACCAGCGGCCCAAGGTACTGAGTCTCAAGGAGATCCTGGAAAACTTCATCGATCACCGCATCGAGGTCATCGTTCGGCGGACCCGTTTCGAACTGAAAAAGGCCGAAGAACGAGCCCATATCCTGGAGGGATTGAAGATTGCCCTGGAGAATCTGGATGCCGTGGTGAAGATGATTCGCGAGTCTTCCTCGCCGGTGG
This sequence comes from Desulfobacteraceae bacterium, assembly GCA_050288425.1. Taxonomy (GTDB): domain Bacteria; phylum Desulfobacterota; class Desulfobacteria; order Desulfobacterales; family Desulfosarcinaceae; genus JARRKU01. Next base: position 35,385 of record JBNKDU010000087.1, on the reverse strand, counting down.
AGGCCAAAGAGAACCTCATGGCCGCGTTCGCGCTGTCCGTCATCCAGGCCCAGGCGATTCTCGACATGCGCCTGCAGCGGCTTACCGGCCTGGAGCGCGATAAAATCGTCGCCGATTATGAGGCGGTGTTGAAAGACATCGCGCGGTTCAAGGAGATCCTGGCCAGCGAACAACTGGTCCGCAATATGATCAAAGACGACCTTCGAGAGCTTCAGGAGGCTTACGGAGACCCGCGCCGCACCCAGATCGTGTCCAAGACCCGGGAACTGACCATCGAAGATATGATTGCCGAAGAGGACATGGTCGTCACCATTTCCAATTCGGGGTATATCAAACGCAATCCCATCACCCTCTATCAGAGCCAGCGTCGCGGCGGCAAAGGCAAGACCGCCATGGGCACCAAGGACGAGGATTTCGTGGCCCACCTGTTCATTGCCTCCACCCACCACAACTTTCTCTTCTTCACCAACCGCGGCAAGGTGTACTGGTGCAAGGTGTACGATATCCCCCAGGCCGGACGGGCCAGTCGCGGCAAGGCAATTGTCAACCTGCTCGATTTCGCCGAGGGAGAACACATGACCACCGTGCTGGCGGTGCCCGAGTTCGAGTCGGGAAATTACATTCTCATGGCCACCCACAACGGCACGGTGAAGAAGACCGACATCATGGCGTTTTCGCGGCCCCGGGCCGGCGGTATCATCGCGCTGGACCTGGTGCCCGGCGACGAACTCATCGCGGCCCGGATCACCGACGGGACGCAAAACGTCTTCCTGGTGTCCGCCAGTGGAAAATCGATCCGTTTTCATGAATCCGAAATCCGTCCCAGCAGCCGGATCGCCCGGGGAGTGCGGGGAATGCGGCTGGAACCGGGCGAGCGGCTCGTGGGGATGCAGGCCGTGCAATACGGACAAACCTTGTTTGCCGTGACGGAAAACGGTTTTGGCAAGCGAACCTCCATCGACGAGTACCCGGTTCACCGGCGGGGCGGCAAAGGCGTGATTACCATCAAGACCAGCCGGCGCAACGGCATGGTCGTGGGAATTCTGGAGGTGGGTGAGGACGACGACATCATGCTGGTGACCGACCGGGGCAAGATCATCCGCATGCCGGTGAGCAACATTTCCGTTATCAGCCGGAACACCCAGGGCGTGAAATTGATCGACATGGAGTCTGAGGAGCGGGTGGTCAGTGCCGCCGTCCTGGCGGAGAACGAAGAGAACTGAGGGGAAGGGTATGCAAAGCGACGACAATGTAATGACCCTAAAAATCGGCGTGGTCGGCGCGGGAAGCTGGGGGACGGCCCTGGCAAACCTGCTGGCCACCAAGGGGTACATGATCGATTGGTGGGTATTCGAAGAAGATCTATGCCGCCAATTGCAACAGGAGCGGGTGAATCACGTCTTTCTGCCGGGAATCACCCTTTCGGAGAACCTGCGACCGACCAACGACCTGCCATCGGTGGTGGCCCAAAAGGATGTGATCCTCATCGTGGTGCCTTCCCACGTGATGCGGACGGTGACCACCCGGATGGCGTCCCATATCGATTCTCGGGCCATATTGGTTTCGGCCAGCAAAGGCATCGAGAACGAATCCCAGTTGACCATGTCGGGGGTGCTCCAGGAGACCCTGCCGGATATCGCCGCCGATCGATTCGCGGTGCTGTCCGGACCCAGCTTTGCCCGGGAGGTGGCCCAGGGATTGCCCACCGTGGTCACGGTGGCATCCATCGGAGAGGAATGCGCCCGAACGGTCCAGCATGTATTTGCCACCCCGAGGTTCCGGGTCTACACCAACGATGATGTGGTGGGGGTCGAATTGGGTGGGTCGGTAAAAAATGTGATCGCCATCGCCGCCGGCATGATCGACGGCTTGAATCTGGGACTCAACACCCGGGCGGCCCTCATTACCCGGGGAATGACCGAGATTCGCCGGCTGGGGCTGGCCATGGGCGCCAAGCCGCGTACCTTTACCGGCCTGGCCGGATTCGGCGATCTGGTGCTGACCTGCACCGGCGATTTGAGTCGCAACCATACGGTGGGCCGGAAAATCGGTCAGGGCATGAAGCTCAAGGACCTGCTGGCCGAGATGCGCATGGTGGCCGAAGGAGTCAAGACGGCGCGTTCGGTCTATTTCCTGTCACAACGCCTGGGGGTGGATATGCCCATATCGCATGCCGTCTATCAGATTCTGCATGAAGATCTGGATCCCCATGATGCCGTCCATCTTCTGATGACCCGCGATTTGAAAAGCGAATTGGATGATGAGTGAAGACAACACCGAGAGACCCCATTGCTTCGGTCATCTGGACACGGTATTCCCGAGGCGGACGGACGGGCTGCGGGTTACACCGGACGCCTGCATGCGGTGTGAGCACAAAACACCATGCCTGCGAACCGCCATGGGCAATAAAAACGGCTACCGGGTTCGCGAGGAAATGATCGACCGGGCCTACCGCGGCGGCCTGATGGGTTTCTATCAGCGCTGGTCGCAGAAGAAGAGTATTCATCGGTTGAAATAGGATGGACGCTATCTTGCGAGGTGATTCGAGATGAGCAAATTGACCGTGGAGGATATCGAGGTCAGGGAACGACGCGTGCTGACGCGCGTGGACTTCAATGTGCCCATCAAAGACGGCCGGGTGGCCAACGACAAACGCATCCGAGCGGCCCTGCCCACCATCGAATACGTATTGGGACGCGGGGGAAAGCTGATCCTGATGTCTCACCTGGGCCGGCCGAAAGGCGTGCGGCGACCGGAGATGTCGCTGAAACCATGTGTCGCCGTGCTGGAGCGCTATCTGCAAAAACCAGTGGCCTTCGCCCGGGACTGTATCGGCGAGTCCGTGACGAAAGCCGCCAAGGCCCTCAACGCCGGGGAAGTGCTTCTGCTGGAAAACCTTCGCTTCCATCCGCAGGAAACGGAAAACGACGCGGCCTTCGCCCGGGAACTGGCCGGCCTGGGCCAGGTCTATGTCAACGATGCCTTCGGTACGGCCCACCGGGCGCATGCTTCCACTGCGGGCGTGACCGACTACCTGCGACCTGCCGCGGCGGGCTACCTGATGATGAAGGAACTCGACTACCTCGGCCGGGCATTGCAATCACCGGAACGCCCCTTCGTGGCCATTCTGGGAGGAGCGAAGATATCCGGCAAGATCGATGTCATCCAGAATTTGCTTCCCAAGGTCGATCGTCTGATCATCGGCGGTGCAATGGCCTTCACTTTCCTGAAAGCCAGGGGATTGTCCGTGGGGCGGAGCCTTCTGGAAACGGACCGGCTGGCCATGGCGCGGGATTTGCTGGATTCGGCCGGGGAGAAGATCGTACTGCCCGACGATTGCAGGATCAGCGCGGATTTCGATCTGGGTGCCGGTGTTGTCCGGAATTTGCAGACGGTGGCCGTGGAGGCCATTCCCGATGATGCCGCCGGATTGGACATCGGCCCCTCCTCCATCGCCTCTTTCGCCGCGGTTGTGAAGGACGCTCGAACCGTTGTCTGGAATGGGCCCATGGGGGTGTTCGAGATCGACGGGACGGCCGAAGGCACCTTTCAGATTGCCCGTGAGTTGGCTCGCCTCACCGACCAAGGCGCCGTTACCATTATCGGCGGCGGCGATTCGGCGGCGGCGGCGGAGACGTCCGGCGTTGCGGATCGCATATCGCACATCTCCACCGGCGGGGGTGCTTCGCTGGAGTTTCTGGAGGGCAGGACACTGCCTGGAATCGCCGCCCTGGACGAAAAATCTTCCGAACGTTAGGGTCGATTGCCGATTCCCTGGATGTTCACTGCCGCTGACGGCTGGATCGCCGATGCCCGAGAAGGACTCCCAATCACCGGTGTTGCGCAAACTCTCTTCCCCATGGTTCTGCTGGACAACCATCGGGATGATCGTCCTCGGCGTTCTGGCCTATTTGTTCCGGACACCTCTGCAGCAGGGCGTTGCCGAGGCGTATGGGCTGCTGACGGACAGGGAACGGGTTGCCGCCTATGTGGCCTCCTTCGGCCATGCCGCGCCCCTGGTGTTCATGGCCGTCCAACTGGCACAGGTGATCCTGGCCCCCATCCCGGGCGAAGCCACCGGTTTTATCGGTGGTTACCTCTTCGGTGCCCTGGCCGGCTGTTTCTACTCTTCTATCGCGCTGACCATCGGCTCGTGGCTCAACTTCATGATCGGACGGTTTCTGGGAAGACGGTGGGTTCGACGGCTGATTCCCAAGGACAAGATGGCCAAGTATGACCATCTCCTGCGACATCAAGGCATGCTGGTGGTTTTTCTCCTGTTCCTGTTTCCTGGTTTTCCCAAAGATTATCTATGCCTCTTTCTGGGCATCAGCACCATGCCCATGCGCGTATTTCTTCTGATCGCCATGATCGGCCGGATTCCCGGTACCCTGATGCTCAGTCTTCAAGGCGCCCTGTTATTCGAGCGAAACTATCTGATTTTCAGCCTGCTGGTGATTGTCAACGCCATCGCCATCTATTTCGGGTATCGCCATCGCGAAAAGCTCTACCAATGGGTCGAAAAAATCAACGGGGGGGCGTCCCCCGAGATTGACGAAGATGGACAATAATGGTAAGGCATGAATATTCATTGTAATAATGATGTCAGCGATATCCAGCCCGGCGATTGAGGTACCCACAACACGGGAGAAGAGATTGGCTTTCTGGTGTGTCCGCGAAGAACTCAGCCAGGTCAACCGGCTGCGTCGATCCTATTACGAAATGTTGCGCGACGAACTGGACCAGTACATTATTGATTATTCCCTGGTCGATTCGTATCTGCGTTTTCAAGGAAACGGCGAATCCTATCCGTTCGTCGAGAAGCGCGAACTCAAGCCACGTGCCCGAATCCCCGGCGTCGAGTATAAGTCCCACAATACTTTCCTGGTAATCTTCGTAGAGGAAACCATCCCGGTCAATTTCAAGAAATACATTCGCTTCTTCAACGTCAACAAGCTTACCAAGACCAACCTGCTGCACGCCAAGGCCCTGCCCTTGCCCGAGAACTTCGATCGTAATCAAAAATATGTGGAATCGGCTCACTTTTTCGATTTCTTCAAGGTCCTGCTGCCGGTGGACTATGCCTTGCTGATTCAACGCGACCCGGCGACACGCTCCAAGAACCGGTACAGCCTGTCGCATTTCCATGTGCGCATCGACTGGCCCATCACCGAAGCCGCCGAAGACCTGGCCCAAAGCCTGCGCTATATCTCAAAAGACCTGTATGAAAAGGGCGATCGCTATGCCGAGGTAGTGCAGAAAAAGTTTTTCGAATACTACGGCCAGCCCTTCATGGTGGGTGGGCGGCGCACCGCGGCCATCGTGGCCGCCCAATACCTCAAGCGCATTCCCTGCATATCGACGGTCTATGTCGGCAGCACCGAGACGCGCGCCTTGATCCGGATATCCGAACGGGGGGTTTCCAAGACAATTTTGATGCGCTTCAATGAAAATGAGATGCAGGCCATTGCCGAAGCCCATAAAATGGAACCGCGGACCTTCCGGAAAAATTATGTCGTCGCCCAACAGCGTCACAAAGGGATCTGTATTTTCCAGGTGACATACGCCTATACCAATCATGCCCGGCCGCCGGATGACAGCAAGCTGCGGGAAATCAATCCGGATGTGAACTGGCTGACGGTCGGACAGGAACATATCCTGCCCAAGCCGGGGGTGAAACGGTATCCACCGCTGGCGATCAACCTGGTCTACTCCTAACCCTTGTGGGTTGACGATAGTGGAGCGACAAGGAGCAGGCCGCGGGAAGGACGGCATCGAAATTTCAGCCAATGGCCATGTCAAGGCGGAGGATCACGGGAGGATGGCCAGGCCGACCATGAAATGTCCCTCAAAGCGTCCGTTGTCGTTCTTGGTAATGTGCTTGATCTGGGTCTTCAGGTTTTCGTGCAATCCCTGTGTGTCGGCCAGATAATAGGTCATTTCGAGTGTGTCGCCGACGCTTATGTGATTCAGGACTGCGGAATCTTCCTTGACCAGGATGCACATCCCCTTGGATGAAATGTTCCAAAGTTTGAATTGATAGTGGGAGGAGAGGCCTTGGGTCGTAAATTGGACGCTGTAGTATCGTTCTGCCGCTTCCCGGTTCTCCGATCGCCGTTCAGGTGTATTGTCGCTTGACTGGTCTGTGTCCATAACATCCCCTGCTCACATGTCCAATGGGGTGGCCGATAAGGGTGATACGTACGAATTAACATAAAAACAGATAGATATCAAACAGGATTGGAATATCCCCTGTCAACTCGGGGATTCGCCGCTAATTGGGAGCCATCGTCGCGCAGGTCGGTTCTCCAATTGCCGTCATTGATCAGGATTCGGCTCACCGCCGATTCACGGATTTCACACAGGAGCATGGATTCATGGATTTTATGAAAAAGGAGTGGAAGGCATTCGTAATGACCATTTGCCTGGTCATCATCATCATTTTCCTGGGCAAGGTGAACAATCAGTTGACCGTCCTGCAGAAGCAGAATGCCAAGATCATCTCCACCTTCGATTCCATTGAAAGCGTGGCGATATCCACCGATGCAGGGGTAAACGAAATGTCCAAAAATGTCGATAAGATTGAAAATAACGTCACTTACCTCGTGAAAAAGGCACGCCGCCGGTAAGGCAATCCAACGCCATGGAAAAGAAACCTACATCTGCCCAGCGAAAATACCTGCGCGGGCTGGCCCACAAGCTGAAGCCAATCGTCCTCATCGGCCAGCGGGGACTTTCCGATTCGGTGGTCCAAGCCCTGGACGAGGCATTGGTCCGACATGAATTGGTCAAGGCCCGGTTCAATGATGACAAGGACAAGGGCTTCAAGACCCAGGCCGTAACTTTCCTGGAAAAATCCACAGGGGCCTGGGCCGTGGGCTTGGTCGGTCACACCGCCATTTTCTACCGACCTCACCCGGACACCGGGAAGCGCAAGATCGTCCTGCCGTAAATCCTTCCCCCCTCTCCGGACTCCGACCGAATTTCGCGCAGACACTCGAATTCGGAGTCCAGTACCGATATCCGATTCAGGATACCGTCGGCGTCCGGGGAGCTGTCCTTTGTAAATGTCAGCGTATCCTTTGCTGCGTCCGTCTGACCAATACCTGGACGGCCTCCCGGTTGGAGGGCGGCAGCGGTGCGCCGGTTCGCGGGTCGATGCTTTTGCGGATGACGTCTTCGGGAAGGTCGAAATATTGTTGGGGTTGATCTTCCATGGCCGTATCCATGAATTGCGTCCAGATGGGCAGGGCCGCCCGGGCTCCCGTTTCACCGGCTCCCAATGGGGAGCCATCGTCATTGCCAACCCATACACCGGAGGCGATCCGGGGGGCGTATCCGATAAAAAGTGCGTCCTTGAAATCGTTGGTGGTGCCGGTCTTGCCGGCCAGGGGGCCGGGCAAATTCCCCGCGCCGCGGCCGGTACCCGATTCGATCACCGCGGTGAGCATGTCGGTGATGATGGCGGCACCGCTACGGCTCATGGCCATATGCTGTTCCGTCTTGGTTCGCCAAATGACGTTAAGGTTGGCGTCCACCACCTCGGTAACCCCATAGGGGGAGATGTATTTTCCCTGGTTGGCGAATACGGCATAGGCCGCAGTGATTTCCATCAGTGTTACCTCGGATGTCCCCAGTGCCAGAGAGAGATTCGGTTTCAGTTTCGATCGAATCCCCAGGTCCTGAGCAAATTGGATAACCGAAGAGGGGCCGATTTTTTCCATCAGGCGAACTGCCGGTATGTTTCTGGAGTGGGCCAACGCCCAGCGCAGGGAGACTTCGCCGGCATACGTCCGGGAAAAATTCTCCGGCTGCCAATCCTCGCCCCCGGAATCGATGGCATTGAATACCACCGGCGCATCCAGAATGGTTTTATATTGGGGAAACCCGCGTTCGATGGCCTGGGCGAAGAGGATCGGTTTGAACGCGGATCCCGGCTGACGCCGTGCCGTCGTCGCCCGGTTATAGTCGTTGTCACCCGGATCCCGACCACCCACCATGGCCAGAATGGCGCCGGTGGGAATATCCAATGCCACCAGGGCCGCTTGGGGGGCAGGGGAGGCCAGCCCCTTTTCCCGCATCCGCTGTTCAAGCTGGACAAGGCCCTGAGCGACAGCTGATTCAGCCGATTGCTGCAAGCGGTCGGACAAGGTGGTATGGACGGTCAGGCCTCCCTTGTAAAGCAGATCGGCCCCCATGGATTCCACCAACCGCTCTTTGATGAAATTGACGAAGCCGTTCGCCTTTTGACCGACGGGGGTTTTGGGTGGTGAGGCAATGGGTTCCTTCAGGGCCTGTCGATAGGTGGCCGAATCGATGGCCCCCGTGGTGTTCATCTGTTCCAGGACGATATTGCGTCTTTTCTCGGCCAAGGCCGGGTTGACCAACGGAGAATAGCGCGAGGGGGCCTTGGGCAGTCCGGCCAGCAAGGCACACTGGGCGACGGTCAGATCACCGACCTGTTTGTCGAAGTAGATGCGTGCCGCGGATGCCACCCCATAGGCACCGCTGCCGAGATAGACCTGGTTGAGATAGAGCGTCAGGATTTCGTTCTTGGTATAACGGCGCTCGAGCTGCAGCGCGAGCACGGCTTCGCGCAGCTTGCGCAACAGGGTCTTGCGTGGCGTCAGGAAGAGGGTCTTGGCCAATTGCTGGGTCAGGGTGCTGGCGCCCTGGGCAAATCGTCGGGTGCGGATGTTTTGAACGATCGCCCGCAAGATCCCTTTCACGGCGATTCCACTGTGTTCGTAAAAATGTCGGTCTTCGGTGGTCAATAAGGCGATTTTCAGCATTTCGGGGATTTGCGCCAAAGGAATCGGATCCCGCTTTTCGATATAGAATTCGGCCAGCAGAACGTTGTCGGCATCGTAAACCCGTGTGACGGCGGAAGGTTTGAAATTCTCCAGGGATTGGATCTGGGGAAGATCGCGGGTCAGAATCAGAAGGGTACCGGCGGTGATGCCGCAGAGCAACCCGGCCAGTACCGTCCCCCAGAAAAATGTATGGAAGATTTTGGACTTCATTATGGATTGGCAACCTCGGTGGTCGTCGGTGAGAGACCCGTCCGGAGTCGCAGCAGGTCGAAACGCCAGCAATCGGAGCCCAAATGGATGGTGACGCGGGTGCCCGGCTGGGCCATGTCCACCGCAATTCCCCGGCGGTCGACCATATGCCGTACCGTATCGGCAATGACCGGCCGGCCGGGTTGGATGATTTCGATGTTATCCCCGACTGTCAGCTTGGTGCGGACTTCGATATGGGCTTTGTGCCGACCCGCCGGCGCAAGCACTTTACCGGCCAACGGAAATGGCGACGGTCGCGGGGGAGTATCCGGGGCCGTCGCCTGGGCGGCGTTCCCCAGGTAGAAGCCGGTGCCGTAGCCGCGACTGGTAATTTTCTCCAGTTCGTCGCGCCAAGCCGGCCGGACCGCATAGCCTTCGGGATCGGCATAGTAGGCGTCGATGGCCATTCGATAGACATTCACCGCCGTGGCGGCATAGTGGATGCCCTTCATGCGGCCTTCGATCTTCAGTGCATGGATCCTGGCTCCGATCATTTCCGGAAGGTGATCCAGCATGCAAAGATCCCTGGAATTGAAGATATAGGTTCCGTGCTCATCTTCGGCGACGGGAAAATACTGTCCGGGGCGGGTCTCTTCGACCACGGCGTATGCAAAGCGGCAGGGCTGGCAGCACATGCCTTGATTGCTGGGGCGTCGGGCCATGTAGTTGCTGAGCAGGCAGCGTCCCGAGTAGGAGATGCACATGGCGCCGTGGACGAAGGCCTCCACTTGCATGCCGCGGATTTCCCCGAGTCGGGAGATCTCGGCCAGACTCAGTTCGCGGGCCGCATTGATCCGACGGACACCCTGTGCCTGCCAGAACCTTACCGCTTCGACATTGGTGGTATTGGCCTGGGTGCTCAAATGGATGGGCAAATCCGGAGCGACCCGTTTGGCGATCGCCAACACCGCGGGATCGGCGATGATGATGCCGTCCGGTCGAAGTGCGCCCAGCCGGGCAAGGTAGGTTTCCAGGGGGCCAAGGTCGTCGGTCCGGGCATAGATGTTGACCGCCACATAGACCTTTGCGCTTCGATCATGGGCCAGGGCCAGGGCGGCTTCGATCTCCTCCAGGGAAAAATTTTCGGCAAAATTGCGTAAGCTGAAGCTTTTTCCGGCCAGGTAGACGGCATCGGCACCGAAGTGCAACACGGTCTCCAGCTTCTCGAAACTGCCGGCGGGAGCGAGCAACTCGACCCTTTGCCCTGGATCCGGTTCCATGCCGCGGTCAGGCCTCCTTGGATGACTGGGTGGCATGGGCCATCAGGCCGGGGAATGCCAGCAGGGATTGTTCCAGCCGCTCCTCCGAAAAGACTTCGATGGACGCCGATCCGTCGAATCGCACCAGGAAATCGGCCAACAGGCGCTGATGCGGCACGGAGAGGTGACCGATGGCATGGTGGTCCCCGCCGTTCACCACGCCGTGCAGGTGCAGGATCGAAATCCGGGGTCCAAATCGGCGGATGACATCGCCGAGGTGGAACCCGTATCGAATCACGTGGCCCACATCGAGACATACCGATAGGTCGAGTTCTTCGACGATGGGAGTCAACCAACAGGGATCGAAATCCAAGGTTTCCACGGCGAGGCAATGGGTTGCCATACCAGTGGCGCGCAGCAATTGGCCGGTGCTGTCCATGGCGCGGCCCTGCCAGGCTTCGATGGCGGCATTGTCCGAGGGGCATCGACCGCAGGTCAGGTGCAGGGTGAAGCTGGTGGGGGTGAGAGGAGCGGTCATTTCGATGACCCGGGCCAGCGTTTCGATGGAATTGTTCCTTCTGATCGACGACGGATCGCCCATGAAGACATCCATGGGCAGGTGGATATTGAAGGTGATCCGGTGAACCTGTGCCAGGACGCGCAATGCTTCGATGACATGGCTCGTGGGCAGGTCGTTGGATTCGAGCAGCAGCAGTTCGATTTCATCCACCCTCGGCGCCAGCCTGCGGACATTGTCCACATAGCCGGCCGGATAGATGAAGGAGGTGGTTCCCAGGCGGAAAGGAAAATCGGTTTTGGGAGACATCGCGATTACCACCAGCGGCTCGCTGCGGCCAGGAGAAACAAGCCCGATTCGGTGACTTCAATCAGGGCCCCCAGCATATCACCGGTGACGCAGCCGGTTTTACGTTTGTACCATACCAGGACCGCCATCACCAGCAGCGTGAACCCCAGGTTGATTCCCATGGCCCGCCAACCGCCCGACAAGGAGGCCGCGACCAGGACCAGCAGTCCCCAGAAGTCTCCAAGGGTCAGCGGCGTTTCGAAAAAGGGGTGGGCGGTGCCCTCCTGGGCGCGTCCATAGGGCAGGGCCTTGGAACCGATGAGGACCGCCGCCCTTGCGTAGGCCGGCACCAGCACCAGCCAATACACGGGAGGCGCCGACAGGTTGGCCAGCGCCGCCCATTTTACCGCCAGGCAGCAAACCACGGCCACCACCCCCATGGATCCGATCCGGCTGTCCTTCATGATGGCCAGGGCCCGATCCAACGGGCGTTTTCCGTAGAGTCCGTCGGCGGTGTCGGCCAGACCGTCCAGGTGCAGGGCGCCGCTGATAACGGCCAACAACAGCACATCCAGTACCGCCGCCACCGGCCGGGGCCAGATGAACCCGGCCACGGCGTCAATGCCCGTCAACAAGGCGCCGATCAGGAGGCCGCAGATCGGGAAGTAGGGCAGTGCGGCCCTGGCATCGAATCGATCCGGCGTCCTAAGCGGCAGGATGGTGAGAAATTGAATGGCGAAGACCAGGCCGGTCCATCCGCGGGGGGGGGCATCCACCTTGGCTGTCATGGGATCACACCTTGGGTTTGACGGTGACCGGTATCCCCGCCACCATCCAGACGACTCCATCGCAGGCGGCGGCCAATTCCTGATTGCACCAGCCGACCAGGTCGCGAAAGCGGCGGGCCACCCGGTTTTCGGGAACGATGCCCGCACCCACCTCGTTGGTTACCAGAATCACCGGGCAGGATGGCCGGCGCAGGGCGTGGGCAAGCGCGCTCATCTGTGCCACGATTTCATCGTCCTTTTCGTAGGCCATCATCAAGTTGGAGACCCACAAGGTCAGACAATCGACGAGTACGACGCCGCTGTGGGGGGCGTGCTGTTCCATCTGGCCCACGATGTCCAGGGGTGCCTCGACGGTATTCCAGCGACTGGCGCGTTCCGCCTGGTGCCGGCGGATGCGCTCGGCCATCTCTTCATCATGCGCAGCACAGGTGGCGATGAACAGGCGGTTGGCGGAAGCCGCGGCTTCCCCCAGGATCAGGGCGTGTCCGCTCTTGCCGCTGCGGCAGCCGCCGATGACCAGGGTTGTTGCGTGCTTTGGGGCCGGGTCGGTTTGCATTGGGAGACTGACCGATCTTGTGGCTTGCCTTCGCCGGACCGATGTCCGGGAGATGGCCATCGGTCCGGCGAAATTAACTGAAAAGGGGACCGGCCCGGTGGCCCGATCCCCTTCGCGCGCTTGGTAGGCGGTACTGGATTTGAACCAGTGACTTCCACCGTGTGAAGGTGGCACTCTCCCGCTGAGTTAACCGCCCGTGGAAATTTGTGAGGGCCGATGCGCAAAGGCTTTCGGTGCTCACAGATTCAGGTACATATAGGGAAGGGGCCGGTGTAAAGTCAAGTTTTTTCTGGTGATCCCGATCCGGCCGCCGCATTCCGGCCAAGGGGGGCTGCAGGACCGCGGGTTTTGCCCGTCAGTGGGGAAGGCGTGGAGCAAAAAGGGTTCCCGGATTCAGGTATCCTGGCCGTGCGCACGGTGATTTTCGCGGGATCCTGTGCGATCCGGGGGGGCGTGGTCCCGATCCGCGTCGGCAATCCGGGTTCCCCCCCGGTTCGGCAATCCGGACGAAAGTTTGGAGCCTGGTCGGGAAGGGCAGTCGTTCCGGAATTCCCGGCCGGCGGAAAAGGATCATCTCCGGGTTTCACCGGTCCTCGGTGGCTGGAGATCAGCGCGCCATCCGACTCCTTCATGAGCTGCCGAATCGTATCTTCATCCGAATTTTCGAATTCTTCCTGCGGATTCTCCTGGGCTGCGGTCAGGGCCTCGATCTCTTTGGGGCTTGGCAGGTCCCTGAGGTCCTTCAGATTGAAGAGTTCGAGAAAAAGCCGGGTGGTGGCATAGATCAGCGGACGTCCGGGAATATCCTTGCGGCCCAAGACCCGGATCAGTTTGCGCTCCAGGAGCTGGCGCAATACTCCGCCGCAGTCCACGCCACGGATGTGTTCGATATCCGTCCGGATGATGGGCTGGTGGTAGGCCACGATGGCCAGGGTTTCCAGGCTGGCCTTGGTCAGCCGCTGGGGCGACGGTTGCAGCAGCCGCTTGATCCATTCATTGAATTCCGGTCGCGAACGCAGCTGCCATCCTCCGGCTATTTCATAGAGTCCGAATCCGCTGCCGCGGGCCTCATACTGCCTGGCCAGTTCAATCAAGGCTTCCCGGATCTCCTTGGCTTCCACCGTATCCAGGACCTTCTTCAACCGTTCCACGGAGAGCGGTTCCTCGGCGACGAACAGCAAGCTTTCGATAATCGCGGTGAGGTTGTTCATGGCTCGGGTGTCTACTGGTAAAAGAGTCTGATCATGCCGTTTTGCATGCTTTGGGCGACTCGAACGAGGTTCATTTTCATCAGTTCCAGCAGGGCCAGGAAAGTGACCACCACCAGGCGCTTGTCACTGGTGGCATCGAAGAGTTCGGTGAAGGTCAGGGAACCCCGCTCTTCGATGACGGCGATCATTTCGTTCATCCGATCCTTGACCGAGATCTCATCCGATTCCAACTCGACGATGTGATCCTTGCTGATGCGTTGGAGCACGCGCTGGAAGGCGTCGATCAATTCGAAGAGCCCCACCTCGATCAATTCCGGATCGTTTTCGATGATATCCTGGGCCCTGGCTCTGCGTGTGAAAATGGTTTCCCCCAGGAGATTGCGGCTGGCCAAGGCTTCCGCGGCCGATTTGATCCGCAGGTACTCCGCCAGGGGGCGGACCAGCTCCATGCGCGGATCTTCCTCTTCTTCATCGTCTCCGTGGGCGGGCAGCAGCATGCGTGATTTGATGTGGGCCAACGTGGACGCCATCACGAGAAAGTCGCCCACATTGTCGATGTCCAGGAGCTTCATCCATTCGATGTAAGCCAGGTATTTCTCGGTGATCAGGGCGATGGGAATGTCATAAATGTCCACTTCGTTCTTCTTGATCAGGTGGATCAGGAGGTCCATGGGGCCTTCGAAGACATTCTCCAACTCCACTTTGTATTCATCCGTCTGCATGGTGTCGGCTCACTGGGCCGCCGCGGCGATGCCGGCAAATACCGGGATCCACGGCTTTACGGCGCAATTAATGGGTGTTCCCGTCCATCCGCACGTGCGTATGTTCAATAGTCGATTTTAAGGGCGGCTTTGACTTGATGCATGGTCTCCTTTGCGATGGCACGAGCCCGGCGGCTGCCTTCCATCATGATTTCATTCACGATTTCGGGATGGTCCATGAAATAGGCCTGTCTTTCGTGGATCGGTTCGAGGGCTTCGATCAGATGGGTCGCCATGATTTGCTTGCATTCCACGCATCCGATTTCCGCCCCCCGACACTCTTTTTCAATTTTCGCAGTCAAGGCGGACTCGGTAAATAATTTGTGAAATTCGAACACATTGCAAACGTCCGGGTTCCCCGGATCGCTGCGCCGCGCCCGCTGGGGGTCGGTGACCATCTGCATCACCTTGGCCTTGATCTCTTTCGGACTGTCTGTCAGGTAGATGGCATTGCCGTAACTCTTGCTCATCTTACGTCGATCGAGTCCGAGGATTTTGGGTGTCTCGGTCAGAATGGCCTCGGGTTCGGGGAATACGGGTTCATAAAGATGGTTGAATCGGCGTGCGATTTCCCGGGTGATTTCCACATGGGGAACCTGATCCACCCCCACGGGTACCCCCTGGGCCTTGTACATGATGATATCGGCCGCCTGGAGTACCGGGTATCCCAGAAAACCGAAGGTCGACAGGTCTTTGTTCTGAATCTGCACGATCTGGTCCTTGTAGGTGGGGTTGCGTTCCAGCCAGGGCACGGGAGTGATCATGGAAAGAATCAGGAATAATTCCGCGTGCTCGGGAACCTTGGTCTGGATAAAGATCGTAGACTTCTCCGGAGAAAGGCCGGCGCTGAGCCAGTCGATGAGAATCTGGCGTACGTACTCCCCCATGTGTTCCGGATTTTCATAGTCGCTGGTCAATGCATGCCAGTCGGCCACGAAAAAGAAACATTCAAACTCATCCTGCATCTGCACCCAGTTTCTCAATGCGCCGAGGTAATTGCCCATGTGCAAAGGGCCCGTGGGGCGCATGCCGCTCAATATCCGTTTCCTATCCGCCATTGTCGACTCCTGTTCTGCAGGCATCCCGTGCGAGGCTCATGAAATTTTTCGTGAGGCTTTCCCCCGGTCGATCGCCATCGGCTAAAAGGGTTTTTTTACTGATTCGGAGGACGGGAATCAAGAAAATTGTCGTTCCGGATCCAACGGGCCACAAATGCAAGCTCGTCTTCGCGGCTTTCCAACTCTCCGTTCAGCCGGGCATCCAGCACGGCATCCAATATATCACGGAATTGCGGGCCGGGTTTCAAACCGGCGCCAACCAAATCCTGGCCTTTGATTTCGGGCGTGATTTCCCTGAGTTGGGTATAATACCGGGAAATTGCCTTTTTTACCGTCGTGTGACGGGTGACCGCAATCATGTACAGGATGAGTTCTGTCCGGAAAGGATGCAGCAGATGGTAGAGGGTCGAGTTGGATTCCGGCAGCCGGTATTCCAGTTGATTGAGGCATTTGAGGGCTTCAAACCGGTCTCGGCAGAGGAGCCGGTGAGTCCGCGGAGACAATTCCAGGTTGAGGCAGACCTGGTAGGCGGTATCCGCGTCGCATGGATGAATCAGGGCCATCAGGTAGACCGCCCACCTCTGGAAGGGAGCCTCGATGAACAGCAGGTCGTGCCAGGCGACGGCGCGTTTGGCCGCATTCAATAGATCGATGAGCCGTTGGTCCATCTCGATGGATGGATGGATGGCCGGCAACAGGTCGAAATCGTTCAGCCTCACGATGGCCGGAGTGGGATTTTCCTCCTCCAGAATCAGCCGGATTTCCGTGAAGAAGCGCCTGCCGCTGAGCCGCTTGAAAAAGTCCATTTTGACGGCGTTTTGAATCAGGCTGGCGGTCAATTTGCCGATGGTGAAACCAAAACGCTGTTCGAAACGAACGGCTCGAAAAACCCGCGTGGGATCTTCCACGAAGCTCAGGTTGTGCAGCACGCGAACGGCCTTGTCCTTGAGGTCCTTCTGCGCCGAAAAGAAATCGATCAGCTTCCCGAAGCGATTCGGGTTCAGGTGGATAGCGAGGGTGTTGATGGTGAAATCCCGTCGGAACAAGTCCATCTTGATGGAACTCATTTCGACGTCCGGCAGTGCGGCCGGCGAGCGATAATACTCCATCCGCGCCGTGGCCACATCGATCTTGAATCCGTCCTCGAAGATTATGACCGCCGTGCCGAAGACCTTGTGGGTATGAATACGGGCACCATATTTCTGGGCATAGGCGCGGGCAAAGGCGATCCCGTCGCCTTCGATGACGATGTCGACATCCTCGTTTCTGCGATAGAGAAAAAGGTCGCGGACGAATCCACCCACCACATAGGCTTGAAAAGCGAGATGGGCAGCGGTTTCGCCGATTCGGCGCAGGGTGTGCATCAACTGCCCGGGAATGCGTTCCTGCATGAAATTGTTGATGTCCCGCAATCTGGCCGGCAAAGGCAGTTTCCCGGGGTCCGGCGCATCCTTCGGCATGAAGCGGGTTTGTTGCACCAATACATGCAACAAGTCTGTACGGGTGATGACGCCCACCAATCGGTCCCGGTCGAGGACCGGTAAAATGCGCTGTTTGTGACCGATGATCTTGTCCTGGATCTCCGGCAGATCCGCATCGGCGGTGGCCGTCACCATTTCGGTGCTCATGTAGTCTCTGACCGGAGATCCGCCCAGATCATGGTGGATGGCTTTTTCGATGACCTGTCTGGTGATATACCCCACCAACGCCGGATCCTCCTGTGCGGTGACCAGCAAGGCATTGATATTGTAACGGGTGAGCAGTTTGTTGGCCTCATGGCAACTGATGGTTTCCGCCGCGGTGATGGCCGGTGTGGACATCAACTGGCGGGCGCGGCGCTGGGGTCGGATATGGCGCTCCAGTTGCCGGAACAACAATTGTTCCACCTGGGTAAGGGTCTTGCCCTTGATGGTGGCCGCGGCCGCGGAGGGATGCCCGCCGCCGCCCAGGGTACCGGCAATGACGCCCACATCCACATCCGTGCTGCGGCTGCGGGCCACCAAGTAGACTTTGCTTTCCATCATGGCCAGGGCGAAGATGGCATTCATCTCTTCCATCTTGATCATCTTGTGGATCAGGAAGGCAAAGTCCGGCATATAATAATCAAGTGTGATCGAAGTTACGACGATATCGACACCATTGATCGTGTGGTGCATGGCGGCCTGGATGAGGTCGTTCAACTGGACGATCTGTTCGGAACTGATCTCCCTGGCGATCAGGCTGGAGACGACATTGAGATTGGCCCCCATGGAGATGAGATAGGCAGCGGCTTCCAGATCCTCCGGTGTTGTGGAGTTGAAGGTAAAAGATCCGGTATCTTCATAGATTCCCAGGCACATGATGGTGGCCTCTTCGGGTGTGATGGGAATCTTTCTGTGCCGCAGGATTTCAGTCAAAATAGTGACAGTGGCGCCGGTTTTCCGTTGGACGAGGATTTTGCCCTGAATGTCGTCTTCCTTGGAGGAATGATGATCGAAGATGTGAACTTCCAAATCCGGGTTCTGGAGAATTTCGGCAATGCGCCCGATTCGCTCCCTTCTGCGCGTGTCCACCAATACCAGGCGTTCGATGGAATCGAAATCGATGTCCCGGATTTCCGTGATATTGAACAGGTAGACCATCGATTGGATGAAAAAATTCCGCAGGTTCTTCTCCTGGGATCCGGGAAACACCACCCTGGCGCCGGGATAGAGCTTTTGGGCCGCCAGCATCGATGCCAGGGCATCGAAGTCCGCATTGATGTGCGTCGTGATGATGGTGTCGAGCGCAGATGCAGGCGGAATCGGGATTTTGCTTTTGCGTGGTGCCATTCTCATCTTCCCAGGGTCGGCAATGTCAATTGAATTTCTCACAGTTCAATTCATATTGCAAGCAATACCGATTGGTTATGTACAAGGCGCCCTGTATTCTCCGCAGACGCGGATTCTGCCGTCTTGAAAAAAATGCCATCGGGGGATTGAAACGCCATTATTCATTTTTAAACGGCATGCAATTTGCTTATTTTTCCCACTTATCGTTCCATCTCAGGGACAAGATGGGCGCTTTAATAATTCTATTGTCGTTTCACGGAGTTTATGCTACCAATTTTATGTTAAATTTTTAATAGATTACGCCATATGGATTGTTTTGGATACACCTGCCGTACCTTCTGCCGGCTGCAGAGGCGGGCGGCGGTCGATACGAATACAATTGCAGACGGGCATGGCATGAACCTCAGCAAGCAGCCCACTGAATCCTTTTATCGCAGGAGCGTCAACAACAGCCAGGGAGTGTGATATGCCGGTTTATCTGTGGGAAGGTAAAAACCGCAACAATCAGATCCAAAAAGGGGAACTGGACGTCTCTTCCGAGGATGCCGTCAGAACCCATCTGAACCGACTCAGAATCGTTCCCAGCAAAATCAAGAAGAAACCCAAGGACTTGTTTGCAAATGTGTCCTTCCTGCAACCCAAAGTCAAAGAGAAGGATATCATCGTATTCGCGCGCCAGTTTTCGACCATGATCGATGCCGGCCTGCCCATTATTCAATGCCTCGATATCCTGCAGTCCCAACAGGAGAATGCCACCTTCAAGAGGATGCTCAAGACCATCAAGGACGCCGTGGAGGGCGGCACGACGCTGGCGGATGCCCTTAAAAAATTTCCCAAACATTTCGACAATCTCTTTGTCAATATGATTGCCGCCGGTGAGGCCGGCGGTATACTGGACGTCATCCTCAAACGCCTGGCGAGCTATATGGAGAAGGCGGCAAGGTTGAAGCGCAAGGTGAAGGGGGCGATGGTGTATCCGGCCATAACGGTTTTCGTCGCCGTGGTCGTGGTTGCCGTTATTCTCATCTTCGTGATTCCGGTATTCCAACAGATGTTTGCTGAGTTCGGAAGTTCATTGCCGGGGCCGACACTGATCGTCATCGCCATGAGCGAATTTGTGAAGTCGAAATTCCATTGGATCTTGATCGCGGTGGTTCTGTTCATCTTTGCCTTTAAGAAATACTATGCGACGGAAAAAGGACGTCTCGTGGTGGATTCCATCATGCTCAAGGCACCGGTTTTCGGTATCCTCCTCAGAAAAGTCGCGGTGGCGAAATTCACCCGAACCATGGGAACCATGCTCAACAGCGGCGTCGCCATTCTGGAAGCGTTGGATATCGTGGCCAAGACTGCTGGAAATCGTGTGGTCGAAAATGCCATCTACACGGTTCGTACGGGCATCGCGGAGGGGCGAACCATGGCAGACCCCCTGCAGGCCAGCGGTGTTTTTCCGGCAATGGTCTGCCAGATGATCGCTGTGGGCGAATCTACGGGCGCCTTGGATGCCATGCTGGAAAAAATCGCCGATTTCTATGATGAAGAAGTGGATCAGGCGGTCGAGAACCTGACCGCCATGATCGAGCCGATGATGATTGTATTCCTTGGTGTCGTCGTCGGCGGATTGATTGTCTCCATGTATCTGCCGATATTCATGATGGCCGGTGCGATCCATTAATCTCCCAACGCTTGGTAGGTACGCATAAATCCCGGAACACCAAAGTCCAAATGACAGACTTGTCAAAGAATATTATTCGATTGATGTTTGTCCGGGTTATCTTCGCATCGATCTTATTCTTCTCCACTCTATTCACCCACTTCAGGAGCGGCAAGGCCGATATCTCGCTTGTCGTCCTGTATTATCTGGTCGGCTTTATTCTGCTTCTGTCGGTTTTCTATCGGGTGGTGTATCGCTATATCGACAAAAAATCGTTGTTTGTCACCGGGCAAATGGCCGTCGACACGCTGATCGTGACCTTCGTCATTTATATCACGGGTGGTTATTACAGTATTTTTACCTTCCTGTATCTTGTGGTGATCATATATGCCAGCATGATTTTGTTCCTGAAAGGCGGCCTTTTCGTCGCCTCCCTGAGCAGCATCCTGTATTCCCTCTTGATCGTAATGCAATATACGGGAGTTCTCCCCGAATTGTTCACGTCGCCGGATCAAACATTGCAGACGATTCAATGGCATTCCATCCTATATCGCGTTGTCATCATTTCCATCGCCTGTTTTGCAGTGGCGTTTCTGAGCGGTCTGCTCACCGAACAAAATCGCAAGAGTCAGGATGAACTGCGCGCCATGGAAGCCAATCTCAAGCGGGTCGAGAAGATGGCCTATATGGGCGAGATGGCGGCCGGCCTGGCCCATGAGATCAAAAACCCATTGGCCTCCTTGGTGGGTTCCATCCAGATGCTCAAGGAAGACCTGCGCAACGCACCTGATAATGAACGGCTGATGGAGATAATCCTGCGTGAGACGGATCGGCTCAGCACCCTGGTGAACGATTTTCTCTTTTTTGCCCGGCCGCCGGCCGGCAAACCCGAACGAATCAATCTGAAAGCGGCCATCATCGAGATTGTCGAACTGTTCGAAAAGGACGCCGAACAAGGCAAGAAGATCCGTCTGTCGATGACCCTGCCCGAAAATGCATGGGTGATCATGGATCCCACCCATTTGAGCCAGGTCATGTGGAACCTTCTGCTCAATGCGGCGGAGTCGATCGACGAAGACGGGTCCATCGAGATCAGGGCCGGCAAACCGAAGAACAACCTCATCGAAATCAGCGTCATCGATACCGGCTGCGGAATGGAGCCGGAAGTGGTCCAGTCGATCTTCGATCCCTTTTACACTACGAAAGCGCAGGGTACCGGACTCGGCCTCTCCATCGTCCATCGGATCCTCTCCGCCTACGACAGCCGGCTCGACGTAACATCCAAGATCGATGTCGGATCCACGTTTTCGTTTTCCATCCTCCAAGCCGCGTGAAAGACAAAAATTCCGTGGTCGCCTTGCCACCAATCGTTCTTCCATACCGGCATTCGATCATCGTCTGTGCATGCCTTGACTTATTATTTTTCAACGGGTATTCCAGGCCTCTATGGTGAAGCGCAAACAAAACTCCGCGATGATCACGGCGTGGGTGATTATCGGGATCGTCACGATTTTGCGGATGATTTATGCCCGGTCATTCCTGCTGGTACCGGATGAAACCAATTATTGGCAATGGTCCCGCCATCTCGCCTGGGGATATCATGATCAGGCTCCCATGATTGCATGGACGATTCGGTTCTTTACTACCATTCTAGGTCATCGCGAGTTGGCGGTCCGGCTTCCCTCGATACTCTCGATGACTTTGGGGGCCTGCTATCTGGTCGCAATGGCCAACCATTGGTACTCCTCCAGAATCGCCCTTCATACCGCATATCTTTCTCAATCCATCCTGATCTTCAACATCGGTGCCGTTCTGGCCACCGCGGATGGGCTGCAGGGTGCCGCCTGGGTGGCCGCCAGCTATCACACGGCCAGGGGGTTCGAAGACAATCGCTGGCGCCAATGGCTCCTGGGCGGAACCTGGTTCGGGATCGGCATTCTCAGCAAATATACGATGATCCTTTTCCTGCCGATCGTCTTGCTTTTCGGTTGTCTCACGCCGGGCCACAGACGCAGGCTGAAGAGCATCCGTCCCTATGTCGGGTGTGCCCTGGGCCTGATCCTTTTTCTGCCGGTGATCATATGGAATGCACAAAATGACTGGAATTCCTTGCGCCATGTTGCCTATCTGGGAGGCGCCAATGAAGGACTCGGACTTCATTGGGACTTCTTGGGCGATTATCTGGCATCTCAGGTCGGCTTGCTGACCCCGCTGGTCTTCTTGCTGATGGTTGCCACCTGGTACATGCAGATCCGGAACTGGAATGATCCGGATTCCTGGATCGGACGTTTTCTCTTCTTCACTTCCTTTCCCGTGGTGGCCGGATTTGCCATGTTAAGTCTCCATAGCCGCGTCTACGGGAACTGGGCTTGCTTTGGCTATCTCACGGCCACGCTGCTTGCCGTTTCCCTGTGGCTGGACGAAAGGCGACCGGACGGCCAGAGACAACAGAAGAAAAGCCGCAAGGTCTGGCGCTGGACCCTGGGCAGCGCCGTGGCTTTTACGCTTGTGGTCTTCACCCATGTGCTTTGGCCGGTATTGCCCATACCCGCTCATCTGGACCGGGCGACCGCCGAGGTGTCCGGGTGGAAACAATTGGGTCGATCGGTTTCCCGGACCGTTGCGGCCATGCCCCGTCTAGATGAAACCTTCGTCTTCGGATTGGATTATCAGACCGCCAGTGAACTGGCCTTTTATCTGCCTGGGAATCCTGAAACGGTTTCGATTAACCGATGGAACCGGCCCAATGTTTATGACTACTGGCGGCGGGATGCGGATCTGATGAACCAGGATGCCGTGGGCGTCCTCAAGAACGGCAATTGGCGCCATCGACTGCTCGAAGTCTTTCAGCGGGTCGATCCGCCCTTGGAGGTTCCTGTATATCCGCAGTCGAAGGGTATTTACAGGTCCAAGCCCATCACCCCGATCCGGACTTTTTTTATCTATCGGTGTTATGGCTTCAAGGGGGGACTTCGATGGTTGCCACCGGACCTGAATGATGTTCGCGTGGCAACGCCAACCTCGGAATAGGATATGCGAGTTATACAAAACTGCATTCATTCTTTGTCCAAAAGTGCACAGAAACGCATTCCCTGAGATCTCTTTTCCCGGTACGCCATCTGGGAGAATATAAGGCTCTGTAAATATATAGAATATAAACATTCTGGAGCCGACCTGCGATTTGGCATTTTATTTGCTGGTCTAGTGGCCGATAAGATCGCTCTTTGTAATTCCAATTTGCTCGAAAAGGCAAGTTATCCGAAAGGGTAATACGCAAAGTCACTGGCCTAAGTCCTTGGCGGACAAGGATATGGCAGCAGGACTGCCGGGTGAAAGCGACATCTTTCGATGGGCGCTGTTCGCACGGTGACGAACCCCTTGGGAGATGTCCTCATGAAAAACAAGATTTTTGCTACCCTGAAAGTTCTTCTGGCGACCGGCTACTATTTACTGGTAACCTTCCCGCTGGTCGTATCCGCTGCCCAGGTCACCTTGCAATGGGATCCCAATACGCCGGATCCGGACGGTTACAATCTCTATTTGCGGGTCGAAGGCGAAAGCTACGATTACGACCAGCCCGTCAATGAAGACCTGATTCTCGATAGCACGACGACGGTGGTCGATCTGGAGGAAGGGGTTCGCTATTTTTTCGTGGTGACGGCAGTGGTCGGCGATGAAGAGAGCGGAGATTCCAATGAAGTCGAATTTCTGGCTCTGGCGGGCAGCGACTCCAGTGGTTCCAGTGGATCGGTATCTACGATTTCCGGCAATTCTTCGGATAATGCCGGGAGCGGCTGCTTCATCGCAACTGCTTCGACGCATCCAGCAGAAAGCCGGCACCTGCCGATTATACTTTTAACCGCATCGTTTCTGTCTCTACTCGGTATTTGCACCGTTTTCCGTTTGGCCGGATCCCAAAGCAAATAGCGGGGCTGAACTGTTCATCAGTGGAAGGCCCGCTCCGTCCGGCAGGCAGTTTCCGCTCCGTTGGTCCATATCGATCGTCCGGAGTCTTGGGGCGCGCTTCCCAAGGCTCTCGTGTCGTCAGGAAGATTCCATCAGACGTACGGCGATGTCCGCCACCCGGTCGGATGCTCCTGGTGTTCCCATTCGCCTGCGTATCTCGGATAATCGGGTCTGCATTTTTTCGTAGACAAGCGGTTGACGCATAAGTTCCAAGGCGAGGGCGGCGATATTTTCCGCCTTGGCGTTCTCCTGAACCAGTTCCGGAATGATGCGCCTCTGGGCGATGAGATTGGCCAGCCCGATATGGGGCACTTTTACCAGACGTTTGCCCAATGCATAGCTGAAGGCCGACATGGCGTAGACGAGAATGGCCGGGATTCCGAAAATCGCTGCTTCCAGGCTGGCCGTACCCGAGGTCACGATGGTCAGGTGACTATCCTGGAAGAGTCGATATACCGGTCCGCCATAGACTTCGTATTTGATCGGGCGGAAACGTCCGGCGATCCCCTCGATTAGGCCTTTTCCGATGGTGGGCGCACGGGAAATGGTCACCCGAATCTCCGGAAATGTTTTTGTCAAGATCGTCGCGGCTTCCAGCATCTCCGGCAACAACCTGGATACTTCGCTTTCCCGGGAACCTGGCAGCAGCGCAACGCGGGGCTGCTGGTCCAAATGAAAATCCGGCGGACGGCAGGCCTCATGGTACAACGCGCCATCCATGAGAGGATGGCCGACGAATGTGACCGGGACACCGTGCTTTTGATAAAATGGCAATTCAAATGGGAGGATCACGGCCATATGATCGACGCGCTTTTTGATCTTATGAACCCGGTTTGAACGCCAGGCCCACAATTGGGGGCTGATGTAATAGAGAACAGGGATATTGTTTCGTTTGGCAATACCGGCCAGGTGAAGATTGAAATCCGGAAAATCGATCAAAATTACCAGATCGGGCCGAGAACGCAGGATCAACCTTCTCAGCTTCCGGAGCGATTTGTACAATCGGGGCGCCTTGGCAACGATGGCCGTGAACCCCATGACCGAAAGTTCCCGGATATGGACGACATTGATGGCGCCGGCCGCCTGCATGGCATCGCCGCCGGCTCCGGTAATGGTGATTCGCGGGTAGCGCTGGCGAAGGGAACGAATCACATGGGCGCCGTGGAGATCACCCGAGGCTTCTCCGGCCACAATGACCACGGACGGATGAGATTTGGACATCATATTTTACAATCTGCCGCAGCCTGCATGGGGCCTTAAGAGGCTGAATCTTCGATGGCGATAATCGTCATTTTGTATTGATCGGCGAGCTCGATCATCGCCGGACGATCGAAAACGATGGCCTTGCCGGCCTCGATGGCCAACACCCTGGCATCGGCCCTGCGCATGGTTTCAATGGTTTCCAGGCCCACCGCCGGTATGTCGAAGCGTTGGTCCTGCCCCGGTTTGCAGACCTTGACCACCACCGCATTGCCCCGTCCCAATCCTCCCCCCCGCAGGATCGTGGCATCGGTACCGTCGATGGCCTCCACCGCGAGAACCGAACCTCCTCCGACCACGACACATTGCCCGATGTCCAGGCGACCCAGTTCCTTGGCCATCTTCCAACCCAGTTCGATATCCGCCTTTTCGGTTTTGGAGGGTCGTCGTCGCGTCCAGATACCGGCCGGTGCAAGCAAATCGGGCAGCAGAAACGTCGAGGGCTTGATGGCGATGCCCTCCTTTTCCAAGGTTTCGGCGAATTTGCGCATCACGGCATCATCATGGGTGTGGCGCATGGTGGCAAGCATGGCGATGGCCTTCAGATCCGGCTTGACATTGGAAAACAGCCGAGTTTTGCGTAGCCCGCCCAACATGACCGCCTGGGTAATCTCATGCTTGCGAAAGAATTTGATCAGCCGGTTGAGCTGACCGACATGCAGCCATTCCAGGGTATCGACATGGTGGACGAGTTCCTCCTCGGCCTCGCCCCGATAGGCGGCCGCATGGATGGTCCATCCATTGCCTTTGGCTTTTTTGGCAAACAGAATGGGGAATTGACCGTTGCCGGCTATGAGTCCGATGGATTTATGCATGCAGTCGTCGAAGTCGATTCGATAACCTGCCGGTTACCTTGTGATACCGCGTTGAGAGGATTTGATGAATTCTACGAAAGCAAGGACTTCCGCGCATGGTTCCACCTCTGCGGCCACCCTTTCGAAGGCTTCGTTCAGCGTCAGCCCGATGCGGAATATGATCCGGTATGTCTTTTTCAGCCGTTTCACCGCCTCCTTGGAAAAGCCATGTCGTTTGAGGCCCACCTGGTTCAAACCGTGCAGTTGCGCGCGATCGCCGGAGGCCAGCACATACATGGGAATATCCTTGACCACCACGGACTTGCCGCCCAGGAAAGCATAATCTCCCACGCGAACGAATTGATGGATGGCCGACAAACCGCCTACGGTGGCATGGTTGCCGATGGTGACATGTCCGGCCAAAGTGGCGTTGTTGGCCATGACCACATGGTTGCCCAGGCGGCAGTCGTGGGCGATGTGGGTATAGGCCATCAACAGGCAGTTGTCGCCAATTTGGGTTACGCCGTCGCCGTCTTTCGTTCCCCTGTTGATGGTGACGAATTCACGAATGATGCACCCGTTGCCGATACGGGTCCAGCTTTGCTCTCCTTCGAATTTCAATGACTGAGGCACCGTGCCGACGGAGGCAAACTGGTAGATCTGGCAATCGGTGCCGATCTCTGCATAGGGATCGATCACGGCATGGGGTCCGATCTCGGTCCTGTCGCCGATCTTGACGTGATCACCAATGATCGCATAAGGACCGATGGTGACATCGTCTCCCACTTCCGCCTGGGAACTGACAATTGCCGTTGGATGGATCATCTTAAACCTCGATCGTCGCCATGAGTTGTGCCTCGGCCACGATCTTTCCATCAACCTTGGCCACACCCTCGAGTTTCATAATCTTGGATCTCTGTTTCAGCACATCCAGTTCCAGAATCAGTTGATCTCCCGGAACGACCATCTTGCGGAACTTCACCTGATCCAGCCCCATGAAGTACATCAACGCCCCTTCACCGCCTTCGGCAAGGGAGGAGATGGCCAGCACACCACCGGTTTGTGCCATGGATTCCAGGATCAACACCCCCGGCATGATCGGGGTACCCGGGAAATGTCCCTGGAAAAACGGTTCGTTGATGGTCACGTTCTTCAAGCCCACCACCCGCTTGCCGGGCTCCATTTTCAATATACGGTCCACCAGGATAAATGGATAACGGTGCGGCAGATGTTTCATGATTTTCTGGATGTCGATGGGGGTTTCCATGCCCGACTCCTTCACATTCATGCGCGGAACTTCGCGGTTGTCATCGAAAGGAAATGCGCTGGTCGTATTCAGGATTTATCCCGGGTTCCTCCGGATCGCTTTTTTTCCAGGGCTTTGACACGTTTGAACAGCTCGGGAAGATCGGCAATGACCTTCTGCAGGCGCAGCCACCTGCGATGGGGCATGGCCAGAATGGTGCTCGAGACGACTTGCTTGTCGGGCACCGATTGGGCCACGGCGCATTGCGGGCCGATGGTGACCTGATCGCCGATTTTCAAGTGGCCGCCCACACCGGCCTGGCCGGCGATGACGGCGTGGCGGCCGATGGTCGTGCTGCCGGCGATGCCCACGTGGGCGACAATCACGGAATGTTCGCCCATTTCCACGTTATGGGCGATGTGAACCAGGTCGTCGGTCTTGACCCCGCTCTTGATCCAGGTACGGCCCATGGTCGCCCGGTCGATGGTATTGTTGGCCCCGATTTCCACATCATCGTCGATCTGGACGATTCCGATTTGGGGCATTTTAACCCACCGGCCTTTGTCGAACACGAATCCGAATCCATCGCTGCCGATGACGCTTCCGGAATGGACGATCACCCGCCGGCCGATCTTGCATCGGCGCATGACAACGGCATTGGGATAAATACAGGTGTCATCACCGATGGTTACATCATCCCCCACGACGACATTGGGGTGCAACTGTACACGCTCTCCCAGGACCACCCGGTCGCCCAGCACGACCCCGGCGGCAATGGCGACGTCCTTGTTCAATTCGCATTGCGCACCAACCACCGCCGATGGGTGCACCCCGGCGCGCGGACCTGCCGGCGGATGGAACAATGCCACCACCTTGGCGAAGGCCAGACGGGGATTCTCGACCTGGATCACGTTGCGTCCCTCAAGTTGAAAGGATCCGGGAACCAGGACGGCGGCGGCAGCGGTGTCCCCGATGTGCTTCAGGCTGGCGCCTTTCTCGGCGAAGGAGATCTGATGATCATCCGCCTGGTCCAGGGGGGCCACGCCATCGATGCGATAGTCGCGGTCACCGATCAGTTTTCCCGCAACCAATTCTGCGATCCGTTCGAGGCTCAAGGATATATTCGTCATCGGCGCAGGGCTCCCGGTTACTTTTGTTTTGCATGCTCGGCATTGTAGAGCTGGATGATCTTGTCGGTGACGTCAATGGTTTTGGGCGTATAGACCACATTGAGGTCTTCGATGATCATCAAGTATCCTTCCTTTTTGCCGTAATCGGCGATGATGGCCAGGACATCCTTGCGCACCTTATTGATCAGACGAACCTGCAATTCCTGAATCTTGTGATCATAGCGTTTCTTCAAGGCTTTGACCTCATCGATCTTGCGATTCAGTTCCCATTGTTTGTTCTCCTTGGCGGCATCGTTCATGACACCGGCACCGTCGTCCTGACCCAGCAACTGCTTGAGCTCTTTGATTTCGTTTTGGATTTTTTCCAGGTCTCCATTCATGCGGAGGCCTTCCTCCTTGATCTGATTCTTCACCGCTTTGCCGCCGGCGCTGTTGTTGAATATCTTCTCGAAATTGACGGTTCCGATTTTGGCCACATCCGCGCAATGGCCGATGCCGGTTTGAAAAAGAGCGGTGATCAGGACTGTGCAGAAAATGATGGCAGCATTTCGATTAAACATGTTTCCTCCAAGAAGTCTTTCCGATCGCTTTCGGGCGGCGGATGAAAGCGCAACTGTGTGACGAACCCATTGCATGAATTCGCCTTTTCAGAAAGCACCGCCCATGGTAAATTCCCAACGTCCTGTTTCTTCGCCGTCCCGAGGGTCCAAAACCTGACCATACTCGATTCGAATGGGGGCCAAAGGAGAATACCACCGGACACCGTATCCGGCGCTTTCGCGCATATCCTCCAAGTCGATGGTGTCTTCGTATACATTGCCCGTGTCGTAAAACACAACCCCCATGAGTCCGATTTTCTTGGACAAGGGGATGATCAACTCGAAATTGAATTGGACCATGGACCCGCCACCAATCTCGGTTTCCTCGCCGGCGGAGTTGGTCGATTTGATATTGACGCCGCGCGAGTCGAAGCCGCGCAGCGAGTTAATACCACCCAGGTAGAACTTCTCATGGTCGGGCAATAATTTTTCATTGTCATTCTGATCCACGACTCCCGCCTTGCCGTGCAGAAACCAGACCAGCCCCTTGAACCAGGGAAAGTACCAGCCGGTTTCGGCCAGGTATTTGTTGAATCCCACATCACCGCCGATTCCGGCATATTCGAAGGTCAACAAATGTTTGGATCCCTCGGTGGGGTTGAATCTGCTGTCCCTGGAATCATACCCGATGCTGACGGCACTGCTGCTGGTGACCACGATGCCTTCGAGTTCCCGGACGGAATCATCGACGTTGGTGGCATTTTCATCGATCTTGATCTCGCTGTAGTCGTAGGCATAATTCCAGTAGATGCGGGTGTAGTCGAAAATCGGATAGCTGACGCCGAGATAGCCGCCGACGCTGTCGACCTGGTATTCATCGTATTCCTTATCCTGCTGGTAGGCACTCACCGTACCGCTCAGGGGGATATCGAATAACCATGGCTCCGTGAAACTGAGGGAGTACCTGGTGGTGGAACTGCCGAATTGACCGTTGAAACTCAATATCTGCCCCCGGCCGAACAGGTTTCGTTCGGATATGGAACCCATGAAGAACAGGTTTTCCGCGCTGCTCACCCCGGCTCCGAAGCTGAATTGGCCGGTGGATTTTTCGGTGACGTCGATTTTCAGCACCATTTTGTCATCTGCGCTGCCCTTGGTGGTGTTGACCTTGGTGTCCTCGAAATAATCGAGCCGGTAGAGGTTGCGGATACTGCGTTTCAACGCCTTGGTGTCAAACCGTCCCTGTTCCTCGACGCGAAGCTGTCTTCGGATGACCTTGTCTCGGGTCCGGGTATTGCCGGTTATGAAAATATTCTCGAAGTAGACTTCCTGACGCTTGTCGATGTCATAGGTGATGTCCACCAGCAGGTTCTGCTCATCCTCACTTATTTTCGGGGTGATTTCAGCATAGGCATACCCGTGACTCCCATAGAGGTCCCTCAGGCCGATGATATCGTTTTGCAGCTTTTCGCGGTTGTAATACTCTAATTCGCCGATGGAGAGCTCTTTCATCAGGACCTTTTTATCCAGAATCAGATCGCCGGCGATGTCGATTTTCCCAACCTTGAAACGCGGCCCTTCCTCGATGCGGAAGTCGATCCGGATTCCTTCCGGGGTGATATCCACCACGGGTTCGCCGACCTTGGCACGGGTGTAGCCCTGATTATGGTAATAGCCCTTGATCAAGGAGGCATCCTGATCCAGTTCGGCGCGGTCCATGTCGCCGGACGAGGTAAGCCAGGAAAAGAATCCTTTTTCCGAGGTCTTGATGATCTTTTTCAGTTTTTTGTCGGTGATGGACTTGTTGCCCTCGAATCCGATGGAGGTTACATACAGCTTCTTGCCCTCCTCGATGCTGAATTCGATATCCGCCTGGTTCTGTTTGGTGGGCAGGATCGTATAGTTGACCCGCACCTGGTGGTAATTTTTCTCCTTATACATCGATTCGATCTGTTCGATGTTGCTTTGAATTTTGAAGATATTGAGAATGGCCCCGGTGCTCAGGGTCATGTTCTCTCGGATCTCCTCATCGTCGAAGCGAAGATTGCCCTTGAGCTTGATGCGTCGGATGGTGGGTTTCTCCTTGACATGAAACGTCACCCGCATGCCTTTGGGACCTTCCTCGGCCTCCACCCGAAGATCGTCGAAATACCCCATCTTATAGATAGCCTGCAGATCCTTGGAAAGCTGTTTGCGCTTATAGACGGCGCCCGCCTCGGTCTTTACGACCCGCAGTATCGCGTCGGCCTCGATGCGGTCGTTGCCCTTGACGGTCACGACGGAGACGATTTTGCGCTGAAACAGGGCGAGCCCGATTTCCGCATTCAATTGCTGGATGGTGTTGAGCAGATTCTCGATATTTTCGCCTTGACGATTGAAAGTCCGGACGGGCTCGATGCCCTCTGGGTCGGTCATACTGGCATCCAGGCTGTATCGGCCGCCCACCAGGGTGAAACTGCCCCAGATGATCCGGTCGGCGATGTATCGCCGCGCCGTTTCCCGGGCGGTCGCGACATCCACCTCGCGGTTGGTGAACCGCTCCCGATCGGCGGATTCCAGTTCCAGGATGGTGGCGCCATCCCGTTCCAATTGTTCGGAGAGGACCGTCGCCACCTGCACCGAGAGGTAGGCCATCTCTTCCGGCGCGTTCACCTTGAAAGGCAGAACCACGGTCTTTACCTGCTCCATGCCTGCCATGGCCGGACCGGCGACAAACAGAAGGATCATCAATGGCAACCAGATACGATAATTGCGGCGATGGGTGGTTTGATTTGGGAACATATTGTCCGTATGTGCTCCTGCGCGAAGTCCCGTTCCGGTTTCAGCTTGCCAAATACCATGGCTTTCAGCAGTGAAGATTAATGCCCCATTATCCAATATATTGCAACCGCCCTTCGGCGATGGTCGCCCGCTTGCGCATGTAGGACGCCAATTTCGTATTGTGGGTGACCACGATCAGGGCCGTTTTCATTTCGCGGTTCAACTCCAGCAGCAATTGATGCACCTGGTCGGCATTGCGGGTATCCAGGTTGCCGGTGGGTTCATCTGCAAACAGGATGGCCGGACGGAGGACCAGGGCCCGTGCCAGGGCCACCCGCTGTTGTTCGCCACCGGACAATTGGGTGGCCTTTTGGTGCAGCCGGTGGGCCAGACCCACCCGGGTCAGGACCGATTCCGCTCTTTGCCTGGCTTTCGACGGCGAAAGTCCCTGGATCAGGCCCGGCATCATTGCATTTTCCAGCGCACTGAACTCCGGCAGCAGGTGGTGAAACTGGAAAATGAATCCCATGGTCTGGTTGCGGAAGTGCGCCATGCGTGGATCGTCGTATTTCAACACATCCTCTCCCTGGAAAAACAATCTGCCCGAATCCGGACGGTCCAGGGTTCCCAGGATATGCAGCAGCGTCGACTTGCCGATACCGGAGGCGCCGACGACGGCCAGTGTCTCTCCCGGATACAGGTCCATGTCCAGATTCGCCAGGACATCGATGGCCGAATCCCGGCTTCGAAAACTCTTGCCGATGTCTAGGGCTTGGAGCAGAATTCCGTCTGCTTTCTCCTCCCTGGATTCTCCGTTTGAATGCAAGCCTGTCCGATCAGCCATAACGAATCGCCTCCACCGGTTCCAACTGGGCCGCCAAATAGGCCGGGTAGAGGGTTGCCAGGAAACAGATGAACAAGGCCGCCAGGGCGACCATAAGCACGTCCATTGCCTGCAGTTTGACCGGCAGGGCGGTGATATAATAGACGTCTCCGGGCAGATTGATGAGTTGATATTTTTTCTGCAGATAGCACGCCCCGGTTCCGATCAGGACACCGGCAACGGTGCCGATGGTGCCGATCAACATGCCCTGGAATACGAAGATCCGTTTGATGGCCCGCCGGGTAGCGCCCAAGGTCCTGAGGATGGCGATATCCTTTGTCTTTTCCATCACCATCATCACCAGGGAACTAGCGATGCTGAAGGTGGCCACCAGGATGATCAACGTCAGGGTGATGAACATGGCGGTCTTCTCGAGCTTCAACGCCGAAAACAGATTCTTGTTCAACTGCATCCAATCCTGGTATTGGAATGTTCCGTCCAGGGCAACGGCCAGACGTCGTTCCACCGATGTCGACTGGAAAATGTCGGCGACCCTGATCTCCACCGCATTGGCCGCCGAGGGGAGATGCGCCAACCCCTGGGCCTCGGCGAGGTTGGTGAAGGCAAGGCTGCCGTCGTACTCATACATGCCGGTTTCGAAATAGTCGACCATTCTGAACTTTTTCATCGCGGGCACATACCCCACCGGCGCCAGGCTACCGCGTGGCGAGATCACGTACAAGGTATCCCCCTTGATCAGCCCCAGGGTGCGGGCCAGATCGCGACCCAAAACCAGAGGGGGAATGTCCGTTGGCGAAACCTCTCCTTTTTCGAATGGATCCGATCCGGGTTTCAGTCGATAAAGGCTTTCGATGCCCAGCCCCCTGCCGGCGGCCGCAGGATCCACGCCCTTGATGGTTGCTCCCGCCACGCGGGTATCTGAGCGCAGAATCACCTGGAGTTCCACCACCGGCCAGGCCGCCGTCACCTCCTTCTGGGCGAGGGCCGTCCGGACGACCGCATCGATTTGCCGGATGGGTCCATTTTGCTTCTTGATCATCAGGTGGGGTTCGATGCTCATGATGCGTGTTTTCAGATCGAACTCGAAGCCCGCCATGACGCCGATGACGACGATGAGCGCCGTGACACCGATGGTCACGCCCACCACCGACAGCGACGTGATCAGGGCGATGATGGCCTGGTTGGGCTTGGATTTGAGGTAGCGTCGGCTTATAAACAGTTCAAACGACATCGACCCCCTCGTTCACCCGATTGAGAATGTTGACGGCATCACCATGCGCTGCGCGGTTCTTATTGGCTTCTGGTCTTCATGTGGGGGAAAAGAATCACTTCGCGAATCGACGGCGCATCGGTCAGCAGCATGGTGAGACGATCGATGCCGATGCCTTCCCCGGCGGTGGGCGGCATCCCGTATTCCAGGGCTTCGATGTAATTTTCGTCCATCGAGTGCGCCTCCTCGTCGCCGGCCCGGCGATCGGCCACCTGATCCATGAATCGACCGCGCTGATCTTCCGGATCGTTCAACTCGGAAAATCCATTGGCGATTTCACATCCGGCAATGAACAACTCGAACCGCTCGGTGATGTCCGGAATTGCATCGTTGCGTCTGGACAGGGGGGATACCTCCACCGGGTATCCGGTGATGAAGGTCGGTTGGATGAGTTGGGGCTCCACCAGGACATCGAATAGTTTGGTGATGATCTTGCCGATGCGCCCCGTTTTCGTAAGCGTAATCCCCTTGGATGCGGCAAAATCCATCAACCCCCTGCGATTGTTCAGCAATTCCGCATCCAGGCCGCCCAGTCGGGCCAGGGCGTCTGCCAGGTCGAGGCGTTGCCACGGACCTTTCAGGTCGATGGACCGGCCCTGGTAGGTGATCTGCGTCGTACCGAGCACCTTCTGGGCGATCTCGGCAAAAAGCGTTTCCGTCAACGCCATCAGATCTTCGAAGGTGGCATAGGCCTGGTAGAACTCAAGCATGGTAAATTCGGGATTGTGCTGGGTGGATACACCCTCATTGCGGAAATTGCGATTGATTTCGAAAACGCGTTCAAATCCGCCGACCACCAGCCGCTTGAGATACAATTCCGGTGCGATGCGCAAAAACAATTGCATGTCCAAGGCCTTGTGATGGGTCACGAAGGGGGTGGCTTCGGCGCCGCCGGCAATGGGCTGCATCATGGGGGTCTCGACTTCGAGGAATTCACGGGCCAGGAAAAATTCGCGCACGGCCTGGGTGATACGGCTGCGCTGGATAAATGTCTGCCGCACCTCCGCATTCATGATCAGGTCAACATAGCGCTGCCGGTACCGTTTTTCAGGATCCTTCAGGCCATGGAACTTTTCCGGCAGCGGCCGGCTGGCCTTGCAAACCAGTTCCAGGGATTCGGCCATCAGGGTCCATTCGCCGGTCCGGGTTCGAAACATGGGGCCGGACAGGCCTACAAAATCGCCGATATCCAGCTTCTTAAACATGGCATAGGTCTCTTCACCCACCTGGTCCCTGCGGACATAGGCCTGCAACGTGCCGGTTCGGTCGCGAAACCGGATGAAGGCGGACTTGCCGAAACTGTTGATGGCCATCATCCTGCCGGCCACCCTGAATTTGTCTTCGGCCTCCGCACCTTCCGCGATGGTATCGACGTAGTTCAAAATGTCGGCGACGGTATGGGTCACGCAAATTCCATTGGGGTACGGATTGATCCCCGCCTGTCGCAGTGCATCGATTTTCTGCCTGCGCTGTCCGATCAGATCTGCAGCTTTGTCTTCGCTCATCATTGGGCCTCAATATGAAAAACGGGTTGCTCGATGCATTGGTTTTGCATCGCACCCGTCGGTTGAATTACGCTTTCAGCGTACAACAGAAATTAAACGTTTTCTGCTACCCCATTCGTCAACCGGTGTCAACCCTGTGATTGCATAAAAAAGATCACCCACGGACA
>JBNKDU010000086.1:0-10362 GCA_050288425.1 Desulfobacteraceae bacterium | reverse complement strand
CTGCCAGGCTTGCTACGCCCTGGGAGAGCGGGGGCTGCGCGGGGCGATCCAACCGATCAGGGACAAACTGGTCCGATCGGACCACTGGTACGTCCAGTGGTACGGCTATCGGGCGTTGAGGAGGCTGGGGTGGTATCAGGTTCCATCAGAATAAGAACTTTATCTGCAATTCTTGCCATGGTTCTTTTCACCCTGTTGATCGAATTGCAGTGCGCCGCGCTGCCGCAATTGCTTAAATACCTGGTGTTGGGTTTGATCCGAACTTTTCAAGCGATCGTCATCATCTGGATGCTTGTGAAATGGGAGAATGGGTTCAACGCCATGGGCTGGGCTCCTGCCGACTGGGGCGCCGGGCTGAGAAAGGGCGCGATCTGGTCTACGGCCTTTGCGGCGATTGCCGGCCTCGGCATGATGGCCCTGCATCTGGTCGGAAAAAATCCTTTTCAAATTATCCGACAGCCGCTGCCGTCCAACAACCTGGAGATAGCCTTGTTTTTCCTGGTGGCCGGCTTTATCGCCCCGGTGGCCGAAGAGATCTTATTCCGAGGGATCTTGTACACATTCTTCAGACGCTGGGGCATCTTCTGCGCCCTGGTGGTCAGCACGACCTGTTTCGTTGTCGCGCATAGCCCCCACGGCCTGCCCTTACCCCAAATCATCGGCGGCCTCGTCTTCGCTGTGGCCTATGAAACCACCGGCAACCTCACCGTTCCGATCACCATCCATTGCCTGGGGAACATGGCCATATTCAGCTTGTCTTTATTTTGATTTCTTCAGGCCGTCAAACCAATGGATTGGGAAAGCTTAGCCCCCCGCCATGGCGAAGATCATGTCCGCCGGGAAACAGGGCCGCGAATCCAATGTCGCGCTGCGGATTGCGTGGGTCTTTTCTTTTTTTACCGGCTATGCCACTATTCAACCCAAAGGAGCCCCCATGCCGCGCTTGATCTACGCCATATTGACATTGACCGTGATGGCGAGCACCGCCACGGGAGTCGTACGCGCCAAACCGAGGGTTCCTCTACCGTTTGACACATCGAACACTTCGATTCGCTCCCTCTACGAGCATGTTGACCGCGATCTGGAGCAAAGGCTGATGGCCGCGATCAACCAGAACAAGACCTGGCGGCGGTTATGCCTCAAGAAGAAGATGGCCGTGGGCATCGTGGACATCGGCGATCCGGACAACGTGCGCTTCGCCCGCATCAACGGCAGCACCATGATGTACGCCGCCAGCCTGCCCAAGGTCGCCGTGCTGCTTGCCGTGGTGCAGAGCCTGGAGGACGGCGCCCTTGCAGAGACCGCCAAGGTGCGCACGGACATGCGCCTGATGATCCGCCGGTCGGACAATGCCGCCACCACGCGTCTCATCGATCGGGTGGGGTTTGAAAAAATCGAAAAGGTGCTCACGGATCCCCGTTACCGGCTCTACAACCCCAAAAGGGGCGGCGGCCTGTGGGTGGGCAAACGCTACGCCGCCACCGGCGAACGCCATCCCGATCCGCTACAGGGCCTGTCCCACGCCGCCAGCGTGACCCAGGTGTGCCGGTTTTACTACCTGATGGCCATGGGGCGCCTGATCAACCCCCGAAGAAGCCGCCAAATGCTTGACATCATGTCAGAACCGGCATTGCACCACAAATTCGTGGGTGTCCTTGAAAACAGGGTGCCGGAGGCTGTGCTGTTTCGCAAATCAGGCTCCTGGAAAATCTGGCATTCGGATTCGGTGCTGGTCTGGGGGCCCCAATGGCGCCGCTATATTGCCGTGGCAATTGTGGAGAATCAAAATGGGGAAAAGATCATGCGCAACCTCATTGGCGTCCTGGACGATATGATGATAAAAGACCATGGGGATCGGCGGAAAACCCCTAAAAACGTTAACAGGCCGCCTGTAAAAACAAAGCCGTAGAAGTTTTTCCCATACAATAGCCCGGGAAATTGGGAATGATCGGACTGATTCATCGCAGTTTGGGCATACGGACCGGCGAAGGCGTCCGCATCGGCCTGATGTTCGCCTATCTTTTTCTGGTGGTCAGCTGCCTGATGATCGTCAAGTCGGTGGCCCAATCCCTGTTTCTGGCGGCTTTCGGGGTCCAGCGGCTTTCCTATGCCTTCATCATGGTGGCCGTGGTCGCCGCCATTGCCGTTGCCGTTTATAGTCGCCTGCTGCGGCATACCGATTTCATGCGCCTGGTCATCCGGACCCTCCAGGCCTCCATCTGCTCTCTCGCCCTGTTCTGGACGGCTTTGCAGGCCGACTTTTTTCGGCAGCCCATGATCTTCATTTTCTATCTTTGGGTCGCCGTCTTCGGCTTGTTGGCCGTTTCGCAATTCTGGATTCTGTCCAACACGGTCTTCAACCCCCGGGAAGCCAGGCGGCTTATCAGCGTCATCGGTGCGGGCGCCATCGCCGGCGGAATTCTGGGGGGCTATCTGACCCGCTTGACCGCCGGCATTCTGGGCAGCTCGAATCTTTTGCTGATCTGCATCGGATGCCTGTCCATCTGCATCGTTCTCACCCAAAGACTTTACCGTCACATCAAACGCGATGCGCATCTGGTGCGTTTGCGCCAGAAAGAACGGGTCGAAACCGAGTCCCGGGTCTCGTTCAGGGGGATCGCCGGCTCCAGGCACCTCGCCTATCTGGCGGCCGTGGTGGGTATCGGCGGCCTCGCGGCCAAACTGGTGGAGTACCAGTTCAGCGCCGCCGCCGCAGCCGCCATCTCCGACCCGGACCGGTTGACGGCGTTTTTCGGTTTCTGGCTGTCCAATATCAGCATTCTGTCGCTGCTGGTCCAGCTGACGGTAACCCGCCGGGTGGTGGGCCGGATCGGCGTCGGTCTCTCGCTGCTGTTCCTGCCGGCCATCATCCTCATCGGATCGGTGATCATCCTGATCCATCCGGTCCTGTGGGCGGCCGTGCTGCTGAAAGCCGGCGACGGCGGACTTAAGAATTCACTGAACAAGGCCGCCCTGGAACTCATCATCCTGCCGATTCCCCCGGCGGTGAAGAATCCGGCGAAAACCTTTATCGATGTCTTCGTGGACAGCGCCGCCACGGGTCTGGGCGGCATTTTCCTGCTGGTACTGACAAGGCTGCCGGGTTGGCCGTCGGGCCGGATCGCCCTTGTGACCACGGGCATCGTCGCAGGCTGGATCGGCCTGGTGTTCTGTCTGCGCAGAGAATACCTGCAGTCGTTTCGCCGGCTGCTGGCAACCGGGAAAACAGTGCGGGCCACTTCGGCCCAAGTGCCGGACCGCCGGACCATTATGGGCGATATCGCCGAAATCTTGGCGGGCACGGATTCTGCGGCCATTGTCCATACCCTTAGGACGCTTCGAACCATTCCCGTGGCAACGCCGCCGTCCGTTTTGCAGGCCCTGATCCGGCACCCCGACCCCCGGATACAGCTGGAGGCGCTCAAGACCCTTTACCTGTACCGCAGCATCGACTGCAGCGACGACGTTCTGGGGATGATCACCCTGAATCACCAAAACTTGGATCTGGACGTGCTCACCGAAGCCATCCACTATCTTTTCCGCAAAAAAAACGGGGAGCGCGTCAAACTGCTCGACGGCTTTTTCCAGGCCGACGACCCGCGGCTCAGCGGCGCCGCGCTGCTCAGCGCCGCCAGGGAGAGCCGCCGGAACCCGCGGCTGCAGAACCAGCTCAATATCCGGGCCAGAGCGGAACACCTGATCCGCCAAATTCCCGCCATTAAGGATCCCGGCAAGGCCAAAATCGCCAAGAGCCAGTGCGCCCGGGTCATCGGGGCCGCCAACATCCCGGCCCTCTATCCCTTTTTACACATTTTCCTGAACGACGGGGATCCCGACGTCGCGGCGGCGGCCGTCAGGGCGGCCGGCGAAAGCCGGGAGCGGAGCTTTGTTCCCGCTCTGATCCGGAAACTGGCCGTCGCCGGTCTGCAGGAGGCCTGCGGCGAGGCCCTGGGTCACTTCGGTCCGAACATCGTCGAACTGCTCGACGACCATTTGCGCAACCCGCTGCTCGAACGCCCTATCCGGACCGGCATTCCCAACGCCATGCGGGCATCGGGCACCCAGACGGCGGCGGACAGGCTCGCAGCGGAATTGGACCAGAAGGATCCGGCCATCCGGTTTGCCGTCATTCGGGCGCTGAACCGGCTTCACGCCTATCAACCCCAATTAAAACTCGACCACACCCATTTGGGCCAAAGCATTGTGCGGGAGGCCAAAGGCTACCTCAATCTGCTCACGGCCCTTTATCTGCAGATCAACACCGCCGCAGGCGCCGGAAACCCGGCGCCTGATGCCGCGCCGGCCACCGAGCACACCGGCGATGACGCAGGTGCGGAACGCGCCGCCCTGGCCGGGCAGATCGAACAGCGGCTGCAGGAGAATATGGAGCGGATCTTCCGCTTGCTGGGTTTGAAATACCCGGCCGAGGATATCTACTCGGTTTACCGGGGGATTCGCAGCAGCAAACCCGACCTGCGGCTCAATGCCGTCGAATTTCTCGATAATCTATTGGAAACCGATCTGAAGCAGGCGGTGATCCCCATCGTCGAAAACGCCTTGCTCGAGCCCATGGTGGCGCGCAGCGTGGAGCGCCTGGGTCTGAAAATCCCCTCGGAACGCGACGCCTTGGAGCTGGTGGTGCCGGAGGCCGACCCCGAGCTTCAACTGACGGCCTTGAATATGATCCGGAAATTGGGGGACCCCCAATATGCGGCCCTGGCGGCCGAACTGATGGGCAGCGCCGATGCGCGGGTCCGTGAAGCCGCCGGCGGCTTTCTGCGGTCCATCGGATACCTTTCAGTGTGAACTCTGCAACGCCCTGTCGATGAAGGTCCCCAGGCTTTGATGCTCCACCGCCGAATTTTTGTAGAGCACGTCGGACATCAGGCTCACCAAATAGATGCGCCCGTCGGATTGTTCCACGATGACCACCGAGTTCATGACGTTCTCCACATTGCCCTTGTACTTGGCGCACACGAATCCGGGCTCGGGCCGGCAGCGGTACAGGCTGCCCGACTTGAAATAGACGGCCGCACCGGCAAGGGCCGGAGAGGAAGCGTAGCGAATCCTGCGGGCGGTCATGTACATCAGCCGTTTGATCTCCAGGCTGGACCAGGCATCCACCACCTGTCCGCTTTCCAGGGCCAACAGAAAGCGCATCAGCCCCAGGGGCGTGGCATAGCTTTTACCGCCGGGCGGCACCCGGCGCTTTCCCGTGCTGGTAAAGAAGCTGCCCAACTGCCACTGGTCGGGGCCGATGCCCGCGGCCCGCAGGGGATCGTTCACCGTGGACATGGCCATGTCGCGCAGCTCGGTCTTGGGCGCTTTTTCAAAAAAGGCCTTTTCCGCCTCCCGGGACGGCGGATAATCCCTGCCGAAACGGCGCATGAGCAGCAGCTCTTTCCAAACCACGGCGGCGGCTGAATTGGCGCTGGCCGAGAGCATGTGATCCATCCATTCATACAGCGAGAAGCGATCCCCCTCGCGCACCGCGCGGGAGAGATAGACGCCGCTATCCGGATC
The DNA here is from genome assembly GCA_050288425.1 of Desulfobacteraceae bacterium. GTDB lineage: Bacteria > Desulfobacterota > Desulfobacteria > Desulfobacterales > Desulfosarcinaceae > JARRKU01. The sequence continues at coordinate 4,839 of JBNKDU010000086.1, read as the reverse complement.
GAAAACCGGCACCTTGTGATCATCGATGCGAATCCAGTCGTCGGCCGTCACAACGCGCTGGCGCAGCAGTCGCCGGCGAAGGTCCGGGTCTTCCGGAAACATGGCCCTGAGCTCGGCGAAAATCCCGGCCGCAATGGCCAGCTTGCCCACGCTGCCCGGAGAAAAGGCGCGGTCGGCCTGGCGCACGGCCATGCGCGCCGGGCGCCCGGGTGTTATGTCCACCACCGCCAGCGAGTAGCTTTCATCGCGGTTGGGGAAAAGGGCGTCGATCCTGGATTGGAGCTGCGGGTCCACGGCCGGCCACCGATCCTTGAAAGCGCCGGCCGTGTCGGTCAGATGGAGGGTGATCTGGGCCGTGGGTTTAAGGGCGCCGGCGGGCGGCATCCCCCCCTTACGGCGGCCGTCGACGATCTGCTGCAGGCAGGCCAGGCGCCGGATGCCGGTCTGCTGGTAGCCGTCGATGGGATAGGCGCTCAAAGTGGGAGGAAAGCATACCAAGATCGCGCCGATCCAGCCGGTCAAGGCCTTGAGCCGATGATAGGTACATGCTCGCATGGGTATTCACCTGGTTGAATTAAATGTTTCGCCCGGGCCCAATGCTACAGCGGCATCCCCAACGGTACGGCTCTGCCCTGCACCGGCGGCGGGTCCAGGCTGTTGAGATAATCGGAGGCCGCCGCTTTTTTGTTCTCCACGTAAGGCCGGGCCTGAAACAGCCGGATCCCGCCCTGGAAAAATCCCAACTCGACGTCGAACGGACCACGGCTGCCGATGCCCTGCCGGCCGGACATGCGCTCCCGGATGATGGTGGCCAGACGGTGGAGTTGTTCGATTTCGCCGGCGTTCAATATGGGCTGCTCAAAAGAGGCAAAGGCCTCGGAAACGCCGCCGGTCGGCGGCAGCACATGGTAGCGGGGCTCTCTTGCCGGAGCGATCAGCCGATGGCCGCCGTCCTCGTGGATCAGATAGGTTTCGGCCATCTGGCCTTCCACCGCGCCGCCCGGCCCCCTGCTGAAGGCCACCGTGATATCGGTCGGATTTCGGCCGGTGACGCCCGCCGTGATCATGACCCCCGACTTTTCCACGGCCACCGTGGGCAGAATCAGGATGGAGGGGAAGACATTCTCCGGATTTTTCAAAAACTTCTGGCGCCAGCCGAAACTGCGCTCGGTGTAGGGCGAGGCCCATACATCCCTGATGGCCTGGACGATCCGGTCGGCGTCCCGGACGTTGAAGACCGTCAGATTCAACCCGGCGCCGGTAAAATCCTTCAGGTCCTCCATATTGGTGTCGCTGCGGACAAAGACCGGAAGCTCTCCCAGGGGCCGGCCCAGCAAGGTATCAAATCGCTCCCTGAGGCGGGACTCGAATTCGGGCAAAAGGGGCATCCGGCCGATGGCGCTGCGCAGCACGCCCAGGCGCTCCAGGATCAAGGCCTCGTCCCGGATCGGGTCACTTGGGTTTCCGGCCGCCTCCTGGGTTTCGGCAAAGGTCTGCCGCAGGTACTGCCAGTAGGAATCCCCGCGGCCCGGCATGGTCTGGTCCATGTGGCGGCGAAAGACGCCGAACGGGATCACGACCCCTTCCCCCACGTATTCGGGAAAAACCCGCTTCAGCTGCCCCAGGTTGGCCGCCTTGGGGCCGCACAGGCGGCCGGAATCCGAGGCCCCGACGCTGCCAAGGGCAAGGGGGCCGTCCTGGTCCAGATCGAGGCGGTCCACCGGCACGCTCACCCTATCCGTCTTGCGGACCCGCTGCTCCACCAGGGCCTTTTCCCGGGCGTTCATCTCTTCGGCGGGCTTCATCACCACCGTCCCGCCCGGAGAGACGGCGTAGAAGATCATGCGCCCGTTCAGCGGAGCCAGCGCCTGGAATACCTGATCCGACACCACGGCATTGGGGATGGCCAGATTTCTCGCCAGCAGCTGCACATGCGACACCAGGTTGCCCTCGGACACGGTGGCGATACCGGCCACCGGCTTCAGATCGGCCGGCGCCTGACGCAGGACATAGATCTTGCGATCGGAATAGACTTCACCGGGTAGCGGCCGGTCCACGACCCGCAACTCTCCCAAGGCAAAACCGGGATTGAGGCCCTGCACGCCGCCGGCGACCACCGGCACCGGCAACCGGTGCCCCGACCCTTCCAGATCGGCGCAAAGACCCTGCAGGCGCCCGACGGCCCTGCCCAGCGGTAGCAGCAGGGAGGCCCGCACACGATCGTCGATGAACCCGGCCGCCAGGGGCTCGAAGGAAGCAAACAGATCGACGCCGGGCCCAAAAACCGCCCGGACCATGGCGGTGCCCCATTGGACGCTGCGCCGGCCCTCATCGGCCAGGGCCTGCAGATCGCGCAGGTCCACTTGATCACTCGAGGGCCTGACGACCAGGCGTTCGGAGGCCTCGCGCCACTCCCACAGCTCCAGGAGGCCGGTGCCGGCACAGCCCTTGGCCAGAATCGCCATCCGGACCAGCAGATCATCCAGTCGTTGGGCCGGCCGGGCGACCGTCTCCTGGAAAAGAACGGTCTCCGCCTCGATGGACAAGGTCAGCATGGCCATGGCCGCAGCCGGTTGGGGACGGGTCGCCAGATCCCTGCGCAGCTGCAGCAGCAGGTCCGCCAACAGGCCCCATCCCGCCGGCCCGAAGCCGCCCGGCTCCTGCCTTTCTCCATCGCTTGCCAGCAGCTGCTGCAACAGGTTCCGGCTGGTGAAATTCCGGGGTATGCGTTTCAGGTAGGAGGCCAGCACCTGCCGTTGATCGCGACCATAAACGGCCTCCAGATCCTGGATCAATCTCTCCAGCAGCGCCGCGTCGTCAGTCGGCATGCGCGCCGCATGGCCTGTCTTGAATGCCTTCAGGCGGGCCACATCCTGGGGATCGGGCCGGCCGTGCAGCTTGACCCGCAGATCGCCGAAAGCCGGGTAATGGTCGGCCAAAAGCGCCGACTCGGCACGGATGGTCTGCCACCTGTGGCTGTCGCCGCCCAACGGCAGCAGCGCGGCCGCCTGCCGCAAAAGATAATACTGGCTCTCTGAAAACCCCGGTTCGGCCAGGCAATAGGCCACGAAATCCCGGGCCCAGGCCGATTCGTCCTCGTGCTGGACGGCACCGCGGTAATAGCGCGCTTTGCGCAGGATCCAGCCGTCATCCACCCCTTGCAGGTATCCCTGGATCAGGTACTGCTTCAGGCGGCCGAAGTACCGGCCCCGGTCCAGGAAGCCTTCGAAGTCGGCCCCGGCCAGGATCTGCCCCAAAAAGATGCCGTCCTTTTCGCCGAGAACGGCGACTTGCGGCTTGAGGGCGGCATGCTGGATCCCGCCCGGTGCGGAGCAGCGTCGGTCGGCCGGCAGCACCGCACCGTCGGGGCAGTACCACCGGATGGCGGCATACGGCCCCCTGGGGTCATTCTTGAGACGCTGGATCAGCGCCTGCAACCCGGGGACATCGACCGCGGCGCCGGCTGACGTAAAGAAAACGGCGGTCGCAAAAGCAGTGCAAAGCAGCATACAGCAGGTCTTCTTCGACGGCATCATCGAAATCCTTCTTCGTTAGAATTTGCCCTGGCCGCATGGCGCTTACACCTTAAATACCCTTTTATTCATGCTTTCCCGGTACACCGGCCTCCTCGAACGTCATCACCTCGTTGAAGACCTTTATCGCCCCTTCGATGACGCCCATGGCCAAGGCACCGCCGGTTCCCTCCCCCAGGCGCATTCCCAGGTCCAGAATCGGGCGCAGCCCCAGGTGTTGCAGCATGATTTTATGGCCGGGTTCTTCCGATTGATGGCCCGCGAAAACATACTCTACCACCCGGGGGGAGAGGGCCTTGGCGATCAGGGCGCCGGCCGTTGAGATGAAGCCGTCGATCACCACGGGATGCCGGTAGTACGCGCCGGCCAGTATCAAACCGGCGATGCCGCCGATTTCGAATCCACCGACCTTGGAAAGCACATCGACCCCGTCGGCCGGATCGGGACGGTTGATCTCCAGCCCTTTGGCGATGACCTTTTTTTTGCGGGCCAGCCCCTGGTCATCCACGCCCGTGCCACGCCCCACCATCTCCTCCAGGTCGGCGCCGGTGATGGCCGCCCCGATGGCTGCCGAAGGCGTGGTGTTGGCAATCCCCATGTCGCCGGTGCCGATGATTTGCACACCGGCCTCAAACTGCTCGGCGCCCAGTTCGAACCCGGTCATGATGGCTTGTTCGGCCTGGTCCCTGGTCATGGCGGGGCCGTTTACAAAAGAAGCCGTCCCATTGGCCACCTTGCGGACTTTGAAATTTTCTCCGCCGGCAACGGTGAGGGGGTCCACCACCGGAATCATGCCCATGTCGACGACCCACACGCGGGCGTTGACATGCCGCGCGATGGCATTGATGCCGGCGCCGCCGGCCAGGAAGTTCTGCACCATCGCCCCGGTGACCTCCTGGGGAAAAGCACTGACCCCGTCGGCGGCCACGCCGTGATCCCCGGCCATCACCACCACGGCTTTGCTGCCCACATCGGGCTTCAATGTGCGCTGTATGGCGCAGCATCGTTCGGCGATGTCATGAAGACGGCCGAGGGCTCTGGGCGGGATGGCCAGTTGTCCGGTACGCTCGCGGGCCCTGCCGATCCATTGCGGATCGATGCCTTGAATCCCGTCGACGATCTCTGCAATGCTTCGTACGGTCATGGAGATCTCCTTCGATTACTCCCCCAAGGGTCTTAATCCTTTGGCCATATTTCTTGACGATCCCGCCGCAGGCGGGAGCGTCCTCCGGCCTTTCCAACCCCGGGGTTTACCCCCTGCTATGCGGTGGTGTGTTGCCTCTCGGGGGGCGTATCCGGTCTGTCG
>JBNKDU010000085.1:0-9638 GCA_050288425.1 Desulfobacteraceae bacterium | reverse complement strand
TTTTTTGTTCAACGTTCATGAAGGCTTATTCACCATTTGCCATCTTTTTTATGCAACGATAGGGTTGCGATATTTTCGGCCTTGCCCGCATTGGAATTCACATGTCCTGCAGTCGCCCGGGCACCGGTTGCCGCCCCGAATGCCGCACATGTTTCCGCAATTGCCGCAAGCCTGGGGCGGCGCCACTCCGCTGCCGCTCAGGCGGAAACCGATGCCGTCCGAATCGAAGGTGATCGGTTGCACCATGCGCAACAGCCTTGCATTGATGATGAAGGTCTGCCCCTTGATTTCGAAGATTTCGTCGGACTTCCCGGGTTCCTCCAGGGCGAGGCCGAAGGTCCGGATGCCGCATCCGCCCAGGCGGACGAAGATGCGAATGGGCCGCTTTTTCTTGTCCTTGAAATAATCGGCCACCATCCCGGCCGCCCGGTCGGTCACCTGCAGCCTGTCCGGCTCCGGGATCGTTGATCGTTCAGGGTCCATCCGGCATCCCCTTCCTTCATGCCTGAAATAGTGATCATTGGTCTTCAGAGTTCAAGTGCCGGCATTAAATACCCAAAAATACCGATGGGTTCCGGTGTCCCGCCGGTCGTCCCGGATTCGCGCCGGGCAGTGAATCCGCCTATCCCTTGCCATCGGCCCAGCGCATGGTAATCGCCGCCAGGATACTGAGAACGGCGAAGCCGCCGACCACCGGCAGCGTGGTGCCGTCGTAGAGGCGCCCGATGACGATGCCCAGCAGGGTGGCGAGGAAGGTCGACCCGAAACTCACCACGGCGGCGCCGATGCCGGCGATGTGTTCCAGGGGCTTCATGGCGATGGCGTTCATATTGCCGAACAGAATCCCGAGACAGAAAAAGGCCATGGCAAAGCAGAGCATCAGCAGCCACAAGGGGGAGTGTCCTCCCATGAGATACACGATGGCCAGGTAGGCCACCGAGATGATGATGAGCAGCCGGATCGCCCCCCGGCACAGGGACCGCATGCCCACGCGCATGACGATCCGGGAGTTGCAATAGGAGGCGCCGCCCACGAACAGCGCCAGCACGGCCATATACAAGGGAAACATGTGGCCCAGGGCATATACTTCCTGGAAGATCTGCTGCGCGCTGTTCAGGTACCCGATCAGGATTCCCAGCACCATGCCGGTGGCCAGGGTGTACCCCAAGGCGACGCGGTTGGAGCAGATCTCCACCGCACCCCTGAGGATGGGCCTGATGCCGAGGGGAATCCGGCGTTCCCGGGGAAGCGTTTCCGGCTGCCGGATCGAGAACCAGGTCAGGGCAACCAGCGCCAATACCAGCAGGACGGCGAAGATCGCCCGCCAGCCCGCCACCAGGAGAATCGTCTGGCCCAGGGCCGGCGCGATGGCCGGGACGATGATGAACACCGCCATCACCGCGGACATGATGCGGGCCATGGAGCGGCCGCCATACTGGTCTCTTACCAGGGCCAGGATCACCGAGCGCGGCCCGGCCACCCCGAGTCCCTGCATGAACCGGCCCGCCAGCATGACCTCGAAGCGGGTGGCCGCGATGGACAGGAGGCACCCCAGGGTGAAGATGATGATGCCGGCGAAGATGGCCGGTTTGCGGCCGGTGCTGTCGGAAAGGGGACCATAGGCCAATTGCCCGACGGCCAGGCCGAAGATCAGCACGGAGATGACCAGTTGGGCATCGTTGGGATGCTTCGTGCCCAGATCCCTGCCGATTACGGGCAGCGCCGGGATCATGATATCCATGGAAAGCGCCACCAGCGAGATCATCATGGCCAACAGGGCCACGGATTCCCGGAATCCCGGGCCCCGCTTGATGGATGGAGCTTCAGCCGTCATCATACCTCTAGTAGTATAGGCGTTGGGATATTTCTTCGGCCGTCCGCTTCAACGGCGCGACGATATCATCGATGATATCCGGAGTCATGCGAAAGGCCGGGCCGGCCACCACCACCGCCGCCACCGGCATCCTTTCGTTGTTGAAAATCGGGGTGGCCACGGCGAAGGTGTCTTCGAAGCGTTCGCCCCGATCGTAGGCGATCCCGGTTTCGCGCACCGTCTTCAATTGTTCGCGATACTGTTTCTTCGAGACGATGGTCCGTTCATTGAAGCGGACGAATTTCTTCTTCAGGCAATTGTCCACGAATTCGGGAGGAGAGAAGGCCAGGATGGCTTTGGCCCCCGCCGCCACGTGGATGGGCAGCCGTTCCCCCAGGTTGAACGAAAAACGGATGTGGTGGCGGCCCTCCACGTGGGAGGCCAGCACGATATTGGTCCCGGAAATCTGCTCCAGGGCCACGCTTTCGTTTACCCGCTCGGACAATTCCGCCAGCAAAGGGCGCGCGATATCCACCAGGGCGTTGTTCAGCGAGTTGATCACCGCGTGCCCGATCTCCGCCGCGGCCCGGCCCAGCTTGTATTTTTTCGTTTCGGGATTCTGGTGCAGGAATTCGCAGGCCGTGAGAATCCGCAGCAGGCGGCTGACCGTGGATTTGGGGATATCCAGCTTCTTGCTCAGCTCCAGGGTTCCCAACTCATTGTTGTGCGGGGTGTACGTCTTCAGGATGGAGAGCGCTTTCTCCGTGGAGGACAAATTGTCGGTCTTCGATGCCATATCGTGCCACCAGTTATGATTTCCGGGAATTTCGGGTCTGGAAACGGAAGGGGGTCGGCCATGTTTCATATACAGGGATCCGATCCCACAATAAGGGATTGGATATGGGATTCACCGGTCCAAGTCAAGGCCAAACATCGTGATTTCCCCGGCCGGCCGGCCTGCGGAGAAGACGGGAAATGATCCCGTATATCAGGATGATGTACAGCTATGTGGGATATCTTGCACAGGCGGCGATCCTCCGGTTTCGGTCCATGGATGGATAAAACTGACTGAAATCAATTAATAATTTAACAAACCGGAATCGATTTCGAATCGAAAAGAACTCCAATACACGAATCCGGAAAATATCATTGCAATGCCAAAAAAGGCTTGACTTATTTTTCGTTGTGTACAAAATTACATGCAAAAAGCGGCGCCACATCATCGAGCCCATATTTCGCTTTGTTTGCATGCCATTTGGCGCCCTGACCGGCGGCCGGGACCGCCGGATCGAGGGGACCATCGGAGTCCGGGTGGTTTCTCTTTCCGCCTGGATGGATCCCGGGCGATAATCCCGCCCCGGTATCGGGCGTGGAGGTCTGGAAAAAGGATCGCAATGAATCAATGAATGGCCTTGGCTCCCGCAACCAGCAGACGCTGGGTCGAAGTATCGGCGGACCCGGCAGGGGCGGAGGGCCGGCCAGGAACCGGGAGGTTGCACCATGAGCGAACAGGTCTTTACCAATTGCACCAACGCCGGACCCGTCAGTGTCTACGTCAAGGATGGCAAGGTGACGCGCATCCGGCCGCTGGTGGCGGATGAGAAAGACTTCAGACCCTGGGTCATCGAAGCCGGCGGCAAAAAATACTCCCCGCCCAAGAAGTTTGCATTGGCGCCCTACGTTCATGCCGAGCGGCGCCGGCTCTATTCGGACGAGCGCATCAAATACCCCATGAAGCGGGTCGATTTCGATCCCGACGGGGAACGCAATCCCCGGAACCGGGGCAAATCGGCCTACGAGCGCATCTCCTGGGACGAGGCCCTGGACATCGTCTCCGCCGAGATCCAGCGCGTGCAGGAGACCTATGGCGGGGCGGCCATCAGCGGCCTGACCTCTTCGCACCACAACTGGGGGATCGTCGGCTATAAGATGGGTCCCTTCGCGCGCTTCATGAACATGCTGGAGTTCACCCCGATCCTGGACAATCCGGACAGCTGGGAAGGCTGGCACTGGGGCGCCACCCACACCTACGGGTTCTACTGGCGGCTGGGCATGCCCGAACAATACGACCTGCTGGAAGACGGTCTGAAAAATGCCGAGATGATCGTCTTCTGGTCCAACGATCCCGATTCCACCCGGGGAACCTATTCCGGGCAGGAGTCATCCATCTGGCGGCAGTGGCTGAAGGAGAAAGGGGTCCGGACGGTGTTCCTCGATCCCTTTCACAACTTCACCGCCGGGGTCATGGAGGGCAAGTGGATCGCCCCGCGCCTGGGAACCGACGCGGCCATCGCCATGGCCATCGCCTACGTCTGGATCACCGAAGGAACCTACGACAAGAAATATATCGAGACCCTCACCATCGGTTTCGACGAGTTCAAGAAGTACATCCTGGGAGAGATCGACGGCCAGCCCAAGACCCCCGAATGGGCCGAGGAGGAATCCACGGTCAAGGCCCGCGTCATCCGGGCCCTGGCCCGGGAGTGGGCCGCCAAGCGGACGGTGCTCTCCTGCGGTTCCCGGGGCGGCGAAGGCGGCGCCTGCCGGACCGCCTTCGGCACGGAATGGGCCCGGATGATGGTCCTGCTCCAGGGAATGCAGGGGCTCGGCAAACCCGGAAGAAGCATCTGGGGCACCACCATGGGGGCGCCCTCGGATACCGATGTCTGGTTTCCCGGCTACGCCGACCTGCAGGGGCGCATCGCCACCTCCAAGGTGGCCGACTACCTGCCCATCAACACCAACAAGCAACGCCTCTGGCGGCTCACCGTCCCGGACGCCATCCTGGAACCGCCGGTGAGCTGGTACGGGGAGGGCTTCTGCGGCCAGTCCCTGGAGCAGCAGTTCAAGCATTTCGAATATCCCATGAAGGGCGGCGCGGAGATCAAGCTCTTCTACCGCTACGGCGGTTCCTTCATGGGCACCATGAGCGACACCACCAAGTGGGTCCGGATGTACCAGAGCCCCAAGCTGGAGTTCGTCGTCAACCAGGATGTCTGGTTCAACAGCGAAACCCGCATGGCCGACGTCATCCTGCCGGTCTGCACCAATTTCGAGCGCGACGACGTGGGCGAATTCGCCGCGGCCGGCGGCTATACGGTGCACGCCAGCAGCGGGTGCAACCACCGCATCATCGTGCGGCAGCAGAAATGCATCGAACCGATGTGGGAGTCCAAGTCCGATTTCCAGATCTTCGCCGACATCGCCGACCGCCTGGGCCGGAGAGAAGAGTTCACCGACGGCAAGACCGAACTGCAATGGGTAAAGGCCTTCTTCGATTCCTCGGATCTGCCCAAACGGATCAGCTGGGAAGAATTCGACCGCAAAGGCTACTACATCATCAACACCAAGGACGGCTACCAGTCGACGCCGTCGCTGCGCTGGTTCGCCGAACAGCGGGCCTGCGACACCCCCGACCAGAACAACCCCAAGCGCAAGACCGACAAGGCCAGCGAACTGGGGACCTACAGCGGCAAGATCGAGTTCGTCTCGGAAAGCCTCAAGGCCCATTTCCCGGATGACGAGGAGCGGCCCGTGTCTCCCCGCTACCTCCCCAGTTGGGAGGGGCACCACAGCGAGCTTTACGGGCGCTACTCCCTGCAATTGCTGTCGCCCCATCCGCGCTTCACGTTTCACTGCCATTACGACAAACACACCGACTGGCTGGACGACATCCCCATCCACCGCATCAAGAAAGACGGCTATGCCTGGTGGCCGGCGCGCATCAACCCGCTGGACGCCGATCCCCGGGGCATCCGCAACGGCGACTATGTCCGGCTGTACAACGACCGTGCCTCCGTGCTGTGCATCGCCGTGGTGACCGAGCGGGTGCGGCCCGGCGTCATCCACAGCTATGCTTCGTCGGCCAAGTACGACCCCCTGATTCCGGGCCGGGCCGATTCGCCGGACAAGGGAGGATGCGTGAACATGCTCACGCCGTCGCGCATGCTGTCGAAAAACGCGCCGGGGATGACCCCCAATTCGTGTCTCATCGAAATCGAAAAGTGGGAGGGCTAAGAATATGTCTCGTTACAGCATCCTCATCGATGTCACCAAGTGCAGCGGCTGCCACAACTGCTTTCTGGCGTGCCGCGACGAATACTACGGCAACGATTATCCATCCTATTCGGCGGCCCAGCCCCTCAACGGACAATTCTGGATGCAGATCCGGGAAGTGGAGCGCGGCACCTATCCCAAGCCCAAGGTCTCCTACATCCCGAAACCCTGCCTGCATTGCGAGGAGGCCCCCTGCATGGATGCCGCCAGGGACGGCGCCGTCTTTCGCCGTCCCGACGGGATCGTGGTCATCGATCCGGAAAAGGCCCGGGGGCAGCAGTCCATCGCCAATGCCTGCCCCTACCGTGTGATCTTCTGGAATGCGGAATCGCAGGTGCCGCAGAAATGCACCCTCTGCGCCCATCGACTGGACGAAGGCGAAAAGATGCCCCGCTGCGTGGAGTCCTGCCCCACCGGCGCCCTGGTGTTCGGCGACCTGGACGATCCCTCCAGCGAGATCGCCAGGCTGGCCGCCGATCCGAGGGTGGAGGAATTGCACCCCGAATACGACACCCGACCCCTGGTGAAATATATCGGGCTGCCCAAGCGGTTCGTGGCCGGCGAGGTGGTGTTGAAGGACCAGCCCGGCGAATGCGCCCAGGGCATCGCCGTCTCCCTCACCGGCGACGGCGTCTCCCTGGAGACCGAAACGGACCTGTTCGGCGACTTCGAGTTCGAGGGGCTGCGCAAGAACCAGACGTATAAGGTCGGCATCACCGCGGACGGCTATGCAAAACGGCAGATCGAACTGACCACCCGCAAGGATGTCAACCTGGGAGAAATCGTCCTGGAGCCGAAGTAACCGGCTCCCGGCGTTCCATCGGCCGTCCGGGAAGAGACGGCAATCCAATCCGGTTTGGAGAGGGGTGGATCAAGAAGATACTTTTTGTATCGGGGGGGGTCCACCCCACTCCTCTTCCCTTCACAAGGAGGAGCACAAATGATCAGTGTAAAAGACGCCCGGGGCACCCAGTACGAGGCCGCCAAGCATTGGGAAGTCTACGGCCTGCAGAAGATCACCGAAACGCAGTCCAATCGGACCACCGTCTGTTATTCCTATTTCCAGCCCAACGGCGGCGCGGAGATGTCCTCTTCTCCCAAGGAGCGCGTCTACTACGTCGTCAAAGGTTCCATCACCGTATCGGGCAAGGACGAGAAGCATGTTCTCGATGCCGGCGACCTGATCTACATCGCCCCCGGCGAGGAGCGCGACATGACCATCAACGACGGCAAGCCGGCGGAAGTCCTGGTATTCATCGTGACACCCTAGAACCCCAGGCGCCGACTCCCGCCGGATGATCGGCGGGAAACGGGCAGATCAAGGAGAAGAAAATGAAAGACATGTTCAAGCTCGACGGGAAGATCGCCGTGGTCACCGGCGGCGCGGGCGGCATCGGCGCGGCCCTGGCCATGGGGCTGGGCGTCCAGGGGGCCACCGTGGTGGTTTCCAGCCGCAACCAGGAGGCCATCCAGAAAACGGCGCAACAGATCGCGGCGGCAACCGGCAACCAGGCCGTTGCCATCGTCGCCGATGTCACCGACGAGGCCAGCATGCAGAAGATGGTGGACAGTGTCATGCAGCAATACGGCCGCATCGACATCCTGGTCAACGCCATGGGCATGAATATCAAGCGCGACGCCTTCGAATACCCCATGGAGGACTGGGACAAGATCTTCGCGGTCAACGTCAAGGGCACCATGATCGCCTGCAAGATCGTCGGCAAGGTCATGCGGGACCAGAAGGGCGGCGCCATCGTCAACCTCTCCTCGGTCCGCGGCATCCGCGGCTACACCGGCGGCAACACGGGCTATTGCGCCACCAAGGGCGCCGTGGAGCTGATCACCAGGTCCCTGGCGCTGGAGTGGGCCCCCCACAACATCCGCGTCAACGCCCTGGGACCGGCGCTGGTCATCACGCCGGGCACGAAGCATATCGCCGAAAATCCCGAACTGGCCAAGAAATATGCGGCGGCCGTGCCCCTGGGCAGGATCGGCATGCCCGAAGACATGGTGGGCGCCGTCAACTTCCTGGTGTCGGACGCCGCCGGTTTCGTCACCGGCCAGACCATCTACGTGGATGGCGGGCTGACCGCCGCTTAGAACGGCCGCAACAGATGCGGGAGTAAACCAAACATTCAACGCAGAAGAGCAGAGGTTGCCATGGGTATGATCAACGACCCTTATTCAGGGCTGCAACTGGTGGAACTGAGCCACGAGTGGGGCTCCGGCGCGCCGTCCTACCCCGGGCAGGACGACGTGAAGATGTTCCGGGCCGTCAAGCACGCGCAGCACGGCGTCCTGGCGTGGAAGATCAACACGGTGATGCACACGGGCACCCACATGAACGCGCCCCTGCACCTGATCCAGGGCGGCGCGGACCTGGAAGCCATCTCCGAAGACCGGCTCTTCGGCAACGGCGTGGTCCTCGACATCCCCAGGACCGACTACCAGGTGATCGACGTCGATGACCTGGAGGCGGCCGATCCCGGCGTCCAGACCGGCGACATCGTGGTCATCGTCACCGGCTGGCACCACAAATATTCCGACGCCATCGAGTATTACGGCCGGTCGCCCGGTCTGACCAAGGCGGCCGCCCGGTGGCTGGCGGCGAAAGACTGCAAGCTGGTGGCCGTGGACACCCCCCAGATCGACCATCCCCTGGCCACTTCCCTGGGGCCCCATCGCGGGGGACCCACCATGAAGCGCCTGGCCGGCGACTACCAAAAAGCCACCGGCCTCGACCCCCGCAAGGAACATCCCGAATGGAACGCCGCCCACAAGACCTTGCTGGGCGCGGGGATTCCCACCATCGAGCAGGTGGGCGGCGATGTGGACCTCCTGGCGGGCAAACGGGCCACCTTCGCGGCCATGCCCTGGAAATTCCGCAAGGGGGACGCCTGCCAGATCCGGTTCGTCGGCATGATCGACCCCGACGGCAAATGCCGGATCGATGCCGGAAATTAATTCAACCTCTTCCACGGGGGACAGGAAAATGGGTCTTTCGATATACAATCTGAGTCATTCCTTTCATCAATTCATGCCCGAATGGCCGTCTACGCCCGGCGTCAACCTGACGGTGAATAAATTCCACGCCAAGGACGGCGTCTTCCAGGTGCAATGGGAAGGCATCATGCACCGCTGCACCCACATGGACGCCCCCCTGCATGTCACCGAGAACACGCCGAGCATCGGCGATTACCCGCTGTGGCGCCTCTGCGGAACCGGCGTGGCCGTATCCATTCCCAAGGAAAAATGGGGCGTCATCACCCCCGAAGACCTCGAGAAGGCCACCCCCGAAATCCGGGAAGGCGACATGGTCATGATCAACACCGGGTTTCACCACAAGTGGGCCGACACGGACGAATACTTCGCCTACGGCTGCGGCATCTCCGGCGCGGGCGCCCAGTGGCTGGTGGACCGCAAAGTCAAGTGCGTCGGCTACGGCTGCCAGGCCAACGACCACCCCATCGCCACCAAGCTGGTGGACCATGGATTGGGGCCGTCCCAGCCCCACCTGATCGAAGAGTACAAGCAGGCCACCGGCCGCGACCCCAAGGAAGACTTCCCCGACTGGGAACCGGCGCACAAGACCCTGATGGTCAAAGGCGGCATCCCGGGGATCGAGAACCTGGGCGGCGACCTGGACAAGGTCACGGGCAAGCGCTGCTTCTTCATGGCATTCCCCTGGCGCTGGCCCGGCGGGGACGGCAGCATCGTGCGCGTGCTGGCCGTCATCGATCCGGACCAGACCTTCCGGTTCGAGTCCGGG
>JBNKDU010000084.1:0-1878 GCA_050288425.1 Desulfobacteraceae bacterium | reverse complement strand
GGGAAGGGAGGCGGGCTTCGATTTCATTCAGGTCAACACCAACGGGCTGCGCCTGGGCCGGGACCCATCCTTTGTCAAGGCCCTGAAACGGGCCGGACTGGCGTCGGTCTTCCTTCAATTCGACGGCACCGGGGACGATGTTTACCGCCGCCTGCGGGGCCGCGATCTGATGGCGGCCAAGCGCGCCGCCGTTGAGGCCTGCGCCCACGAGGGCATCGGGGTGGTGTTGGTGCCGACCCTGGTGCCGGGGGTCAACACCCAGAGCATCGGCGACATCCTGGAAACGGCCCTGGCCTGGGCACCGGCGGTCCGCGGGGTCCACTTTCAGCCCATCAGCTATTTCGGGCGCTACGACGGCCAGCCCGAAGGCGCCGGCCGCATCACGCTGCCCGAGGTGATGCGGGCCATCGAAACCCAGAGCGGCGGCCGGTTTCCGGCGGCCCATCTCGGCCCACCGGGATGCGAGAACGCCTTGTGCTCTTTCAACGGCCGGTTTCTGCAGGCCGCCGATGGGACGATGGTGCCGCTGCAACCCTCCACGCCGGAGGGCTGCTGCGGCGCCCCTACCACGGCCGAAGCCGGCGCCGCCAGGGCGATGGCGGCCGTGGCCCGACAATGGAACGGCCCGCAGCCACCGGCCGTGGAGGGGGGGAGCGGCGACGGGTGCGGCTGCCGGGTTCCCGCAGGCGATGCGGCTGTGCAAGCCGACGCCACCGCTCCCATGAGGTTGGACGCTTTCATCCATCGCGCCCGCACCCATACCTTCTCCATCTCGGGCATGGCCTTCCAGGATGCATGGACCCTCGCCCTGGACCGGGTTCAGGAGTGCTGCATCCACGTGATGGCCCCCGACGGGAACCTGGTTCCCTTCTGCCTTTACAACCTCACCGCCGCCGACGGCAGGAGACTGTACCGCCCGTGACGCAATGTGCGCGCATACCATTGGAGGCCAGCGTGAAAGCCAAGGCCGGTCTGTCGTCGACAGCGGATCTGACGCGGCCGGCGCTGGCCGCCTACCAGTTGGAACGCCTGCGGACTACCCTGGACTATGTCCGGCGGCACAGTCCCTTTTTCCGGCGCCGTCTCTCCAATTTCGACGCCGACGCCCTCCAGAGCCTGGACGATCTGGCCCAATTGCCCCCCACGACCGCCGATGATCTGTGCAGCGATCCCCTGGCCTTTCTCTGCATCTCCCAAAGCGATGTGGAACGGGTGGTGACCCTGCCGTCGCGTTCGCCCCGGTTGCCTCCCAAACGCCTCTTCTTCAGCGCCGCCGACCTGGAGCTGGCCGTGGATTTCTTCCATCACGGGTTTGCCACGGGAGTGGGACGGCAACAACGGATGCTGGTTTTGATGCCCTGCCGGAATCCTCACAGCGTCGGCGATCTGCTGGCCCGGGGGCTGAAACGCCTATCGGCCGTGCCCGTCGTCCATGGCCCCCTGCAATCCCCCCGGGCGGTCGTGGAGGCCATCGAGCAGGAAGATATCGATTGCATGGTGGGGCCGCCGGCCGATATTCTGGCCTTGTCGCGCTATGCAGGGTGCGACCGCATCGGCCGGGGACAAATCAAGAGCATCTGGCTCGGCACGCAAAACATGCTGCGCGCCGAGGTAGAGGAGATCGGCGAGGCCTGGGGATGTCCGGTCTTCCAGCACTACGGTGCCGCGGTAATGTGTCCGGGCGGCGGCGTCCAATGCCAGCACCGCGACGGCTTTCACCTCCGCGAGGCGGATTTGATCGTCGAGATCGTCGATCCGCGGACAGCCCGGCCGGTCCCGCATGGCACCCATGGAGAAGTGGTGGTGACCACCCTAACCCGGGAGGCCATGCCCCTGGTGCGTTACCGCACAGGCCATCGGGCGGCCGTGATGACGGAA
>JBNKDU010000083.1:0-22653 GCA_050288425.1 Desulfobacteraceae bacterium | reverse complement strand
ACCGGACCCTTCGCCAAGCAGACCGACTACTACGACCACGACATCGCCCCCCTGCCCTACGACCCCGACGGCGCGTTGAAGCTGCTGGCCGAGGCCGGCTGGACCAGGGGACCCGACGGCTTCCTGCAAAAAAACGGCAAGCGCATGGCCTTCACCCTGATCACCAACAACGGCAACCTGTTGCGCAAGGACATCCTGGCCATCGCCCAGGACGCCTGGAAAAAAATCGGCATCCGGGTGGAGACCGACCTGCTGGAATGGTCGGTGTTCATCCAGAAGCGGGTCAACCAGCTCGATTACGACGCCCTCATCCTGGGCTGGTCCATGGGCATCGAACCGGATCTCTACCAGGTCTGGCACTCGAGCCAGAGCCACAAGTTCCAGCTCAATCTCGCCGGTTTCCAGGACGACGAAGCGGACGAACTGATCGTCAAAATCCGGCAGGAATACGACCATCAGCGCCAGGTGGAATATTGCCACCGCCTGCACAAGATCATCGCCGCCGCCCAGCCCTATACTTTTCTCTACGTCACCCGCAAGACGGCCCTGCTGGACAAACGCATCGTGCGCGAGGTGCCGGACGGGGAAGGCGGGACCGCGTTCCGGCCCATCGAGCCCACCCGGATCGGCGAATATACGTTTCACTTCAACCAGTGGCGCAAACTTTCCCGGCCGCCGGTTTTTTCCACGGGAGGATAGTCGCGGACATGCTCGCATTCCTGGGACGCAGCATCATCCAGAAACTGGTGACCCTCTTCTTCGTCTCGGTGGTCTCCTTCCTGATCATCCACCTGGCGCCGGGCGAACCGAGCCAGATCGACCCGCTCAATCCCAAGTTCACACCCGAAATCGTGGAACGCATGCGCCAGGAGTTTCACCTGGACATGCCCCTGCACATCCAGTACCTGCTCTTCTACCGCGACCTGTTCACCGGTCGCACCGTCTCCTGGAAAGACAACCGGCCCGTGCTCTCCAAGATCGGGGAGCGGTTTCTCAACAGCCTGCCCTTGTTCATCGTCGGCACCCTGCTCACCTGGACCTTCTCCTTTCCCGTGGGCATCCGCTCGGCCATCGCCCGGGACGGGATCTATGACAAGACCACCACCTTCATCGCCTACCTGCTGATCTCCATTCCCGGCTTCTTCTTCGCCTACCTGTTGATCATCCTGGTGGTCACCCATCTGCAGGTGCCGGTGATCGGCATGGAGTCTTTCGGCATCACCTCCTCGGCCCCGCTGGTGCGGATCATGGACCGCATCTGGCACCTGGTGCTGCCCTCGGTCCTGGGCGCCACCGGCGGGGTGGCCGTGCTCTCGCGCTACGTGCGCGGCCAGATGCTGGAAATCATCGGCCAGGATTATGTGCGCACCGCCCGCGCCAAGGGACTGCCGCCGGAAACGGTCTATTACAAGCATGCGCTGCGCAACGCCCTGCTGCCCTTCGTCACCATGTTCGGCCTGATCCTGCCGGGACTCATCGGCGGATCGGTGATCATCGAGTCGATCTTCTCCTGGCCGGGCATGGGACGCATGGCCTACGAGGCGATCCTGGCCCGGGACTACCCGGTGATCCTCACCGTCAATTTCATCACCGCGGTGCTGGTGCTGCTGGGAACGCTGATTTCCGATCTGCTCTACACCGTGGTGGATCCGAGGATCAAATTGTCATGAGCCGCGAGCTGCCCGTCGATATCGCCGCTGCCGGCGACGAGACCCGGATGCCTCCCCCGCGTTCGCCCTGGGCGGAGACCTGGCGACTGCTGTGCCGCAACCGCCTGGCCTTCTCCGGCCTGGTGATCTTCCTCGTCTTCTTCGCCATCGCCGTCATCGGCCTGACGGTCACATCGGGCAACCACCCCCGGCTGGACCCGGCCAAGGTGCGCCTGAAAGACAAGTTGCGGCCGCCCCTGACCCGCCCGAACCTGGAAGAACTGCAACCCGCCCAGGTTCCGCCCCTGGGCATCTACCTGCTGGGCACCGACAACCTGGGCCGCGATGTCTTCGCCCGCATGCTGCAGGGCGCCTGGGTGTCGCTGACCGTGGGGTTCGTGGCCGTGGGCATTGCCGTGGCCATCGGCATCCTGCTGGGGGGGCTGGCCGGCTATTACGGGCAGCAGGATATCCGGTTGCGCCATATCCTGCTCTTCGCGCTGGCTGCCGCCGCCGCCGGCCTTTTGTTCACCGGCCATCCCTTTTCCGCCGGCCTGCCGGCGATCCTCCTCGCGGCCGCGGCGCTCTGGCAGCGCCGGCACACCGGGGATTCCGACTTTCCCCCGCCCGCCGGGCTGCAATGGCTGGATCGGCCCGCCATGCAGGTGGACACCCTGATCATGCGGATGGTGGACATCATGCTCTGCTTTCCGTCGTTCTTCCTGATCCTCACCGTGGTGGCCCTTCTTCCGCCCAGCATCTACAACATCATGGCCGTCATCGGCCTCACCAGCTGGATGGGGACCGCCCGTTTCGTCCGCGCCGAGTTCCTCTCCCTGCGGGAACAGGATTTCGTGGCCGCCGCCCGGGCCCTGGGCGTCGGCGACGCGCGCATCATCTTCCGCCACATCATGCCCAATGCCGTGGCGCCGGTGCTGGTGTCCGCCACCCTGGGCATCGCCTCGGCCATGCTCACCGAGGCCGGGCTCAGCTTCCTGGGCTTCGGCGTGCCGCCCCCCCACGCCACCTGGGGCAACATCCTCTCCGACGGCAAAGGCTTCATCTTCGACGCCCCCTGGCTGACCTTCATACCGGGGCTGGTGATCCTGGTGGTGGTGCTGGCCTTCAACCTGTTCGGCGAAGGCCTGCGCGATATCCTCAACCCCAAACTGCGGGAAAGAGGCTGACCATGGACCCGGCCCGGGAAATACTGCTGCAGGTGGAAGACCTCAAGGTCCATTTTCACGGCGACGGACCCGTGGCCCGCGCCGTGGACGGCGTCGATTTTCGCGTCCACCGGCAGGAGACGGTCTGCATCGTGGGGGAATCGGGATGCGGCAAGACCGTCACCGCCCTGGCCATCATGGGTCTGCTCCACCGGCCGCCGGCGCGGATCGCCGCCGGCCGCATCCTCTTCGACGGCAAATCCCTGCTGGAGATGCAGGCGGAAGAACTGCGCGCGTTGCGCGGCCGCCGCATCGCCATGGTCTTCCAGGAACCCATGACCTCCCTGAATCCGGTCTTCCCCATCGGCGACCAGATCGGCGAGGCCATCGCCGTCCATGAATCGGTCACGGCCGGGGAGGTGGACCGCCGCATCGTCGATTTGCTCACCGACGTGGGCATCCCCGATCCGGAACGTCGCCGGTTCGACTATCCGCACCAACTCAGCGGCGGCCAGCGCCAACGGGTGATGATCGCCATGGCCCTGGCCTGTAATCCGGACCTGGTGATCGCCGACGAACCCACCACCGCCCTGGACGTGACCGTCCAGGCCCAGATCCTGGCCCTGCTGCGCCGCCTCAAGGAGCGCAGGCGGATGGCCGTCCAGTATATCACCCATGACCTGGGGGTGGTGTCGGCCATCGCCGACCAGGTATACGTCATGTATGCGGGCATCGTCGTGGAGCAGGGAAAGGCCGGCCACATCTTCCGCCAACCCCGCCATCCCTATACCATGGCGCTGCTGGACGCCCTGCCCACCCGGGACAAACGCGGCCGGAGGCTCTACGCCATCCCCGGCTCGGTGCCGCATCCCGCCTATCGACCGACGGGGTGCCCGTTTCATCCCCGCTGCACCCACCGCGTGGAGAGCTGCACCCGGGAATTTCCCCGGATGTGCGATTACGGCGGGGGGCACGCGGCGCGCTGTCCGGTGGTCCACGCGAACGAGAATACAAATAAGGAGACCTCCGCGACATGAATGCCGGCACGCCGATTCTGCAGGTGGAGGGGCTGAAGAAGACCTTCGCCGTCCGCCGGGGGCTGTTGCAGCGCGCCGGCGCGGGGGTCCGGGCGGTGGACGGCGTGGACCTGGAGATCCGGCCCGGACAGACCCTCGGACTGGTGGGCGAGAGCGGCTGCGGCAAATCCACCGTGGCCCGGTTGATCCTGCGCCTGCTGATGCCCGACAGCGGCGTGATCCGGTTCGGCCGCCGGGAGATCTCCCGGTTCACGGAACGGCAGTTCAAGCCGCTGCGCAAGGAGATCCAGATGATCTTCCAGGATCCGTACAGTTCCCTCAACCCGCGCATGACCGTGGCCCAGTCCATCGGCGAGGGGGTGCGCATCGCCGGCATCCGCGGCAAAGGCAAGCAGACACGCCGGATCGGGGAGCTCCTGGAGATGGTCGGCATGCCGGCCGCCAGCGCCGGGCGCTACCCCCATGAGTTCAGCGGCGGCCAGCGCCAGCGGGTGGGCATCGCCCGCGCCCTGAGCGTCTCGCCGAGACTGATTCTGTGCGATGAACCCATATCCGCCCTGGATGTCTCCATCCAGGCCCAGATCATCAACCTGCTCAAGGACTTGCAGACCGAACTGGGGTTGAGCTACCTCTTCATCTCCCACGACCTCAACGTGGTCAGCTATATCTGCGACCATGTATGCGTCATGTATCGCGGCCGCATCGTGGAATCGGCAACCGCCGACGTCCTGTTCGCCGATCCCCGCCATCCCTACACCTTGAAACTGCTGGCCGCCGTGCCGGAAACCGGCGCGGCGGGCTGGCGTCCGCCTGCCGGGGAGGAGCCCGCCGGCACGGCCGCCACGGGCAGCTGCAATTACGGCGACCAGTGCCCCCATGCCGATCCGGCCTGCGGCGACGGTCCATCGGGTATGGTAAAGGTCGGTAGCGATCATTACATCCGGTGCACCCGTGCCTGAAAGAGAGGAAGGAACCATGTTCGATATCGCCAACAACACACCGGCCCGGGAAATCGAGGCCCGCATCCGCCGCCTGCAGGAAGAATTGCAGGCCCTGGACCTCGACGCCGCCCTGATCCTGCAAAACAGCGATCTGTTTTATTACAGCGGCACCATCCAGCAGAGCCATCTCTACGTGCCGGCCCGGGGAAACCCCCTGCTCATGGTGCACAAGAGCCTGGAACGGGCCCGGGCCGAATCGCCCCTGAAGACCATCCTGTCCCTGGACAGCCCCAGATCCCTGCCCGGCCTGCTGGCGGAGCACGGCCTGGGGATGCCCGCCCGCCTGGGAATGGAGTTGGATGTGTTGCCGGTGAACCTGTTCCGCTATTATGAGCGGATCTTCGCCAAGGCCGCGATGATCGATGTGGCGCCCTGCATCCGGGAACTGCGGGCCGTGAAATCGGAACACGAGATCGAAATCATCACAAGGGCGGCGGCCTTGTCGGACGAGGTGGCCGCCCATGCCGCCACCCTGATCCAACCGGGCATGACCGAACTGGAACTGGCCGGGCTCGTGGAGGCCCATGCGCGCAAGCTGGGGCACCAGGGCATCGTCCGGATGCGCCGCTGGTCGGGCGAGATGTTCTACGGGCACCTGTGTAGCGGGGCCTCGGCGGCCGTGCCCAGTTTCCTGGCCTCGCCCACGGGGGGCCGGGGCATCAACCCGGCGGTGGCCCAGGGCGCGGGATTCGACGAAATACGGCCCCATGAACCCATCCTGCTGGACTATGTCTTCGCCCTGAACGGCTACATCTCCGATCACACCCGCATCTTCTCCATCGGTGCCGTGGCCGACGATCTGCAGGCCGCCCACGACGCCATGCTCGACCTGCAGCAACGGATCCGGTCCGCCGCCCGGCCGGGGGTCGCCGGCGGATACCTCTACGACCTGGCCGTCGAACTCGCGGCCCGGGCGGGGTATGGCGAAAATTTCATGGGAGTCGGCCCGCGGCGCATCCGCTTTATCGGGCACGGCGTGGGGATCGAACTGGATGAGCTGCCGCTCCTGGCCAAGGGACAAGAGGCGGCCCTGCAAGAGAATATGGTGATCGCCCTGGAACCGAAACTGATCTTCCCCGGCAAGGGGGTGGTGGGCATCGAGAACACCCATGTGGTCACCGAAGCCGGGTTGAAGCCCCTGGGAAGGTTCCCGGACGCCATCACCGTGGTGTAGACGATCCGGACAGGATGGATTGCCGACGACGCTTCGGACCTCACGTGAATCTAACGGAATGCACACATTGCGCTAACCGGATTTTATTAACCAGGGACTCGCGCAATGTTTCATTGCCCGAATATTGTGGCCGCGGTGCGGCTTATGGTAGAAAGATGATAACGCCCATGCCGAGTGAAAAAATCCTGATCGTGGATGATGAAGAGGATATCCTGGAACTGGTCGCCTACAACCTGACCCGGGAAGGCTTCCGCACCATCAAGGCCGCATCCGGCGAGGAGGCCTTGAAAGCGGCCGGCACCGAAAATCCCGACCTGATCGTTCTCGATCTCATGTTGCCGGGAATCGACGGGCTCGAGGTGATGAAGGCGCTGAAGGACAACCCGGCCACCCGCGACATCCCCACGGTGATGCTGACCGCCAAGGGCGACGAAGCCGATATCGTCACCGGTCTCGAACTGGGCGCCGACGATTACATCACCAAGCCGTTTTCCCCGCGGGTCATGCTGGCGCGGCTGCGGGCCGTCCTCCGGCGCAAATCCGAACCGGCGACGCCATCCCCGTCCACGTTGCGCGTCCATGACCTCGAGATCCATGCCGGCCGAAGGAGCGTCGCCGTCCAGGGCACCCCGGTGAACCTGACCTACACGGAATTCCAGGTGCTCGCCTTTCTGGCCAGACGTCCGGGTTGGGTCTTCACCCGCACCCAGATCGTCGATGCCGTACGCGGCGACGACTACCCCGTCACCGATCGCAGCGTGGATGTCCAGATCGTGGGCCTGCGCAAGAAGCTCGGCGCCTGCGGCCGCTATATCGAGACCGTACGCGGGGTGGGCTACCGTTTCAGGGAAGACCCGTGAAGAGAACCATCCGGCTCATCTGGCAGCTCTATCCGACCTATCTGCTGATCACCCTCATCGCCCTGGGTGCCGTGAGCTGGTATGCCACCCACTTTTTATCCGACTATTTCCTGCGGCGCACGTTTTCCGAACTCAAGACCCAGGGTCGTATCCTCCAGGTGATGATGGCCCGATACCTGGACCCCCTCGACCGGGCCACCATCGAGATCCTGTGCAAGCAAATCGGCAGTTCCGCCCCTACCCGGGTGACGCTGATCCTCCCCGACGGAGAGGTCGTCGGCGATTCCGAGGAAGATCCCGCCGGCATGGACAACCATATCGACCGACCCGAGGTGCGCGCAGCCCTCGCCGGCGGCATCGGCCGCTCGCAACGATACAGCAAAACCCTCGACCGCCGCATGATGTATGTTGCGCTACCCATCCTGAATGACAACAAAATTCAAGCCGTGTTGCGAACGTCCATCCCCCTGACGGACATCTATGCGGAACTGGATCGCATTCAAAACAACATCACCCTGGGCGGCGTCCTGATCGCCTTCCTCGCCTCCCTGATCTGCTTTTACGTCTCCCGCCGGATCAGCCAGCCCATCGAAAAGTTGCGCAGGGGCGCGGAGGGATTCGCCAAGGGCGACCTCTCCCGGCGGCTGCCCCTGCCCAGCACCCGGGAAACCGCGGGACTGGCCAGGGCCATGAACGATATGGCCGCGCGACTGGAACAACGCATCGAAACCGAAAAGAACCAACGCAACGAGATGGAAGCCATCTTGTCGAGCATGACCGAGGGGGTCATCGCCATCGACCTCGAGGAACGCATCGTCAGCTTCAACGAGTCGGCGGCGCGGATCGTCAAGGGGTTCACTCCGGCTTCCAAAGGCCAGGACCTGCAGGCCGTGATCCGCAACCTGGGATTCAAGCGACTCATGGAACGAGCCCTGGAAGACGATGCGTCCATTTCCGAGGACATTGTCCTGCACCGGGCCAATCGCCGCATCGTTAACGTGCACGCGACCCCCATGCGCAATTCACAGAATGCGCGCATCGGCACCCTGCTGGTGTTCAGCGACGTCACCCAGTTGCGGCACCTGGAGAAGATGCGCAAGGATTTCGTGGCCAATGTCTCCCATGAGATCAAGACGCCCCTGACCGCCATCAAAGGATTCGCGGAAACCCTCCAGAGCAGCGCCATGGATCATCCCGAAGAGGCCCACCGGTTCATCGGCATCATCCGGAAGCATGCCGATCGGCTCGAGGCCATCATCGAAGATCTGCTCCTGCTGTCGCGGATCGAAATGGAAAACGAGGCCCGCCAGATCCAGTTGCAACCCGGCAATATCGCGAAGATTCTCCAATCCGCCGTTCAAATTTGCCGGACCCGGGCGGAGGCCAAGAATATCGCCATCGACTGGACCTGCGACCAGTCGGTGACCGCGACCATCAACGCGCCGTTGCTGGAGCAGGCGCTGATCAACCTCATCGACAACGCCATCAAATACAGCGGCGAAGGGAGTCAGGTTCTCGTCCGGGTCCGGAAGAACGGCCATGGACTGACCATCGATATTCAGGATAACGGCATCGGCATCGCCAGGAAGCATCTGTCCAGGCTGTTCGAACGGTTTTATCGCGTGGACAAGGCCCGCAGCCGCGAGCAGGGGGGAACGGGTCTGGGGCTGGCCATCGTAAAGCACATCGTCCATGCGCACGGCGGCCGGATCGACGTGGAGAGCGAAAGGGGCAGGGGCACGACGTTTACCATCCACCTGCCGTCGGAATGAGTTGGGGCTCGCATAAAAAAAGGGAACCCCCGACGGGGTTCCCTCGAATCGATAGAATCGTCCGGATTAACGCTTGGAGAACTGGAAGCGGGCGCGGGCACCCTTCTGGCCGTACTTTTTGCGCTCTTTCTGCCTCGGATCGCGGCGGACGAACCCGGCTTTCTTCAACGCGGGCCGCAGGTCCGCATCGAATTCGATCAGCGCCTTGGTGATCCCGTGCCGAATGGCGCCGGCCTGCCCCATGATGCCCCCGCCGATCACCTTCACCTTGATATCGAACTTGTCCTGGTTGCTGGTCAATACCAGCGGCTGGGAGATGATGGTTTTGGCCGTATAAACGCGAAAATAGTCTTCCACGGTACGTCCGTTGATGGTGACCTGGCCGGTGCCCGGAGTGATCCAGGTTCTGGCGATCGCGTTCTTGCGTTTTCCGGTTGCGTAATACGAAGTTTCCTGTGCCATTGATGTCCCCGATGTTTGCTAGCTGGTTGCGTTTAGAATTCCATAACCTCCGGCAATTGCGCCGTGTGCGGATGCTCGTTGCCTGCATAGACTTTGAGCTTTTTGAAGATTTTGCGCCCCAGCCGGTTCTTGGGCAGCATGCCTCTCACGGCATGGCGGATAACGTCTTCGGGCCGCTTCTCCAACAGTTTGCGCGCCGTGATGGTCTTGAGTCCGCCCACGTATCCGCTGTGATGGTAGTAATTCTTCTGATCAATCTTGCGGCCGGTCATCTTGATCTTGGCGGCGTTGATCACAATCACGGAGTCCCCGGTGTCTACGTGGGGGGTGTACATGGGATTGTGTTTGCCTTTGAGGCGGGAGGCCACCTGGGTGGCAAGACGCCCCAGAACGGCGCCTTCGGCGTCCACGACCCACCATTTGTTTTGATTGTCCGATTGCTTTGCACTTGGGGTATATTTTTTCACCGCATAATTCTCCTGTCCGTGGTTCAGAATCGAAAGTATCTAAACGATTCCCATGATCAAGTCAAGTGAAAAATCCAATTAATATCAGCGAGGAATCCTTTGACAAGACGGCAACGGTCGTGCTTTGTCTGGGGCAGCCGATCGCCCCGGCAATTGCCATGGACGCGAGCCTTCGGGAAGGGATCCCGCATGACCCGTTGCACCGACAATCTGGAAATCGAGGTCAAATTTCACGTGACGGATACCGATGCCATCCGGCGGCGATTGATCGAAATGGGGGCCGTCGCGGGCGAGCGGCGCTTCGAGCGCAATCTGAGATTCGACAACCGGCGCCAGGATCTGTATCGCAAGGATCAGTTGTTGCGGCTGCGCCAGGATGGTGCCTGCCGTCTGACCTGGAAACAAAAACCGGCCTCCTGCGATGATCAGGAATGCAAGGTCTACCATGAACTCGAGGTGGAGGTCGGCGACCACGATACCATGGCCGCCATCCTGAACGCGCTGGGATATCGAAGCGTCCAGTGCTACGAAAAATGGCGCCGGACATTTGCCTGGCGGGATGTCGAAATATGTCTCGACCAGATGCCGTTCGGCACCTTCCTCGAGATCGAGGGGGATGCCGGAAACATCAAATCGGCCGCCCGCCGGCTCGGCCTGATCTGGGGCGAACGCATATTGACCAACTACCTGGCGATATTCGAACTGCTGCGGGAAGCGCACGCCCTGCCGTTCAACGACCTGACCTTCGACAACTTCCGCCGGCATCCGGTGTCCATCGAACCCCATCTGCCGGCGCTGCAGACCTGCAAATCGATCCTGTGACGAGATTCCATGCCACAGCGACCGTCCCCAGTCCACTTCACCCTCATGAACCTCAACCTGCGCTTCGGGCTGGCCGACGACGGCGAAAACGGATGGCAACATCGCCGACACGCCTTCCCTCACCTGTTGTCATCCTGCCCGGCCGATTTCTATTGTTTTCAGGAAGCCAACGATTTCCAGGTAACCTTTTTAAACGAATTGCTCCAGGGATACGGTTTCATCGGCATGCGCCACCGGGCTCCCGATCGCTGGCAGCATAATGTCATCTTTTATCGCCGCCATTGGCGGTGTGTCCACAATAAGCACTTCTACCTCAGCCCCACGCCCGATGTCCCCAGCAAATTCGACCAAAGCCGATGGCCGCGGCAGTGTACCATGGGCACGTTTCGCAACGGTCCGGCTACCCTTACGCTGGTCAATACCCATTTCGATTTTGCCGATGAGGTGCAGCGCCGAAGCGCGGAACTGATTCGAGGCGAGATCGCGAAACTGCCTTCGCAGCGTCCGGTGGTGCTGGCAGGGGATTTCAATGCCGCTGCCGGCAGCGAATGCTACCGCGTACTGACCATGGGGCCGGGCGCCCTGTCCAATGTGTTCGAGCCGCCCTACGCCGGAACCTTTCACGGGTTCAGCGGTCATGCCGTGGAGGATGCCATCGATTGGATTCTCTTTCGCGGGAAGATTGCGGTCGATTCGGCCTGGCTGGTCCGGGAACGGTTCGCCCGCCAATACCCGTCCGATCATTTTCCCGTGATGGCGAAATTCAGGTTTGTCCATCCCGGGTAAGGACGCATCGAAATTTTGATCCCACCCCGGATTTCAAGCCTTGACCGATCGGCAGCTTACGGCGGCGTTCAGGATGCCGCCGGCCTCCACCACGAGGTCATGGCACTTGACGTTGCCGGAGCACTTGCCGGTGGAGAGAATCACCAGGGCCTTGTCGGCTACCACCTGGCCGTCGAAAATACCGCCGATGGTCATTTCAGAGGCTCTTGCCTCGGCATACACCGCCCCTTCCTCGGCAATGACGACATTGTCCCCGGTCACGGCGCCCTTGACCGTGCCCTTGATGACCAGCCGACCCTTCCCGGTTACCGTACCGTCTATGGTGAACCCCTCGTCGATGATGGAAAATTTCTTCTGGTTCTCCTTCACTGCTGCTCTCCTTGGCTATTCGGTTTGGATTCGGCATCCGGCGGGGCCGCGGGTGGCGAACTGGCTGCAGGGGGCGAATCGGGTTGGGTTCCGGGCGTAGCCTTTTCGCCGCCGGAAACCGGCTCGCCGGCATCGGGTGCGGCCCGACCGGCGGGCGCTGGACCGGCCGCAGGATCTGCGGCGGGGGCCGCGGTGGGCGGCGAGGAATTCTGGGGTGACCCCGGCGGTTCCGCCGGATTGACCGCGGGCTGCGATGGCGCGGCCGGGGACGTCTGACCCGGACCGCCGGACGGTGTCGTGGACTCCTTCTCCTTCGAGGGTTCCGGTTCGGGAACCGCCGGAGGAGCCGCGGGCTGGGGCGGCGGCTGATAGTCGATGTGGAACCGGAAATCCTTGCTGAATATCAACTCGCCGCCGTCCGTATACACGAACACCGTGGCCATGTTGAATTTCACCGGAGCCGTCTGTCCATAGGCCCTGAATTCCATGGTGCGGTAGTTGTTGATTTTGAACGCCTTGCCTCTGGAACCGGACGGCTCGCCACGGGTCAGTTGCACCTGGGGAACCGCGAACCAGAGCAATGGGGCTTTGTCCGGGTTCTTGAAAACAACGACGATGCGTCCCTCGAGGGGCTCTTTCGGACTGGATTTGTTGTAGATCTTGAACGCGGCCTTGAGAATCTGGTGCTCCGGAGAATAGGAGGCTTCGAATCCCTGGACGTCGGCCGCCCACTTCACCGCCACCGGCTTGGGCGCCGGTTTGGCAACTGCGGGCGCGGGTTTCGGCACGGCGACCTTGGCGGCCGCGGGCGCATTGCCTGCCCGTGGCGTAATTTCCGTTTTTTTGGCCTCCGGTGCCTTGGGGGCGGCCTCCGGGTTTTGCTTTTCCAAAACCACCAGCTTGGTCAGATAGAGATCCTTTTCGTCTCTCAGCTGCGCATTCTCCTTCTTGCGTGCATCCAATTCCGTGTGCAACTGCGCGATGGTGAGTTTCTGGCGGCCGAAAAGATACCCCATGGTGATCACCGCCAGGATGCAGACGATCAGGAGGCAGAGCACACTGATGGCCATCCCCTTGAACCACCGGAAAGGGATGATACGGCCGTGATCCCCCACCAGCATGACACTCCAGTAGCGGTTCCGTTTGTTCTTGCGGACGCCCTTCTCATCGTATGAATCTGATTTCATATCGTCATCGTTTCCAAATATGGCCTGTGTTCCGCAATCGATTCCATCGCGGTATTCATCCAAACCCAGGGAGATTCAACCGCCCTGACCGTTCGATGGCGCCTCGGCCGAGGCATGCCGCTCATCCGCCGGCCGCCACAATTTTCGCCAGGCCAGAAAGAGCGGATCCGTCGCGCCGTCGGGTCCGGGCTGATAAATCGCCCCCAACAGCCGGACCTTTTCCTGTTCCCGGGTCATATAGACCAAACGGCTGCCGATGCGCAATTGCCGGCTTCCCTTCCGCAATACCTGATCGAACCGCATCACGTATACCCGGTCCAGGCGGAAAATGGTTCGCCGCACCATGGAACTGATGAATTCTCCGCGGCCGTATTTCCTTTTTTGGCGGCACCAACGCTGCCACCACCTCATGGTGGGTTGTCGGCCGGCGGCGTACCAATGGCTGAAGCTGTGGTAATCGCCATACATCAAGGCACGGTGCCACTGCTGCACCGCTTCCAGGATCACCCGGGCTTCCTTTTTCTGCAGTTTCTCCGAACAGAGCCGGACGCGGTCCACGATGATCACCGGTGTCTGCCGCAGCCGGATGGAACGGGCCAGTTGGGCAATGCTCTCGTTGTCGAGGACGACACATCCGTTGCTGTCCCTCGGCTTCAGCGGCTTGTTGGTTCCATGCAGCCAGATGGCGCTGCCCGAAAGATTGCGAAGCCGATCGAACCAATTGGGATAATCCAGGGGCAGTGCCCGTGTGCCGTACGTCGACGACAGGTAGCGCCCGGGCACATCGCGAACGGCGAAGTAGATCCCTTCGGGCGTCTTGTAGTCGCCCTCTTCCTCCTTGGGGCCGTCCGCCTTGCCGGTGGAACACGGCCACTGGCCCAGATTGCGCCAGTGGCCCTGATATCCGTACAGGCTTACCAGTTGCCGATGCTTGTCGACAAGCACCACCATGGGTGCATGGGCCTGGGCGTCTTCCGGTTCCTGGACAACGTCCGGATCGATATAGACGAGCGGCTCGGGAACCGCCCGGACGGCATCCCCCTGCGCGAATGCCGCCGGCGTATTCAGGCTGAACAGCCAGGAGCAAATCAGGCCGAACGATACCCGCCATATGAATCTTGCCGAACGATCCATTGCCTATACTTTCGCGAGACCGGCCCGGACGGTGATCTGCGCACCTTGGGAAGCCCGGAGCAATTCTGCGGCGCTTCCGTTTTTCACCGCGATTTCCAGGCAATCGCGGCTGCCGATGAGGGCCACGGGGGTCGCTTCGGGTCCGTCGGCATAAGTCGCGACCCAGTGATCGATCCGCCTTCCCCCCAATCGAACGGCGGGCTGTCCGGTGCCCAGGCGGTCGAGGTCGGAGCGATGGATATTGGTGATCAGGTTGCCGAAACGATCCCGGGATACGATGACACCCTCCACGGTCCGTTGGTCCACGATCCTCGCGATCCCGCCGTCCAGCTTCCGGACCCGCTGAAACGGCAACCGGCGGCCGAGGTTCCGGATGCTCCCTCCCCTGGACAGGTGGGCGGCGGCCGGTGCGAAAATGTCGCGGCCGTGAAAGGTCCGGCTGACCGGTCGGCGAAAGAGGGTCGTATTTTCCACCTGGTAAATCTCCGGCGCATCGGCATCGTGAATCAGGGGCCAGAGCAGACCGTTGTTGGGGGCCAGCAGGATATGTCCCTCCAACGGCATTGCGATGATTTCGCGGTCGCTTCCCACACCGGGGTCCACGATGGCCAGATGGATGGTGCCCGGTGGATAGTACCTGTAGGCCGCCTTCAACGTGAATGCCGCGGACAACACATCCCGGGCATCGATCCCGTGGGTGATATCGATGACGGCGGCCGCGGGATCGATGGTGTGGATCACCCCCTTGAGTACGCCGACATACTCGTCCTGGAGGCCGAAATCGGTGAGCAGCGTGATACAGGCCATGTGCCGTCGCTAAAAAAGCTTTTCCTGGACGCGATAGCCCAGGTGCCGGTAGGCCTTTTCCGATGCCTTGCGACCCGAGGACGTTCGCGTGACCATGCCGGTTTTCAGTAAATAGGGCTCGATGACATCCACGAGGGTGTCCGACTCTTCCTGCAGGGTGGCGGCGATGGCTTCGATGCCCACCGGACCGCCATGGTAGAAATCGATGATGGTCTTCAGGTATCGCCGGTCCAGCCGGGTCAAGCCCTTCTGATCCACGCCTTCCAGGGAGAGGGCGGATTCCACGGTTTCCAGGGTAATGCGGCCGTCGGCCCTGACCTGGGAGTAGTCCCGCACCCGTTTGAGCAGCCGATTGACGATTCGCGGGGTCCCCCGGGAGCGCTGGGCAAGGGTTTTCGCCCCGGACGCATCCACGGCAACCCCCAGGATATCGGCCGAACGCCGGATGATCCGGATCAGTTCATCGATGCCGTAGAAATCGAGGTTGCGGAAAAGTCCGAACCGGTCCCGCAGCGGGGCCGAGAGCAGTCCCACCCGTGTGGTGGCGCCCACCAGGGTGAACTGATTCAGCCGGTAGCGGTGGCTGCGGGCATGTATTCCCTTGTCGAAAACAAAGTCCACGCAGAAATCTTCCATGGCCGGGTAGAGAAATTCCTCCACATTCTTGGGGGTCCGGTGGATCTCATCCACGAAGAGCACATCGCCCTCTTCCAGGTGGGTGAGGATGCCGATGAGATCGCCGCCCTTTTCCAGGGCCGGGCCGGAGGTCACCGTAAGGCGGCCGCCCATCTCTTTGGCGATGATGTGGGCCAGGGTGGTCTTGCCCAGCCCCGGCGGTCCGTGAAACAGCACGTGTTCCAACGGCTCCTGTCGCATCAACGCCGCCTCGATGGCGATTTTCAGGGTGTCCACCACTTCGCGCTGGCCGACGTAATCGGCCAACCGTTCCGGGCGCAGGGACAAGACCTCGGGGATCTCGTCGCCCGCCTGGCTCGTGCCTTCCACCAGGGTTCGATCCTGGGAGTGGTGGGTGAGAATCTCGTCTGGCATGGTGCGGATCTCTCTTCTGTATCAAGTACGATCTAGTCGATGGACCGTCAGGACGATTTCCGTTCGCCCCGATAGACCTCATCGAACAATTCTTCCGGTGTCCGGATGGCTTCGTTGCGCTGGATCGCGTCTGCAATCATCCGTTTGGCGTCGGCAGGCCGGTGGCCCAATTGGGCGACCAGCACGTCCATCACCGGTTGAATCATATCTTCGGACCGGGGCGCCGCCTTGGTTTCCGCCTTGCGGATCATGGCAAATTTGCTCACCTTGCCTTGCAGGGAGGCGATGATCTTCTGGGCGCTGCGGGCTCCGATTCCTTTCAATTTCTGCAGGCGACCCAGATCGCCCGCTTCGATGGCGTCGGCGATATCCCGCACCGGCGCATCCAGCGCCTTCACGGCCTTGAGCGGCCCGATGGCTTCCACGGTGATGAAAAACTGGAAAAACTCCTTTTCCGCTTCGAGATTGAATCCAATCAGGACCGGTTTGGGCTGCCGTTCGGTCTGGTGGTAGTAGATGTACAATGCCAGTTCATCGCCGACCTGTTTGTCATGAAGGGTCTGGCGGACGAAGGCCGGCACCAGCACTTCATATCCCACCTGGTTGGCCAGCAGCAGCAGCCGCTCTTCTTCCAGCTTCAGCAACCGGCCCTCAAGATATCCGATCATCTCAGTCTCTTCGATGTTTTCGCGGCGTCTTCCAGGCTGTTACGCCCCAGCCCGTAAGCCCGCATCTGCGTCAGGTGCATCGGGACGATCGATGGTTCGCGCGACTCCCCTCCGGAAATGGCGGGTTTTGGTCCGCGACGATTTCGCGAAGGCACCTTTGCGGTTCTCCGGATGCTCTTTACCCAAACTTCGGGGTTTACGGACGGGCACCAGCATAACGAAAGAGCCCTATGAGTGCAAGCCCCAAGGCATCCGAGGCGTGATAAGGCCGGATGGGTTCGGGGCATTCCAATGCGCGGCGTACCGCTTTTTCGAGCTGGATTTTACTGGCGTTGCCATTGCCGGTGAGGATCTGTTTGGCTTCGCGGACGGCGATCTCCCTGACTTCGATGCCCACGTGTTGCGCCGCGAGGAGGACCGCACCGCAGACCTTGCCCAGGAGGATGCCCGACTGGGGAAATTTATCCAGGGAGAAGACGTCTTCGACGACGATCATGTCGGGCCGTTCATCTTCGAATAATTGCCGCAGACGGGAGTAAATCTTCTCCAACCGTTGTCCGGTGGCGGCGCGGGCATCCGTCTTGACCACTCCGTAGGCGTAATTCTCGACGCGAAGGCCATGGCCGGAGACGACTCCCACTCCGGTGGCGGCCAGGCCGGGATCGATGCCGATCAGTTTCCGTACCATGGCAGGCGGGCATCTCCGGAAGTCAAATCAAGCCTGTGGCAATTAAAATTCTTTGAGCTTTTTCGCGGCGATTTTCGCCTCCGGCGACTGGGGGTATTTCTTCCCCAGATCCTGAAGAACCAGACGGGCGGATGATTTTTCGCCGATGTTGAGCAGGGCCATCCCCTGTTTGAGCATGGCCGCAGGGACTTTATTGCCTTTGGGGTATTTTTCGATGACGGTCTGATATTCCAGGACAGCGCGTTCGTACCATTTTTCGCGGTAGAAGCTCTCGCCGATCCAGAACTGGGCGTTATCGGCGTTTCCCGACCGGGGATGCTTTTGGATCAATTGTTGAAACAATTGGCGTGCCTTGTCCAACTCTCCATTATCAAAGGCCTGGCGCGCATCGCGATAGATCTGCTCCGCCGTGTCGGTTGCCGCCGGCGGTGAATCGGGTGACGCCGCCGGTGCCGGCGCCTTGCCGTTTTTGGTCTCCATGCTGAGGTATTGTTCCACATGGGCGAGGCGTTGATCCAATTTTTCGGTCGCGATGCTCAGTTCATCCAGGCGCTCTTTCTGCTGGCTGCCGGAGCTCTCATAGTCGGTCACCTTGCGCTTGAGCAGATATTCGATTTCTTCCACACGGCCGCGGATCGTGCGCACTTCCTCGCCAAGGTTTTCGACCTCGACATTGACGGAGGCATACTTGGAACGCAGGGTATTCTCCGAACTCTCCCGGTTTTTGCCCAATTCATCGAGGTTGCTGGACAACTCGCGCTGCATCTTCTGATTGCGCGCCTCCAACGAATCGACACGCTCTTCAAGGTAGATGATGTCCTTCTGAAGGGCGCAGCCGGTGAGCAGCACCAGGATCACGATTAGAATCGGCAGTAAAGATTTCATGACGGTCTTCGGTGGAATGGGGTGGAGGGGGCCGGCCCTCCCGCAGGAGAGCCGCCGCCGGTTCAACCAAAGCGACCACCGGGGGGTGGTTGCCCGATGGTCGCTTCAATAGGGAACGTTTTAATGCAGGTCGGCCTGCATCTTTTCTGCCGTGCCGGCGTCAGACCGGCGGCAGCAGATCCGGGCAGAAAACCTGCAATCTCAAGAACTTATTGTAGCGTGAAATGGGCACGCCGGTTTTTGGCCCAGGCTTCTTCGTTGTGGCCGGGATCCACCGGGCGTTCTTCACCGTAACTGATGGTATCGAGACGGGATGCGGGAATTCCCAGGTTGACCAGGTAGTCCTTTACCGATTGTGCGCGGCGTTCACCCAGCGCGAGGTTGTATGCGTCGGTTCCGCGTTCGTCACAATGCCCCTCGATGGTCACGCTCATGTCGGACATTGCGCGCATGTACTGTGCTTTCTGGGCCAGCACATCCTGGGCCATGGGCAACAGGGCGGAGCTGTCGAACTCGAAATAGATATCTTCGTTCAAAAAGGCGTCCTGAGCGGCCATGCGCTGCTGTTCTTCCTGTTCGGCCTGGAGACGTTCCGCTTCGAGCCGGGCCTGCTCGGCGGCCGCATCCTCGGCAGAGGTATCGGGCTGGGCCTGTTCCATCGGTGCGGCGGTTTCTTCGGCGGTTTCCACCTGTTTCTTGGCACAAGATACGGTAAACAACATTGCTGGCAAAAGAACAACCAGGGCCAAAGCAATCCAGCTATTTTTCCTCATTTTTCCCTCCTTTTTTCGGTGCGACTTCGATTTATGGCGAAATATTGGGTGACCAACTTGGATGGAACTGTTCACCAGGCAGCCGCACCAAGCGGCGCTGATCGGTTCCAAACGCGGTCATGACATAGATACGGGATTTCCCCTCACGGGTCGAACTGAAAGCGATCAGGCTGCCGTCGGGCGACCAGGTCGGCGCCTCGTTATCGCCCTGGTTGTAGGTCAATTGGACCGGGTTATTGCCTTCGATATCGATAATGAAAATATTGGTCTGGCCATATTCCATCGACGAATAAGCAATCATGTTCCCTTTGGGCGACCAACTGGGCTGCGTGTTATAGCGCCCTTCGAAGGTCAGTCGTTGCACTTGGCCGGTGCGCAACTCCTTGATGTAAATCTGGGGGCTGCCCGATCGATTGGAGGTAAACGCCAGTCGTGTTCCGTCGGGCGACCAGACGCCATCCACATCGATGCCCCGGCTGTTGGTCAATCTTTTAATCATTTTACCGCTACCGGTCAACAGATAAATTTCCTGATCCCCCTCAATCGTCAGCGTTCCCGCCAGTTCATGACGGCCGGGAAGCCAGCTCGGACTGATCTGCACGCCTTTGTAAGTCACCCGTTGTTCGGTCTGCTCCTGCAGGTTGCGGATGTAGATCTGCGATGGCCCTTTGGCGAAGGAGGTGTAGGCCAGGTACCGTCCGTCGGACGACCAGGCGGGAAAGTTGCCGATGGATTTCTTGTGAGTCACCTGCTTGATATCGACACCGTCGAAATCGCAGATGAAGATCTCCTTGTTCCCCGTACCGGAAGATACGAATGCCATGCGGCTGTCATAAAAACCGCGACTGCCGTTGAGGGCAAACAATACTTCCGTGCAGAAACGGCGGGCCACCGCCCGCTGATCCGCAGCCTTGCCGCGATACCGTTTGCCCACCAGGAGTTTGGCCTTGAAGGTGTCGAAGAGCCGCAGCTCCACCGTCATCATATCGCCCTGGACGGTCAAGCCGCCGGTGACCAATAGTTCCGCCCCCACCGCGGTCCAGTTGCCGTAGATGATGGAGGCACCTGAAATGCCGGATTTCTGGGGATCGTAGAGAAAGCTGCCGCGGTCCAGCATCTTGAAGTATCCGCTGAACTCCAGCATATCCTGCAGTCTGTCGGCGAAGGCCTTGGCCTGGGCCTGTTCTTCCGCACTGGGGGTCGTGGCCTGGAAGACCGGAACGGCCATGGGGACCTTACGGAGAAAAGGGTTGGTCAGATCATAGTATTTGATCTCCGCGTCGGCCGCGGTACTTATGAACAGAAGTACCAGGACGAGAAGGAATTGCCATCTATGGCCCCATCGTTTCTTATCGCACACGGTATCGGTTACCTTTCAATTTCAGAACCCAGGTGGTCAATTCTTCTTCGGCGAACCCGCCGGCCGGTTACTGAACACCTTTGGGAGTAAAATTCAACCCGACATCGACATAGGGCAGCTCGAGCTTTGGGGGATGGGGGGTCACCGGACTCGATTTCACAATCGCCTTATAGGCCGACTCATCCAGAATTTGATTGCCCGACCGGTCGGTGAAAAAGATATCGACGATCGACCCGTCGGGCATGACCTTAATCACCAGGGAGGCCTTCAAATTGGGGCTGTCGCCGGCCAATTGTTCGGAAAAGGCCCAGTTCTTGTTAATGGCATGGGCGATTTCCAGCCGGTAGAGGTCGAGCATTTCGGCTTCTTTGCTGCTTCCATTGGGAACAAAGCCACCCTTCTTTCCCTTGCCTTCCACTTTGGTGTCCATGGTCGCCGTGGCGTCCGGCCTGCTTTCCTTGGCCACCTTGTCGCGCAACCGCTTGATGGTGTCTTCCAAGGGCTTGGGCGGCCGGGTTTCCACCTCTTTTTCGATGCGCCGCAAGGCATTTTTGACCACCTTCCGGGTCTTGAAGGTCTTGTGCTTCATGGAAGTCTTGGTCTTCTTGCGCGGCGGAGCCACGGATACTTCCGGTTCGGCTGTGGATTTCACCTGCACTTCGGGCTCGGGAGCGGTCTCTTCTTTGGGTTTTTCCGGCTCCGCAGGCACCTCCGTTGGTTTTTCCGAAGATGGTGGAGCTTCGGAATTCAACTCGGAAGGATCGACCATCTTCACATCGATCACCGACGGCAGATAGTTGGTCGACCGGTCCGGCACCGGCTTGTAGATCAAAAAGGCGAACAGCACCAGGTGGCCGACCAGGGAGATACAGATCGGCCACCTGAGGGGGTGCAGGCCGTTGTCGACCGCATATGCCGATGAACGCCTCATCATGATTTCAGATCTACCCCAATGTTGCAAAAGCCGGAGGGCTTCAGAGCCAAGGGCGCCGCCGTAGTCAATCTACTTGCCATCTTTTTTTGCAATGCTGGAGTCTATTTGCGGCGCCGCCTGGACGCCTCCTCCTCGACCGGCACGGTCACCATGCCCAGTTTGGTCACGCCGGCCGCCTTGATTTCTGCCATGGCCTTGACCACGACACCGTAAGGCACATCCTTGTCGGCACGGAAGTAGACATCCCGGTCCGACCGGTTTTCCAGGATCTTGGCAAGCTTTTCCCGGAGAAGGTCCATCTCGACGTCGTAGTCATTGATGTGCAACTGCTGGTTTTCGTCCAGGGTGACCACCAGGTTCTCCTTCTGGGTCTGCAGGGGTTTGGCCGTGGCTTCGGGCAGGTTCACGTCCACCCCCTGCATCATCATGGGAGCGGTCACCATGAAGATCACCAGCAATACCAGCATCACGTCCACGAAAGGGGTGACATTGATCTCGGACATCAGACGGTCGGAGTTGGTATCCATGGCCATGGTCAGGATCCTTATCGGGGCAGAATATCCCGCTCGATGATGTTCAGAAAATCGGCGGAGAAACTGATCAGTTCAGACTCCACCACCTTGATTTTCTGCATGAAGTAGTTGAATGCGATGACGGCCGGAATGGCCACCGCCAGGCCGGCCGCCGTGGCGATCAGGGCCTCGGAAATACCCGGCGCCACCACCGCCAGGCTGGCCGAACCGCTCTGGCCGATGCTGTGGAATGAATTGATGATCCCCCACACCGTGCCGAATAAGCCGATGAACGGCGTGGTATTGCCCGTGGTGGCCAGAAACGGCACCATCTGGGTCATGCGCGTGGTTTCCGTATTGATGGCCCGGCGCAGGGCGCGTTTGACATTGGTGCCGCCGGAAATCCGGCCGCCGATGGATTCGGAATCATCCGCGGCGGCGCGGCCCGACTGGCTGATCCGCTTCAATTCCACGTAGCCGATACGGAAGATACGGGCCACCGGACAGCCGGCGAGCTGCTTGGCTTTGGTGTAGGCTCCGGCAAGGTCCCTGCTTTTCCAGAAATACTCGATGAAACGATTGGATTCGATATAGGCACGCCGTATATAACGCCATTTTATGATGATGATGGTCCACGAACTGACCGAAAAGAACAGCAGCAGCAAGAGCACGAAGCGCACCATGAGCCCCGCGTTGCTGATCACCTGAATGATATCTAGATCGGTATGTGACATTGGCCCCCTCTCCTACCTTGGTTTTCGCCGCCATCGGCTTCGACTCGGCCATCGTTTCGATGGCGTGTGTTCGATATCTTATCCGGAAATCATGGTTTGGGTGAGCATTTGATTTGCGGCTGCAAGCCCCTTTAATCAGGCAGTGGCGCACCCGGCGCAATGGAAATGAATCGATGGTTTCGATCATCGATCTCGAACGCAGAGTTGACCCCAATGTTGCAAAAGTCGGAGGGCTTCAGAGCCAAGGCGCCGGGGGTGAAGCCGTAGTAAGTCTACTGCGAACCCCCGGCAACGCGGGATCTGGAGTCCTCCGGCTTTCCCGAAGGGGAAAAAGGATGGCATATAATAGACCCGAT
>JBNKDU010000082.1:0-54901 GCA_050288425.1 Desulfobacteraceae bacterium | reverse complement strand
TATTGGACCGTTTGGTGGAACTATCGCAGGGGAAAAGCCTGTTGGGAATGGCCCTGAATGCTTCTCTCGCCATCGTAGCGGCTCTTCTGGTCTGGATCATTATTAAGACGGGACTGAAGGTGGTCAAGAAGCGGCTGGAGCGACTGGAGTGGCTCCGGATCGATGACCGGCTCTACCTCATGGTGCGCAAGGCCCTGGGCCTGGGCATGCTGCTCTTTCTCGGCACGTACCTGATCCGACTCTTCAAAGTCCAGATGATCGAACCCCTGTTTCACGCCCTCTTCGTTCTTCTGATCGCCGCACCGATCAATGGGTTCATCCTGGTGCTCTTCAAGTACGTCGAACAGAAATGGGCCGACAAGACCGAGACCAAGATCGACAATATCGTGTTCGACCTTCTCAACCGCTTCTCCGGCGCCATCCTGTATTCGGTGGCCGCGGTACTGGCCCTGGATATCATGGGCATCAACGTGATGCCCTTTGTCGCCGGCGCCGGTGTTTTGGGTGTGGCCGTCGGTTTCGCCGCCAAGGACACCCTTTCGAATCTGATCGCCGGCATCCTTTTGATCATCGATCGGCCGTTTGAGATCGGCGACCGCATCGAGGTGTGGAGCGCACCGGCCGGCAGCGCCAGCTGGGGGGATGTGATCGATATCGGATTGCGGGCCACCAAAATCAAGACCACGGACAATATCGTCATCGTCATTCCCAACAACGAGATCATGAAGCGCGATATCGTCAATTATACCCAAATGTCTTCTTCCATCCGGGTACGCATCAATATCGGCGTGGCCTATGATACGAACATCGAGAATGCGAAGAAAGTCATCTTGGCGGCGGTCGCCGATATCCCTTGGATCCAGAAGTCGCCGGCCCCCAAGGTCGTGGTGCGCAATTTCGGCGAATCGTCCGTGGACCTGCAATTGCGGGTCTGGATCGCCGATGCGCGCAAGCGGATGGACACCATTTCCGAGGTCACCGACCTGGTGAAATCCGCCTTCGACCGCGAAGGCATCGAGATCCCTTTCCCCAAACGCGATATCCATATCGTGCAAACCCGTTCGGAGCCTTCGCCGCCGAAACAGTCCTGACCCCGAAGAACGAAAACCTCCCGATCCGCATGGAATCGGGAGGTTTTGATGGAACATCCATGTCCGGCGCCGCGTGCAGCCAGGACCGGGGACTTTCTGGTTTTGACCGGCTTTAAACCGTCGCGCTAATATTTCATATACTGCTGCGGTGTATTTTCGACGATGTATTTGGTGGCATTGTACAGGCACGTGCGAATTGCTTTTTCCATGGGTGTCTTGGCGAAACCTCCCAAACCGCCGACCATGCCGCCTGATCCGCCGAAACCGCCCAGTACACCGCCCAGGTTGACATCCTTGGCCACGCCCTCGACCCGTGTGGCCGCCAGAACTTCCGAGGTCGACGTGTCGACGATGCGGATGTCCATGGCCATGGATGATTTCTTGTAGCCGCCTTTGATGGCACCGAAAATGGCTCCGGCCTTGCCCAGCAAACCCCCTCCTGCTCCGCCGCGGGTGCCGGAAGTCCCCGGTTCCCAGCCTGTGATCGCGCCCATGATCAGCAGATCGGCGCCCTTGATCTTGCCTTTCTGGATCCCGGTCTTATCGGTATAGCCGGTGGAGCCCAAAGCCATTTCCTGTTTCAGGGAACTGATATTCTGACGCTCCAGAACGCGATAACGTTTGGACTGCACCATGGCCGTGGTCAGCATGTCCCGGAGTCCGGTGGTATATCCGGAATGTTCGGAGTGCTCCACCTCCACCGTCTGGCCGCCGAAGGTCATCTTCGTGGAACTGCCGCTGCCGACCTTCCATTCGAAATCGGCCACGGCCACGCGCGCGCGGGGTCCGCTGTAAGGCGGCAGCGCCATCTCGGCGCCGGTGTCGGTTTTTGCTTCCGGCTTGACCATACTTTCCATGCACCCCCAGGATGCCAGGGTGAAAATCATTGAAATGAATACCAATATGTTACGGAACATTCGGACCTCCTTTTCGTCAATTGCGCGCTTGTCCGTGAACGGTGATGATTCGCGAAGATGATACTGCCATTGATGCCACAATTCTTCGGAGGTGTCAACAATCGGCGGGCGGAAAAGAAGAAATATATGTCCTGATTATTTGTGATTTGAATGCCTTGGGAAGCCTCGATCAGTCGGCTCCCTCGTCCTGAAGATCGGCGTGTTCGATAGACACTCTCTTCTTCAGGAGGATACAGGCCGTTTTTTGAAACTGATCGGCGGTATCGGTCACATAAATTCGCAGACTGCCTTCGGTGGTGGTGGTGGGATCGGGTGCCGATGCCCCCTCATTTCGAAAGGCCATGATCTGATCGGAGATGGCTTCGGCGGAATCCACCAGGGTCACCCGGCGGCCGATTTTTCGCTGAATCACTTTCCGAAGTACGGGATAGTGGGTGCAGCCCAGAATCAGGGTGTCAATCTGCCGGGTCTTCAACGGCATGAGGTATTTGCGGACGATCATGGCCGTTTCCGGCTTGTCGCACCACCCTTCTTCCACAAGGGAAACCAGCAGCGGGCTGGGACTCTGATATACATCTGCATCGGGAGCATGGGACTTGATTCGTTTTGCATACACGCCCGACGAGATGGTGGCGCGGGTGCCGATCACCCCGATACGTCCTTTCCGCGAGCGCTTTACCGCCAGGCGTGCGCCGGGTCCGATGACCTCGAACACCGGCAGGCGATATTGGTCGCGCACGGCCTCATACGCATGGCTGGAGGCGGTGTTGCAGGCGATGACGATCAGATCCGCACCATGTCGTACGAGGAATCTCGTGTTATTTAGCGAGTAGTTGATGATGGTTTGCGGGCTTTTGTTGCCATAGGGAGTCCGGGCGGTATCGCCGAGGTAGATGATGTCCTGTTCGGGCATGCGGTCCATCAACGCCCGCACCACTGTCAGGCCGCCGATCCCCGAGTCGAACACGCCGATCTTCATGCTGGCCTGCCTTGCGCCGGTTCTTTGCCAAATGGATCGTTGGGAGACTGCCGCGGCATTACTTCTCCAGTTTCCTGCGCACGCACTGCAGCAATTGCGCGTCATCCATGTCGGTACGCATGCCGGGGCATACGCCGGCCATCGCCCGCCAGTTGCCGATGTCCTCGAGGAGAGCGGGAATGAACGGCCATCGTCGGCACATTTTCGGCTTCACCGGATGAATGGTGCAGTTGCCGTCGTGGAAGATACAATAGCCGGCCGGCCCCTGGACCAGCACCCGGCGACGGCCCGATGGGACGCAATAGGCGCGCTTGAATTCATCCACGGGAACACCGATGAATGCGGCGATGGCATGGATATCCGCCTCGCCGACGTAGGTTCCGCCAAAGCCTTTGCAGCAGTCGCCGCACTGGGTACAGGCAAACAATCGGCAATCAGATGGCATGGCGACTGTCCAAGGCGCATTTCAGCGTCATCTGATCGACATACTTCAGATCGCCGCCCACCGGAACTCCCGAAGCGATGCGGGTCACCCGGACATCGAATCCGGCCAGTTGCCGGGCGATGTAAGCCGCGGTGGATTCACCCTCAACGCTGGTGCCGGTGGCCATGATCACTTCTTCGACGATGCCTTGCTCCAGGCGTCCCACCAGTTCCCGGATGCGCAACTCCTGCGGACCGATGCCATCCATGGGCGAAAGCACTCCGCCCAGAATATGGTAGAGTCCCTTGAAGGCGCCGGACTTCTCGATGGATACCATGTCGGCCGGCTGCTCCACGATGCACAGCATCGATACGTCGCGCCCGGGATCGGTACAAATGTGGCACCGCTCCGTATCGCTGAGCGCAAAACACATGTCGCAGAGTTTCACTTTTCGCTTTACATTGACGATGCTGCGGGCCAGTTGCTCGGCATCGGCGGTGGGTTTGCGCAATACATGGACGGCCAGCCGCTCGGCGGTCTTTTCGCCGATCCCCGGCAACTTGGCGAAATTACGAATCAACTCACGAATGGATTCCGGATAATGCTGCATGGTTCCCGTCATTACATCAAACCGGGGATGTTCATGCCGCCGGTGAGTTTGCTCATCTCGCCGGCCACCATCTCCTGTGCCTTGTTCAGGGCATCGTTGACGGCGGCAAGCACCAGGTCCTGAAGCATATCGACATCGTCCGGGTCTACGACTTCCTTGTCGATGCTGATGGAGACGATCTGCTGGCGGCCATTGGCCACAACGGTGATCATTCCGCCGCCCGCCGATGTTTCCACGGTTCTTCCCGCCAG
The DNA here is from genome assembly GCA_050288425.1 of Desulfobacteraceae bacterium. GTDB lineage: Bacteria > Desulfobacterota > Desulfobacteria > Desulfobacterales > Desulfosarcinaceae > JARRKU01. Next base: position 50,629 of record JBNKDU010000082.1, on the reverse strand, counting down.
CTCCTCCTGCATTTTCAGCATTTTGGATTGCAGCTTTTGGGCCTGTTTCATCATGTTTCCCATTCCCTTCATCGCGATTGCCTCCTAGGGTACTTTTATGTCTGTAACGCGTCCGTTAAACAATTCCATCGCTTCGGTCACCAATGGATGGCTCATGGCCTGCTGACGCAATCGCCCCGTCTTCTCCTTCTGCTTCTGCTTCGCAGCGGTATCCTCGTAATCGGCGACCGTCGTCAAGGTCAACTTTCTTCCGCTTTCGCGGCGGCAGGCATTCTCCAGGTACGGCAATTGCCGGGTTATGCTTTTGAGGGTGAATTCATTGCCGCCGACAAGCAGTTCCAGTTGATCATCCCCTATCATGCGCAGCTTGCACCTTCCCAGAAATCCGGCCAGCGCCGGTTTCTGCTTCTCCGTCTGGATCTTGACCGAAGCCCACAATCGCTCGACGTCCAAAGGTTCCGATGGAGGTGGCTCCGCTTGGGTCCGGTTCCCGGTAGGACCTGGATTGTCTTCGGGATCCTCCACGGGTGGATCGGTTTCTTCATCGTTCCGGCGGAATTCAGAAGCATCATCCGCTGCCGTGCCGTTTATCGTGGTCACGACGTCTCCGGCCGTGGTCTGCAGTCGATCCAGACGGTCGATCAGGGTTTCGATGGGCAGCACGGGGGCGGCCTGGAACAATTTCAGAAAAACCATTTCCAGGCCGAGCCGGGGCTGGCTGGATAGCTTGATAGTGGGTTCGGCCTGGAACAACAAGTCGAAGATCTGCAGCAGATAACTCTCCGGTACCTGCGCGATCTGCCCTTGCATGCGTTCGATTTCCTGTCGGGGTACATCGACGATCTGATCGGCCCAGCTTCCCAGCTTGAGCAGGGTCAAGTGATGGAAGTGGGCGACCAGATCGGCGTAGAATCTCTTGATCTCATAGCCGTGGCGCCAGACCGTATCGATGGCCTGCAAGACACGCGGCATATCCCTTTGGAGAACGGCCTCGGCGATATCGTGGAGGTGCTGACGGTCGATCAGCCCCAACAGATCGCCGATCAACTGGACCGTGACCGGTCCCTCGGCGCAGGCCAGCACATGATCCAGCAGGCTCAGGCTGTCCCGGATGCTGCCGCCGGCTTCCTGGGCGATCAATGCCAGGCTCTGATCGTCGATTGCGGCATTTTCGGATTCGCAGATGAATTTCAAATGGCCGGCAATGGCCTCGCCGTCGACGCGTCGCAGGTCGTGTCGCTGGCACCTGGAAAGAATGGTAACGGGAATCTTGTGCACCTCGGTGGTGGCAAACATGAAGAGCACGTGTTCCGGAGGTTCTTCCAATGTCTTGAGCAATGCGTTGAAGGCGGCCAGGCTGAGCATATGGACTTCATCGATGATGTAAATCTTGTATCGGCTGTGGGCCGGCATGTACTTCAGGTTTTCCCGCAGGTCCCGGACCTGATCGACGCTGTTGTTGGATGCGCCGTCGATTTCGAACACGTCGGCGGCGTTACCGGCAGTGATCTCCAGGCATGACCGGCATGTATTGCATGGCGTCGGTGTGGGGCCTTTTTCGCAATTCAAGGCCTTGGCCATGATGCGGGCGATGGTGGTCTTGCCTGTTCCCCGGGGTCCGGCGAACAGGATGGCGTGGGCAACCCGTTGCGCGGCAATGGCATTGGCCAGTGTGCGGGTCACGTGGTCTTGCTGTACCACCTGCTCGAATGTCTGCGGCCGGTATTTGCGCGCGAAAACAAGGTAGCTCATTTCTCATGCCTCGTGTATCCGATCCAGGATCTTATAGCGCACCTCAACGCAGGGCGCAACAGGCCTGCGACGATGCCAATCGGTTGAATCACGGAATATTATCGGGATACTGAGGCAGAAAGGTGGCGGAGAGAGAGGGATTCGAACCCTCGGTGCCGCTATAAACGACACACACGATTTCCAGTCGTGCTCCTTCAGCCAGCTCGGACATCTCTCCGCATTGCCAAGACCGCTTGTGGTACCGGCACGTTCAGCGATCCGCGCGTTTACTCGTCAAATGCTCACCTGCTAAGGGTGGCGGAGAGGGTGGGATTCGAACCCACGATCCCGGGTAAACGGGATACCGCTTTTCGAGAGCGGGGCCTTCAGCCACTCGGCAACCTCTCCGAACAAGGCTCCTTTGAGGCGCAGGAGAGGATCAATAGCCTGTTTGATGCATGAAGTCAATGCCTTTGGGCAAACTTGTCTTCGGCATGCGGATCCGCATGTCCACAGCGCCGTATGCGATTTCGAAGGGAATCGATTGATCGCCATGTCGGCCTTGCATGGACGGGACCGTCAGGGGGCCATCATCTTCCGTACTTCGGCCGTATAGGAACCGTCGCCGGAATAAATCACCAGGGGAGGCGCCAGGACCATGCCGGGATGGCCGTTCCGAACACCTTCCACCAGAATCAATTTGGCTTCCTGACCATCATGGGAGCACACCGGCCGTATCCATTTCGGTTCGATGGCGGCGAGCCGCATGTGGTGAAGCAGATCGACGGTGCGTTCGCCGGGATAGATGATGGCGAACCGGCCGCCGGTGCGCAACAACCGTCCGGCGGTTTGCATCAGTCCGGGCAGATCGATATCGATCTCGTGCCGGGCCGCGGCGCGTTGGGAATTGGGGTTGATGCGACCGCTTCGGGATCTTCGGTACGGCGGGTTGGTAAGGACCCAATCGGCGGGCCGCTGGAGATCGCCCGGAGACAGGAGACGCATGTCGCCCTGGACAACCCGGATACGCCCCTGCATCTGGTTGGCTTCCACATTGGCCCTGGCCAGATCGGCCAATTGGGCCTGCATCTCCACGGACAGGAATTCCACATGGGGATGACGATAGGCCACGATCAACGGGATGATGCCGCAGCCGGTACCCAGGTCGATCAGGTAATCGCCGGGCTTCGGGCGGGGCAGCGCGGCCAGCAGGACGGCATCGATGGAAAAGCGATAGCCGTCCCGCGCCTGGGCAATCTGCAGACGACCGTCCAGGCAGGCATCGGAGGTCAGTTCAGACATGGTTTTCAGATGGCTCCGATCTTCATCTGGATGCGCCGGATATACTTTCCTCCCAATGCGGCATTCACCTTCTCGATGATCTCAGGTTCCATAAACCGCAGATGGTGCAGCCAGGCAGAGTTGGAGACATGCAACAGGAGCAGATCTTTTTTGAATGCCGCCGGCCGTGCGTTGGACGCGATGCCTTCGCCCACGGCCTCGTCCCAGACCTGCCATATCCCCATCAACGCCTGGTTCCTGGCGGGTTGGTGTTTCTGGAGCACACGACCAAGCACATCGCCGATGGGTGCAAATGATTTGGCATTGAATCTTCGGTCGCTCATTTCCGCTCCGGTTCGGGGCTTTGGGTTGTCAAGTATTCGGTGGATGGGGGCAATCTTGATTCCAGCCACCCTTTTCCCCGCGGCCATACATTCCAATGAGTTGCCGTGGATTGTCAAGGGCAACTGCATGTAACTCCTGGTAGCGTTGGACAAGGCGTCCGGTCCTGATTTTGCTTGACTTCAAGGGGTTGTCGCCTTAGTGTAGACGCTGATTGGAAAGGATCTGAATTTACAAGGTTATCATTGAATACAGCCGCCAAAAAGTCCACTTCAATGGTTCCATGACCGCCTGAGGATGCCGGCGGGACGGGAACCCAACCGCATTTTTTCCGGATGAACCCTTACAACGATTACATGGGTGAGTGAATCATGGCATGGGATTGGGAAAAGCTGAACCAACAACAACGTCAACATAGCGGCGGTCCGCCGCCCCAGGTAGATGAATTGATCAATCAAATCAAGAATCTGAAACTGCCGGGGGGCACAATCTTCATTGCGCTTTTAATCGTGGTGCTGATTCTGGCCTGGTCCGCCGTCTTTACCATCGAAACAGGCTCGGTAGGGGTGATTCAGCGCTTCGGCAAGTTTGTCCGCATCGCACCGCCGGGCCTCAACTTCAAACTGCCCTTCCGGATTGAAAAAGTCACCAAGGTCTCCCAGGAAAAAGTCGAGAAGGAGGAGTTCGGATTTCAAGCCGAGCAATCCCCTGCAGACCAGCGCTTTAATCGCGGCAGTGACTCGGGCACCGCTGCGCTGATGCTGACCGGTGACCTAAACGTCGCCGTGGTACCCTGGATCGTCCAATATCGAATCAAAGATCCCTACAACTATCTCTTCAAGGTCAAAGACGTCCGGAGCCTGCTGCGCGACCTGTCGGAGGCCAGCATGCGATTGGTGGTGGGCGACCGAAGCATCAACGAAGTCATTACCAAACGCAGCGAGATCGCCAATCAGGCGGAAAAGGTGCTCCAGGAGGAATTGGACAAAGCCGAAACCGGGTTGCTGGTGGTGAACGTGGAGCTGAAACGCACCAACGTTCCGCGGCCGGTGCAACCCTCGTTCAACGAAGTCAACCAGGCGGTTCAGGAAAAAGAAAAGCTGATCTACCAGGCCCGCGAAGATTATAACAAAGCCATACCGGCGGCGCGGGGCGAGGCGGAACGGACGATCAAGGCGGCCGAGGGGTATGCCCTGGACCGCATTAACCGGGCACAGGGTGATTCCGAAAGATTTCTGGCGCTCTATACCGAATATGTCAACGCCAAGGATGTGACCAAGCGTCGGTTGTACCTGGAAACCATCAAGGAATTGCTGCCCAAACTGGGTCCCAAATTCATCGTGGATGCGGATCAGCAGAACCTTCTGCCATTGTTGAACCTCGGAAAACAACAGGGTGCCGAACCATGAAGATAAAATTCATCGCCGGCGTGCTGATCGTGCTGATCGCCGCCATCGTCCTGACGTGCGCTTTTACTGTGGATGAAACCGAACAGGTGGTGATCACCCAGTTCAGCAAAGTCAACCGGACCGTGACCGAGCCGGGTTTGCATTTCAAATTGCCTTTCATCGAACGGGCCATATTCTATCCCCGTAACCTGCAGGAATGGGACGGCGACCCTGGCGAGATCCCCACCAAAGACAAGACCTATATATATGTGGATACATTCGGGCGTTGGAAAATCGTCGACCCCGTGGTGTTTTTCCAAACCGTGGGCATGCAGGCCAGTCTGGCCACCAACCGGTTGAATGAAATCATCGACCCGGCGGTACGCAACCTGATAACGTCCAACCGGTTGATCGAAGCCGTGCGCAACAGCAACCGGGTACTGGACACACTGGAAGCCGAACTCGAAGATGAAACCCAGCATAAAAATCCCGCAGCCTATACGGTAACCGTCGGTCGAAGCAATATCGACCAGATGATCCTGAAGCAGGCGAAATCAAAAATGGATCGTTTCGGCATCGAACTGGTGGATGTCAAAGTCAAACGCATCAACTACCGGGAAGAGGTCCGCAAATCGGTCTACGACCGCATGATCGCCGAACGCAAGCAAATCGCTCAGAAATTTCGTTCCGAGGGCAAAGGGGAAGCCCAAAAAATACTGGGTGACAAGGAACTCGATCTGAAGCGGATAAAATCGGAAGCCTACCGCACGGCCCAAGGCATCAAGGGCAAAGCCGACGCAGAGTCCACCCGCCTTTACGCCAAGGCATTCGGAAAGGATCCGGAATTCTACTCGTTCGTGAAAACGCTGGAAATATACAATACGGCGCTGGGGAAGGACAGTTCATTGATCCTGTCCACCGACTCCGATGTGCTTCGGTATCTAAAAGGGTATTCCCGGAATTAAAACCAGATTTGAGGACGTAAAAAAAGCACCGTTGCAGGAATGCCGCGGTGCTTTTTGATACCAGGCCGGTGAAGCCAATGGCAACGTTATTACTTGCCCTTTCTGCGCTGGTGTCGCGTACGAGCTAACAACTTGCGATGTTTATGTTTACGCATCTTTTTCCTGCGTTTTTTGACGACACTCCCCAAAGCTCCACCTCCTTTCCATCTCCTGCGGATGATGCTAACCCGGACCTCTTAGCACCATTGCAAAGGCTTTGTCCAACGATTTTTATATGTTGCTGCCTGCGTCTTCGAACGGCCGGGACCCTGCCGGTTTTCCGTCCGAATGCCCGATGTCGAGCGGCATGCCTGTATTCATTATCCCCGGTTTCGGACGAAACATTGTTTATCCGTTTGATATCGTTGAAATTGTGTGCTAATGCCCCACCATGTGCCGTGAATCAAGACAACAGGTATTCGATGCCGAACAATTGCGGACCATCAATCAGGCCGTCACGATGGCCGAAGAGCTGGTCAGCAATCACTTCAAAATGTCGGCCAATGAATGGCTGCGTCCGAAATATGATGTCAAGACACTAAATGAGCTATCGGAAAAGGAAATCGTCGATGCCCCCTTCGCCCAGATCATCCGCTACCAGGGCCAGCGCAAGGGTTCGTCGCTGGGTTCCGGATCTTATGACTTCTACAAGATTTGTCTGCAGGACCATAATATCCTGCAGACACTCGAGCAGAGGCCGCAACTGGGCCTGATGCCTTTTTGCCTGTATATCATCACCCATGAGTTGATTCATATCGTCCGTTTCAGCAAATTCCTGCAAAATTTCGACGCCAGTGCGGACGAAAAGCTCGCCGAGGAAAAACGGGTGCATTGCCTTACCCGCAAGATTCTGACCGATATCGGCGTGCCCGGGATCGAACATGTCATCGGGTTCTATGATCGCTGGAGGTGATCGGGTTTATCCATTCGCACCGTCTTGACAAGCGAAAATCGAAACCTATATTAGACCAGATTTTTCGATCGGTGTGTCAATTTAATAGGGAAAACAAGGAGGAACGCTGAGGAATGCCGATCTACGAGTATCAATGTGAAAAATGCGGTCAGGTTGAAGAGGCGCTGCAAAAATTTAATGACAAGCCCCTTATCAAGTGCAGACACTGTTCCGGAAAACTGCACAAGCTCATTTCCCAGAGTGCTTTCCATCTTAAGGGTTCTGGCTGGTATGTGACCGACTATGCCGGTAAAGAGTCCCCAAAAACGAAAAAAGACAAACCGGAGAAAGCGGCCGGTGCCGGCGCGGGCTCGACAGAGACCAAAGCCGATAAAAAGAGCGCAAAAGCCGATGCTGACTAATCAACGGGTCGGATCAATCCAGCGTGCGTGTATTCCCGCAGAATCCAATATTCGGTATTAATTAACGGTATATCGCATGCATTCGGTTCGCATGACGATCTTGCCGATTATTTGATAATCGTTCCGCATGCAGAATTGAAAGGGGGTGGCAGAAATTGACCGGCGGGCCGCCGGAATGGACGCATGAATCGCAAATCAATAATTTGCTGTAATTATTTTCGGATATGACGCTTAAATCAAAAGGAGAGAATGACGATGAAACTTAGACCATTGCAGGATCGGATTCTGGTTCAGCGCGTTGCAGAAGAGACCACCACCAAGGGCGGTATCATCATCCCCGATACGGCCAAGGAGAAACCGGCCGAAGGTGAAGTGGTCGCCGTCGGCAAGGGAAAGATTGGTGACGACGGGAAGCCCATCGCTTTAGAGATCAAAAAAGGGGACCGAATTCTTTTTGGAAAATACTCCGGAACCGAAGTAAAAATCGATGGCAATGAGTACCTGATCATGCGCGAAGACGACGTTCTGGGCGTAGTTGAATAAGTACACCTAATCATAGATCACACAAATGGAGGATAGCAAATGGCGTCAAAAATGATTAAATACGATATGAAGGCCCGGGAATCCATGCTCAAGGGCGTAAAGACTCTCGCCGATGCAGTGGTCGTCACCCTCGGTCCCAAAGGCCGCAACGTCGTCATCGATAAGTCCTGGGGATCCCCCACCGTCACCAAGGACGGTGTCACCGTTGCCAAGGAGATCGAACTCGAAGACAAGTTTGAAAACATGGGTGCCCAGATGGTCAAGGAAGTGGCCAGCAAGACCAGCGACATGGCCGGTGACGGCACCACCACCGCCACCGTGCTGGCAAGGGCCATCTATGAGGAAGGCCAGAAACTGGTCGCCGCCGGCAACAATCCCATGTCCATCAAGCGCGGCATCGACAAGGCAGTTGAGACCGCCGTCAAAGAACTTCACAAAATGAGCAAGCCCACCAAGGATCAACGCGAGATCGCCCAAGTGGGCACCATTTCCGCAAACAACGACGAGACCATCGGCAACATCATCGCCGAAGCCATGAACAAGGTTGGCAAGGAAGGCGTCATCACGGTGGAGGAAGCCAAATCCATGGAGACGACCCTGGACGTGGTCGAGGGCATGCAATTCGATCGCGGGTACCTCTCTCCCTATTTTGTCACCGATCCGGAAAAGATGGTCGCCTCTCTCGAAGATCCCTACATTCTGATCAACGAGAAAAAGATCAGCAACATGAAAGATCTTCTTCCGGTCCTCGAACAAGTGGCCAAAATGGGCAAGCCCCTGATGATTATCGCCGAAGATGTCGACGGCGAAGCCTTGGCAACCCTGGTGGTCAACAAGCTGCGCGGTACCTTGAATGTCGCCGCCGTCAAGGCACCCGGTTTCGGCGACCGCCGCAAGGCCATGCTGGAGGACATTGCCATTCTTACCGGCGGCCAGGTCGTCTCCGAAGACCTGGGCATCAAGTTGGAGAACTTGACCGTAACGGACCTGGGCAAGGCCAAGCGCATCACCATCGACAAAGACAACACCACCATCGTGGACGGGGCCGGTTCCCGTTCCGCACTGGAAGGACGCGTCAAACAGATCCGTGCCCAGATCGATGAGACCTCTTCCGACTACGACCGCGAAAAACTTCAGGAACGTCTCGCCAAACTGATTGGTGGTGTAGCGGTGATCAATGTCGGTGCGGCTACCGAGACCGAAATGAAAGAAAAGAAAGCCCGCGTGGAAGACGCACTCAACGCCACCCGCGCAGCCGTTGAAGAAGGCATCGTTCCCGGAGGCGGCGTCGCCCTGGTGCGCACCCTCGAAGCGCTGGAGAAAATCAAGATCAAGGCCGATCAGAAACAAGGGGTCAAGGTGGTCATGCGCGCCATCGAAGAGCCGCTGCGCCAGATTGCCAACAATGCGGGTTTCGAGGGATCCGTGGTCATCGACCGAGTCAAGAACGAAAGCGGAGCCATGGGCTACAATGCTGCCACCGACACTTATGAAGACCTCATCGAAGCCGGTGTCATCGACCCGACCAAAGTAGTTCGCTTCGCGCTGCAGAATGCCGGCAGTGTTGCCGGCCTGATGCTGACCACCGAAGCCATGATCGCTGAAAAACCGGAAGACAAACCCGAGCCCGGCATGCCTCCTGGAGGCATGGGCGGTATGGGCGGTATGGGTGGCATGGGCGGAATGATGTAAGCCCCTCGACCGGAAGTCATCGCTCACCAACCTCCGGGTCCAGCGGACCCGGAGGTTTTTTCTTGCCTTGCCTATTCGTTGCGGCCCATTGGACCCGCGCCGTCTTTTTTTCCCTGACTTATGGATAACTTGACAAGTACATGCCAATTAGGTTACTGAAATCAATAACAAAGCTTTTTGCCAGCCGACGATAACGCTAAATGATGGGGATAATCACAATGAAAATCAAATCGCTATCGCAGACATATGGGCCGATGGTCTGTTTCGTTGGCCTGACACTGATATTGACCTTCATCGCACCTGCCTTGGCACAGCCGAGCGAGAAGGAGGTCGAGTACGAGGCCGGATTTTACTATACGGTCAAGCCGGGAGATACCCTGTGGGATATCTCCCAGCGGTTCAATGACACGCCCTGGCAATGGCCCGACCTCTGGAAGGAAAACCAGCAACTGCCCAACCCCCACTGGATCTATCCGGGAGAACGAATCCGCTTGTTTCGCAAAGGCGACAAACACCGTTACCAGGAAGAACCCGTTCCGGCGGCCACACCGACGGCACAGGCCACCGCCCCGGAACCTTTGCCGGAGCCGGAAGTACACTTCTATTACCCCCGCGCCGACCGTTACGGATTTATCCGCAAGCCGGCGGTGGACCCTTTGGGAATGATTTTCAAATCCAAGGAAGATAAAGGTCTGATCAGCCAGGACGATCTGGTCTATCTGCGTCCGGTCGGTGCCGACAAGTCCGGCGCGTTCGCCGCTGGAACCCGCCTGACGGTTTACCGCACCCTGAAACCTATCGACACCCGGGACGCCGAAGAGACCATCGGTACCCAGCATTACCTGTTGGGTGTCGTCGAGGTGATCCAAAGCGAGGACAAATACGCCATCGCCAAAGTGATCGATAATTTCGACGCCATCCATGTCGGCGACCTGCTCATGCCCTATCAAACCCGTTCCCTGGAGTTCAAGGTGAACGATAGCACGCCCGGCATCCGGGGGGCGATCATCGCCACCGAAGAACATGCAGACCTGGTCAGCTCCGATACCACCGCCTTCATCGACAGAGGAAAAATCGACAATATTCTTCCCGGACAGATCTACACGATTTCCTACCAGGAGACCGTGCCCGATCCCAACGACCAGCATGCGCCGCCCATCACCCTGGCACCGGTGGACGTCGGCTCCTTGATCGTCCTGCACACCGAAGAGGCCAACTCCACGGTATACATCACCAGCTCGAGAGGCAAAATCACGCCGGGTTTCATGATCCGGACGCCATAAAGCACATTTTCTGCAGAATCAGTCAAAAGCCACCCCATCACAAGGATGCGGGTGGCTTTTTAAAATTTCATCTCCCAAGGCCATCGAATTCCAGGGTTGATGTCGACCTGGACCTTTTCAGAAGTGTTCCCAGGTCACGCGCAAGACCTCTTCATAGGTCGTCACCTTGTTGAGCAGTTTCTCCACGGCACTCTCCCGCAGCGTCCGCATGCCTTCTGCCCGGGCTTTGCCCCGGATGGCGTCCACGTCTGCATCCGCCTGGGTCAAGCGACGGATGGCTTCCGTGAACGGCATCAGTTCGATGATGCAGGTGCGCCCCATATAACCGGTACCGCGGCATTTTTCGCACCCCTTTCCTTTTGCGAGTTCCACGGTCCCCTGCCGACCGATGTCGAGCCCCATGGCGCGCAATTTGTCCGTGTCCATGACAAAGGGCTCCTTACAATAATCACAGACCTTGCGTACCAGCCGTTGCGCCATGATGCCCACCAGGGTCGCCTGAAGCAAAAAGTGCGGGATTCCCAGGTCCAACAGCCGCATGATGGCGGTGGGCGCATCGTTGGTATGGAGGGTGGAGAGCACCAGATGTCCGGTCAACGCGGCTTGGATGGCGTTTTCAGCGGTCTCCAGATCCCGCATTTCACCGATCATGATCACATCGGGATCCTGGCGCAGGATATTTCGCAAAATGGATCCGAAGGTGATGCCGATCTTGGTCTGAACGGCGATCTGATTGAAATTCTCGTGCACCATCTCGATGGGCTCTTCGACGGTGGTGACGTTGATGGTCGGCTTATGGATCCTGTTCAGTGTGGAATAGAGGGTTGTGGATTTGCCGCTGCCGGTGGGTCCGCACACCAGGATGATCCCATGGGGCATATCGATGATATTCTGGAATCGTTCCAGGTCGATGGGGTCGAAACCGAGCAGATCCAGGTCGCGGAAGAGAATGTCCGGATCCATGATCCGCATGACCACCTTCTCGCCAAATGCCACGGGCACCGTGGAGACCCGAATCTCCACCTCCACCTCCCCTTTATCGGTCTTGATGCGGCCGTCCTGGGGCCGGCGCTTTTCGGCCATGTCCATTCGGGACAGGTTCTTGATCCGGCTGACGATCGCCGAATGGACGCTTTTCGGCAGCTTGTAAATCGTGTGCAGCACGCCGTCGATGCGCATCCGGATGAGGGTTTTTTCGCGTTTGGGTTCGATATGGATGTCGCTGGCTTTCTGGTCGAAAGCATAGATAAACAGGTGGTCCACGGCATTGACGATGTGTTTGTCGTTGGAAGGCAGCTCATCCACGGAACGCAGGCGCACATATTGTTCCAGGTTGCCCAGATCCACCGTAGGACCGGCAAATTGATCCTGGGCCGCGACGATGGATGTCTTGAAACCGAAGAATTCATTGATCAGCTTGATGACATCCGATTTGGGGCTGATCACCATCCGTACCTTCAACTTGCTGGCGGAAACGATATCGTCCAGCACTTCCAGGTCGAATGGATTGGGAGTTGCCACGGTCAGGACTCCCTCCTTGACTTGGACCGGCAGCACCAGGTGTTTCATGGCAAACGTACGCGTAATGGAGCTGGTGACGACGTTGAGATCCAGTTTCAGCGGATCGAGCTGATGAAAGGGTATCTCCCAGGCGCGGGCCAGGGCCCGATAGATGGTCTCTTCATCCAGGGGAAGCTCGGGGTTGTCCAGGCGGCTCAATTTTAACGACGTGATGACATCGGCGATGTTCAATGGATTCGAAATCAGTTCCGCCGTCGGGGTGTTCTCATATTTTTTCTGGCGGATTTTTTCCAGCTTGGCCATCAGACCGTCCTTGGCACGCAATATTTCCTTGGCCTGATGAGGGGCCAACAGACGATCTTTGATCAGGATTTTACAAACCGTTTCGGGCTGAAACAACTTGCCGGGATTTTTCATGGAGACGATTCCTCTTGCTGGCTGAAATCCGAAGGGGTCAACCGCAATGTTGCCACGTTGGGGTCAATACTCGTTGCCTCGGCTTGAGATGGCCCGGCATGCCTTCATCGCATGATTCAACAGCTCTTTGACCCGTGCCCTGTGCTCCGGGCGGGTATCCTGTCCCAGGAGCCGACGGGCGTTCCGGCCCAGGGTATTGAGCCGGTGAATGTCCTCCGAATGCCCGGCTCGTCCAAGACAACGCACCACCAGTTGCAACTGTGCAACGAGGGTTCCTAGCGATTGGCTGCTGGATAATCGGATCAACCACCGGGGGTCGGGGTGGCCATATGTGTCCAAAGCTTCGCGCAACAGGATCCGCGCCGTATTCCCGCCCACCAATGCCGTAAAAATCAATGCTTCGCGTTCGAGGGCCAGGAGAAAGGATGGCTCAAATCCTGCGGGCCGGTCATCTTCTCCCCTGCGCAGGGCCTGTTGGGCCGAATAGTGAATGGTTCTGAACTTGGACATATAGCGGTGCCGGTCGACCTCCAGATGCCAGGCGGCGTATTGCTTCAATTGGGAACTCAATTTCGGTCGGGCAATCAGCGCGTCTTCAGCCTCATTCCGGGTATCGACTTGTTTGTCCGAATGAAGCAATACAGTGGCCAGCGAAAATGCATTTCGATCGGTTAAGCTGATGCCGTCGGGGACCTGGCAGATATCCGCCAGCAGGAATCGAAGGGATTGCTGGGGGTCTCGCAGCCGGATGATGATCTGCCGAAAGGCATTGAGAAAGCTGAGGCGGTCCAGACGCGCGGGGGTTTCTTTCAAGCAGCACCATAGGATATCGAAAATGGCGTTATCATGACGTGCCATGACATCGACACAATTTTCGAATATGGCGCGATGAAAGGTCCCATCGTCACCAAAACAGTCTGCGAGAGATTTCAAGACGACATGGGCATCGGACACGGTGATGCCGAAAGCCTCCGCCAGGGCATGGATATGGCAGTCGTCGAACTCGAAGGAAAGATCTCTGATCACGGCAATTCTTCGCTGTGCAAACAGGTGCTCCTGTATCAGCGTAAGCAGATCGAAGAGGCGTGGATGGACCATCCCCACCAGAACGGCGCGTCCAGGCACATTGATCTTGAGTCCCTGGCGTCGGGCCTCCAGGCAGGACAAGATGTGTTCCGGAACATCGGCCAATCGCCGACGTAACAAACCCAATACCGCATCGATCACTCTCGGATCCTGGCATCTTTTATCTATGGCGTACAATAGCTGGGACAAAGTGGCGAACCTCCGTCCCAGTTGTGCCGGTGCGAGTCCATCATAATCGCGCTCCCAGAGGGCATTCATGGCCGTGCGAATCTCTTTTTGAGACAGATCCAGGTACGGTACCAGGTCCCGCGGTTCGAGCGCGTTTTCGACATCGGATTGAGGGGCATCCACCCGTCGGATTACCGATGGGGAAACAGCCCGGCCGCATTCCGATCCGGCAGGGCCGGCACCATCTTCTACGGCCATGCAGACAGCGTCCCGAACCGATGATGCCGCGACTTGCAACCAGGGAAGATTGTTGACTTCCACCGGCGGCTTGACCATCTGGGATCGCAGGCTGCGTACTTCGAAGATCTGGTTGTAGCTGTTCATGCCGGGCCCCTGGATCGTTCTTTTGTCGCCAGACCGGGACATGTTCTGGAACGCGCAGGCTTGGGCCATCAGCGCCCGTGTGTTGGCCGCCGACAGTCCGTTCAGGGCGGCCATCAGGGTAAGATTCGGATCCGGTACGCCCCTGAAGTCGGCAATCAATGGAATGATCAAGGTGCGCTGATTATAGCGAAACGAGATGGAACCCCCCTCCATGGCTGCGGAACGAAACCGCGCCACGATATTCAGGGAGAGTCTCAAACGGTCGATGTTTTCGTCCCCATGGCCCGGGAATCGAATGTATAAGGCGTGAACGGCCTGGTCCCGAAGGCACCGGAAGGTCTGCCGGAGGGCGCTTTGCAGTTGGGTCCTGCGTTTCGACCCCGAGGGAAGCTCTTGTGAAACGAGATGGTCGCCGCCTTGCAGGAACACATCGCCGAACAGGACCGCATATTCGGGCACATCCAGGGTCACATCGCCGGAGCAGTCGGTCCGGCGAATCAAGAGTCCGCCCTCATGTCCGGGCATGGCCTCCAAAATGCGCAAATGGCGCACGATTTGATCGAAAATGACATTGGTGGCTTGAACGCCCTTGGATAGACGGGCATGGGTAAGAAAAAGACCGATGAGGCGAAGCAGTTCCAGCAACAGGATGCGACAACGGGCTACGCTCCCCGCAGCCGACGCGGATCCATTGATACCATCCGGATTCGAATGACATGGATGCTGTAATATTTTGTCACGCCCCATAAATCGCCCGTGCACCAACTCGCGTCGAAATGCGACCCACGCCTTCATCCCACAAGCTGGGCGGGTATGCCTTCACAGTTCGCCGGGATCAATGTAACCACTTGATAACAAGAGATTTTAGGTTTCTTACTATAGTCGATCCGCCAATGACTGTCAATTCGTATATCCGCATGAAATCGAGACCGGATGCTGGTGCACCGATGGCGACTTGGTCCCCAGGCAGGAAGACCCATTCGGAAATGCGTCTGTTCCCCTGAATCCAAGGCTTTCAGGCAGGCGGCTATTTCAGCGTCTCTTCCAGAAACTGGCGGAAACGGCGCCATGATTTCCGATCCGCATCCTCACGATAGCGTTCGCCGCCAAATACGGTGAATGCATGGGGTGCGCCACTGTAAGTGATCATCTCATGGACGACGCCTGCGGATTCCAGGGCCTTGGCCAAATTGGCGAAATCATCCATGGTAATGTTCGAATCGGCCGAACCGTGCATGATCAGCACTTTCCCTTTGGTTCGGGTGTAATCCTGCCCTTCGGGCGTCTTCAACCCCCCATGAAAGGTCACGAAACCTTTCATATCCGCTCCGGACCGGGCCAGTTCCAGCACCGCCGCACCGCCGAAGCAATAGCCCATGGCAACGGCATTGTTCACATCGCTCCCCATGGACGCTGCCGTTTTCAGTGCGCCGTTCATCAACGCCCGCATTTTGGCGCGGTCCTTGTAAAGTTCTCCGGTGTGCTGACGCTTGTCTTTGGCCTCCGTCGGTCGCACACCGGCCCCGAACAGGTCGGCGGCGAAAACCGAATATCCCATCTGGGCCAGCATGTCGGCGCGCCTGATTTCGTAGTCGGTCAGCCCGTTCCAGTCATGAACCAGCAGCACCAGAGGGGCCTTGTCACCTGCAGGCGCATAATAGCCTTCGTAGGTCCGGCCGTCGACATCGTAACGGACGGTATTTCCGGCTGCGAAAGCAGGCGCCGCCGATGTCATGAAAATCAACAACATGAACCAGGGTCTCATGATTCATCTCCTCTTCTCGATTCCATTTTGGCCATCGTCGCTGTTGCCCCCGGGGCTACGTACAGACCAATCGGCACGCGGTCTTCCTGCGGATGATCTCCGGAGGAGCGCCACGGTCACCATGCCGGAATCTTTGTTCGACTCGGAATCGATTCTCAAGCAAGCTAGGGCACGAACAGCGGTATGTAAACGAAGGACTCGAAGAAAGGGGCTTCGCACCACACGTCATCCGACCGGATCGGGACATCGGGCGAAAAAAAAGCCCGGCTCCTGTTGATTGGAGCCGGGCGGATAAACGTCGACAACCGGGTTTAATTGGGAGCCGACTGGCCGGGGTGATACGTGAGGGTCAGCTTGAAATAGTAGGGGACGGCGTATCCCCAGTCGTCGTCCGGGTCGGGATTCGGAGACCCGGCGGGCAACTGCAGGTAGTTGAAATCACTGATGCTGAAATAGAACTGGGCGCCGGCCCCCCACTGGCTGCCCACCCAGAACTGGTCCGATCCGGCGGGATCGGGAGTCGTCATATCGATTCCGGCGACGTTCTGGGGGGTAAGGTCACCGGCACAGCCGATATAGCCGTCCGGCGAAGAGGGGTTGTCCATGATCGTGGCATTGCTGTTTCTGTCACGGTAGAGTTTCCAGACGTATTCCACATCGCTTCCCGGGTCGGGGACGACCAGGTGAACTGCGATGTCGTAGTACCAGCTGGTTTCGGCACCGGCGGGATCCAGCTTGTCGAAATCGAGCTGGAAGAAGTCGCGGTCCCCCTGATAGTCGATGTACCCGCTGATCCAGGGAAAGTCGATCTGGACTGAACCGTCCACTCCGGGTGCGCCCATGGTGATATCCTGATTGTTCCGGAAGTCGAGCCAGTCCGTGTTGGCCTTGAAGACGGGCTGCAGGGTCGAAAAAATCTCCAGCTCGACATTCTGCGATTCCCCGGCCTCCTGGACCGGTTCGTCATAGTAGTAGAGCGGACCGGGACCGATGGCCGCCGGTGCCCCGGGAACCGGTGCGACATCCACCGACAGGGTGTAGGCCACATCGCTGCCTTCGTTGTTCTGTGCATCGCACACCTTGACGTGGTAGGCAGCGGTTCCGGCCGGAGTCTCCCCGGGGACCAGGATGGAGGTCTTCAGATGGGTCACGCCGTCGCTGCCGTCCATGTCGGTCACGCGCTTGATCTCATTTTCGCCGCGCCAGATGGACACCTGGTAGTCGACGATGGAAGTGGGGGCGGTGAAATCCACCGACAGCACACGGGCGGCATCCGTGGAAACGTCGACTTGGTACCAGTCGACATCCGAATGGTAGCTTACATAGCCGACCACCGAATCGCCGCTGTTCATGGCGATGGCCGTATTCTTGGTATTGTCGTCGTTCTCTTCGGCGGTATCGTTCAGGGTGACTTCACGCAATTGCACCCGATAGTTGACCCCGGCATCGATCCGGGTGGAGTCCACCGGTGCCACGGAAACGAAATACTGGCCGTCCTGCGCCCTGAAATGGTTGAGGTAGGCGCCGCCGTTGGGTGAAAAATCGTACGAAGTGACCACATTTTCACCGGTATCATACACCGTGACGCGTACGGGTGCCGTTCCCAGGGTAGTCCCTCCCCCATCGATGCTGAGTTCGATCTGATGAAACGTCGCACCGCCGGCGCCGATGGTCAGCGCATACCAGTCGACATCACCGGCGTGCCCGGTGGCGGACAAACTGGCGCAGCCGTAATCGATGGCGCCCGTTGCGGACCAGGTATCGACCACCGGCGCAAGGAAGGTGGCGTCCGCGATGGTATCGTTTCCCTGGGCCTCGGCCACGGTGACCGTGCCAACGGTGAGATCATATGGCGCGCCGTCATCGCCGTTCATGCTGTCGTTGTCTTCCACGATGACGAAGAATGGGCCATCCGCCGGTTCCAGGTAGGACAGGATGGTGTGGTGGGGATCGGACAGCCGCTGGATGAGATTGCCGTTATGGTCATACAGGGACAGCGCCAATTGTACCGGCGACACACCGCCCGGCTTGTTATGAACCACGTCGACGGAGAAGACGCCGCTGGATTGGGGTTCAAATGTGAAGCAATCGACCTCGCCGATCTTTGAAATGGCGTCGGTGATCGCCCCGGCACCGATGGTGATGGGCTGTGCATTGGAAAAATCGTGATTGCCGTTCATGGAGTCCTGGAACGTCACGGTCAGGTTGTAAGGGATATCGGTGGAGGCATCGTCGTCCATCAGGTCCCGGACGGTGATGTATAGATCCTTGGGGGAGTCGATGAAAATCCACAGATCCAGATCGGCACTCAAGGTAGCGCCGTCGGGCTTGTGTTTGCCGAACAGGCGTACCCGCTGGCCGTTGGTCTCTTCAAACACGGTCACCAGAAGGTCCACCGGAGAACCCGATGTCGCCTCGCGGCAATTGATATTCAGGAACCGGTTGGTTTCTGCCGCCCGGAAATGATAGGTGTCGACATCGCCTTTTGTCTCGATCATGGCGGAGGCTGTCTCGCCGATCTGGAGCTCCCGCACGGCGGGCTCGGCCGGGGTGCCGTTTTCGCTTGTACCGCCGCCACACGCCGCAATGGCCGACAGCATGAACAGCCAGATAACGAAGCATAACTTTTTCATGAGTTCACCTATATCCTTAATCTATGAGTTCAAATTGATCTCGACCGAGGGTTACCGTGTAAGTGTCATCGTGCAAGGTGTTGATGGTCACTTCCGCCATACGGAAGATCGGCGGCGCATTGGGCCGGTCTTCGGGAACCTGGGCGATGTAGATCCGGATGATGTTGTCTCCCGGTAGTAACTCCTGTCCTCCGTTGAACATTCCGTTGGCAGCCGAACCGATGGTGTCCATCAGGCTGATATTGCTGATGTCGAAGGTATACCGCTTGATGCCCTGGGGGATATCCGGGTTGAGCACGGGATCGGGCGGCCCATGGTCGATGGTGGTGTACGCGTAACGATAGCGTTCATACAGGATGGGATCATTGGCCAGGGCATTGGTGTGCCACTTCACTTCGTAGAGATCCCACTCCTCGTCCATATCGCTGTCCGCGATGTAATCGTTTTCGAACGGGTTGATGCCTGCGGCGACCTCGATGCCGTCGGGCATGCAGTCGGAATCGAAGTCGGCGACGAAACGCCATGTCCCCTTGATCGACTCTTCACAATCGGTGAGTCCGTCGCTGTCCTGGTCGGGCCACACGCCGCCGGGTGGCGGCGGGCAACTGCTGTCATTCACCAGGGGATCGGGCCACATCTGGCCGTCGTCCATCAGGGTCTGGACATCGATTTCAAAGTAGTCGCTCAACCCGTCGTTATCCGTATCCCGGTTGCGCGGATCGGTCCCGTGCAGATTGATTTCGTCTTCATCGGTCAGACCGTCCCCGTCGCTGTCCAGGTTAAGCACATCGATTCCGGGCCGCACCATGAAGTTGTAGGCCATGATGTATGCGACCTTGTATTGGTTGGCCAGACGCAGATCGGTGAAGTTGATGAAATCGATTGCCGCAGCCGTGGCGAACTCGCGGAAACTGCCGTTGCCGCGCTGGGCCATGCCCCGCAGGGTGTTTTCGGCATACTGCCGTTCGGCATCGAAACCAGGGTTGAGATCGAACCAGGCGGAGAGAAAAAAAGTATGCAGACTGAATTGACCGACCCCCTCATCTTCGGCCAGTTGGGTCATGGCTTCCACCCGATCGTAGATATCCGACTGGAGCTGGGGCTCTCCACCGGCCACATTGGGCATGCCGTCGCTGAAGAAGAGTACGATGTATTTCGTACGGGCCACCTTGTTCTCGCCCGATTCCTCATACAGGGTATTGATGATATCGTTGTGGACGACATCCCGAATGGCGTCCAGCGTTCCGATGTAGTCGGTGGTGGTATCGTTGTTCACGTTGTCCAGAACGCGGTTCAACTCATCCGCGGAGCGGGTGAATCCCGGATCTCCGTACCCGTTGCGGGTCTGGTCGAGGACGTTGGCGGACCAGAGCATGATGCTGAACGACACGCTGGGGTAGTCGCTGGTGTTGTAGCGATCCAGAAAACGCCGCACGGCGGCGATCCGACGTCCATAGGGTTCGTCCGGAGGATTCAGCGGATCCGATGAGGTCATACTCAACGAACAGTCGATGGCGAAGAGCACCTTGACCGGGAATTGGATGTTCTCGGGATTCTCGGTGTAGAATTCCGCAACGATGCGCCCCTGCTCACGCGTCACGGTGCGCTCCAGCGGCGTGTTGTTGTCGCAGGCGACGGCTCCCAGAAGGCATGCCAGCAAAACCGTGAGTGACAAAAATTTACAAGGCATCACAAAGATCTCCTATGCCATCCCGGTCGCCGTCGGCCTGGTCGGGGTTGGCGATTATGGGGCAATTGTCGCAAGGATCGCCGATTCCATCCCCATCCGCGTCACCGTTCTCTGTGCTCTGCAAGTTGGGGCACAGGTCCTCTGCGGGAATGCCGTCATGGGCTTCATCGAAGCCATCGTTGTCGTAATCGTTGTCGCACATATCGCCGGAGATATCGCCGTCGATGTAGTAATCCGAGTTCTCCTGGTTGGGATTGACGTCCGTGACGCAATTGTCCAGCAGGTCCGGAATGCCGTCGTTGTCGTCATCCGCATCGCAGACATTGCCCAGGCCGTCGTTGTCCGGATCGTCTTCGGACGGAAAGTCGATCTGGCCGGCGTTCATGACGGACGGACAAGTATCGCTGTCGTTCGGTACTCCGTCGCCATCCATGTCGTCGTCACAATCGTCTCCGATCCCGTCATTGTCGATGTCGTTGTTGTTTTCGGTGGCGAGGTTGGGGCAATAATCGCATGCATCGCCGAAGGCGTCCCCATCGCTGTTTTCGCTGGGATCGTTGGGCGTGAACATGCAGTTGTCGACCTCGTCATTGTAGCCGTCGCCGTCGATGTCTTCCTGTACCGACAGGAGCGGACCCCAGGTGTAATACACCAGAATCAGGATACCGCCGCCTCCGCCGCCTCCGCCGGCACCCCCGGTGGGCGGTGCGCCACAGGCGCTTCCCGGGCATTCGTCGAAAAGATCGTTGAAATTCGGCGGGGCCGCGCCCAGATGGGCCGCCGCCAGGAACGAAAGAATAACGGCCATTACCACGGTGAAACCCATTCTTTTCTTCATACGGTCACCTCTTCCTCGATTGGGTGTTATCTTGTCGATATGGGTCTTTGTCCGGTCAATTGATCCGGCGAATGATCAGAATTTCATTGTCTTCATCGGAATAGGTGCAGATGTTGGCCCTGCCGGCGGCATCGAACCAAAGCGAATTGTAGCGGCCGACAATGCCTTGTTCTTCGGCGCTTTCCCGGGACCACAGCACGCCGTTGAATTCCGCATATTTCAGGAACTGATGCGGCCGGCCGGAATGGGACTGTTCGTCAAAATAGGCGATGGCCGGATAGCCGTCCGGGGTGAAGGCCAGCACACAATCCGCGCCGCACCATGTGGTTTCATCGACGATTTCCGTGGTCCACTGCCCCTCGCGCTTTACGGCGAACAGCAGGCGATGGCCGTCGTCCGGCTCGGGCGACGGAGAGTGGAGCGCATAGGCGATGGCCAGCGCCCGTTCCGCCTCGGGATTCTCGGGATCGGGCGGGTAAAATGCGGCACTGATGCCGGAAAGGGTCCACCCGTCGGGCAAGGCGTCCACGATTTCGCGCCGCCATTGTCCGGCGGCGTTGCGATAGGCCACCTTGAGCGCGAACTCTCCGTTGAATTGTTCACCGTATTCGCCGTAGACAATCACCGGCATGCCGTCGGGATCCAGGAGAACCTTGCAATGGAACCCGACACTGTTGTGGATGCCGAAGGTAGTGAACTGGTTGCCGTCGACATGTTCTTCGATGGCCTGGTAATCGCCGGTTGCCATGGGGTCGAACAGGGTTGCGCGATCACGAAAGACGTAATGCAGGTCGGGATAGCGATAATTGGCGGAATCGATGCCTTCGGTGAAGAACTGGTAGCACAGGTGGACATTGCCCTGGTCGTCCACGGTCACCGACATATTCTCGGTGGCGTGACCGTCCTGGAAGACCGGGTTGCGTTCCACAAAACCGATGGCGCCGGTGGCCTCGTTCCAACTCGCACCGTCGAACAGGTTCACCATGATGTCGGCTTCCGCCTGAAGCATGGTTGGATGGATTTCATAGGTGGGGTAGATGAACACCGGCGTGGTACCGTCCAATGCCAGATCGAATTGATCGCAGCGGTCGAATCCATCATATCCGGTGGGACCCGGGCGATTCTCAACCACATGGGTGGTCATGGCCTGGGTGGCCGGATTCCAGATCAGATAGTTCAGCCGGTGAATCGGCGTTCCATCCGGAGCGGCCGCGGAGCCGTAATAGGCGATGTGCACGTTTCCGTCCGCCGCCGGCCTGGCGACCACGTACGGAATGGTGGTGCCGCTCTCATTCAGTTGGGTTACGCTGATGCGTTGCCAGTTGTGGGTCTGGCTGAAGCCGGCCTCCTTGGGTGGCACGCTGTCGTCGCTGCTGCAGGCGCTCACCGCCGCGAACAGGAGGAAAATCCAGGCCAGGCGGCTTATGCGCTTATTGCGCATACATGACGAGTTCATTGTAAATGGCTCCTATGCGGGGATGAATGCCTTCGCGATCCAGGTCGGTCAGGTTGGCGTCCTGCATGAGATCGGCGGCTTTTTCGCCATGACCGTAGTAACGGTAGAGGCCGGCGAGATTGAGCCGGGCGCAGGCCAGACCCGGATCCGCTTCCAGGGCCCGCTTGAAAGTTTCTTTGGCCATGGCGTCCTTGCCGCAGGACAATTGGGTCAACCCCACCAGATTGAGCAGTTCCGCCTTGAGACGGCGTTGTTGCCCACCGAGTTTGGGCAGGGCATTCCTGGCCACCAGGGCGGCTTGCCGATAATCGCCCTGCCGCAGATAGGCCTTGGCCAGGGTAGCCTGGAGTTGCAGATCGTCCGGCGCATTCAACAATCGCCGGTAGAGTTGCGACAATGCCTTGTCGTTCAGCCCCTGGGTTGCGATCACCGTGCAGTTCTGTTGACCGGCCAGACTGGTAACCCGGCCGTCGCCTCCCTGCCCGTCCTCCCCGGACGAGAAGTAGCCACTCAGCTCGGGATCACAGATCTCCCATTTGGCTGCCAGTTGCGAGCAGGTCTTGCGGTATTGCGCGGCTTTATCGCGGTAGGCCTGGGACTTCTGCCGGATCAGCTCACGATATTGTGTCTGTTGCGCGGAGGTCAGGTCGGCCGGAACCGGGGATGCGAGCAGGAAATCGGCAAACTCGGAATAGAGTTCGTTGGCCCGGAAACAGGCCTTCAATGCCCAGGTCGGCGATTTGTGTTCCAGCACCTCCTGGTAGCCCTTTTCCAGATCGGCGAGCATCTTGGCCTTCCGCTCGACCACCTTGTTGTCGATCTTCTGTTTGAGCCGCAATTGAAAGTATCTCCCGCTTTGTCCTTGGACCTGGCGATAGGCAATTTCCGCCATCAGATCTCGCAGGACGGGATCCTCTGTGCCCATCCGGGAACGATAGGATTTCGCGGCCAAACGGCTGTATTTCTGCGCCTGGGAACGGCGATCGGCGTCGAGGTTCAGTACGGCCAGTTGAGCCCGGGCACGAACCTTGCCGCGATTGGACAATTTCGATTGGTAGGTCTCCAGGGTGCCGATGGCAGACGTTGCATTGCCCGATTCAACGGCGTTCTCCACCATGGCGAACACGATGTCGTCCCAGTGCTGGATTCCGGACCCGTGGCCTTTCAGCAACTGCCGATAATCCTGGTTGGCCCGGGACGGTTGGCCGAGACCTTCACGAATGCGGGCGGCCTGGGTGAGGAAATCGATGCTGTTTTTATGCCCTGGAAATTTCCGGCACAGGGTTTCCAGATATTCGGCCAGCAACCGGAGCTGTCCGATGCTGACCGAGGTGTCGATCAGCACTCCCAGGGTGTCCTGGACATTGTCCGAACCCGGATAACTGTTGATCATCTTGTTGCCCGCATCGAACAGGGTGGGCAGATCCTTCTGGTCCCGGCTGGAGAGGATCAGGGCGTTGAGGGCTTGTTCGCCCATATCGGTCTTGGCGCCGCGGTCGGCCACATCGATCAGTTCCTTGCGGGTATTCTCCCAGTCGTCCCTGGCCGCCATGGTCATGCTGGAAACCACTCTGGATTCGGCGCTGCGGATCAGACCGGCGATCTCCTGCTTGAGCCCGGCATTCTGAATCTGACCGTTGGCCAGGATCGACTTGCCGAATTGGATCATGCCCTCATAGTTCTCCATGAGATGGTAGGCGTCCATGATCAGTTGAATGGCGGCCGTGGAAGCCTGATGTCGGGGGTAGCGCTCCACGAAATTGGTCAGGTCGCTGATGGCCACGCCGTAATGGCCTTCGTCGTAAGACGTCCAGGCCACGTTGAACAGCACATCCGGTGTATGGCGGGAGTCGGGAAATTCCGCGGCAAACGTCTTGCCCACGCTGCGCAACCCTTCGCGGGCATAGGCGGCCTGGTAGAAATTCAATTCCTCTTTGTTTGCGAGGGCGCGATAGTAGGAGATTACGGCACTGTAAAGAGTTTCCTGGCGCTGCTGGGTATTGACGGTGGCCGCCGGAGTTACTTTTTCATATTGCTTGCCGGCTTCGATATAATCGCCGGCCGAAAAAAGGGCTTCGGCATAGTTGGCCGCCATCTGTGGTGCGGCCGGGCTCTCTTTGAAAAAGTCCAGATATTGCTTATACGCATCCGCAACGATGGCAAACTGCTCGCTGGAATTGACCTGGCGGGCCTTGGCGTGCAAATGGGTGATGATATCGCGGGCGAAGATCTCGTAATCATTGATCAGCTTCTCCTTGTCGGCCTCCTCCATATGGGCGGAGTAGACCTGGCGTTCCAAGGCGCGGACGATGATGGCCACGTCCTTTTCCGCATGCTGATAAGTGCCCGTGGCCTGTACGCTTTCGAAAATATGCTTGGCATATTCCAACAGCTTCTGCGGGTCCTGGCGGATCATGGCCAGTTCGCGATACAAGGGCGCCGCCTGCGCCCATTTTTTCTTGACGTAATATCGATAGGCCAGTTTTTCCAGGACGGTGGTATAGACCGGCCTGGACCAGGCGTAGCGCTTGAAATAGGCCAGGGCCTGCTCCGGCGTGGCCTTCTTGTAGACTTCCGGATAGCAGTACGCCATGTCCACCAGCGATTCCAGGCGGACATCGACCCGGCGGTAGGTATCGATATCCAGCTCCCTGGCCGCCATGGGGCTGGTCACCGACTCCTCGAACAATTCCAGGGCGCCTTTGAAATCCGCCAGGTTGATCCGGCACCAGGCCAATTTATAGCGTGCCGCCGCCACGGCCATACTGTCCGGATATTGGAGCACCGCCTGGTAGTGGAGGATGCTCTGTTCCACATCCTGCTTCTGATTGAAATAGTAATCCCCCAGCAGCAATTGGGCCTCGGGTGTATATTGGCTGTCCGGGTACTTGCGGATCAGGACCTGGTACTGCCGAAGCATCTCTTCCACCTGGCCCAGTTCATAATACTCGTGGGCCATGAAGAAGTAGACCTTGTCGGCAAATTCGAAATCGGGATACTGGTGCAAGATGCGCTGGTAGATCTCGATGGCCTGTTTCTTGAGCATATTGGATTCATATTGGTCCAGGGCCCGTTCTCCGACTTCCTCCTGCTGGCTTTTGCGCAGAAAGTAGGCCAGACGGGATTTTTCGATATACAATTCGGCCAGTCGCAGA
This sequence comes from Desulfobacteraceae bacterium, assembly GCA_050288425.1. Classification (GTDB taxonomy): domain Bacteria; phylum Desulfobacterota; class Desulfobacteria; order Desulfobacterales; family Desulfosarcinaceae; genus JARRKU01. The sequence goes on along the minus strand of JBNKDU010000082.1, from coordinate 24,938 downwards.
TAGAGCTCGGGCAGATAGGGCCGGTTCTTGGACCGGCCGATGAGGGTCTTGGTGTTGATGATCGCAAGCTCGCATTTTCGCCTGTCCTGCTCCAATTTGACGACGTATTGCTTTTTCTCTTCGGCCGCGTCGCGTTCTTCGTAGGAATATGGATCGGACACCTTGGATGCGTCATCGGAGCCCCAGAAGAGGAACGCCATCGATCGATCCGGTATTGCCAGACCGATCACGAATCCCAACACCAAAAGCCAGGCTATATTGGCACAACGTTTCATTTGAAAAAGATATCCCATTCTTCTGCGTTTTGGCATTTGTCGGGCAGGACGACCTCGTAGGTGTCCAGTTCGTCGTTCCAGAATTCTCCTTGGAAGGCGTAAACGGCCACGTCGTCCCGATCTGCGGGGTCCACCTTTTCCGGTGCCTCTTCTTCATCGGCATGGTAGGTGTGAACGCGCTGGTACATATCGATGCCGATTTCATACTCCATCAAGTGCGCCTCTTCCTCGAACTTCAACATGGCATTGGCCAAGGTCTCGTAGGCCTCCGTTACCAGTACCCGGAAACGCCGTTCGGTGGCGTCGCGCTTCAAGGTGTACAGGCGGTCCAGATAGACGCGAAGGTTTTCATCCGACGTCTTCTCGACGAGACCGTGCTCGCGCTCCAGCAAATTCAGAAATTTCCAAACCCGCTTGATCCGGGGCTTGTTGAGCAATACCAGCAGCATGGCCTGGTTGTCGGGCATGGGCCGGCGCTGGTAGATATATTCCAGGGATTGGCCGTAACGCGCCTTGAATTGCTCCAGTACCTGCAAGGCGGTCTTGTAATGGCAGACATCCTTGTAGATGAAGGATTTGAGGATATAGAATTCGGGAGTGAACGAGTTGGCATACGAAGGTGCCTCGAACGAATAGAGCAGCCCCATGGCCCGTTCCGGGTTGCCGAGCCGATAGTGGGCCCAGGCCCTTTCCAACAGGTTCTGGGCCTGCTCGACGATATTCATCTCGATCTGTTGGTATAAAAAATCGGCCTCGGCAAACTTTCCACTCTCATAGTAGAGCCGGGCCAGTGTCTTGCGGGCATCATCCTTGAGCGTATCGCCGTCCTCCAATCTGGCAATCACCTGCTTGAGGATGGAGACGGCCTCTTCCACGCGGTCTTCGTAGATGGCCCGCAACGCGCGTTTGAACTGATATTTGTGATAATAGAAGGTGTCCGGCCGGATCTTGGCGAAATGTTCGTCTCCCCACTCGAACAGACCGTGATCCCAGTCGTACTCGCCCTGGTAGTAATGCACGAAATCGGATGCGGTGCCTTCCACGAAACCGTAACTCTGGTCGCAAAGGGCGCGATGGATCAACAGGTCCCGGTCGTATGGACTGCTGCGGCTGACCTGTTCCAGCATTTCGAGCACGTAGCCGACAATCTGCGGATTGGGCTTGCGGGCCACCAGATTGACCAGCGTATCCACCGCCGCATGGGAATACCCCAGTCGTTTGAGGCTGATACCGAAAAAGAACTCGGCCCATTCATAATCCTGGTCATCGGGCGTTCGTTGACTCAAGAAGCCGTACAAGGCTTCGGCCGCCTCTTCATACCGGGATTTGGAGTAAAATTCATATCCCCGACGGAACATCTGCCGGAACTCTTCTGCATCCGTTTGGGCCTTATCGGCGGATTCACTCACCGCAGGGGGCGCTCCCGCATCGGAACTCGGCAGCCGCGGATAGAAGGTGGTCTCCGGGTTGGAGGCCCGGGCCATGCCGGCAAAAAACAGCAGCCCGATGGTCAGGGTCCAAACCGCTATGGATCCAATGGTTCGCTTACTCTTCATCTAAAATTCTCTTCAGCTTTTTCATGGTGGGATCTTCCTCTACCTTACGCGGGGCCAGATTGAAACGATAGCCGACGCCCAGTCCGAAATAGAGATTGTTTTCGGTCTCCGCTTCGCGAAAGTTCACCAGGTCGCGGATTTCGAAATTCATGCAGATCTTCTTGTTAAAATGGTATTTGAGCCCCATGCCGAAGCTGAGGGACAGGGCGTCCTCTTCCTGGCTCTCGCCGGTGCTGAGTTGGAACTCGTAATGGGCCGTGCCGGCGCCGGCAAACAGGTAGATTTCGTTGTTGATGACCCCGTGATTCAGGAATGCATGCTTGCCGTAGAGGGGCTTGAAAACCAAATGGCTGTGGATCATGTATTTGGGTTCCGGGAAACGCTCGGGGGTGACGTTGAATTCGTTCTCCAACGTCTTTTTCAGGTCCCGCTCCTCGTTGAACATGTACTGGACGCGGGCCACTTCCCAGGCGAAAAGTTCATTGAAATGAAATGTGTACCCCAATGAAATGGGATAGACTTGGAAGAAGGCGTCATCGGAGATATAGCCCACCGACAGATCCAGTTCATGACTGCGATGAAAAATACGATTCTGGACCGCATAGACTTTCTCCTCATCGGTTTGTGTGTCGCACCAGGCCCACTGACCGCTCAACACGATGATACTGACGACCACCCCCATCAACACGTTCTTGCGCATCTACTTCTCCTCTTCCACTCGCCGTTGACAACGATTAGAATGTGACCAGGTCGAAAACAAATGGATAGCTGACCACCACTTCCGCGCCCGTTGGTTTCGGAAACTGCCATGATTTAATGGCCGACTTGATGCATTGATGAATTTCGTGGGAATTGACACTGGAATTGACGATTCGTATCTCTCCCACGCTGCCGTCCATCTTGATCTTCCATTCGAACACGATACGACCGAGGATGTTGGGGTTGGACATGAGTGCCGTCTCGTAGCAATAGGTAATCTCCTCCAGATGCTGGTCGATCACCCGTTTGACCATCTCGCGGCTCATACCCCCCTTGATCTGGACCGTGCGGCTCATCTTGGCCGTCACCATCGCCTGGACCTGCTTCTTTCCGGTGGTTCCCCGCTCCAGCGCGGCAACCTCGCCTTTGCCGCGCGCTCCCGCACTGCGCAGCACTTGCCGGGAACCCTTGGTCTGCATGATTTCGCCGGTGGCGACGGCAATCTTTCCATTGCCCAGGGCACCTTTGAGACCGCCCACGCTGAAATTCTTGTCGGTGGCGCCCGGAACCGGCACGGCATCCAGATTGGTCACCGAAGCGATGGCCTCGGAGGGTCCGCCGATCTTGGAGCTTCCCAGCACACTCAGGATACCGGTCTGATTGATGTTGCGATTCTTGATATTACCCTCACCAAAACCGCCGCCCGCCTTGGGATGCTTGCTTACCGGACCGGTGTTGGCTCCTTTGCGCCTGGATTTTTGATTCCTGGCCACCTTTGTGGGCGCGGCTTTCTTCCTGACCGGCTTCTCCTTCTGGGGCCTGACCGTTTCCACGGCCTTTTCGGGTTCGGGCTTCGGTGGCGGTGGGGTTTTTGGTTTCGGAGGGACCTCGGGTTGCTGCAGTTGCCGGAGCAGGGACGGATCGATCTTTACGAAATGGGGTTCCGGTTTCATCGGAGCGATGGCCTGGAAATAGAGGTAGACCGAGAAACATAGCAGCAAAAAGAAATGAACGCCCAGGGAAGAAGCCCAATGCCGCCATGAAAAATCGGACGTCTGCCGAATGGTGGCCACCTGAGGTGTCGGATGGCTTTCGACGGGGGCGATCCGGTAACGCCCGCCTGCTGCCTCGATCACCACCGCGCCATCGTCCGGCAAGGGAATCCGATACAGGTCCCTTTTCTTGAGCTGTTTATATTCCGGTATCTTGTATCCTTCGAGATCCGCCGTGGCTTCTCCGGACGAATTTTCCATATATCCGGTGAAAGCGGATGAAATCGTCACATGGCCGTCACCCCTGGAACGGGTGGATACCAGGCAGAGTCGGCCCTCATCTGTCGGCACGTAGTAGCGCTTCCGTCCCTTCAGGTGGCAAACGTCCACCACCGATTCACCGATGGTCTTGACCACTTGCCATTGCTCCGCAGACCTGTTGGCGCCGACCGTCGGTCGGGACGCCTGATCCAGCAGGCCCGGCAATGAAAACGGGGCTTCCCAGGTCTCTTCTTCGTCTTCATCCTCCTCGTCCTGATAGATATCGGTGAAGGCGACGGTTTCCACCGGCACGACGATTGGCGCGGGCGGCGTTTCTGCGGCCAGGTTCGACCGATTCGGTTCTTCCGTGACCTGGTTCGGATCGTGCGTTTCCTGTTCAGAGAGGTCTGCCCGTTTTGCCGGATGCGCGGCAAATTCCGTCAGTACAGGCTGTTCCGCGGCCTCAACTTCTCCCTGCGTTTCCTCTAACCGGACATCGCATACCACGCCCCCTTTGAGCAGGGCATTCTGCACCCTGGCCGCCTCGATGCCGCCCAGTCCTTTCTTCAGTACAAAATGCGGCTTGGCCAGCAGTGCCAAAATCTTGCTTTGCTCCACCCGCATCATTCTGGACAGTTGCTCCGCGGCGCTTTGTCTTGCCTGCTCTGAAGCGTAGCGGTTGACGAGTCGTACGGCGTATGTGGCGGACGGCGGTTCCGAAGACGCCGGGACAGCCGGGACCAGTTCTATTTTCAGGGAAAAGGGACCGATATCGATGACATCTTCATGCTGCAGTTCGGCCAGGCCGACGGCCCGTCCGTTGAGGCGCAACCCATCCTGGGGATGGTGATTGGTCAGGAACACCTGATCGTCCTTGTAATTGACCAGGGCATGAATATCGGCGATGGATCCGTGATCGAGAAACACGTCGGCTCTCTTGCTGCTGCCGATGGTAATCTCGTCTTTATCGAATACCCGGTCACCGACAAGGTTCAGGTTTTCGTAGATGAAAAAATGGGTCAGCGGTTGTCTGCTGCTTCCTGTCGCCGGTCGAATTGGATCGGAGTCGATTGGGTTCATCTTCATCACATTCAACTTTGCTGACATGGTTCACCCGATCGTTGCAATGAAAGGTTCATTATCGTTCATGAGCCGTCTGCTGTCTTTTACAACGTCAGGGATCAAGGAGCCGCTTTCGATGCCTCTTTCCGTTCCTTGGCCGCTACGGCTGGACCGGCTTCGACGACCTCCGATTCTGACCGATTCTTGACGAAGGCCGCCTGGTCGAGATCGAAATCTTCAATGATCTCTTCCCGGTAGTCCTGACGAACCTCCAGCATGTTCTTGATGTCGCTTTTCTTCCGGTGCATCAGATAGACCGCTCCCGATTTGATGCGCTGGCCGAGGATATGGGCGTTGCCGAAATCGATGCGCTGTTGGAGCCCCTTTTCCGGCGAGGCCGGCGCCGCCGTTTCATCGGCGCAGAGGCAGGAGGCGGACAGCATCAGCAGCAGCACGGCCAGGAGATATCCCCGGGGGGAAATGCGGTGAGGTCGCTCCATGTGCACTCCTATTTCTCCTCCAGCACGGCAAACTGAAAATTGGGGTATCCTGCCATGCCGGCGGTTTTGATGACCTGGTTTACGGTTTTGAAGGAATGGGATTTATCGCACAGGAACAAGACATGCGGTACCTGGGGGGCGCCTCCCTCCCCTGGGACGAATTTTTCCCGGCTCGCTTTCAGGCGCTGGAAGAGCGCCGATGACCTGAGTTCTTCGTCCGACGAGGAGTATCCTACGAGCTTATGGTTGCGGACTTCGGCCATGACCTCGTCTTCGACCCGCAAATCGGTCTTGGACAGGACGATCTTGATGGCCTGGTTGTAGCTGGCCTCGGTATTGGAGCGGGGCAGTTCCAGATCCTTGCCCAACTTGATGGTTTCCGGAGAGTCGGAAAAAGAAAAGAGCAGGAAAATCAGAATAATGGTAAACATATCCATCATCGATGTCAGCATCAATTTGGGCGGAACGAATTTCTGTCGGGGTCTGCTGTGTCTGCGCAATGCCACGGCTTCGTCTCCTCTTACCCCAATGATCCCGAAAGGACCACATTGGGGAATAACTCTTCCGATTCATATCGGCGGGCACAATCCATGGCCTGGATGATTTCGGAATAGGCCACCTCGTCGTCGGGAATCAGAATCATGGTATCGCTGGCAGGATAGCGTGATTTCAATGTTTTCAAGTGGTTCGCCACCGCGGCAACGGATAGCCCGCCGCCGGGCAGCCGCGGAAACACCTTCTCCATGCTCGATATCTGAATGTCGTTGGGCGTATCCGAAAGGGCCGAAATTCGGATTTCCTGGGCCTTGATTTCCAGAATGACGGTGATTTTCTCCGTTCTGGAAGCGTCCGATGCCTTCGAGGGGGTATCGGCATGAACCGGTACGGATGTATTGATCGCCTTGATCTGGAAAAAGGAAGCCGACATCAGAAGAAATGGAATCAGCACCATGAACATGTTCATGATCGGAATCATGTTCAGTTCAGGTTCCTCTTCCGACCGGGAACATATTCTACCGTGTCGTGCCATCTGCGGTCCTCTTCTGTTTCATGGCCGAAAGGGCATTGGCGAGACCGAGGGCCTTCTCCTCCAGCTTGTCCACCAGGTAATCCCCTCGATTGTTCAGCAAATAGAAAGCGCCCAGACAGGGGATGGCCACGACGAGTCCCCCGGCCGTGGTCAGCATGGCCATGGAAATGCCCTTGGCCAGTACCTCCTGTTTCATGGCCTCGTCAGCAGCAGAAACGCTTTGGAATGCCGTGATCAACCCCAGAATGGTTCCCAATAGTCCCAGGAGCGTGGCGACGTTGGCGAAGAGGGTCAGCAGGTTGATGCGTGATTTGACCCTCGGAATTTCGGAGATGATCTTTTCTTCCATGGCGCGTTCGATCTCCTGGTCCTTGCGATCCGCTTTCATCAACCCCGCCTTCAGGATGCTCCCCAAGGGGTGTTTCCTGATTTTCGCGCACTCTTCGATGGCGCCGTTGAAATTCTTTTTCTCCAAGGGAACCAGGACGCGCTGGAATGCATGGTCCATGTTGAGATTCATTCGGAAGTAAAGAAATGCCGCCCGTTCCAAAAATATCGCCATAGCGACTATGGAAACACCCAAAATGACAAACATGAACGGTCCGCCGTTGGCAAATACTGAAAACAAGGCCTGCCTCCTTTTGTAATCCGATTGCTACCCTATGGCTGCAATATCAGGATAATTTCCAATCCCCTTGCGATGGCCTGCAAGCGGTGCTTTTGATGCACGTCGCTCCCGGCGCTTTGGAGGGTATTTGAAATGCCCTGCTCTGCACCCAAGCATGAAGGGTCTAATTTTGCCGCAATGCCTAACTTTTCTCTGCTACTCGTATTCCGGATACTCTTTCCTTTGAAGCCTGACTGGACTTAGATTCCGGCCATACGATTTCAATTGGCCGCGCGACTCTTTGCTTCGCATCTAAATCTTAAAAAGAGAATATCCGTATCGGTCCTTACTGCACCAATCATACCAACTGAAAGCTGCACCCATTTTTTTTTGTGACACCATGGCTATTGTCATCGTTCTGGCCGCAAGGACGATAAGCACCACCTATATATTATCGAAATAGATAACGGCCGCAAACCGATCATGATGCTTTGGCAACCATTTCGGTGGTTTTACAATACGTAGACACCCTGTCTGCTATATTGCAATCCGGCATGGATCCTCCGGCGCATGGCCGCCGTCCTCCGGCCATCGGTGCCACCGTTTGCACAGCCATATCGAGCAGCGGTTTACGCGGCGCTATCACAGGTCGCTGGAATGAATAGGAACTGATGGCAGGATAAACCGAATATGCCGATGGACATATTCGTTCTGATTGAATGATTATCCCTCCACGCACGTACCGGTTCAATCCGTCGGCAACCCAAAATGAAATTGTTTTTCAATGCTGAAGCCAAACTCGCTGCAATACAACGGTCGAAATGGGACGCGCCTATGAGTAGCACTAATTATGCCAGTTTCCCAACCGACTGTTTATAATGGCAATTGAAATTCACAACTGGTTTTCCGTCGAGGAAAAGCACACTTTTTGCCCCTGAAATTACGTAATTTTCTCAACCTGAACTTGAATTTCAGTCGTCGACGGCCCGAGCCAGGTCATGAAATTGGATCAGGTGATTCGCTTATGGATTTTGCGAAATACCGACAGCCGCAGCCTGGCACCTGTCCAAAGGGTGCAAAAGGCATGATTCCAAAACCGATGATGTTCAATGGACACGATTTTTGCTATGGTTTTTCCGATCGCAAATTTCGTCCACCCCACGACTGATCCCTAACGTTGAATAAAAAAGATGGCAAATAGATCCATGACCTCGATCCGCTTGACTTGTCTGTTCTTGATTTGCCTGCTGATTCTATTGAATCCCGTGGCATGCCGCTCCACACGTTCCCTGGACGGCGATGGTGTTTTTGCCGGTCCCCACGCCCATTCAGACGACACCCTTTCTCCGGGGACTCAATGGCTATACGTGTTCCGCAATGCCAATTTCAGTGGCGGTGGAAGAACGCATTTATTGCGCATCGACGGCAAGACCATCGGACCGCTGACACCTGAAAACTACTACCGGTTGGAGATGTGGCCGGGTGAATACCAATTCACCATTTTTCTTCCCCGCGAATCGCTGCCGGGCTTTGAAAGCCCCCCTCTGACCATCGGTCGGCAGATCAACCTGACACTGCAGCCAAAACCCAATGCCTCCGTTTTGACCTATACGGACGGCAAGGGCAGTGACGGCCTCAATCTGAAGCCATTTTCCCAAGGTTCTGACTTCCTGGGGGGCCGCACCCTGGCAAGAACGGTGCAAGCCCGCGAAACAGCCCAGGTCACCATGCAGTTCGATGCCAGGTACGACGGCCCGGCCTGGCAGGGACGCCCCCATGGCAACGGGACCCTGCAATGGCCGGATGGCAGTCGTTATGTGGGCCTGTTTCAACACGGCGAACCCACCCGCCGCGCGAAATTTTATTTCCCCGGGGGGCAGGTTTTCATGGGCCCCAATTTCAAAGGACGCCCCGCCCATTGGGGCGTGCTTATGGACGCCCAGGGTTCCATCCTGTTTGCCGGTCGGTTCGAAGATGAAAAGCCGCATGGAGTCGGATTGCGTCATGGGCCGGAAGGACCCGAGTTCTGTATTTTCGAAAACGGCCGTGACATCACCAAGACATTTCGGCGGCGATCCAAGGAAGCACTGGAAATCGAAGATCGGCAGCGCATCGCATCCTGGGTGGATCCCGTGGTGCGACTCGATGACGAAATCGAAATCCGGAAACGGCGCCTGGCCGCCCTGGCGGCGCGTCACGACCCGGATATGCTGCGATCGATCATGGAGGAAGGCCGGACGCATATCCAAAGACTGGAGAGAACCCGCAAAGGACTGTCCCGCCGCGATCCCCGGGCGCGAAAGGCCGCCTTCGTCGACCAACTGGATTCCACACGCTACGAACGTGAACTCGCCCTGGAAAAGGTGCTGCGCAAACAGCATCGGGACAGAATCGATACGGAACGCCAATGGTGTCGGGAAGAGATGGACCAGGGCCGCAACCTGTGTCCCTGTGCACCCTTGGCCGAGGATTTTGACGATTGGCAAGACTGCTGGGAACCACAGCACCGGCGCTACATCGACTGGTAGCTCATTCACAAGACGCCGGGCTCCTATTGATGCGCAATCGACACAACGATCGATCGTATACAGCCATCCTGCCTGGTCCACTCAAGGTATTCTTCCAAATTCCATCCTCTTCCCCAGCGGCCACCCATTCCGACATTTGACAAGAAACAGAGTCGGGAGCATACTCGCAATCTATGTGAAATATGGATAGAAACGGGAGATTCTCAAGATGTCCAGCAACCTAACCTATGAGGAATTGTACCGAAAGGTTAAGGAACTTGAAGAAAGTGAAAAGGATTACCGTGCTTTGGTGGACAATATCCCGGATCTTCTATATCGGACGGATCCTCAAGGCCGAATCATATATGTTTCCCGCTCGGTCTATGACCTGACCGGCTATACAATTGAAGAAGCGATCGGTTTGAATATGGCCAGGGAGATTTATGTCTTCCCAGAAGAACGAAAAATATTTGTAGCCAAACTATTAAAAAATAGAAGCATTACCAATTTTGAAGCCCGGCTGAGACGTAAAGACGGGACAATATGGTGGGCGTCAACCAATGCTCATTTTTATAAGGACATGGATGGAGAAATTATCGGTATAGAAGGGATTACGCGGGATATCAGCGAGCTGAAAGCTACGGAAACCGCGTTGAAGGAAAGTGAGGAACGGTACCGCACGCTTCACGATGCCTCTTTTGGCGGTATTTTCGTTCATGACCAGGGATTCGTCTTGGAATGCAATCAAGGTCTTTCCGATATTACCGGCTATACCCTGGACGAGTTGATCGGCATGGATGCGCTGAATACGCTCATCGCGCCGGATTGGCGAGAAACAGTCCGCCAGAACATTGAAACCGGCTATGGCCTGCCGTATGAAGTGGAAGGGGTCAAAAAAGACGGAACAATATATCCACTCTATATTCAGGGGAAAAACATTCCTTACAAGGGACGCACGATTCGAGCGGTGGAATATAGAGACATCACCGAGAAAAAACAGGATGACAAGGAGAAGAAGGATCTCGAGGGAAAGCTGCGCCAGGCCCAGAAGATGGAGGCGATTGGACGACTGGCCGGCGGCGTGGCCCACGACTTCAACAACATGCTGGGCGTGATTCTGGGCCATGTGGACATGGCGCTGGCGGATCTGGAACCGTCCCATCCGCTTTACGCCAACCTGGAGCAAATCAGAAGCGCCGGGGAACGCTCCGCCGACCTTACCCGCCAGCTCCTGGCGTTTGCCCGCAAACAGACCGTGTCCCCCAAGGTGCTCGACCTGAACAAGACGGTCGCCGGCATGACCAGGATGCTGCAGCGCCTCATCGGGGAGGATATCGATCTGGCATGGCGGCCGGGCAAGAACGTATGGCCGGTGAAGATGGATCCCAGCCAGATCGACCAGATCCTGGCCAACCTTTGCGTCAATGCCCGGGACGCCATTGCAGATGTGGGCAAAGTCACCATCGAAACAGGCAACACCGAGTTCGACGAGGCATTCTGCAGCGATCATCCGGGGTTTTTACCCGGCGAATATGTACTCCTGGCCGTCAGCGACGACGGCTGCGGCATCGAACCGGAGACGCTGGACAACATCTTCGAACCTTTTTTCACCACCAAGGAATCCGGCAAGGGGACGGGCCTGGGATTGGCCACGGTATATGGGGCGGTCAAGCAAAACAATGGCTTCATCAATGTATACAGCCAACCGGACCAGGGTACGACCTTCAAAATCTACTTCCCGCGGCACCGGATGAAAAAGGATACCTTTCCGGATAAGGGACCGGGCCAACCGGCCGAACGCGGACACGAGACGATCCTGTTGGTGGAGGACGAACCGGCCATCCTGGAAATGGCCACCAAGATGCTCGAAAGAATGGGCTATCGGGTGATCGCGGCAAGTACGCCGGGTCAGGCTATCGACCTTGCACAGAATTATCACGGCAAGATCGATTTGCTCTTGAGCGATGTGGTCATGCCGGAAATGAACGGAAGGGACCTCGCAAAAACCGTCCTGCACTATTACCCCAATCTCAAGCGCCTGTTCATGTCCGGATACACCGCCAACGTCATCGCGCACCACGGTGTTTTAGACAAAGGCATTAATTTCATTCAGAAACCTTTCTCTGAAAAAAACCTCGGCGCCAAAGTGAGGGAGGCGCTTGACGAGGATTGAAATTGGTGTCATTCCCCCGAATTCAACCGCCACGACACCATGCCCCATCTTTCCCCGACAAACTCGATATGGAGAATCCGGCCGGACTGATCGACGGTTGACAGCCTGTCCAGATCGGGCTGGTGGGAATCTTTGTGAATCAGGGGACAACCGCCGATCCTGCCTTCGAAGGACCGCGGCAGCAACGGCTGGCCGTCCGGGGCCTGGCCGACCCTGCCGTCGCAGGCATTCAGGATGTAGATCGTGGAACTCCCGCCGCTTGCGCAAGGCATTGGATTTGGCCGGAAGGAAGTAAAAACGGCCTTGCCGCCCCGTACCATGGTATCGGCCGTCACCCGCTCGGCGGCCCCATGGTCCGGTGGGGAAGGAAAATCATAAAACCACCCCACTATCGATTCCGGATCGTCCTTCTGGGAGTCGTTTCCGTTGTTGGCGGAGAGGCCGTCGCGATCCCCGTCATCCTCCACCATGGCGAAATCGATGGTCACCCGGAATTGCCCGGTCGCACCCGTTGGAGGAGCGCTCCTTTGACCTTCGATCTCCTGTCGAACGAGCCGATATCCCGAGGAGAGGGTGCCGTTGCGCTTGCCGTTCAACACCCCCAGATGCTCGGTATCGTCACCGTCATCGCCATAGTCCCAAAGTCCGAAGATGCTCTGCTGGCGCCGGTCTTCGCGATCCGGAGCTCCCAGGTAACTTCCGGTTCCGAAGACCACCAGCATACCGGGCGCCTGGGCGGCGCAGGCACTGTGCATGACCATCACATCGGGCCGCGAGGTGATCGGCTGATGCGGTGCCCGGAACAGCGGCGCCGGGACATCGCCGCCCCGGGCGTCGATGACGCCGTCTCCGTCCTTGTCTTCGCCATAGGCAACCCCCCAGCGCCCGGGCCGGGCATCCCGAAGATCGAATTTCCACAAATTGCCCCGCAGATCCCCGGCATAGGCATAATCGACCCGCCGGTCCAGGTTGACATCCACCAGTGCCGGGGTCGACAGACCGTTTTCTTCGGCAATGCCCGTATCGATTTTGCGGATCAGTTTTCCGGTTTCGGCCTCCAGGATATACAAGACCGCGGACTGGTGGGTGCTGTTGTATCCATTGCCGAAAATGACCAGCGGACGATACGAATCGCCGGAAGAATTGCCGTTGACGCAAAACGCCTGGCTGAAGCTGAACCCCAAATCGGGATCCATCTCCTGGATCGTGTCGCTATCTCCGCTTTCTCCGTCATCGGTTCGGGGACCCGGATATTCCCACTGCACCCATTGGGCCACATCCCGTTCGGAATCCTGCGCTCCGATTCGATCCACATGGGAAATCCATTGGTAATCGCCGAAGCCGTCGCCGTCGGGACTGCGCTCCCGATGGCCCACCAGAAGGCTGAAGTATCCCTTTCCGCCTTTGCCCAGTCCACCCACCAGATAGGATTTGCGCTGGTATTCTCCCACGAGGACTTCTCCGGCATAGAGTGGCCCATCCACGAAAAATCGGTGACGCCCCGGGTAGCCCGGCAATGCCAAATCCTGCAGGTTGGGGAGCACATGACGGGGAATATAGGCAAAACGCTCCCCACCGGTCCGGGTGTCGAAGGCGTGCAGCATTCCGTCGTTGCCGCCGACGAACAGGGTTTCGCCGAAAACCACCGGCGTGGAGTGGACGATGTCCCCCAGGAGGTTGTCGCGATGACGATGGCCTTCGATGGCCCGGCCGCGGATATATTCCACGAGTTGGCGGGCTTTCTCATGGGCTGCCGATTGGGGCTCCAGATCGGAACCCAGCAACCGCCGCTCACGGTCGGACAACTCGCTCCAGCGAAACGGAACGCCTTGGGGCTGACGCCATACACCGCCATAGGTGACGATCCGGCGCTGGTCCCATCTGCGGGAATCGGGTATCAGTCCGTCAGAAGCCCGCCAGAGGTCCGGGCCCTTTCCCCCTTGCGACCTGGCGATCACTTCCCCGCGCCAGTCTTCGGTGTGATACCCGACCTGATAAATCGTCCCTTCTTCGGCAAAGATGTCGCCGTCGGCGGCAAGGCCGGATGAAGTGGCAAAGGTGTTGTCCGTGGGCAGAATCTCCGGAAGGGCCGATATTCGACCTGTGCCGTTGGACAGATCGAGGTGGGCTCCACGGCCGTTGACCGCCGCATGCACCAGCGCTTCTTCGGCGATATCCGGCAGAAGCCGGCCCGCCGCGACGGTCGGTAATTCCGGCCCGGGCAATTCCGGAACATCGCCGGCATTGGGACGGGGCCAATCCACCGGCATATCGCCCCGGGCGGCGTCGCAGAATCCGGATTCGCCATCCTCCCCGGCGGTCATCATCGCTCCGGAGTTTCCGCGGCCGAAGGAGAGCGTATAGGTGGTGAGGTGCTGGTGCGCCGCATCGTCGCAATCCACCGGAGCCAGGTCATCGGCCAATCCGGGGGCCAGATCGTTCTCATAATAATACATGGCCACATCGGCCAATGTATCCGGCCAATCGTCGGCATACGGCCTTCCCGCCTTGCCATCCACATTGCCCACCGCCACCGGCGGTCCATTGCCGAAGCCGTCGGTAACCAGAACCACGGAGGCGCGTTGACAGCCACCGCCCGCCTCCAAGGGAACAAAAGGCGAATCGCCCAGGGAGGAAGCCTGGGTCTCATGACAATAGCGGCCCACTTCATCCAGGGTCCGTCGCAGCGGCGTCCGTCCTCCGGATCGCATGGCATATAGCGCATCCAACAGGGACTCCACATTTGTCGCCGTTACCGCATCATCCGCAGACAGCCGGTCCACGGGATGCACGGCCACCCTTGGTGGCTCATGGATGGCATAGAGACCGACGTAGGTTCGGGCCGTTTGCGTCAGCAGGCGGGCTACGGCGGCCTTGGCCGCATACAACCGGCGGCGATGGAACGAGAACCAGTTGGCGAAGTTCTGCAACTCCTCCCTGTCCGTGGCATAGCGCACGAAACCTCCCGCGGCAGCGCGAACCACCGGACGGATACGGTCTTTTTCGGAAGCATCGGTCACCAGGGTCAATTCACGACCCTGCACGAGGCCGTCGCCGTCATCGATGAACCGATAATAGCGCCGCGCGTCTCCGGCGGCAGCGCCGCTTACATCCAGCCGGCCATCCCGGTCGTCATCCGTCCAGGTGACGAGATAAATATGGTCTGCCTCGTCTTCGGCCCGGGCGAAGTAATGGGCATTCAACACCCGGATCTCGGAGGCGCCTCCTGTCAATACGAAAAATGTTCCGGCCAGGCTGGTCCGGTCCGGGGAACCGGCACCCCTTGCCGGATCGGAGATCGGCCGCTGCATGTCGGCGTCGGTATAGGGAAACTTTTGGGTGGCCGGCCAGGGGGCATAGGCACGGTGCGGAGAATAGTAGATCCGGTTGTAACCGGCCCACTGCGTTTTCCAGGCCAGGCGGTGTTGGTGGGTCAAGGCCAGACCGGAATCATCAGTCGATCCGTTGGGTGCGGCATCGTCGGAAGCGTGAAAGAGAAGGCATTTTCCTTGGTACAGGCCGTACGGTTCGTCCGTCATCAGTTCGCAATTCATGCTGCCGGAATTGTCCAGCAGAAAAATCAGAATCGGCGGTGCCGTGTCGCGCAGTACTTCCATGGGAGCGTCGCTGATATCGATTCCCCGGGACACGCCCGGCTTCATCCAGATCAGCAAGAACAATACACACAAAAACCACTTGCAGATACGCACTGGTAGACAATTCGGCATGGTCGGCTCCTGCTTCCCGGGAATATTGGAATTGTTGGCCCCATCGTTAAAATCAATAACGCAGATAGTAGCCGATCTCGGCGATGCGCCGGCCGTTTTTCTTTTTACAAAGACCGTACACCCGATTCAGATAGAGCCGCGAGCCGGTGACGACGGCGGAACTGCCCGTGGCCAGCCGCCACTCCACGGCCGCCATGAAAAGTTCGGCCCCCAAGGGACTCGACATCCCGTTGTCCTCCCCCTGGCCGTCCACATCCCAGTCGGTATCTCTTCTGAAATCGATGCCCGCCTGCCGGACATCCTTGCGGGAGTGGTGCCAGAAAGCGAATTTCTCTTCCAGATCGATGGGAGATGTATCGGCCAGACGCTCAACGCCTTCCATGGCCACCGCTTCGGTCTGATAGAGAATCTGCCGCACTTGCTTCTCATTGAGCGCGA
Source organism: Desulfobacteraceae bacterium (assembly GCA_050288425.1). GTDB lineage: Bacteria > Desulfobacterota > Desulfobacteria > Desulfobacterales > Desulfosarcinaceae > JARRKU01. The sequence goes on along the minus strand of JBNKDU010000082.1, from coordinate 9,110 downwards.
TCTTCAGGTCCACGACCCCGGCATTGATGCTCATCACGCCGATGACGGTGACGGTCATCATCACCAAGAGGACGACAACGATGGCCGATCCGCCTTGGGCCGGCGGAAACGAGAATCGACGTGCCGATATTCTGTTTATCGTCATCGGATTACTGCCTGGATTTGACTTCCGGCAGGAAGGTGAGTTTTCTGGCCTTGAGGTACTCATAGCGACATGCATTCAATTTTCCTCGGCTTCTCTTGTCACGCACCGTGACAAGAAGGCGTTTGGTGTTTACCGCGGGAAAGTCGTCATCGACTTCCCATTCGACGGTGGCCGGACGTCCGGGCACGTCCACCGGTCCGTGGTCGGGATTTTCAGGATCGTATACTCCATCGAGATCCTGCAACCGCGGATCGTCATAAGGCAGCGCCAGGATATCTTCAACCAGCATGGCGGCTGTCAAGGTATCCTGCACGCCCCTGTTCGCCCGGACATTGCTTTGCAGACCGACATCGAGCATGGCGGCCACCCCCAGCACGCCTACGCTCAGAAGAAAAAGGGCCACCATTACCTCCAGAAGGGTCATGCCCGAAACACCATCGTAGAAATCACCCTGCATTTACCCCCCTCGCGTGTATTCTTATAAATTGCGGCAGATCACGCTGGTCTGCATCACCATCCGTCGATATCCGTCCTTCGCTGCAGGCACGATACGGTCGCCTACCACCAGGTCGTCAACGGCAGTATGCTGGTGCAGCGGGCGCAAGGTTTCGGCCAGCAGCCAGATCCGCACCGCCCGGATATGCTTCAAAGCGATGGGCGGATCGAGTTTTCCGCCATCGGCCCAATCGATACGGTCATCATCGTTGGCGTCATCGGTCTCATCGATCCTGCCGTCGCCGTTGGTGTCGATATCGGAATCGAGCAGATTGTCATTGTCGCTGTCCACCGCCCAGATGGGATTCGATCCGCCGGCGCGGCTGTCGAGTCTGCCATCGTGGTCCACATCGACGGCATAGGCCACTCCCATGGCAAGTATATTCTCGGCCAGTGGCTTGCGGCCGCTGCCGTTGTCCCAGGTAAGGCAGATATGACCATCCCCATGCACATCGCTGATTCTGAAGTTGGGATGCTCCCGGTTGCGGCCGTTGTTGCGATCGTCCAGGCTGCCGTCCTCGTCCACATCGTAGGTGTAGAACAATACGGGTTGACCGTCGATGTTCAGCTGCCGGTACTTGGTAATATCGTATCTTCGGACATCGACGATGCCGAATTGCCGGCTGTCTTCCGGATCGTAGCCGACCATCCGGATCTCCTGTTCCATCACCGCCAGGCCGCCCCGGAGATGCTGGCGGGCCGTTTGCATCGATTGCTGGTATCGATATTGCCGCTGCTGCACGGTGCACACGGTCAGGGCCGTCAACAAAACCGCCATTGCCACGGCCATGGCGATCAGCAATTCGATAAGCGTGAAACCCTGCCTGCCTTTCATGGAGTTCTCCCTGAGTAAACCCTGTCGTTGCAAAAGTCGGAGGGCTCCAGAGCCAATTGATGCGACGTTGGCGTTCAATTGGGTAATTGCCATTGATCGGCCTGCCACCGGCTGCACGAAATCCCTCCGGGCAACAAGACCCGCAGGCGATAGATCCGAGACCGGCTTTCGTCGGCAAGAAAGATATCTGCAGGGGAAACGGAGACCGACATTCCACGTCCATTGAAGGAGATTTCTTCGGCCATTTTCTTCCCGTCCGGTCCTTTGGCCATGAAATGGACTCCGCCCCGATAGACCAACAGGTTGCCGAGCCGGCCGTCGAGCAGATTTTGATACTGATTGCCTCCCGGTCGGTTGAAGGCCATGGTACAAGTGGTCTGTCGATTGATGGCCATCATGCGGGCCAATCGCAATTCGGTCTGCAATTGCGCTGCGGCGTACCCCACCCCCTGCCGCCGCATCCACTGCAACATGGGCGGCACTGCAATGACCATGGTGGTCAGAACGGCCATGACGGTGACGGCTTCTAACAACGTGAACCCATTACTTCTTCGTGACATCATCATTCCTCCGGACATACCGCGATACCTGTGCGTGCATCGAGGCAGACGTCATATCTTCGCTGGCGTCGTTGCCACAGATGCGGCCGCATCGTTCTTATTCGGAAATCATGTCAGATAAATGCGAAGCGACATGCGCTGCCGCCTGCGGAACTTTCAGCATCCAGAACAGTGCTGATATTTCAATAGATCAGGCAGGTTGGATCAGGGCGGTTGTTTTCGAGGCGTCGATCACACCGGACGGGGTTTCCGTGTATGCCGGAGGCCACGGCCCTTTTCAATAGAAGAACATATTAAACGGATTGTCTGTTTTGATAAATGGATTGATTGGAATAGTCAAGTACATTTTTTCACCCCATGCGATCGATGCGTTGCCCGCCAGACGAATCTGTAAAAACGCATAGTTGGCCGCAAGCTTGAATTTCGGGCCGACCGCCGCTATGATGGACGAAAGGCACGGACATAATTCATGACCAGGATATGACTTCCGATTCAACCGAAAAACCGACCGCCAGGCAACCGGCAGAAGCGTCGCATATCCAACGATTGCGCATGCGCGTGATCCTGCTCTCCTTCGCGGTCGGCGCCATGCTCATGGGTATCAAGTTTTTGACCTACTCGCTGACCTTGTCCACGGCAGTTCTGTCCGACGCCCTGGAATCGATCATCAATGTGGTCGCCGCCGCGTTCGCCTCGGTAAGCGTGTGGCTGGCGGCCAAACCGCCGGATCGGGAACATCCCTATGGGCACGGCAAGATAGAATACTTCTCCGCCGGCTTCGAAGGCGCCTTGATCATTATCGCGGCATCGGGAATCTTTTACAGCGGGATCCACCAGATCATGACCCCTCACCCCCTGCCACGGCTGCAGGAAGGCATCGGCATCCTGGCGGGTGCGACCATCGCGAATCTCCTGCTGGGCATCTGTTTGTTGCGCGTGGGCAGGCGCACCCAATCCATCACCCTCGAAGCCGACGGCAGGCACATCATCACCGATGTCTACACATCCGGTGCCGTGGTGGCCGGCATGGTCCTGGTGAATTGGACCGGCTGGGACCGGCTCGACGGCATCGTGGCCTGCATGGTGGGAATCAATATTCTCGTCACCGGCGGCCGGCTGATTCGCCAATCCTTCGCCCGGCTGATGGATGCATCCGATCCGATCCTGCTGGACCGCATCGCCACCTGCCTGCAATCCCATCGTCGCCCCCAGTGGATCGATATCCACAAATTGCGGGCCTGGCAGGCCGGCCTCCAGATCCACATCGACCTGCACCTGGTCCTGCCGCGCGACTTCTCCATGGAACAATCCCATGACGAAGCCAAGGATGTCGAGGTTCTGCTGTTGAGATATTTCGACGGCCGGGCCAACGCCCTGGTGCACATCGACCCATGCTACGAATCGTTATGCCCGGTCTGCCGCGGGCAGGATTGCCGCTGGCGATCCCATTCCATGGGGCCCCAGGCTGCCTGGGACCGGCATCATGTGAGCCGATTGCAGACCAGCGATTATACCGGCCTTGACGATGAATCCGGTCCGTATCTCACCCCATCCCAGCACCTTGACAATTCCGGGGACGACAAATAGAATTGAATCATTACGAAGGGGAAAATTGCAAGATCGACGCCGCGCTCCTTCACCGCGCCCCCCCGCACCCGGATGCCGATAAGACCCAGGAATCCGTCTCCTGCCCGCCCCTGTGAATCCTGGCATCTTCTTCCCTCGATAAGAATGATAAACCCCTTATGCGGTATCCCCCGGCAGACCCGTTGAACATGGACGGATGCCCCAATGGAAAGGAGGTCAGCATGATTCCACAACGACGGTCAATCGAACAACTGGTCGAGGATCAAGTCAAAAAATGGAGTTTCGATCACAAAGAGACACCTCAGCCGTCCTTTGCCCTGAATGTCGTCACCGTGTCCCGTGAGGCCGGCAGCGGCGGAAAATTGATCGCCAAGGGCATTGCCGAATGCATCGGCTTCGACCTCTTTCACCAGGAGATGATCCATGAGATGGCCCAAAGCGCCCATGTCAGCACGCAAATACTGGAAAGCCTGGATGAAAAAGGGTTGACCATGCTGGAGGACTGGGTGGCCGCGGCTGTGCACCGCCGTCATCTCTGGCCGGATGAGTACCTGCAGCACCTGCTCAAAGTGGTGAGCACCATCGGCAGACACGGTCACGCGGTCATGGTGGGCCGCGGGGCCAACTTCATTTTGCCCCGCGATCGTATTTTCCGGCTGCGGGTGGTCGCCCCCATTGATTTCCGGGCCCAAAAAGTCGCCGAAGCCTATGATATGCCGATAAAGGATGCCCATCGGCGCATTTTGAAAACCGAATCGGACCGCAATGCCTTCATCCGCAAATATTTCCACGCCGACATCGCCGATCCGATCCACTACGATTTGGTGGTCAATACCGGTACCCTGACCCTGGATGAAGCCATCACCAGCGTATGTCAGATCCTGCAAAACAAGCAGAAGATGCCGGCGAGTTGATCGCAAGTCCGATCCGATGGACACGACCCGAACCCCACCCTGCTTTCCGGCAGGGTGTTTTTTATGCCCCCCGGCCGATTGCAATAATCAGACGTTTATGGTTTTTAGGGTTCGTTTACCCACCCGGAAGATGAAGCCACAGGAGGAGAAAATGAGCACGATCTTTGCAAAGATTATCACAGGTGAGATCCCCGCCGACATCGTCTACCAGGATGAGCAGGTAACGGCGTTTCGCGATATCGAGCCCCAGGCACCCATCCATATCCTCATCGTGCCTTCGAAAGAGATCCCCACGGTCAACGACATCAAGATTGACGATGAGAAGCTCATCGGCCACATGTTTACCGTGGCCCAGCAGGTTGCGCTACGGGAAGGCGTGGCCGAAGACGGCTATCGTCTGCTGGTCAATTGCAACAAAAACGCCGGCCAGGAGATCTTCCACCTGCATATGCATTTTTTCGCCGGAAAGAGGTTGGGGCCCATGCTGGCGCGCAAGTAGGACCATGGGGCCGGCGGACTGCAACGCAGTGCAGCCCGCCGCGTGGGCGAGATCAGTGATTCGCTCTTCCGGACGAATCGCAGGCGCTCGATTGTTGCGGCGTGCAGCCGTCGCAGCCGCAGCCGCAGGTGGACTTTCCGCTCCCGGTGAAGCTTCTGTAGAATCGACGGAAGAGATAAATGGCGGCGACCGCGACGATCAGGATGACGAGTAGTGTTTGCATTTGGTCTACCTTTCAGTACCCGATGATTTTGCCGAACTGGTAAATCGACATGGCCAGCAGGAAGGCCAGCACCGTATTGAACGCCATCGAAAAAGCGCCCCATTTCCAGGAGCCGGATTCCCGGGAAATGCAGACCACCGAGACGAAACAAGGCGCGTAGAACATGACGAATATGATCAGGCTCAGCGCGGTGAGTGGACTCCATTGCGGCGATTGGGCCAGGGTCGCCGAGAGCGACTGGCTCTCGTTGGGATCCACGGCTCCCAGGGAATAGGCCGTCCCCAGGGTGGCCACGATGACCTCCTTGGCGGCAAAACCACCCACCAGCGCGATATTGGTGCGCCAGTCGAAGCCGGCCCATTGGCTGACCACTTCCAGGCCGCTGCCGATGCGTCCGGCAATGGAATGCAGGAGCGCGGCTTCCGCCTGATCCGACTCGATAGCCAGGATTTCGGCCCGAACCGCTTCGGCGGCGGCGGTCAAGTCCTGACCGACCGAACCGGCTTCCATTTGTCGGACGACGTCGGCCGGTTGATTGGCCAATACCGCTTGTCGACGGGATTCGAATGCGGCCTGCCGGTCCGCGGGCAACCCGGGGAAGGTCATCATCGCCCACAACAGGATGGAGATTCCCAAAATCACCGTGCCGGCCTTCTTCATATACTGCCAGGTACGCTCCCAGGTATGGATGAGCAGGCCTTTCAGGGTGGGAAACCGGTACGGCGGCAGCTCCATGACAAAGGGCGTGGCCTCACCACGGATGACGGTGATGCGCAGCAACTTGGCCACCAGCAGGGCGCCGGACCATGCCACCAGGGTGATACCGAACATCATCAAGGCCTCTTTGTGGGCGAAGAAGGCGGCCACCAGCAGGGCAAAAACGGGCAGCTTGGCGCCGCAGTTCATGAAGGGTACGGTCAGCAGGGTCGCCATGCGTTCCCGTGGAGACTTGAGCGTCCGCGTGGCCATGACCCCGGGCACGGCACAACCGCCGGCGATACCGCCGGAGACGATGAAGGCCATCACCGAACTGCCGTGCAGACCGAACATGCGAAACACCCGATCCAGCATGAACGCCACCCGGGCCAGGTACCCCGAGTCTTCCAGAATCGAGATGCCGAAGAACATGAACATGATCAGCGGCACGAAACCGAGCACCCCCCCTACCCCGTCGATCACCCCCGAGATGATCAGTGATTTAAGCAAACCGGCGGGCATATGGGTCTCGACCATGCCCCCCAGCCAGGCGAACGCGGCTTCGGTCCAGGACACCGGCAATTCACTGTAGTTGAAGGTGAAGTGATAGAGGCCGAAGAGGATGGCCAGCATGATCAAGGGGCCGGCAAAGCGGTGCACCACCACCTTGTCGATCTTGTCGGAGACGAAGAGTCGGTTGCGGTCGCCGTCATAGGCAATGACATCCTGTTTGAGAATCGATTTGATGTAGCCGTACCGGTAATCGGCGATCAAGGCCTCGGGATAGGTATTCAAGGTCGAGCGGACGTGGGCGCTGGTCTCTTCGACGATCCGGGTCAACCGGGCGGCGACCTCCGCATCGGCCTTTGCTCCGACCTCGAGGATCTGTTCGTCGTTTTCCAGGTATTTCAGGGCGATCCAGCGGGCGGGATAGGTCTCGGTCAAGAACCCGGCCCCAACGATGATCTCCTCCATGCGATCCAGCGCCGGGTCGATATCGTTCCCGTAGGAGAGGGGCATCTTGGCCCTGGGCTCCATGCCTTCCAGAATTTTCAGGGTTTCGCGTCCCAGGTTCTCCTTGCCCTTGCCGCTGCGGGCGATGGTGCGCACCACCGGGACCCCCAGCAGCGACGACAACTTTTCGTCGTCGATGGTAATTCCCCGGCTGTCGGCCATGTCGATCATATTCAACGCCAGGCACACGGGCATGCCCATCTCGATGAATTGAACGGTGAGGTAGAGGTTGCGCTCCAGGTTGGAGGCATCCACGATATTGATCACCGCTCCGGGTTTCTCGTGAATCAAGAAGTCCCTGGCGACGACCTCCTCCAGCGAATAGGCCGTCAACGAGTAGGTGCCGGGAAGGTCCACGATGTTGAGCCGGTGGCCGTTGAGGGGGTAAATCCCCTGCTTTTTTTCAACGGTGACACCCGGGTAATTGCCCACATGCTGCCGGGCGCCGGTGAGATTGTTGAAGAGGGTGGTTTTACCGGAATTGGGATTTCCGGCCAGTGCGATCATGGCGTCCATTTACTCGTCCACCTCCACGTCGATAAAATCCGCTTCGCTGTTGCGCAGGGTCAGGGTGAACCCCATCAAACGCAGGGCCACCGGGTCGTATAACGGTGCCCGCCCCTGTATCGTGATCCGGGTTCCGGGAACCAGACCCATATCGCGGATCCTCCGACCCAATTGCCCCGCCGCCGATATGGCGGCGATGGTGCCCGATTGTTTTGCTTTCATCTGCCGCAGGTTCATTCGCATCATGGTGCTGTCTCCTGGAAAAGTTTCGTTGTGCGAAAGTTAGGTACACCTTACTTTTTAGGATGTCAACAATTTTATGTTCGATATACAACATTTTTTCTTTTGACTAATAAAGATTGGAGTGTTAGGTTCCGGTGACTTATAAAGGAGGTCGCATGCCCATTCGCCAGGATCTTTCCGACAACCTGGAAAATTATCTCGAAGTCATTCTGGACCTTGAAGAGACCCACAAAGTCGCCCGCGCCAAGGAAATCGCCGACCGCCTGGAGTTGCAGCGCGGCTCGGTCACCGGCGGATTGAAGGCCCTGGCGGAAAAGGGGTACATCAATTACCAGCCCTACAGCTTCATCACCCTGACACCAAAGGGCCAGAAAGTGGCCCGGGACATCACCCAGCGCCACCAGGTGATCAAGGATTTCCTGCTCAAGGTATTGCAGATCGATCCCCAGACGGCCGATGAAACCGCCTGCCGCATGGAACATGCCATCGACGCAAAATCCATCGAGCGCCTCGTCTGCTTCATCGAATATATTTTCTCCTGTCCCCGGGCCGGCGAAGAGTGGATTCAATCCTTTCTCAACTATTGCGTGACCGACAAACTCAGCGAAACCAAATGCAAAATGTGCATCGACCGGCTCAAGTCACCGGTATCGTAAATATTGAACATGATTGTGCCATGTAAATATCGAACCATCGCCCTGGCCCTGTTGCTGTCCCTCTGGCTGACGGCCTGCGCCCACCCGCCGGCAAAGCCCTCTTCCGGCGGTCCACCGGGTTCCAGCGGGTTCTATGAAAGCATGATGGGCATCTACTCAGGCCCCCTGAACCACCTGAACGGTGTCCGCCGGGGCAGTTGCCCCATGCATCCTTCCGACTCCCAATACAGCCGCCAGGCCATGGCCCGCTTCGGCCTGCTCAAAGGCTGGATCATGACCATGGATCGCCTGATGCGCTGCGGCCGGGATGAAATCGAACTGGCACCCAAAGTGTTCGCCCGCGGCGCCTGGAAGGCCTACGATCCCATCGAACGCAACGATTGGAGCCGCTACCGAGAGGAACCCGCCCCGCAAGGACCGCCCTGAACCGTCCATGGGCAAGGTCCGCCATAACTGCAGGAGGCGAAGCGGGCAGGAGGTCTGCGCCCCGTCAGCAATGAGTTTTAGTGCGGCTTAGGGTGTGCGCAGGAAAGCGGCCCGCACTGTTTGAGCGAAGCGAGTTTGCGGGCCGCCCGGAGCACACCCTTAGCCGCACTTAAACGAAATTGCGCTTTTAGGTAATAGGTCTTACTGTAATTGCGTTCTCAACCAAGTGGAAGACAGGGCCTTGCATGCCGACAAGTTCATCAAAAGGAACATCCTCTGCGCCATCTGCATCATCCAGACCATCAAGCAT
>JBNKDU010000081.1:0-10389 GCA_050288425.1 Desulfobacteraceae bacterium | reverse complement strand
AAGGTGGAATCTCCGATGGTGGCCACGATGTCCGGCCGCTTCGGTTCCTTTTTGTAAACATGGTAGAATCCGGCGGCCTGGCTGATGGCGGCGCCCATGCACAAAACGGTGTCCACGGCCTTGAGGTTGAGCCCGAGGGTGTAGCAGCCGATGTCGCTGGTGTAGATTCCCCGGGGTGCCGCTTTCTTGATGGCGAAAAAGCTGGCCCGGTGCGGGCAGCCCGCGCACAGGGTGGGCCGGCGGCCGGGCGACTGCTCCAGGAGGGGCAGGGTCGCCGTGGTACCGGCAAACCTTGCCACCACTTCTTCGATGGCGGCCGGCAACAGCTCCCCCACCGCCGGGACGGCATGGTTCAGCTTGCCCTTGACCCGACGGCGGTCGGCCAGCTGCATTTCGATGATGCCGGTGGTCTCTTCGATCACCAGCAACTCCTCATAGGTCCCGCCCAACAGGTCGAGGACCTCCTGGTGCAGGGGAAATGGCTGCAGGACCTGATAGAGGGGCAGCGTCTCCCACAGGCCGAGCCGTCGGACCACTTCCGCCGTATAGGCGGAGGCCACCCCCGAAGAGAGAACGGCCCGGGGACCTTTGGCATCGGGATTCAGGCGAACCGGTTTCGTGGCGGTATAGGCCGTCATCCGCGCCAGCTTGTCTTCCAGTTCGAGATGGAGCCGGTACCTGAATTTGGGGGTGGCCGCCCACCGCGAAGGGTCCTTTTGAAAATCGGGACCGCCCGTCAGCGGCGGAATGTCGCCGGGTCGTACATCCTGGCGGGAATGGCACACCCGGGTGGTGGGCCTCACCATCACCGGGGTGTGGAATTCCTCGGAAAGGGCGTAGGCCGCGGCGATCATCTCCCTGGCCTGGCGGGGGGTTGCCGGATCGAGAACCGGGATCTTGGCCATCATGGCCATCATGCGGCTGTCCTGTTCGGTCTGGGAGGAGTGGGGGCCCGGATCATCGGCGCTGATGATCACGAAACCGCCCCGGGTTCCCATATAGGCGGCGCTCATCAGCGGATCGGAGGCCACGTTCAATCCCACCTGCTTCATGCTCACCGCCGCCCGCCGGCCGGCCATGGCGGCCGCGTAAGCGATCTCGAAGGCCACCTTCTCGTTGACGGCCCACTGGGCGTGCAGGCCGAGGCCAAACTTGCGCTGGTACCCGGCCACCGCGGCCAAAATTTCCGATGCCGGGGTGCCGGGATACGAGGTGGCCACGGCGCAGCCGTTTTCGATCAAGCCACGGGCAATGGCCTCGTTGCCCATCATCAGTTCCCTGGGGTTCGGTCGGTTCATGCGCTCCTCGTACGGACACGGGTTGCCATGGAGTCATCTCCAGCAATTACACGGGAACGCACCAATTGTCGAGGGTACGGCGATGAATACCACAGCCTGCTTCCGTATTATCCACGCTTGACCTGGTCCGGCGCCTGACATAGTCTGGGGCCTTCTTTCGGGTTGCGGCATCGAACGAGAGGAATGAATGGCCCAGTTTCAGGATCTGTTGCAGTTCGTCTTCGCGGGCATTACCAACGGCGCCATCTACGCCTTGATCGCCCTGGGTTTCGGCGTGGTGCACAACACCATGGGCATCGTCAATTTCGCCCAGGTGGATTTCGTCTCCCTCGGGGGCATGTTCCTCTTCAGCGGCCTCTTCTGGGCCGGACTGCCCATGCCCGCCGCCGTGGCGGGCGCGGTGGCCGCGGTGACCCTCGTGGGCATGGGGGTGGAACGCCTGGGGATCCGACCCGCCAGATCCCGGAATCACCTGGTGCTGATCTTCCTCACCATCGGTATCTCCATCATGCTCCGCGGCGGCATGAAACTGGTCTGGGGCAAGAACCGCATGGCCGTCCCCCATCTCGTGGGAGAAGAACCGCTACGGATCGCCGGGGCCGCCATCCTGCCCCAGGCGGTGGCCATCCTGGTCATGACCGCCGTGGCCATCGCTTTGCTGGTGCTGTTCTTCAGGGGAACGCGCCTGGGGCTGGCCATGCGCGCCGTGGCGTCCAACCAGACGGCCGCCGCGGTGGTGGGCATCCGCATCGGCCGGATCAAGGCGGCCAGCTTCGCCATGGCCGGCGCCCTGGGCGGACTGGCCGGACTGCTGGTCACGCCCATCACCACATTGAGCTACGACGTGGGGGTGCTGCTGGGACTCAAAGGCTTCGCCGCCGCCATTCTCGGCGGTTTCGGCTCTTTTCCGGGGGCCGTGCTGGGCGGTCTTAGCCTGGGCCTGGTGGAGTCCCTGTCGGCCGCCTACCTGAGCAGCGCCTACAAGGACGTGGCCGCCTTCGTGGTCCTGCTGCTGGTGTTGTTCATCCGCCCCAAAGGACTACTAGGCAAATAGACCATGATGACCTCCCGGGACAATTTCTTCTACTTTTGCTACCTGCACCGGACCGGTTTGACTGTGCTGGGGCTCTCCCTCCTGTTGCTGATCTGGCCGTTGATCGAAAGCAATCCTTACAACCTGGGTCTTTCCAATCTCATCGCCATCTATGCCCTTGTGGTGCTGGGACTCAACCTGTTCATCGGCTACACCGGCCAGATCAGCCTGGGGCACGCGGCTTTCTTCGCCATGGGCGCCTACGGATCGGCCATCGGGACCACCACCCTGGGATGGCCGGCATGGCCGGTGATGATCGCAACGGCGCTGGCGACGGCCTTCATCGCCCTGGCCGTCGGGCTGCCGGCGCTGAAACTCAGCGGCCATTACCTGGCCATGGCCACCCTGGGATTCAACATCGTCATCTACACCCTTCTGATCCAATGGGACGCCGTCACCGGCGGCCCCAGCGGATTCGCCGGCATCCCCTATCTCGCCATCGGATCGCTGGTCTTCGACAGCGAAATCCGGCTGCACTACCTGGTCTGGGCCTTTGCCATGACCGCCCTGCTGCTCTGCCTCAACCTGGTCCGTTCCGGCGTGGGCCGCGGCCTGGCCGCACTGGCCGAAGACGAGACCGCGGCCGCGGCGCTGGGGGTGGATGTGCGGCGCTCCAAGGTCAAGGTCTTCATCCTCTCCGCCATCCTGGCATCCGTGGCCGGAAGCCTCTTCGCCCACGGGTACGCCTTCGTCAGCCCGGACTCCTTCAACATCTTCGTTTCGGTGGATTTCGTCATCATGGTGGTGGTGGGCGGCATGGGCTCCGTCTGGGGAACGCTGTTCGGCGCGGCATTGATCACCCTGCTGCCCGAATGGATCGAAGCCCTGGACACCTATAAAGACATCGTCCACGGACTGATCCTGGTACTGATTCTGCTTTTTCTTCCCCAGGGGCTGGTGACCGGCATCGCCGATATGGTCCGCAAACGCCTGGCCATGGCAAGGAGCGACCATGCTTGAGCTGCACGAGGTCTCCAAGTGGTTCGGCGGGCTGCCGGCCCTGCAGGATGTCTCCTTCCGGGTGGCGACCGGCCGCATCACCGCCCTGATCGGGCCCAACGGGGCCGGGAAATCGACGCTGATCAACTGCATCAGTGGCGTGGACATGGTGAACGGCGGCCGCATCGATCTGGAAGGGCGCTCCATCGAAAGGCGGCCGGCCCATGAAATCGCCGCCATGGGCGTGGCCCGCACCTTCCAGAACCTGAAGGTATTCTCCCGGCTCCCGGTGCTGGACAATGTATTGACCGGCCTGACCGTAGCCGCGCATCGCTCCTTTGCCGTCTCCATGCTGCGGCCGCCGGCCCTTCGCCACCAGGAGCGGCGGCTCCGGCTCAAAGCCCTGGAGGCGCTGGACCAGTTCGACCTGGCCGCCAAGGCCGACTGGCCGGCGTCGGCCCTTTCTTACGGAGACAAGAAGCGCATGGAGATGGCCCGGGCCTTCGTGGGAAACCCCAAGGTGGTGTTGCTGGATGAACCCGTGGCCGGCCTGAACAGCGAGGAGACAGGGAAAGTCGCCCGCCATATCCGCCGGAAGCGCAGCGCCGGTCATACCATGCTGCTGGTGGAGCACGACATGGAGCTGGTCATGGAGGTGGCCGATCATGTGGTGGTGGTGGACAGCGGACGCTGCATCGCCGAAGGGCCGCCCCATGAGGTGCGCAACAATCCCCTGGTCCTGGAAGCCTATCTGGGCCGCATGGAGGCCATCGCCTGATCCCATGACCGACGCGTTGCTGAAGATCACATCGTTGACCGCCCACTACGGCGCCGCCCAAGCCCTGTTCGGCGTGGACCTTTCCGTGGGGCCGGGAGAGACCGTGGCCCTGGTGGGCGCCAATGGCGCCGGCAAGACCACCCTGCTGAAATGCATCATGGGCTTGATGAAACCCTCTTCCGGGGAAGTCATCCTGGATGGCGATCCGGTTAGCGGTCAATCGACGGCCCGCATGGTCGCCCAGGGGCTGGCCCTGACGCCGGAGGGAAGAGAAGTCTTCCCCCATCTCGCGGTCTCCGAGAACCTGGAACTGGGAGTGGCCGCCCTGCGCATCGGCCGCCGGGAAACGGCCCGGCGGATGGAGGGGGTTTTCCTGCGTTTCGGGCGGCTGAAGGAACGCCGTTCCCAGGCGGCCGGCACCCTCTCCGGCGGCGAGCAGCAAATGCTCGCCATGGGACGCGCCCTGATGGCCCGGCCGCGCCTGTTGCTCCTGGATGAACCCAGCCTGGGTCTGGCCCCATTGATCACCGACGAAATTTTTGACATTATCCACCAATTGTCCCGCGTAGGCGTGACCATCCTGCTGGTGGAACAGAACGCGGCAAGGGCGTTGTCCGCTTCGCACCGGGCATTCCTGATGGCGGACGGACGCATCGTCGAGCAGGGAAGCAGCGACGCCCTGCTCAACGACCCCAAATTGCGCGCCGCTTTTCTGGGAGCCGCCAGCGAAGACAAACCCGCGGCCAGCCGCCTCGGCGCGGCCGGCCTGACCAATATCCGTCTGGAGAAACCCGATATGCAGGTAAAAACATTTATGCCCCGGATTGCGGACGAAGATGCCTTGGCCGCCCACCAACTCAACGGATTGCAATGGACCGTCGCCCATGCCTATGAAGGCTCGAGCTTCTACCGTCAACGGTTGGAGGAGGCGGGCGTCACCCCGGACGCCATTCAACGGCTCGAGGATCTGCCCCGGCTGCCCTTCACCACCACCGAAGACCTGCGCGAGTTCTACCCCTTTCCCCTGCGCGCGGTGCCCTTCGAACAGATCGTCCGCATCCACGCCAGTTCCGGCACCACCGGCAAACGCAAGATCATCGGGTACACCCAGAAAGATATCGATGATTGGGTCCACTTCTTCGCCCGCTGCTATGAAATGGCCGGCGTCACCCCGCTGGACCGGGTGCAGATCGCCGTGGGATACGGCATCTGGACCGCCGGCATGGGATTCCAGCTCGGATGCGAAAAAATCGGCGCCATGGCCGTGCCGGTGGGACCGGGCAATGTCGACATGCACATCCAGTTTCTGCAGGACGTTCGCTCCACCGTCTTCTGCAGCACGGCCTCCATGGCGCTGCTCATGGCCGAGGAACTCCACCGCAGGGACCTGGCCGACAAGATCAGCATCCGCAAGATCATCTACGGCTCCGAACGCACATCGCGCTCCATGCGCACCAAGATCAGCGAATTGTTCGGCGGGGCCGAACTCTTCGACATCACCGGCCTCACCGAGCTGTACGGGCCCGGCACCGGCATCGAATGCCCGGACCACGACTGCATCCACTATTGGGGCGATTACTACATCATCGAAATTCTCGATCCGGATACCTTGCAGCCGGTGCCGGACGGCGAGTGGGGAGAGATGGTGGTGACCACCTTGTGCAAGGAAGCCGCCCCTCTTATCCGATACCGCACCCGGGACATCACCCGCATCATTCCCGGACCATGCACCTGCGGCTCGGTGATGCCCCGGCACTCGCGCATCAAGGGGCGCAGCGACGACACCATCAAGTTCAGGGGGGTCAATATCTACCCCTCCACCATCGACACCATCCTGTCGGCGATTCCCGGACTGGGGTCCGAATATCAGATTCACCTGACCCGCGACGAGAATTCGGGCAAGGATTACATGAAGCTGGTCATCGAAAGGGGCCAGGGGGTGGACCCGGGCCGCACGGCCGAGCTGGTGCGCGAAACCGGCTTCCAGGTCAAAAAACAATTGCTGGTCACCCCCCAGGTGGAGCTGGTGGACTACGGGAAGCTGCCCAGATCCGAGCGCAAAAGCCGGCGGGTATTCGACACGCGGATTACCGACGAGATCGTCTAAGAGTGACTATATCGCGACAACCCAGATCCCGATCACAAGAAGGAGGAGAAGATGAAAATCGTCAATGGTCTGATTGCTATCGCCGTGGGATTGACTATGATTCTGGCCGCGGGCGGCGCCGCCGCGGATGACACCATCAAGATCGGGGCCTTTTTCGACCTTTCCGGTCCGGCCTCGTTCATCGGCACCCCCACAAAGTTGGTGGCCACCATGGTGGTGGACAAGATCAACAAGGAGGGCGGCATCAACGGCAAGCCCATCGAGCTCATCATCGGGGATACGGGAGGCGATCCGGCCAAGGCGGTGAACATCGCCAAGAAGTTTATCTACAAGGACAAGGTGGCGGCCATCATCGGCCCCACCCGCACCGGCACCGGCATGGCCGTGAAGAAGATCATCCACGGCGGCAAGGTGCCCGCCTTCATGACCGTCGGCGGCGATCCGGTCATCATGGGTGGCCCGAAACTGGGACCCTACGACTGGGTCTTCAAATCGCCCCAGCGGTCGTCCGTGGCGGTGAAGCGCCTCTACATGTACCTGAAGGAGAAGGGACTGACCAAGATCGCCCTGCTCACCGCATCCGACGGCTTCGGCAAGGACGGCGCCCGCTGGCTGGCCAAGCTGGCCCCCCAATACGGATTGGAGGTCGTGGCCCAGGAGAACTTCGGTCCCCGGGACACCGAGATGACCACCCAGTTGACCAACGCCAAAAATGCCGGGCCCCAGGCATTGGTGGTCTGGACCATCGGCCCGGCCGGCGCCATCGTCAGCAAGAACAAATCCCAGCTGGGAATCGACCTGCCGCTGTTTCAATGCCATGGATTGCCGGATCCCAAATACATCGAACTGGCCGGCCAGGCCTCCGAAGGCGACCGCATGCCGGCCACCAAGCTGATGGTGGCCGACGCGCTGCCCGATGCGGACCCCCAGAAGGCAGTGATCCAGGAGTTCATCCGTCTCTACAACGAGAACGGCTATGACAAGCAGTTCCCCATCAACACCCACTCCGGATATGCCTGGGACGCCATCATGATGGTGGCCGACGCCATGAAGGAGAAAGGGACCGATGCGGCGGACCTGCGGGTGGCCATCGAAGCCACCCGGAACTACGTGGGCATCTCCGGAATCTACAATCTCACCCCCGAGGATCACAACGGCCTGGATGTGGACTCCATGGTGATCGTCCAGGTCAAGGACGGCAAGTTCGTATTGGCCAATTAGGTTTTCACAATCCCCCTTTCCAGGGGCCGGTCGGCACTGGGTGCCGTCCGGCCCTTATAGTTGAATGGAATGAAAAGCCTGCGAGCAAAGACAATATAGATGGAATTCAAAGAAAATCATAAATTCATGGACGTCCCCAAAATACGCAAAATAAAGTGGGGACGTCCATGAATTTATGATTTTCGAGCGAACTGGTTGGTTCTCAGAAAATCGAATGAAACGAATATTTAGCTATTGCGATTGGCAAGACCGGTTCGTGAAAGCGTTCTTGACAATTTAGACGACTGGTCATATTGTACACCCATCATGAGAGCAAAAGACGCCAAAAAGAAAGAGTTGCTGGAATCCGGATCGGACTTGATGTTGTGCAAAGGTTACCATGGCACGGGCATCCAGCAGATCGTGGACGCGGCGGGCGTCCCCAAGGGGTCGTTCTATAACTACTTCAAGAGCAAGGTCGACTTCGTCATCGCGGCGATGGAAATGAGAAGCCGGGATGACATCAAGGCCTTCGAGGATGCCTTGGCGGAGGGCAACCTCCCCCCGGATCAACGCATCGTCGGGGCCTTCCGGCGGATGACCGAGGCCTTCATCGAGAAGAAGGACTATACCCGGGGTTGTTTCGTGGGCAACATGTGCCAGGAGATGGCCGATTCCAACAGCGCCATCGCGGAGAAGGCCGAATACCTGTTTCGGCGCTATACGGCCGCCTTGGCGCGCTGCCTGCGTGAACTGCACGATTCCGGTCAGATCCGAACGGCGCCGGATGCGGACAAGCTGGCCGAGTTCATTTTCAATAGCTGGGAAGGGGCCGTGCTGCGGATGAAATCGAGCCGCAACGCCCAGCCGTTGAACGCGTTTCTCGATACCCTCGACATGTTATTGAGCTGACCCCGCTACGCTTCACAAGAGGTCCTGTCGGCACTCCTGCACCTCCGAACTCTTGGTGGTGACCGAAGCCGGTGAAATAAAGAATAATTCTCAACAACGATACGACCGGTCATATTCATGACCGAATTTCGATTCACAAACATCAGGGTGAGCGATCACCCAAGGAGGCATATCATGGCAAACGTATTGATTACAGGCTCCAGCAGCGGTTTCGGCGAACTCACCGTCCGGACCCTGCTTCAAAAAGGACATACCGTGGCCGCCACCATGCGGGAACCCGAAGCGCGCAACGCCCAGGCCGCCGCGCGGCTGCGGACCGTGGCCGCGGAAACCCCGGGCACGGTCTATTTCTTCGACCTGGATGTCACCAGCGATGCCTCGGTTCAACAGGCGGTGGACCAGGCCTTGAAGACCATGGGGGGCATCGACGTGGCAGTCAACAATGCCGGCTTCGGTGTGGCGGGTTATATGGAAACGGCCACCGACGAACAATTGCAGCGGCAGTTCGACGTCAACCTCTTCGGCGTCCAGCGGGTCATGCGCGCCGTCCTGCCGTCCATGCGCAAGGCCGGCCGGGGGCTGATCGTCAACATCTCCAGCATCATGGGGCGCATGGTGATTCCCTTTGCCGCCGCCTACACGGCTTCCAAATACGCCCTGGAGGGCCTGAGCGAAAGCTATCGCTACGAACTGGCCGGTACCGGCGTTGATGTCGTCCTGGTGGAGCCCGGCGGCTTCAACACCAACTTCATCGCCCACATGGCTTACGGAGAGGACCGCGAGCGCCTGGAAAGCTACGGCTCCCTGGCCTCATTGCCCGATAAGATGTGGAGTAATTTCCGTCAACTCATCGAAGACAAAGACGCCCCCAGTCCCCAGGCGGTGGCCGATGCCGTGCTGCGGCTCATCGAAACGCCGCCGGGCAGCCGTCCCCTGCGAACCGTGGTGGACCCGTTGCTGGGAGGGGAAGATCCCGAAGCCATCAACGCGACCACCGACAAGATCCAGGCCCGGTTCCTGGCGGAGATGGACATGGGGGAGCTGCTGTCGGTGAAACCCCAGGCTGGAAAGTGAGAAACCACATCCTCGACTTGCAACGCCCCCGGCTCCGGATGAAGCGCCGCTCGTACCTCCCGCTCTCGGTAGCCGCCTCCCCTGTTCCGAGAGCAATAAAGAGCCGGGGGCTCTTAGCCGATCAGTTGCATTTATGCTTCTTTCAATGCGGACAGCCCGCGGGTCAATTCCAGGGCGACACCGACTCCCTCCTTGACCTTATCATCGGAAAGGGCCCCCACCAGGCCCCACAATCCCACCGACTTGGCACCGGAAAGGTCTACGCGGCCCGGCAGACCGGCGGCCTTGTCCAACAAGTCCAGGGATCGGGGCGCCATCAATTGATGCAGGCTGCCCGCCATGCGCACCAGGCCCTCGCCGATCTGTTGCAACTGCTCGGGCGAATAGGACGCGCCGATCTTTTTGAGGACCTCCAGGCCCAGGTTCAGGATCCGGAAAACCCCCTTTTGCTCCAACTCGTCAAAATAATAGATGATCTGCGGCACCGTGGTCTTGAAGACCGGCTCGGCGATCACCAGGAAATCGATCAGATTCTTGAGCTGGTCCAATGTGAAGTTGAGATTTTTCACATTGCGCATGGCGTTTTTGACCAGATGGACCAGATCCTCCATCTGAAAATCGGGTTCCACATCGGCCAAGGCCACAATCAGGGCGTGTACGGCTTCATTGACGCGCGGCGCCAATTCTTCCCG
This sequence comes from Desulfobacteraceae bacterium, assembly GCA_050288425.1. Classification (GTDB taxonomy): domain Bacteria; phylum Desulfobacterota; class Desulfobacteria; order Desulfobacterales; family Desulfosarcinaceae; genus JARRKU01. The sequence goes on along the minus strand of JBNKDU010000081.1, from coordinate 296 downwards.
CAATTCCTTGACCGCTTGGGCCGAATCGGTGAGGGGAGCGATTCGGGCCTCGAGACGATCCATGCGTTCCATGAGTTCGTTTTCCTGCGTCATGACCCCACCTCCGTTAGGCTGCCGGCCGGATCTTGCCGGCCAGGTTCATCTGCGGTTCCAATGGCAGGTCCAAACCCTTCATCATCAGGTTCCAATAGACCCAGCGAAACATCATTTTGCCCCAATGGTTGTTGAGGCTCTCCTGGAGCAGGCTGAACGGACCCATGCCGGGGAATGGGAATTTTCCCGGCAGCGGCTCGACC
>JBNKDU010000080.1:0-23688 GCA_050288425.1 Desulfobacteraceae bacterium | reverse complement strand
GGCCGTCCGATTCGAGGATTCCATGCGCACCCTGCGGGATCAACTGGGGTGCAGCGTATTTATCGAAGTGGGGCCCCATCCGGTACTGACCGGCATGGCCGCGCCCATGTTTCCGTCGGATGGCCTGTTATGGCTGCCCTCACTGCGCAGGGGACACGATGATTGGCCGCGGCTGCTGCAAAGCCTGGCCGATCTGTACGTCTATGGCTACGATGTGGACTGGAAGGGTTTCGACAAACACTGGACCCGCAGCAAAGTCGTTCTGCCAACCTATCCGTTCGAAAGAAAACGATATTGGGTCGATCCCGGACCGGCACCTTCTGCGCCGCCCGCCCCATCCGACCCCGAAGCCTGGCGCGATTGGCTTTACCAATACGATTGGGAGCTAAAACCATTAGAAAATCCGGAGATTCAGGTACCGGATCATCTGCATGAGACAAGGGATGCCAAAACGGCATGGTTGGTATTAGCCGATAAAACAGGGCTCGGCGATCGGCTTGCCGGTATGCTGAGAGACAATGGCATCACAGCACTTGTCGCCAAAAAAGGAGATGGGTTTCAGCGGATAGACGCAACCACCTTTGCGCTGGATCCGACCGATCCCGAACCCTTCCGGCGGTTGCTCGGTGAAATCGGGCGCCAGGAAGAAAAAACGATCCAAAAAGTCATCCACATGTGGGCCATCGACGAATGGCTTCAGCCGGATGACCCGACGGCCGATTTGGAACCCCTTCAACAGAGGGTTTGCGGCAGCGTCCTGCATTTGTCCCAGGCCATGGCCACCGTTGACCCACCACCGCACCTCGTGCTGTTGACCATGGGGGCCCAGGCCGTTGCGTCCGAAGACAAGCTGGCCGGCTTCGCCCAGGCGCCGCTATGGGGCCTTGGCCGGGTCATCGCCCTGGAGCATCCAGAATTCGGTTGTATTCGAATCGACCTCGATCCCAGGACCGAAGACGGGGGGATCCCGGCCCTGTTCGAAGCGCTGATATCGGACGGTTCGCAGGAAAGACAGCTGGCCCTGCGGGGCGATCAGTGGTTCGTCCTGCGGCTGGGAAAGAGTCCGGCGGGTCAAATCCCCGGTAAAGACCCGAGCAACGACCCCAGCTACGGAAAGACGGCGCGATTGCGGCCCGATGCTAGCTATCTGATTACCGGCGGGCTGGCCGGCATTGGCATCGAGGCCGGCCGATGGCTGGTGGCCCAGGGTGCCCGGCATCTCATATTGATGGGACGCAGCGCGCCATCGACCGAAGCGCAAGAAGTCATAGCCATGATGGAGGACCAGGGTGCCGAAGTGACCGTCATCCAGCAGGATGTGGCCGAATATGCCGCCCTGGAAGCGGTGTTCCATCGGCTGGCACGGCAGGGCAGACAGATCAAAGGCATCCTCCATTGTGCCGGCACCCTGGACGACGGCATCTTGCTCCAGCAGAACTGGGAGCGTTTCAGCAAGGTCTTGCGCGCCAAGGTCGACGGTTCCTGGAACTTGCATCTGCTCAGCAAGGGATTGGACCTGGATATCTTCGTTCTCTTCTCCTCAGGCGCGGCTTTCTTCGGCTCCTCCGGACAGGGCAATCATGCAACCGCAAATGCTTTCATGGACGGTTTGGCGCACTATCGACGCGCTAATGGGCAGCCGGCCATATCCATCAACTGGGGGGCGTGGAGTCAAATCGGTGTCGCAACAAAGGGCGGCGTGATCCAGCGAATACAAATGAAAGGGATGGCGCCGATCCAGCCCGATCAGGGTTTTCATGTTTTGGGCCAGTTGCTCGACGCCGATCCGGTCCAGACCGCAGTCCTGCCCATATACTGGCCTGAGTTTTTCAGGGCCATTGGGGATGGTGGTGAGCGCAGGATTTTCGAAAGATTCGAAGAAAAGAAAAAAACCGGAAAATCCGCCGCAATACCGGCCCCATCTGATTTCCTCGAACAGCTTCGAAGAAGCACGCCCGCACGGTGGCAAAAGCTTTTGCGCCAAAGGGTTCAGCAGGAAGTCTGCAAGTGCCTCGGATTCGAATCCGCACAGCCCATCGATTCCCATCAGCCACTCATTGAACTCGGACTCGATTCGCTGATGGCCGTCGAACTGCGCAACGCCATAAGCCTTCTGGTTGATTCACCCCTGCCCGCCACCCTCTTGTTTAACTATCCGTCCGTCGCCGAACTGGTGGGGCATCTGTCCGATGTTGTCCTGCCTTCCAAGCTCCATGGCCATGAACCACCGGCGGATGCGGCGGCCACCGGGCAGGGGGCCATCGAAGCCGATGATTTGGAAAACTATTCCGAAGAGGAGATGGAAAGGCTGCTGTTGGAAAAATTGAAAAATCCCTAGCGAAATTTTAGCGCTAACGGTTCAATAAAAAGGTTAACAATTATTTTTTAAGAATATGTTAAAATTGAATATATATAGACGATGGTCACTGCCGATGGATTCTGGTTTGAAGAAATCGAATGGGCGAATATGGAAAGTTGAATTCAATGCAAGTCCCCAAAACAGGTGAAAACAGATCCGCAAATTGGTCGCGCACCATCTTGTTGATGCTCTGCGTGACCCTTCTCTGGTTTGCCATGGAAATCGTCTTTACCTCTCTCAGCCGGTATTCCATCGTGCAAATCGTATGGACGCGGTACTGCATTCACCTGTTTTGCCTGCTGGTACTTCTTGGCCCCCAACGATTGCTGCGGCATGCCGGAACGCAGCAGGTTCTACTGCACATCGGACGGGGGGCGATGATGATCATCATGCCCGTGCTGGGTGTCGTCGCCATGAGCCGGATGAAGATGCCGGAATTTATGGCTGTCTTCTGGCTGCTGCCGCTATTGGTCGTCGCCATGGCCCGAGCCCAGTGCAGGCAACCCATCCGTCTGCGGTACTGGGGGGTATGCACCATGGCTTATCTGGGTGTGCTGGCGATTTTTCATCCCGGACCGGCGCTTTTCGACATGAACGTTCTGCTCGCCTTCGGCGCCGGATCGAGCTTCAGCATCTACATCGTCCTGACCCATCGACTGCAGAAGACCGAGAACATTCAAACCAATTTGATTTACACGGCCCTGGTGGTCGTCTGTCCATTGACCCTCGTGCTGCACCCCTATTGGCAGACCCCCTCGCCGATGGACGCAACCAAGATGATCCTAATGGGTATGCTGGGCCTTGCGACCCTATGGTGTCTGGAAAAAGCGCTGGAACGAAGCGGGCCTGCAGATTTGGCACCGGTGCTTTTCTTGTTCCCCCTGTGGGGATTCCTGGCTAGGCTGGTCCTGTCGGGTTCCGGGGCAGGCCTTTCCGCCATCATCGGTGCCCTGGTGGTCGCCGCAAGCCTGCTGGCCCATTCTCTCTTTCAATACAAGGCCCAAGGCAGAAGTGCCTTCATACGAGACTGTTTGGGGGGCGCATAAGATGACAACCCATCAATTCTTAATATTTGGATATCGCAGATGAATCAGAATTCGAAAGGTGTCGACCGGCGTGAATTGCTCAAGCAGGCCTATCTGAAGATTCAGAACCTGCAAAAAAGGCTCGAGGAAAAGGCCTCGTCTTCCCTTTCGGAACCGATTGCCGTCATCGGAATGGGATGCCGATTCCCGGCCGGCGGCAATGATGCCCGCTCCTTCTGGAAGATTCTGAAGAACGGCACCGATACGGTGGGCGAAATACCCCCGGAGCGCTGGCAGGTCGATGCCTTGGCAAGCCCCGATGAGGAGGCGCCGGGCAAAATATATACGCGCAGCGCCGCACTCCTGGAAGATATCGACCGTTTCGATCCCAATTTTTTCGGCATCTCCCCCAGGGAAGCGGTCAAGATGGACCCCCAGCAACGTCTGCTGTTGGAAGTCGGCTGGGAAGCCCTCGAAAATGCGGGTCAGGCGTCGGAGCGGCTTTCGGGAAGCGCCACAGCCGTCTTCGTCGCGTTGAACGGCGATGACTACGCCCATTTGATGAGCCGTGCCGCAGGCATGGACGCCATCGATCTCTATTTCGGCACGGGTGTGGCCAGAAGCATCGCCGCCGGAAGGCTATCGTATGTTTTCGGGTTCAAGGGCCCCTGCGTGAGTCTGGACACGGCCTGTTCGGGGTCTCTGGTGGCGGTGCATCTGGCCTGCCAGAGTCTTCGCATGAAGGAGTGCCGCATGGCCATGGCCGGAGGCGTGACCCTCATCATCACCCCGGATGGACATATCATCGGCTCCAATGGAAAGATGCTCTCACCCGAAGGACGCTGCAAGACCTTCGACGATTCGGCCGACGGCTATGTCCGGGGAGAGGGCTGCGGCATCGTCATCCTGAAGCGACTCTCCGATGCCATGGCGGACAGGGACAACATCCTGGCCGTCATCCGGGGAACGGCCATCAACCAGGACGGGCGCAGCGGGGGCATGACGGCTCCCAACGGACCGGCCCAGGAAGAAGTCATCGGCAAAGCCCTGGAAGATGCCGGTTTGTCACCAGAGGACGTGACCTATGTGGAGACCCATGGCACCGGCACCATCCTGGGGGACCCCATCGAGGTGCAGGCGCTGGCCAATGTGTACGGTCGGCATCGCTCACAAGAGGCGCCACTGTATATCGGGGCCGTTAAGACAAATGTGGGCCATCTGGAGGCGGCAGCGGGTATTGCCGGGCTGATCAAAGCCGTTCTGATCCTCCAGCATGGTGAGATTCCGCCGAACCTGCACTTCAATCGTCCCAATTCGCATATCCCCTGGGGGCAAATACCCGTCCGGGTCCCGACGCGGCCCATGCCGTGGCCCGCCTATGCCAAAAGAAGAGTGGCCGGCGTCAGTTCGTTCGGGTTCAGCGGCACCAATTCCCATATTGTGATGGAAAGCGCGCCGCAGCCGGCCGAACAAGAGGCAGGGTTCGAGCGTCCTGCCCACCTTCTGACGCTTTCGGCAAAGAACGCCGGGGCATTGGACCGGCTGGTGCTGCGCTATATCTCGCATTTTCAGCAGCACCCCGGTCTTTCGGTGGGCGACCTTTGTTATTCCGCCAACAACGGCCGTCAGCACCAGAGCCACCGCATGGCCGTCGTCGGCTCTGATTTGTCCGCATTGGAAAGCACTCTCGGCGCCTTTCGGGACAAGGCATCGGCCCCGGATCTGCTTCAGGGCGAAATCTACGGTGAGGGGATCGCGCCGGTGGCCTTTCTCTTCACCGGGCAGGGTGCCCAGTATAGCGGAATGGGAAAAGCCCTGTACCAGACCCAGCCCGTCTTCCGCCGTACCCTGGATCGCTGTGACGAATTGTTGCGGCCCTATTTGGATTGGCCCTTGCTATCTGTGCTCTACCCGCCTTCCGATGCGGAGGCCGATGCCCAAGGCCTGCTGCATCAGACCGCGTTTACCCAACCGGCCCTGTTCGCCATCGAGTACGCCCTGTGCGCACTATGGAGATCCTGGGGCATCGAACCCGGCGCCTTGATGGGGCATAGCGTGGGTGAATATGTCGCGGCCTGCGTGGCTGGCGTATTCAGCCTCGAAGATGGGTTGATGCTGATCGCCGAGCGGGGCAAACTGATTCAGGAGCTCCATCGTCCGGGCAAGATGGCCGCCGTTTTTCAGGACGATGCCAGGGTGGCCGAGGCCATCGAAGCCTATCCGGCAACCGTCGCCATCGCGGCCGTCAACGGACCGGAGAACACCGTCATCTCCGGCGATGCGCAGGATGTGGAAAGGGTGCTGCAATCATTGGAATCCAATGGCGTCCGGTACCAGGTCCTCAATGTTTCGCATGCCTTCCACTCGCCATTGATGGACCCCATCTCGGATCGGTTTGAGCAGACGGCCGCCAAAGTGAGATTCGCCGAGGCCCGGATCGATGTGGTCTCCAATGTCACCGGGTGTTTGGTGGATGGACCCCAGATCTCTTCGGCGGCGTATTGGAGGCGCCATCTCAGATCCCCGGTATTGTACCGGGATGCCGTTCAAAAATTGTATGCCGAGGGCTATCGCATTTTTCTCGAGGTCGGGCCCCATCCGACCCTGTTGGGGATGGCCGGCGCCTGCATCGACAGCCAGGAGGCCACCCTGCTGCCCTCCCTGCGCAGGGGACGGGACGATTGGCGCCAGATGCTCGAGACCCTGGGGCGGTTGTATGTCCAGGGCGCCGTCGTCGACTGGGAGCGCTTCGACAAAGCGTATGCTCGCAAAAGAGTGCCCTTGCCGACCTATCCGTTCGACAGGGAGCGATTCTGGATCAAACCGCCGGCCAAAGACCCCGATCTGCCGCGCCAGGGCCCGGTGCTTCATCCCTTGCTCCATCGCAGAATTCATTCGCCGAAGATCGAAGACGTCATCTTTGAAACCGTTCTGGCGCCATCGGTTTTAGCCTATATAGAGGATCATCAGCTGTTCGACACCATCGTGGTGCCGGCGACGGCCTATCTGGAGATGGGGATGGCGGCCGGTCGGCAGGTCGTCGGGCAGCACTTTGAAATGACCGACTTCAACATCTTCGAACCCCTGTTCCTGGAACCGGGCAGGCGCCCGTCCCTTCAAGTCATCCTGTCTCCCACCCGGGACCGCCGGTGGGAATTTGAAATATACAGCTGCAGCGACCCGGATGTCGGCCGGGAACCGGCCTGGCGGATGCATGCCGGCGGCAAGCTCGGGCCGATGGTAAAGTCCGGCCAGGATTCCGAGCGCAAGATGGACACGGCGGAGAAGGAGCGCATCCAATCGCGCTGCTCCGAAAAAATCGACGGCACCTGGTTTTATGAGATGCTGAAGACTGTGGGGGTGGACTATGGGCCGGCTTTCCAGGGACTGGCGCAGATTCATAAGAAGGACGGCGAAGTCTTGGGTGGCATTCGTCTGCCGGAAGGCATGGACGGTGAAACCGCGATGTATTTCCTCCACCCTGCGCTGCTGGACACCTGTTTTCAGGTGCTGGGTCTTGCCCTCTACGGGGAAGGCCACTCAGATGACCGCCGGAATGTCTACCTGCCGATGGGGCTCGAGCAATATCGGGTTTACCAGGGAGGGCTGAATCCGGCCTGGTGCCATGGTGCCATCCGTTCCGGCATCCAGGAGAACGCCGAAACCTTCGTCGGCGATGTCCAGGTCTATGGGCAGGGCGGTGCCAGGCTCGCCGAAATCGTCGGCTTGCGCTTCAAGCGGGCCGATAAAAAAGCATTGCGGCGCCTCAACGAGCGGGATCTGTACGATTGGATCTATAAGCCCGAGTGGCGGGCTCTGGATAACCTCGCCCTGGAAGCGGATGCCGTCGAAGCGCAGGCGAACTGGCTGATCTTTGCCGACGGCAGCGGCGTCTGGGAGGATCTGGCAAAGGGGTTGCGCAATACCGGTGCGAAGGTCCACCTGGTCCGACCCGGCGGGCGGTATGATGCATTTGCGCCGGATGAGACGGTGGTCCGTCCCGATGCGCAGGAGGATTATGAGCGGCTGGTTTCAAGGGCCTGCCCGCATGGCGACGACAGGCTCGCCGGCATCGTCCATTTGTGGAGCGTGGACATCGACCCGCCCGCCAAAGGATCCGCCTTGCCGGCTGCCGACCGGGACCCGGGCTGGCCGAGTCTTCTCAACCTGATCAAAACATTGCCCAAGGCCGGCTGGGACGGGCCGACAACATTGACCATCGTCACGGCCGGGGCCGTGCCGGCCGGCACCCCATCCGGTTCGATCAATGCCTATCAGTCCCTTGTCTGGGGATTGGGGCGCGTCATCGCGTCCGAACATCCCGAGCTGCAATGCAAAATCATCGACATCGAACCCTCGGCGGCCGGCACCGGCGGCGCCCCGGGGCTGTTGGAGGAAATCATCGCACCCCGGCGCACCGAGAACCAGGTCGCCCTGCGCAGTGGCCAACGGTTCGGATTGAGACTGGTCAAGGCTGGAAGTCCATCCACATCGCCCTGGTCGGATCGGCCGGGCAATGCAGGACGGCCCTACCAGCTCGTCATCCCCGAACAAGGGCGAGGGGTCATCGAAAACCTTGAGCTGCGGCCTGTGGATCTCCAACCACCGTCACCCGGGGAGGTGCAAATCGAAATCGAGGCCACAGGACTCAATTTCAGGGATGTCCTGAACACCCTGGGCATGTATCCGGGCCCGCCCGGGCCTTTGGGAAACGAATGTGCGGGAAGGATTTCGGCCCTCGGTGAGGGGGTGCATGATTTCAAGGTCGGTGATGCCGTATTGGCCATCACGCCCCAGGCCTTCTGCACCTATGTCAATGCGCATGCCGATCTCGTGGTGCGCAAACCGTCTTCATTGAGCGTCGAAGCGGCCGCCACCATCCCCATGACCTTCTTGACGGCCCACTATGCCTTGAACCACATCGGCCGCATGGGGTCGGCAGATCGGGTCTTGATTCATGCCGCCGCCGGTGGCGTCGGCATGGCGGCCCTGCAGCTGGCCCAACAAAAGGGCGCCGAGATTTTTGCCACCGCCGGCAGTCCCGCCAAGCGGGACCTGCTCCGGTCCATGGGAATTCGTCACGTCATGGACTCCCGGACCCTGGATTTCGCCGACCGGATTATGGAAATCACCAACGGGAAAGGGGTCGATGTCGTGCTCAACGCGCTGGCCGGCGATTTTATCCCCAAAAGCCTGTCCATCCTGAAGAGAGGCGGACGGTTTCTGGAAATCGGGAAAACCGATCTCTGGGATAAGGAGAAGGCGGAACGACTCTATCCGGGTATCGTCTATTCCACGATCTTCCTCGGGGACGTCTGCCGGAACGAGTCGAAGCTCGTACGATCCATGTTTGAAGAGGTGATGCAGGGGATGCGGGAGGAAAGATTGAAGCCGTTGCCCCATCGGACTTTTCCCATAAATGAGGCGGCGACGGCCTTTCGCTACATGGCCCAGGCCAGGCATATCGGTAAAATCGTCATCGATCAGAGGGCTGGGGATGAAACAGCCCCCATTCGATCCGACGGCACCTACCTCATCACGGGTGGCACCGGCGGACTGGGCCTGCGTTTTGCCCGCTGGTTGGTGGATGAGGGGGCCAGACACCTGGTTCTTTTCTCCCGCCGAGCGCCTTCCGAAGCCGTCAGGGAACTGATTCGGCAAATGCAGGGCCAGGGCGCCACCGTCACCCTGGCCCATGGTGACGCCGCCCAAGAAGCGGATATTCGAAAGATGCTGACTCGCATTGAATCGTCCTTTCCGCTCCGGGGGATTATCCATGCCGCCGGCGTGGTCGATGACGCCGCCCTGATCAATCAGACGGCGCAGCGATTCGTCGATGTTCTGAAACCAAAGGTTGCCGGCGCCTGGCTGCTGCACACCCTGACCGCCGATAGGGACCTGGATTTCTTCGTTCTCTGTTCGGCCGGCGCCGCCATTTTCGGCGCGTTCGGTCAGGGGAACTATGCCGCCGCCAACGCGTTCATGGATGGTTTGGCATGGGACAGGATGCGGCAGGGGCTGCCGGCGGTGAGCATCAACTGGGGGCCCTGGTCGGATGTGGGCATGGCCGCGGCCCTGGGCGGCAAGGAACGCAAACGCTGGTCCGCCATGGGCATGGGGTTGATTCATCCGGATCAGGGGGCCAAAGCCCTGGCATTGGCCATCGGCGGGAAGTCCGCCCAGGTGATGGTGTTGCCCGTGGATTGGAGCGTCTATCGCCGCCAATCCGATGATTTTCAATCCCAAGCCTTCTTGTCCGAAGTGCTCTGCCAGGTGGCCCCGCCCACCGGCACGCCGGGAGGCGACCAGGCCCGGGATGATTTTCTCGACCTGCTCGAGCAGGCGGATCCGGAGCAGCGCCGAGATCTGCTCTTTGACCATGTAAAGGCGCAGCTGGTCCGCGCCCTCGATATCGGTGCCGCAACGGCCATCAGCCCCGACCAGGGCATGACGGACATGGGCATGGACTCTTTGATGGCGGTCGAAATCAGCAACCGCCTGAAACGCAGCCTGAACTGCAACCTTCCTTCGACATTGGCGTTCGAGTACCCCACCCTGAATATGCTCACGGATTACCTGGCCCGGGAGGTCCTGGAACTGGACGTTGACGGCGCAGGGCAGGGGGGGGCTGATGTTCCATCGGAAGAGCGGAGAAAGGCCCAAATGGCCATGGACGAATTGTCCGACAAAGAGGCCGAAGAGCGGCTGATTCGGGAACTCGACGATTCGGGTTATTAGAGGAGCGTAGATTGGCGAGTATGGATCAAAAACAGGATCAAAGCTTGTCGCCGCTTAAACGAGCGCTTATCGCGGTGAAGGATATGCGCGAAAAACTGGCGAAGGCCGAGGGGGCACAAAAAGAGCCGATCGCCATCGTCGGGATGGCCTGCCGCTTTCCGGGGGCGGCCCGGGATATCGATGGGTATTGGCAGGTGCTCCGGAATGGTATCGATACGGTGGGTGAAATTCCCCCGGAGCGTTGGGATATCGAGGCCTATTACGATGCCGATCCCGACGCGGCCGGCAAGATGTACACGCGCCAGGGGGGCTTTATCCGGGACATCGATCTATTCGATGCCGAATTTTTCGGTATTACCCCGCGGGAAGCTGCCAGCATGGACCCACAGCAGCGGGTGCTTCTGGACACATCCTGGCAGGCGCTGGAGTCGGCCGGCGTCGATCCCAAAGGATTGAAAGAGAGCCCCACCGGCGTCTTCGTCGGCATCAGCACCAGCGAATACATCCAGATCGGGCTCAAGCAGAATGATCCGGACTATATCGACGCCTACACCGGCACCGGCGGTGCGCTTTCCGTCGCGGCCGGCCGATTGTCCTACTTCCTGGGATTGCACGGTCCGGCGATCTCCCTCGATACGGCCTGCTCCTCCTCCCTGGTGGCCATCGATCTGGCCATCCAATACCTGAGAGCCGGCAAGTGCAACCTTGCCCTGGCCGGCGGCGTCAACCTCATGCTCTCCCCGGAGGCCATGGTTTACCTGTGCAAGGTGCGGGCCTTGTCGCCGGACGGACGCTGCAAGTCTTTCGACGAATCGGCCGATGGGTACGGACGCGGCGAAGGGTGTGGCATGATCGTCTTGAAACGTCTGCGCGACGCCTCGGCCGATGGGGACCAGGTCCTGGCGGTGATCCGCGGCGCGGCCGTCAACCACGACGGCCATAGCAGCGGATTGACGGCGCCCAACGGTGCTGCCCAGCAGGCGGTGATCCGCGCTGCCTTGGAAGATGCCGGGCTCGAAGCGGATCAAATCGACTATATCGAGGCCCATGGAACCGGCACGGCTCTGGGAGATCCCATAGAGATAAGGGCCCTGGAATCCGTCTTCAAGCACAACCCGGAGCTCCTCATCGGCACCGCCAAAACCAACATCGGCCATCTGGAATCCGCAGCAGGGGTTGCGGCGGTGATCAAGGTCGTTCTCGCCCTGCAGAACGGCGTCATACCGCCGAATCTGCACTGTCATCGCCCCAGTTCGCGCATCGATTGGGAACAGATCGCCATGCGAGTGCCCACCCGGCCCACGCCGTGGCCGGACCGCTCGGCCCTGCCCACCGCCGGCGTGAGTTCTTTCGGTTTCAGCGGAACCAATGCCCACGTCATCCTGCAGGCCGCACCCCAAGACGTCCCGCGCGCATCAGGGGTCGAAAGGACATCGCATCTCCTGGCGGTATCGGCGCACGGCCAAGGCGCATTGAAGGAACTCGCAACGCGCTATGCGGCGCATTTGGGAGCCGACGACCCGCCCGACATGGCGGATATCTGCCATTCCGCCGGCGCCGGCCGGGCCCATTTCAATAGACGGATGGCGGTGGTTGCAGATAAGCCCGAGGTGTTCGTGCAGCGTCTGAACGCCTTTGTCCGCGGGGAGCCGACAGCGGGCCTCTTCCAAGGTCAGATAACAGAGGGCCAACGGCCGCCGAAGGTCGCTTTCTTATTCACCGGCCAAGGCTCCCAATACGTGGGCATGGGGCGCCTGCTTTACGAGACCCAGCCCGCCTTCCGAAAGATATTGGACGGCTGCGACGAATTGTTTCGGCCCCATCGGGAGCACTCCCTGCTTTCCGTGCTCTATCCCCAGGCAGGCGCCGAAAGCCAGGCGCAGAAGAAGCTCGATCAGACGGAGATGGCCCAACCCGCCTTGTTTGCCCTGCAGGTCGCGCTGGCCCAATTGTGGCGTTCATGGGGCGTTGCGCCTTCGGCGGTATTGGGCCACAGCGTGGGCGAGTATGCGGCGGCGTGCGTGGCCGGCGTGCTCAGCCTGGAAGACGGGTTGGCGCTGATCCGCGAGCGCAGCCGTCTCATGCAGGCCCTGCCGGCCGGGGGGCGGATGGCGGCCGTGTTCGCCGATGCGGAAGGGGTGGCCCAATATTTGGCCGGCTTTGAGGACGCGGTCGCCATCGCCGCCCTGAACGGACCGTCTAACACCGTCATCTCCGGAGCCGGCCGTGAAGTCGACGTGATCCTGGACAGGATGAAGGGTGCGGGGATAGGATGCCGTGTTTTAAACGTATCCCACGCCTTCCATTCCCCTTTGATGGACCCCATCCTCGATCCCTTCGAAGCCTTCGCATCCCGTATCGCTTATGCCGCCCCGCGCATCAAACTCGTTTCAAATCTGTCCGGGCGGGTCGCCGATGCCGAAGAGCTTGGGGACGGTCGCCGGTGGCGGCGGCATATCCGCCAGCCGGTGCGATTCGAAAGCGGTATCACCACATTGTCGGAACTGGGTATCGACCTGTTTATCGAGATCGGTCCGCGCCCCATTCTGCTGGGAATGGCCAGACTCTGCCTGCAGGACGAGCCCTTTACGGGTCTGCCGACGCTGCGCCAGGGTCGCGATGACTGGCAACAGATGCTTGAAAGCCTGGCCGATCTCTATGTCCGCGGTTGGAAAATCGATTGGCACGGCTTCGACAGGGATTATGACCGCCGCAAGACACCGCTTCCCTCCTATCCCTTCCAGCGCAAACGCCACTGGCTGCCCAGAGCGGACGCCGTCGCCGCCCCACCCGAAGCCCGGCCGGACGGATACCCGGGGAACCGGCACCCGCTGGTGGGCGAACGGCTGCAATCACCGGCCTTGAAGGATATCGTCTTCCGCTCCCGGGTCTCCACGCGCTGGATGAAATGGCTGCGGGATCACAACGTGTTCGGCCTCACCGTCTTCCCCATGGCGGGTTTCCTGGAGATGGCCCATTGGGCAGCACAGGCGGCCTTCGGCTCCCGTCCTCTGGAGCTGAGACAGCTCTCCATCGAAGCGCCCCTGATTCTGGCGGATGACCTTTTCGAAATGCAGGTCATCATTTCAACCGGGGGCGGCCATGTCTCGGATCTGGCCATCTTCAGTACCCAATCCGACGGGCCGGGGACGGATCTACAATGGCAGCAGCATGTATCCGCTCAGGTGCATTTCGTCGAGGGCGAAGCAAAGCTGCCGGCCGGCGACCCGATGTCCTTGAAGGCGCTACAGGCCCGGCCGGGCGCCCGGCGCAACGTCGAACAATTCTATCAAGGTTTTTATCGTCGCCAACTGAACTATGGCGAAGCCTTTCGAACCGTCACCGAGCTCCGGGCGGACGAAGCCGAGAGCCTGGGGCATATTCGCCTGGCCGCAGGATTGACGGCGGAATCCGGCGCCTACCAACTGCATCCCGCGCTGCTGGACGGGTGTTTGCAGATTCTCGGTGGCGGCCTGGACGCCCACGACGGCGATGACCGCCCCAAGGATGTCTATCTTCCCACCGCCATCGGGCGAATGCGGGTTTGGGAACCCTTGGGCAGCTCTTGCTGGAGTCATGTCCGGTTTGCCGAAGGCTTGAAAGAAGGGCAGGGCGGTATCCATTGCAGCGTCCGCATCTTCGCCGAGAATGGAAACATCGCCGCCGAAATCGATCAATTGACCTTGAAGCAGGCAGACAGCGGGGCGTTGCAGCAGATCGGCGATAGACAACTCGACGAATGGCTCTATAAAATCCAATGGCAGCCCCGAACCGATCCGATGGATAGGGCGGCATCATCGACCCATTCCAATGGCCGCTGGCTGGTGTTTGCGGATCGGCGCGGCCTGGGTGAGCAATTGGCCGTGCAATTGCGGGACAACGGGGTCGATTGTCTGACGATCCTTCCCGGCGGTTCCTACCAGGCGGATCGAGACGGACACTATCGCCTCGACCCCGGGAACGCATCGGATTTCGAGCGCTTTTTCGACCATCTGCAGGAAGACGAATCACCGCCGATCCTGGGCATTGTCCATTTATGGGGTCTGGATGGCGGCCATCCCATCGCCGATGCCGGCGCCCTTGAACAGGCCCTGACCTTGAACTGCGCAAGTGTCCTGTGGATCGTGCAGCAACTGAGTCGAATATCCATCGCTCCCGCCTTCAAATTGTTCCTGGTGACCAGCGGCGTCCAGCCGGCCGGTGCGGCGCCATCGGCAGCCGGATTTGCGCAGGCTCCCCTCTGGGGGATGGGCCGCGTCGTCCAGCGGGAACATCCGGAACTGGGCTGCACCCTGGTCGATCTGGATCCCGCGCATCCAGAAGAGGGTCTGGAGATGTTGCGCGCCGACTTGACGGCCGGCGGTGCGGAAGACCAGTTGGCGTACCGCGGTCCTGTTCGGTTTGTCGTTCGTCTTGTGCGCCGCCAGGCGATGACTTCGGAGCACCACCATCCGCTGTTGCCGCCCCGCTCCGAAGCCTGGCGACTCGCCATCAAGCAAAAAGGGTTGCTTGAGAGCCTGGCATTCGAAGCCGTCACGAGAAAGCCGCCCGGTCCGGGCGAAGTGGAAATCCAGGTTCTGATGAGCAGTCTGGACTTTAGGGATGTGTTGAACGCGCTCGGCATGTACCCTGGAGAAGGCATTCCACTGGGCAGCGAGTGTGTCGGCCGGATCACCTCCCTGGGAGAAGGCGTCAGCGGGCATGAGATCGGCGACACGGTGATCGCCCTGGCCGGTGGGTGTTTTGGCAACTATGTCTGCGCCCGTGCCGATTGGCTCATGGCCAAGCCGCCGGGGATGAGCGACCGGCAGGCCGCCACCCTGCCCATCGTCTTCTTGACGGCTTACTACGGTCTGATTCGACTGGCCGGCATGAAGAAAGGCGATCGCGTCCTGATTCATGCCGCTGCCGGAGGCGTCGGCATGGCGGCCGTTCAGCTGGCGCAATGGATCGGCGCCGAAGTGTACGCCACGGCCGGCAGCGAAGAAAAGCAGCAATTGCTCAGGTCCATGGGGGTGCGTCATGTCATGCACTCCCGCAGGCTGGACTTTGCGGACCAGATCATGGACACCACCCGGGGAGAGGGTGTCGATATCGTATTGAATGCACTGACCGGTGATTTCATCCCCAAGAGCCTTTCGGTGCTGGCCCCCGGCGGCCGTTTCATAGAACTGGGCAAGGCCGAAATATGGAGTGCAGACCAGGTTGCCCAGGTCAATCCCCAATGCCGGTATGCGGCCTTCGATCTGTCGGAGATAATTATCCAAACGCCTGCCCTGGTGGACGAAATGTATGGCGACATCCTGGCCGGCCTCCAAAGCCAACACCTTCGTCCCTTGCCGTCCCACCTTTTTACCTACGAGGACGCCATCGGCGCCTTCCGTTTCATGGCCCAGGCGCGCCACAAGGGCAAGGTGGTTTTGGCGCCGACCTTCTCCAAGGACGGCGGCCATGGGGAGGACCTTGACCGGATACGTCCCGAGGGGGTCTATCTCATTACCGGGGGGCTGGGGGGCATCGGCCTGGAAATCGCCCGATGGCTGGCGGAAGACGGGGCCCGCCATCTCATTCTGATGGGGCGCTCGGCACCCAAAGCGCACGCTCTCGAAACCATCCACCTGCTCGAGCAGGAGGAGGTCAAAGTTACCGTGTTCCAGGGCGATGTCTCCCGGGCGGAGGATGTCCAAAAGCTCTTTGCCGATATCGATGCGACCGGAGAAAAATTGTACGGGATCGTGCATGCGGCCGGGGTGCTGGACGATGGGGTCCTGGTCGAGCAGCAATGGCCGCGTTTTCAAGCTGTCATGGCGCCGAAGGCCATCGGCGCCTGGCTTTTGCATCATTACAGCCAGGAGGCGCCGCTGGATTTCTTCGTGCTCTTTTCTTCCGTGGCTTCGATACTGGGAACTGCCGGACAAGGCAACTACGCCGGCGCCAATGCCTTCATGGATGCCCTGGCGCATTTCCGGCGCGCGGCCGGTTTGAAGGCCGTGTGCATCAATTGGGGGCCGTGGCAGGACGTCGGCATGACGGCCAGACAAGGGGCCGCACGGCGCGCCAGGCTGACGGCGGCGGGCGTCGATCTGATTCCGCCGGGCCAGGGCAAGCGCGTCTTCTCCCGGCTGATAAGCGAACCCGATGAGGCCCAGGTCATTGCCATGCCGGTAAAATGGCCCGCCTTGCTGCAGTCGCTTGGCGCAAGCGGCGTTCCACCGCTGCTGGAAGCGGTGGTATCCGAACACACGCCGGATAGTCGCAGGACACATGAAGCTGGCGGCTCGTCCGGTTTGATCGAGAAGCTTGCAACGGCTGTCCGGAGCGAGCGACACGAGATAATGGTGGCGGCTGTGAGCGAGAAAGTCGCCAAGGTGATGGGGGTGGACGCACCGGCATTGCTGGATGCAAAGGCACCGTTTTCGAGTCTGGGGTTGGATTCCCTGATGGCCGTCGAATTGCGGAACGAACTCAGTGCCGCCGTTGGCCGCAAGCTGCAGGTTTCGGTGATGTATGATTACGCGACCATTGAAAGCCTGGCCGGTTTTCTGCTGAGCCTGATCGGAGAAGATGCTGCCGGCGAGGAGACAAACGGCGCATCAAGCGAAGACGCAGCGCAAAAATCCCCACATGAAAACGCGGATGAACCACCAAGCGAGAAATGGGAAGAAAAGTCGGAAGAATTGGATGCTTTTTCGCCGGATGAGGTCGCCAGGCTGCTGGCCGAAAAAATTGCTTCCGTCAACAGGATGGACGGTGAATGACCCACAGCGCTGAACAGACTGCATACCATAAACTGCTCAAGGATGCCTTGCTCTCCATCGACAAGCTGCAGGAGAAAGTCCGTCGGCTCAAGGAGAAGCAGACCGAACCCATCGCGGTGGTCGGCATGGGGTGCCGGTTTCCCGGTGGGGGCGATGATCCGGATGCCTATTGGCACATCCTCAGAGACGGCGTCGATGCCATCACGGAAGTGCCGCCGGACAGGTGGGATATCGAAGAATATTTCGATGCCGACCCCGACGCCGAGGGCAAAATGTATTCGCGCTGGGGCGGCTTTATCCGTGACATCGATCAATTCGACCCGCTCTTTTTTGAGATATCGCCCAAGGAAGCGAATTGGATGGACCCCCAGCAGCGCCTGCTGCTGGAGGTCAGCTGGGAGGCCCTGGAAAACGCCGGCCAGAACCCGGCGGCATTGATGAGCAGTCTCACCGGTGTCTTCGTGGGCATCAGCGGTGGCGATTATGCCGATTTGGCCGGCAGCCGCATGAACGCCAGCGAGCTGTACTCGGGCACCGGCAACGCCTTCAGCGTTGCCTCGGGGCGTATCTCCTACAGCCTGGGGCTTCGCGGGCCCTGCATGAGCGTCGATACGGCCTGCTCTTCATCGCTGGTGGCAACCCATCTGGCCATCCAGAGCCTGCGCCTGGGAGAGTGCGACCTGGCGCTGGCCGGCGGCGTCAATCTGATCCTGGTGCCCGAGCCCACCATCATCTTCTGCAAAGGGCGGATGCTTTCATTCGACGGCCATTGCAAGACCTTCGATGCGGGTGCGGACGGCTACGTGCGCGGAGAGGGGTGCGGCGTCATCGTGCTCAAGCGGCTCTCCGATGCCCAGGCCGACGGGGACCGCATCCACGCGGTGCTGTGCGGTTCGGCCGTCAACCAGGATGGGCGCAGCAGTGGACTCACGGCCCCCAACGGCGTCGCCCAGGAGGCCGTGATGCGCGCCGCGCTGAAAAACGCCGGGGTGGATCCATCCGCCGTGGATTACATCGAGGCCCACGGCACCGCCACGGCCCTGGGCGACCCCATCGAGATGCATGCCCTCAATGCCGTCATGGGGCAGGGGCACACCCAGGAAAAGCCGCTGATCGTCAGCTCGCTGAAGCCCAACATCGGCCACCTGGAACCGGCCGCCGGCATCGCCGGTCTGATCAAGGCGATCCTTGCCATCGACCGCGCCCAGATCCCGCCGCACCCGCTGTTCAATACCCCCAGCCCGCACATCCCATGGGATGAGATCCCCATCGTGGTGCCCACCGAGCTGATGCCGTGGCCCGATGAGGGAAAAGCCCGTGTGGCCGGGGTCAGTTCCTTCGGTTTCAGCGGAACCAATGCGCATGTGGTTTTGCGACAAGCGCCGGCGCAGAAAAAGCAAGACAAGAGCGGCGCGGTCGAGCGGCCGTATCACGTCCTTGCGCTGTCTGCGGCGACCCAGGAGGCGCTGATGGCATCCGCCAGACGGTATGAGACCCACCTGGCTTCCCGGAAAGCGGATGCGATTGCCGATATCTGTCACACGGCCGGGGTCGGGCGAAAACATCTGGAGCAGCGCCTGGCCATCATCGGCAAGGACAGGCACGCGCTGCAGGAGAGCATTGCCGCCTTCACCCGGGGCGTCGAGAAAAAAGGGGTGCTGTCGGGCAGCATGCCCAAAGCCGGGCGCCAACCGAAAATCGCCTTCTTGTTTACCGGCCAGGGGTCCCAGTACGTGGGTATGGGGCGCGAGCTATATGCCACCCAGCCGTTTTTTCGCCGGCAGCTGGACGCCTGCGACGCGATCTTGCAACCGCTGTTGGAGACTTCCATCGTGTCCGTTCTCTATCCGCAGGATGAGGCCGACGCAGCGGCCCGGCGGCAATTGAACCAGACGGCCTTTGCCCAGCCGGCGCTGTTTGCGCTGGAATATGCGCTGGCGCAATTGTGGCGCTCCTGGGGTGTGGAACCTTCGGTGGTGATGGGCCATAGCGTGGGCGAGTATGTGGCCGCCTGCATCGCCGGCGTCTTCAGCCTGACCGACGGGCTGAAACTGATTGCGCAACGGGCCCGCCTGATGCAGGCGCTGCCGGCCGGCGGCACCATGGCCGCGGTCCTGGCCGGCACCGAGCGGGTGGCCGCGGCGATCGCGCCTTATCCGGACACGGTGGCCATTGCCGCCCTGAACGGTCCCCGGAACACCGTGATCTCCGGCCTGGCCGCCGATGTGCAGGCCATTGTCGGCAAACTGTCCGCCGAGGGCATCGCATCCCAGATCCTGGAAGTCTCGCATGCGTTTCATTCGCCGTTGATCCGACCCATGGTTTCGGAATTCAGAAAAACCGCGGAAGAGATAGCCTACTCCCCGCCAAAAATCCGGCTGGTCGGCAATTTAACCGGAAAAGCCGTGCAGGGTGACGATATCGCCTGTGCCGACTGGTGGTGCCGGCACATCATGGCACCGGTCGAATTTGCCCGGTCGATCCGGTCTGTCCATGATCTGGAGTGCCGAAATTTTCTGGAAGTGGGTCCGAGTCCCGTCCTGTCCGGGATGGCGCGGCGATGTGAATCGGAGGGTGGTGAAACCTTCCTGCCGTCGTTGTACCGGGGTCAGGAAGACTGGGTGCCGATGCTGCAAAGCCTGGCAACGCTCTATGTCCAGGGCTTCCCCGTCGACTGGCAGTCTTTTGACCAGGGGTATGCACGATCCAAGGTCTCCCTGCCCACCTATCCATTCCAGCGCAGGCGTTACTGGATTGAGGACGCCCAGCCTCAGGGATCGAAAGCCAAAGCCGGGCGCGATTCAAAAGCCGATGCCCCGGAGTGGCTCCATCGCATCGAGTGGTCGGCCGAAAGATCGGCGGTCGTGCATACGCCCGGGTCCTCTTTTCCCTTCAAGAACGCTTTGATTTTCGCAGACCGCCAAGGTCCGGCGCAAGGGTTGTCAGAGAAATTAAAGGCTTCCGGCGTCGACGACCGCATGGTCCTCAGGGGAGATAAGTTCATCCAGCATCCCGACGGGCATTATGCAGTGGATCCAAGGGACAAAACACAGCTTAAACGCTTGATGGAGGCCTACGCGGCAGAAACCGGCCGGCAGGCTTTCGGCATCATTCACATGGGGTCCCTGGATGCGGGTGCCGGCGATACGATTACGGGGACTTCGCTGGTGCAAACCCACCAGTGGCTGTGCGCAACGGTTCTGCAGTTGATTCAAGTGCTGGAAGAGACCCGTCTCATCGATGCGGCGCACCTATGGCTGGTCACACGGGGCGGACAGATCGAGGCGGCCATGGATAACACCCGCTTGCTCCACCAGGCGCCGTTGTGGGGACTCGGACGCACGGTCATGGTGGAATACCCGCGGCTCGTCACTGCGCTGATCGATCTCGACCCCAGGTGCCCGGCTGGCGAGGTCGAGGCGTTGCTCGGCGAAATACAGGCGCCGGATGGCGAAAGCCAGGTCGCCTTTCGAAATGGCGCCCGACTGGTTGCACGGCTGCGGTCCGTGCCGAAATCATCCCAGGCATTGTCCGCCGCCGTAATATCGAATAAGGGGCGCTATCTGATCACCGGCGGGCTCGGCCGATTGGGCTTACGGGTCGCACGCTGGCTTGCCGTGCAGGGCGCGTCTGATATTGTGCTGGTCGGTAGAAATTCGCCCTCCGCGACCGCCATAAAAACCATCAAGGAAATCGAAGATCTGGGCGCACGCGTGGATGTCCGCCAGGCCGACATATGCAACCCGGACGAGGTGGACGCTCTCGTCGCGGAATGCGATCAGAAGGGCTGGCCTTTGCGCGGCGTAATGCATCTGGCCGGCCTGTTGGATGACGGCTTGTTGACCGGTCAGTCCTGGGAACGTTTTGCCGCGGTGATGGCGCCCAAGATTTCCGGCGCCTGGAACCTGCATAGCGCCACCCGCGAACGCGAGCTGGATTTTTTCGTTCTGTTTTCATCGGTCTCCGCTGTCCTGGGTTCGGCCGGCCAGGCCGGCGATGCCACCGCCAATGCGTTCATGGACGCCTTGGCCCAATACCGAAGTGCCCGGGGATTGCCGGGTTTGAGCATCAACTGGGGACCCTGGGGTGGGGAGCAAGAGACCTCGGCAGTGGAAGACCGCGACCGGCGCCGCATGGCCGCCAGCGGGATCGCGCCCATTTCCGGCGAAGCAGGGTTCGCCGTCCTGGACCGCCTGCTTCGTCGAAACGCGGCGGCCGATGGCCAAGGGCTGGCACAAGTCGGGGTCTTGCCCATCGACTGGCCCGAATTTTTCAAAACCAATCCCATGGCGCTCAAGATGCCGCTGCTGGCGGATAGGGCACCCAAAACTGCGCCTGCCATCGACCGGCAGGACGCGGCATTGACCAAAACAGAATTTCTTGAAGCGGGGCCGGAAGAACGGCAGGGTTTGCTGACCGCCTACCTGGCCGGTAGGGTTGCCGCGCAATTGATGATCGAATTGCCGCAGCTCGACCTGGAACAACCGCTTCCCATGCTGGGGTTCGATTCCCTGATGGCGGTCCAGGTAAAGAACCGGATCGAAGCCGACCTGGAGATCGCCTTGAATATGGCGCTTTTCCTGGAAGGTTTAACAGTACATCAGCTCGCAGGGCATTTGATGGAAGCCATCGTCTCGGGGGGCAATGCATCATTGGATGAACAGAGCGGGGCAGGGCAGCAAGGTGAAGGAGACGAAATCTGGGACGAAGGAGAAATATGACAGCCGCCGAACTCATCCAAAAATGCACCGAAAATCGCATCCAGCTCTGGACCGAAGGCGGGCGTTTGAAATTTCGAGCACCGGAGGGTTCTCTTACGCCGGAGCTGCGGGCGCAAATCGCGGCCCGCAAGCGTGAATTGATACCCCTTATTCGCCAACAGGCGGCGGCATCCGTGACCACCCACAACTTGTCCTACGGACAGCGCGCCCTGTGGTTCCTGCAGCAGACCATGCCTGAAAGCAGCGCCTACAACCTGGCCTTCGTCGTTCGAATCCATTCCGCCATCGATGTTCCCGCGTTGAAGAATGCATTTCAGGCCCTGATGGATCGGCATGCCGTTTTAAGAACCCGCTACACCGTCTCGGACGGCCAGCCCGTACAAAATGTCCACGGCTTCATGCCCCTGCAGTTTGAGGAGACGGATGCATCGGCCTGGAGCGAGGAGGTGCTCTCCAACCACGTGCTGCAGTTGCACAAGCGTGCGTTCGACCTCGATCATGGGCAGAGCATGCGCGTCGATTTGTTGTCGCGGTCGGTTACCGAACATGTACTGCTGTTGGGGATCCATCACATCGCTTGTGACGGCTGGTCGGTATGGATTCTTTTGAATGAACTGAAAGAACTTTACAAGGCGGGGGCCGATGATCAGCCGCTATCGCTACCGTCGCCCAAAAAGCAGTATCATGATTTCGCGGTTTTGGAAAAATCCCTGCTCTCCGGAACCAACGGGAAGGCGTTGGCCGATTTCTGGCGCAGGCAATTGGCCGGTGACCTGCCGGTGCTCAATCTGCCCTATGACCGGTCCCGGCCCAAGGTCCAGAAATTTGCCGGAGGGTCCCGTGACTTCCATCTGGATCACGCCTTGACCCAAAAGATCAAGGATCTGGCCCATGCATCGGAGGCCACGGTCTTCATGCTGCTGTTGACGACCTATTTCTTATTGCTGCACCGTTATTCCGGTCAGGACGACATCATCGTGGGCACACCCACATTCGGCCGAAACCGCTCCGAATTTGCCAGCACCATCGGCTGCTTCATCAACCAGGTTCCGATTCGTGCCGCTTTGTCGGGCGATCCCGCATTTCGGGATCTGCTTGCCCAAATCCGTAAGGCCACCCTGGAGGCGCTGTCGCATCAGGACTACCCGTTTCATCTGATGGCCGAGAAGTACTGGCACAATCCGGATCGCGGCGTCCCGCCGCTTTGCCAGGTCGAGTTCATCTTGCAAAAACCGCAGCAGTCCAATGATCTGCTGAAGCTCATCAGCTCCGGACAAACTGAGAAGACCATCGATTTCGGGGGGCTCGAACTGGCGTACTATCCCATGGCCCAACAGGAGGGACAGCTCGATCTGACCTTGGAAATGGTCGAAACCGGTGGCGAGCTGTTGGGCAGTCTCAAATACAATTCGGACCTGTTCGACGATGCGACGGCCATGAAAATGGTCGGGCATTTCGAAAACTTGTTGAAAAGCATCGTGGACAGTCCCGATTCGAAAATATCGCGGCTGCCGATCATGACCCCGGCGGAACAACACCGCGTCCTCGTCGAATGGAATGACACCCGTCTGGCATTCGACAACTCCAAGGGGATTTGCCGGCGTATCGAGGAGCAGGCCCACCGGTCGCCCGATGCCATCGCCTTGCAGTTGGAGGATGAATCCCTGACCTACCGGGAGTTGAACCAGCGGGCGAACCAGCTATCCCACTATCTCAAGTCCCTGGGGGTCGGACCGCAGGTGGTCGTGGGCGTGTCCATGGACCGATCCTTCGAACTCATCATCGCCTTGATAGCGGTCTTAAAGGCCGCAGGCGCCTATCTGCCCCTGGACCCGGCCTATCCCCAGTCCCGTCTGGCCTTCATGATGGATGACGCCCGGGTAGCGGCGGTGCTGACCATGGCCGAACACAAGGCCAGTCTGCCGGCCGATGGCGTCCCTCTGATCTGCATGGACACCGACCGGGAGAAGATATCCGGTTATCCCACAGAAAATCCGCCGCACCACGCCGCACCCGATGATCTGGCCTATATCATCTATACCTCCGGTTCCACAGGAATGCCCAAAGGCGTCATGATTCATCATCGC
>JBNKDU010000079.1:0-17025 GCA_050288425.1 Desulfobacteraceae bacterium | reverse complement strand
AAGATCTGCAAAGGGCACTGGCCAAAGGCCGGGGGGCGATCCTGTTGGGCGCTCATTTCGGCAGTTGGGAGTTGCAGCCCCTGGTGATCCGCCTGGCGGGGGTCGAAGTCGCAATCGCCTACCGCACGCTGGACACCCCGGCCCTGGACCGCCTCTTCAAAGAAATCCGCTCCAGCCGCGGCGCTCTCCTGATCCCCAATCAACGCGGCGCCATGCGCAAATTCTATCGAACCATTCGCGACGGCCATTGCGTCGGCTTGTTGATGGATCAGGGCGTCGATTTCGACGACGGCGTGTTCGTGGATTTCTTCCGCCGTCCTGCCGCCACCAACACGGGAATGGCCCTGATGGCGATGAAGAGCAAGGCCCCGGTGGTCCCCTTCTTCCTCATCCGCGGACCGGGCAATATCTTTCAGGCGGTATTCGGGCCCGAACTGCCTTTCATCGAGACCAATGACCGCACCAAGGATATCGAAGAGAATACGCAGCTTTACAATCAGGTGATCGAAGCATACGTGCGCCGGTTTCCGGACCAGTGGTTCTGGGTACACCAGCGCTGGAAGAATCTGCCCTTTT
The DNA here is from genome assembly GCA_050288425.1 of Desulfobacteraceae bacterium. Classification (GTDB taxonomy): domain Bacteria; phylum Desulfobacterota; class Desulfobacteria; order Desulfobacterales; family Desulfosarcinaceae; genus JARRKU01. The sequence goes on along the minus strand of JBNKDU010000079.1, from coordinate 16,449 downwards.
GCCCCTGGCCCAGGACCAACCCCAGGGTCAGCAACCGCTATTAACCCGTTGCATAAAAAAGATGGCAAAAATTGAACAAGCCGTTATGAACATTGAAAAAAGGACACATCCGGTGCTGCTGCCGACTATCAACCATGGGTCCACGAAAGGATCGGGCCTATTGTATGCCATCTTTTTTACCCTTCGGGAAAGCCGGAGGACTCCAGATCCGGCGTTGCCGGGGGATCGCAGTAGAGGAACTACGGCTTCACCCCCGGCGCCTTGGCTCTGGAGCCCTCCGGCTTTTGCAACGATAGGGCTATCCCTGACGCAGCATAAAAAAGATGGCTAAAAGTAAGCAATTATCAAATATTCGCAGGATCCTGATCCGCTCGGCCAATTGGGTGGGCGATGCCATCATGACCACGCCGGCGGTGGAGGCCATCCGCCGCAATTTTCCCGGCGCCGGGATCACGTTGCTGGCGAAGCCCTGGGTACTGCCGGTGTTCGCCCACAACCCCCACGTGGATGAGGTCATGGTGTACGAAGCCGACGGCCGGCACCGGGGCGCCCTGGGCACCCTGCGCCTGTCCCGCGACCTCAGGAGACGACGTTTCGACCTGGCCATCCTGTTTCAGAATGCGTTTGAAGCCGCCTTGATCTCCAGGCTGGCGGGCATCCCCAACCGCCTGGGCTTCACCACCGATGCCCGCACCCTGCTGCTCACCCATCGGGTTCGAACCTGGCCCGCCCTGAAAAAAGGCCACCTGGTGGATTATTACAACGGTTTGCTGGCCGACGCCGGGTTGACGGTGGTCCACCGGCACCTGCAGCTGTTCATCCAGCCCGAAGAGTTCCAAGCCGCCCGGCGAATGCTTGTGAAAATGGGAATCGCCGGCGATATCCCCATCGTCGGCATCAATCCCGGTGCCACCTATGGCACGGCCAAACGATGGCCCCGGGACCGGTTCGTCGAACTGAGCCGCCGATTGATCCGTCAGCGGCATTCGCAGGTACTGGTGTTCGGCGGTCCTGGCGAGGCCCGCCTGGGGGCGGAGATCGGCCGCCGGGTCGGGCCCGGCTGCCACGACCTGTGCGCGCGGACCAGCCTCCGGGAAGCCATGGCCTTGATCGGCTGCTGCCACGCCTTCGTCACCAACGATTCGGGTCTCATGCACGTGGCCGCCGCCCTGGACATCCCCCAGGTGGCCATCATCGGTCCCACGGACGCCACGGCCACCGGACCGGTGGGTCGGGCCAGCCAGATGATCCGCAGAGAGGGCATTTGCGATCTGGCGCCCTGTCTCAAAGTGGATTGCCCCACCGATCACCGCTGCATGACCGCCATCGACGTGGATGACGTTCTCTCCATGGTGCAGGACATGCTGCCCGCCGGGGAGACGGCATGATCGGACGGGCTCCCAAGGTGCTGATGGTCAAGCTCAGCGCCATCGGCGATGTGGTGCACACCCTGCCGGCGCTCAATGCCCTGCGGCGCTTTCGCCCCGAGGCCCATATCACCTGGCTGGTGGAGCAGGCCGCCGCCGACCTGGTGATCGGCCACCCGGCGGTGGACCGGGTCCTGGTCTCCCGGCGCAAATTATGGGCCCGGGGCCTGCGAACCGGACAATGGCGAAGGCATCTGACCGAAATGATCGATTTTCTGCGGAGCTTGCGCGACACCCGTTACGACCTGGTGCTCGATTTCCAGGCGGCCCTGAAGGGGGCGCTCCTCATCGCCCTAACCCGCGCGGATCGTAAGATCGGCTTCGGTCCTGGATTGGAACACCAGGAATCCAGCTATCGGGTGCTCAACGAAAAGGTGCCCGCGCCGAGCATGGAGGTGCATGCCCTGGATCGCGGTCTGATGTTGCTTAAAGCCATCGGGGTGCCCTGCCCCCGCGTGGAATACGGGCTGCCCATCGACCCGACGGCGGAACAGCGGGTGGCGCGTCTGTTGGACGCCAGGCGTCCCCATGGAGACGGCCCTCCCATGGCGATCAATCCCGTGGCCCTGTGGGAGACCAAGCTGTGGACCGCCGACAGGTTCGCCCGTCTGGCCGATGAACTCATCGCAGGGTACGGAGCCGATATTTACTTCACCGGCGGACCGGGAGACGCTGCGACCATTCGGCAAATCACCAGACGGATGAAGCATGGGGCCGCTGACCTCGCCGGGAAGACTTCGTTGATCGAATTGGCCGCCCTCTATCGGCGAATGGCCTGCGTCATCTCCACGGATACCGGTCCCATGCATATCGCCGCGGCGGTGGAGACACCGGTGGTGGCCCTGTTCGGCCCCACGGCCCAGTGGCGCACCGGCCCCTACGGCCACCGCCACCAGGTGGTCGCCACGTCCATGGCGTGCCGGCCGTGTTTCCGACGCCAATGCGAAGACCGCCGCTGCATGACCGCCATCAGCGTGGATGATGTGCTGGCCAAAATCGAACTGCTGGAGTTGGGGTAAACCGCCATTGAAGGTGTCCCTGATCATCACGACCTACAACTGGCCCGAGGCGCTTGGCCTGGTCTTGCGCACTGCGTTGCGCCAGACCTACAATGGGTATGAAATCCTCGTGGCCGACGACGGATCCGCCACCGCCACCGAGGAAACCGTCCGGCGGATTCTGGGACCCGGCCGGATCCCCTGGCGCCACCTGCGGCACGAAGACCGCGGCATCCGCCAGGCACGGGTCAAGAACCTGGCGGTTCGCTACGCGACCGGGGATTACTTTATTTTTATCGATCACGACGTGGCCCTGCACCCGGAATTTATCGCCGACCATGCCAACCTGGCCGAAGAGAACGTCCTGCTGCAGGGCAAACGGGTCTTCCTGTCGGCCCGGCGGACCGAAGATCTCCTCCGGACCGGAACCTTCGTGCCGCCGTCTCCCTGGGAACCGGGGCTGGAGAACCGCAAGAACGCGCTGCGTCTTCTCCCCCTGGCCCGATGGATGAATCGCAAAAAACGGTTTCAGGTCACATTGCGCGGATGCAACCTCTCCATGCACCGCGATGCCTTTTTGCAGGTGGACGGCTATGACGAGTTGTTCGACGGGCTTTGGGGCCGTGAAGATTCCGACATCTGCTACCGCCTGTTTCACCGGGGTATCCGGATCAAGAACCTGTGGCTGGCCGGGCTGCAATATCATCTGCATCACCCTTCCATCAAACGCAGGGGCCGAGACCGGCTGGATGAAGAATTGGAAGTGAGCCGGCGGGAAAAACGCAAAGCCGCCAGAAAAGGGTACTCCTGCCTTTCGGACGAGGGAAGCATCGTCGCCGAATCCGGCCCAGAGCCGGGTGGGTTATAGGTCAGCCCCGCTTTTGCGCTTCCCGGTTCAGATCCCGCAGCATCATGTAGCGGTAAAACACGCCGACGCCGTTGGAAACGGCGACGAGCAATCCGGCCACGCCATTGAGGAATCCCAGACGCAGGAAGTAGGTCTGCAGCAAGGCGAATCCGGCATGCGACACCGCCGTCCACGCCGATGCCCGGCGACCCTGGTCATGCATCTCGCGGGCCTGATGATGGGCATACCAGTAGGCGCGGTTGAGAAAATCCTCCGGTGATTTGAACGAATAATGCAACAGCGGATTCCGGAGCTTGCCGACCGGTGTGGGCACCTGCAGGGAATCGTGGATGACATCGGTGCTGAAGCGGGCCTCGCCCTTGACAAAGACCCGTTTGACCCAGTCCGGCCACCAGCCGCAATGGTTGACCCAGCGATCCTTATAGTAATTTTTGCGGCGCATGGCGAACGCCGTATTCTCCCCGCGGCCGACCACCGTCTGAATCTCCCGGGCCAAGTCGGGCGTTGCGCGTTCATCCGCATCCACGGAAAAAATCCATGGGCCGCTGGCCAACTCCACGGCGCGATTCTTCTGCGCCCCCTGGCCGCGCCATGGCTCGATGAATACACGGTCCGTATAACTCTTTGCGATCTCCACCGTCCGGTCGTCACTGCCGCAGTCCAGTACGACGATCTCATCCACCCATGCCAGGCTCTCGAGGCAGTCGGCGATGTTCTTTTCTTCATTCCGGGTGATGATGGTGGCGGAAATCGCCGGGCGATCTTCGGGCATTTGTCCATCCTGCAATCTGCAATGAATATTATCCTCTTCCGACGCTATTCTTCTCCGCGGTCCTTGGACCGAACAATCATCGATTCGAGGATCAACCGTTCGACCTTGCCCACCGGCCGGTCTATCCGGGCGAAATCCTGCTCCGCGTCGTAGTAGTAGCGGCATCGGGAAGGGGGCTCACTTAAAAAAGTGTACGACAATTCGGCCACCACCCATTGTTCGCGGTTGTTGCGAATGAAATCGTAGGCCATGCAGATAAAGCCGCAGGCTTGCGAGATCCGGTAGGCCGTCTCGACGCAGTCCGCCGGCAGATCGGAAACGTAATCGATCTTCCCCGATCCCGAGGCCCGGAAATCATCCGGCCGGTTGCCTCTGGCGAAACCGAACACCTTTCGACCGACGACCATGACCCGTACGTCGCCCTCGTTTCGGGAGCAGAACTCCTGGGCGACGAATGGATACGTCGTATCCGGGCTGTCGATCAAGGAGACGCCGGCCGAGGCAGCCCCCCGGCTCTCCTTGCGGACCACCGGAAAAGCGAGTCGATGATCCGCCATGAAACGGCCCAGGTCGGCTTCGTCCCGGATCCATCCCTGCACCGGCGCGGGAAATTCCGAGGCTTGGAAGAACTCGGCCTGCCGGCGTTTGTCATTGTACAAATCGACGGCCATCCGGTCGGGGAAGATGTTGCCCGTACCGAAGATCTGCTCTATCGCCGCGTAGATTTTCTTGAACCGCAGCTCTCTTCTTTCATTGAAGCGGGCGACGAATTTATCGCCGGGGCGATATTTTCTGGCGATCTTGCGCAGGATGGCCGCCGGAGACTTCGGCCGGTCGAACCAATGGTCGAAGGCGATGGCCACCGCCGGCGATCCCAACTCTTCGGCCGCCTCCAGAAAATTGCGCTGCCAGATGCGCGAGGCCCCTTCCTTGTCCTGGTAGATGAATATCCTGCTCACCGGTTGCTTCCACTCCTGAGATTCATCCATCGTAGCCGTCCCGGCGTTATGCCGCCCTCCTCCGCATTCGTTTTTTATCGGCCAATACCTTTCGATAGTTGGCTTCATAGCGGTCCACCATGCGGGACCAGGCGAAGTCACTAGATCTCGCAGCAGCATTTTGGCGCAGTCTGGCATGCAGGTCCGGATCGTCGAGGATGGCCTTGATCCGGTCGGCCATGGCTTCGGGGTCGTCCGGCGGCACCAGGAATCCGTCCACACCGTCTCGTATCTGTTCCACATTGCCCTCCACCGCGGTGGCGATTACCGGAGTGCCGGCGGCAAGGGACTCCAGATTGGCATTGGAAAAGGGAGACCGGTGGAATGGGCAGAGATAGACCTCGGCATGGCAGAACAGGCTCATGGTGGTGGGCCGGTCGCAATAGGAAAGATATGCCACGCGATCCACGATCCCCAGTCGGGATACCAGGGATTCGAAATCCACCTTCTTCTGATCGATGCCGATGACCACCAGTTTCAATGCTGGAAACGCTCCGGCAATCCGGGCGAATGATTTGACGGCGACATCGTATCCCTTGACCGGCTTCAATCCACCGGCAAAGAGCAGATAGGGCGGTTCGACAACCGGCCGTTGGTTCCGATACTGTCGAACCTCTTCGATGCGTACTCCGTTGTGGATGGTCACGATCCTGGCGTCGGGAAATCCATGGGCCAGAATGCGCCGGCGCAGGAACTCGCCCTGGGCGAACATCACCTCGACGCCGGAAAGCGCCCGGCTGAGCCGGCGCTGCAATTTGGGGTATCCTTCGATGTTGGTGAACCCGCCACCGATGGGACGACAAACATAGGGCACCCCCGTCAGCTTGTGGAAATGATGCGCGGCGATGGTTTCGTGGTATTCCCCCTGGCAGTGAACCAGGTCGAAGCGATGCCTCCAATGGGCGGCCAGCAAGAAAGGCAACGCATTTCCCGGCAGGAAACGCTTGGAACGCGCCCGCAGGGAACGAATCCGGGGATAGGTCATCTGAAACGCCCGGCGGTACCTTCTGGACCGCGGCGCGATCACCACGCTGTGGTGTCCGCGGGCCGTCATGTCCGTGGCCAGGTGGTGAAGGAATATCTCCGCCCCCCCGAGTTGCGGCATGAACAATGAGGTCAAATAGGCGATGCGCATAGCCTGGGTTACCGGCACATCCTGGCGGATCGAGTTCGATGACGACTTGGCGGGATGCGGGATGCGTACCGTCGGGGTCACGGGGGAGCCTGTGACGACGACACCGCTTGCCGGCGTTCCCGGAAGATCAGATACAGATTTCGAGCATAGATGAAGATCCCCGTGGCTTGCCCAAGGATAAAGACCGGGTCCCGGCGATGGATGGCATAGATCAGCAGTGAGAATCCCCCGGCGAGGCTGAAGTACCAGAAAGCAATGGGGATCGTACTCCTCTTCTCCTTTTCGCTCTTGATCCACTGGATCAGAAAACGCATGGAGAACAGCGCCTGACCGGTAAAGCCGATGATGAGCCACATATCGATATTCAACATGCTCTTCATTCTCATCCTTGTTTGAGGGAGGCCCGCACCCGTCTGCGTTGGAGCCACATGACACCGAACATGTCGATGATCCCCACCCAAAGCCGGTTGTGCAGGCCGTATTTGGAAGTACCCAGCCTCCGCTGGCGATGGTTCACCGCCACCGAAATTACCGTGCCCCGGCTGCGGAGGACCAGCGCCGGCAGGAACCGGTGCATGTGGTCGAACAGGGGCAATTCCAGGAACAGGTCGCGGGCAAAGACTTTCAGGCCGCTGCCCGTATCCGGCGTTTGGTCTTTCAGAATCCTGGATCTGACCCCGTTTGCGATACGGGAGGAGATCCGCTTGATCCAGGAATCCCGCCTTCTCTTCCGGCGGCCGACCACCAATACCCGATCGATGCGATGATCGGCCTGGGTGCTCAACCGGCCGAGCAACCTGGGGATATCGGCGGGGTCGTTCTGCCCATCGCCGTCCAGAGTCGCGATAAGCTCGCCACGGGCTCCCAGGACCCCGGTGACCAGGGCGGCGCTTTGGCCGAAATTGCCGTCATGGGCGAGAAACCGCAGGCAGGGATGCTCCGCCGCACACCGCGCCAGCAACGCGAGGGAACCGTCGTCGCTTCCGTCATCGACAAACAGGATCTCATAGCCGATGAGTCCGTCGAGGGCCTGCCGGATTTCGGCGACCAGCGGTTCGATGTTTTCCAGCTCGTTGTATACCGGTACGACCACAGACAGCACCACTTCGTCTGCCGTCGCTTCATGTGAATCTGTAAATCGGGTCATCTTCAATCTCAGATCTCTCCTGGACATCTTTGGGATGTCACGATCCAGCAGCGGAATCGGCACGGCCGAGAATATAAACGGTACTTCGATTTCCGAGGGACCGTTGCAACACCACCTTCAGATCGATCCCGGGCGGCAGGGCCTCCGCGAGGCGCTGCCGGCGCATCACCGCGACCCGGGCATCCGGGTGTTTCACCAGAAGTTGTGCCGCCGCCTCGTAGGAAATCCGCCGCTTCATGGTATTGAGGTAAAACTGCAGGCCGTATGGCGTATCCACGAACTGCAGGGACGATGCGTCTCCGGCCGTTTCCTGGTAGTTCCGGGCCAGTTGCCGGACCTGCGCCGTCTGTTCGAACCATGGGTTGGAACCGGGATCGATCTTGAAATAGTAGATCCCATACCCGCTCGCCAATACCAGCCATAGCCCGATGACCGAGGGGATTAAATAGCGCATTCCGGCCCGCTTTTCAAACCATTGACGCACCACCCGTCCGCCGAGCAATGCCGCGGCCGGCAGGAGGGGGAATAGATGATCGGGCCGCTGATGGGGAAAGAGGGTGAACAGCACCAGCCCGGCCATGAAATAGCTGGCCAGAAAACGCTCGAAACAGCGGGTCTCCTCATCGACGGCGGGCCGTTTCCATACCCGCCACAGGCCGACACACGCGGGAAGCGACCAGGGCAGGAATCTGCTGAGAAAGTAGAGCGCCGGCATGATGACGAAGGAGATACCCGGTGAATACTTGTCCGACCCCCAATTGGCATGTCCGTATAACTCGATCCCGATGATCTTCTCGATGACCGCATGACCCAATTGCTGGTAGGCCAGCCACAGCCAGCCCAATCCGATGGTCGAAAAGAGCAGTACGCCGATCAAGTGATGCTGCCAGACATGTCGGTTCGGGCCGCGGTATCGCTTCTGCCGCCACAATCCGATCAATCCGCCCAAGGCCAGTACCACGCCCAAAGGCCCCTTGGTCAAAGTGGCCAGCGCGCCAGCCAGCCAGAACCAGCTCCAGCGCCACCCTTTGCGCCAGCAACCATAGCCGACACAGGCCGTCAGAAAGGTGGCAAAGGAAAACATGGCGTCGGTGCGTGCCAGGTAGAGGATTCGGATGCCGATGGGGGACAACAGCAGGAAGACGGCCCCCAGCAAGACGGCATGGGGTCCCATGGTCCGCCGGCCCATGAACCACATCAACAGACAGCAACCCAGGACCCCCAGGGCGCTCGGGAAATAGAGGGCGAATGCATTGATCCGGCCGGACAGCAGGATCAACCCGGCCCCCAACCAGGTATAGACGGGCGGCTTCGAGCAGACCCGTCCATGGTCATCCACCTGTACGACCCAGTTCCCGTTGATGGCCGCATCCGCCATGTAGGCGGCGGGCCGCTCCTGATCCTTGTCCAGCAGATCCGATGGTGCCGTCCAGCGCATCAGAAAGAGAGATCCCCAGATGACGACCAGCAACAGGAGGCAGGCCTTGGGCTGCCGGAAAAAAGAGGAGGCCACTCGATGGGGCATGGCTACCATCCTTGCCAATGCAGGGCTCGTAGTTGGAGATTCACGTACCATCCCGGGAACGGGCCAGGAAGAGCGGCTGTCGGATGGCCGCCATTACCCTTGACTTATCGCCGCCCAGCAGCCCGCGCCAGACGGCCGCCGGGTCCGGTTCCTGGAAAACCGCGCCGCAAGGCTGAAAATCGAACGAACCGTCACCGAGCCTTTCCTTGTCCTCCCGGGTGAGCACCACGACGGCGGAGCGATCCAGGTTTTCGGGCAACCGGCCGCCGGAATAATAATCGACCCGGATGCGGCCCCGGGAAAGCGTATAGAGCTGACGCAAATAATTGGCCCGCCTGCCGGACCAGACCATGCGGACTCGTCCGCTCTCGATTTCAGGAAGCAGGCAGGCGGCCAGGCTTTTCGATGGGGCGAACTCCAGCGGCGGCCACACCAAGGCGCGCAACGCCGCCAGGGTCACCAGCAGGATCAGCCCCATGGTCACCGGTGCGATGCCTTGGGTCCGTTTGATCGTATCGCGCAGACCCCATGCCGAACCGCCTGCCAAAACCGCGCCCCCCAGCGCCAGATGCCAATCCAGGACCGCACCGATCCAGAGGAGAATGCAACCGGGAATTCCCACGAGGATCAACAACAGCCCGCCGCCCCAACGCCACCAACGCCGGATATGGCGGTTCTCATAGACTTCCCAGAATAATGCCGCCAGCATGAGGCTCACCATGGGGTAGGCCGGTGCGAGGTAGCGGGTCCGGTTGTCCGAACTGCCCGCGAAAATGGCCAGCAGGAGCACGAGCCATCCCGAAAGAAAGACGAAGGTCCGGCGGTGGCGTCCGACGAAATCATGGACCCCTTTGCGACCGGCCGGGTAGCCGACCGACACTATCAGGGACCAGGGCAGGAAGTTGCGAAACAGCCCCCAAATGTAGTCTTTGATGTTGATGAAGAGGTCTAAAATCGATTTGTCGACCTTGCCGCCCACCTGATCGGTGTAGAACCGCCACAATGCCTCTCCGCCATGCCGAAAGTAAATATAGAGATACCAGGAAAGCGCGATCACGAAGGCGGCGGCCATTACTGGCCAATGGGTCACCAGTTTCGCGGTGTGCATCCGTTCCGTTGCCAGCAGGATATAGACAACCATGAATACCAGCAGAACAACCCCCAGCAGGCCTTTGGTCTGAACGGCCAGGGCGGCGCCGATATAGGTCAGGAGATAGTTCCGCAAGCGGGCATCCCGGTACAATGCCAGGGCGGCGAAGCCGTAGAGACTCATCGTCATGAAAAAGGTCTGCAGAATGTCGGGGGTGGATCGCAGGCTCAGGACGATGAATTGCATGTTGCCGGCCAGGATCGCCGCGGCGAGCAGGGCCACCCGATGCCGCTGAAACAGTTTGCGGGCGAAAAGATAGGTCAGCCACAAGGTTCCCGCCCCGGCAATTAAAAATGGCAGCCGGGCGGCGAAGAAACCGATTCCCAGGGTCCAATAGGCGCCAATCAACACCCAATACGTCAGAATCGGCTTCTTGGTTCTCAGGGCGCCGTCTGCATAGTGGGGGGTAAGATAGTCGGAATGGTGGAGCATGTAGATGGCGGAATCGGTATAGAATTGCTCATCGCTGTGATAGGTGGATACCTGGGGCAGCACGGGGAGCAGGGAAACGCAGAAGACAATCAGCAAGAGGGCGATGCCGCTGTTGAAACCTGGCAGGCGGGTATTGATCGCATGGTTGGTCAACGCTTTTTCCGGTTGCGGTTCGGGTCGATGGCAAGGGGGTGTCTGCCGGATGGGGGACGTATAGCAACGCCGCCATGACGTGTCAACCAACCCGGATGGTTCCAAAACCCGGCCACAGGGCCGATGGCGTTTCCTTCCGGTCAGGAAAATCGAACCTTTGGAATATCCAAGGTTGTATTCAACCCGATTCGGTAGTAAGAGACCGATTCAATTGATTAAATTTATTAATCGGTACCACCTGTCCTACTGCCCGGAACGGAGCGGGCCTTACCGGGCAGGGTGTAGATGGATCGAAGGCAAGGATTGCGATGCAGGCAAGCGTTGTTTGGGCGATGGGGAAGGTTTGGTTCAGTCGACCCATTGTTTGGGCATTGACTCTCGGGTTGGCGGTGCGCGTCTATGCGGCCGCCATGCGAACCATCATCAATCCCGACGGCGTCCAATATATCTACCAGGCGGCCGCCATCTATAACCGGCAGTGGAGCGAATTGTTCACCTGCAAGTTGAATTTTCTTTCCCCCTTGCCGATCTTCATCGCGGCATCCTTTGCGGCCTGTCGGGACTGGATCGTCGCCAGCCATATCGTCAATATCTCCTTCGGCACGGCTACACTCGTACCGCTCTATTATCTCCTGCGGCGGTTTTTTCAGCGGGAGGTCTGCACCCTCACTGTGCTGATCTATGCGCTGATGCCCGTGCTGGTGGACGGCAGCGGCAATGTGATTCGCGGTCCCATGTTCTGGTTCGCCCTGTGCACCGGCATGCTCTTTTTTATCCGTCAATGGGATGAGGGGGCCGAAGGCGGCCGGTACCGATATGATCTGTCGGCCGCGGCGTTCTGCTTTCTCATCGCCACCTGGTGCCGGATCGAAGGCGTGGTCTTTCTCGCCGCCCCTCTGGTCTATCTCGTCTTCGCGCGGTCGGATGCCAAGGTCCAAAGATGCGGTTTCTTTCTGCTGCCGGTGCTGCTGCTGGCCGCAACGGCCGTCGGCATGGCGCTGGCATCCGGCGCCGATCTCTACACGACGCTGCGCCTGCACCAGGTGACCCGGGAGGCCACCGATTTCGTGGCCAACTACAACGCGCTGGACGTCTGGCTCCGCAGCATGAATGCCCAGTCCAGCGGCATCCAGGCGGAATTCTACCACCGTACGCGCGAGAGCCTGGGCTTCATCCCCCTGGTCCTGGTGGTTCAGAATATATTGGAAGGGATGTTCTACCCGCTGGCCCTGATTTTCCTGATCGGTATTTTCGGCATCCGCAAACGCTGGCACCAAGACCGGCGCCTGGTCTATTTCGTATGGCAGGCGTTCGCCGGGTTCGTCGTGCTCTACGTCCACATCCTCTGGATCTGGATTATCTCCTACCGCTTTCTGGCGGTGATCATCTTTCCCGGCTGTGTGGTGGTGGCCCACGGCCTGGAGAAGATCCTCGCCCATCTGCATCACAGGCGCCGGTGGTCGATGAACAAGGCCCTGGTCTTCACGGCCGTCGCCCTTGTCGTCATCGCTCTGCCCAAGGACCTGAAGCCGGAAGAGAGCGACAAGGCCGTGTACCGCCAGGCGGCGCGGACCCTCGCCCAACGAATCCGCATATCGTCCGAAGCTCCCATCGCCGCCTACAAGCAATCGCGGGCCCTGGAGTGGATCCTGCTGTACACCCATCGCGATTCCCCCGGCATCCCCTGCTCCACGGGCCTGGGCGGCCTGGTGGGAAACGATTACCGCCGGTTCGTGACCGACCTGGACGCGGCGGGTATCCGCTACCTTCTCTACGAAGAACGGTATTGGCCCGGTGATCGCCTGGATTTTCCATCCGTGCCGTATCAGGCCGATTTTCGTCTCCTGGGCCGATGGCACCATCCGGACAGTTCCACGTTCATGATCTTCGAACGCAAGAAAGACGATTAGAAGAACTTCTCCATCAATTGGTCCAGGATTACGTCGTCATCCACGTTGCGGGCGTGTTCGCGTATCTGCTCCGGCGACCATTCGGGCAGCCGGATCAAGGCTTCCAATGAGCGGAACGCCTCGACGATCCGCCGGTCGTCCATGGGCGCTTTCAGGATAACGCCGTTCACTGCAGGCAGAACCCAATCGGCATACCCGGTCCGGTCGCTGACCAGCACCGGCAATCCCATGGCATGGCCTTCGGCCGACGCACCACCGAAGGGATCGTACCGGGAAGGCAGCACCACGGCGCGGCAGAAGGTGGCATACCGCCATCCTTGGGGTCGGGGTCCCAGGAAATGGATACGCCCGGAAAGGCCCAGCGTGGCCGCCTGGCGAAGGAAGGGCTTCGGGTTGCCCTTGCCCACCACCACCAGATGAAATTCGGGCGACATGGCCGCCAACCCCTTGATGGCGATATCCAGGCCCTTATGTAAAAAGTTGCTGCCCAGAAAGAGCAAGGATTTCCAGTTCTTATCCAGTCCGTTCTCACGACACAATTCCCGGCCCACCGCATCCCGACGGGAGAATGTCGCCTGCATCTCCTTCCAGCGGATCCCGCTGTGGACCAGCACCAGTTTCTCGGGGGGCACCCCGTAGTCGCGTTGGATGATATCCATCACCATCCGGGAATTGCAGCGAATTTTCTTCAAATGGGGGTTGGCGAAACCTTTGCGTTCGATATGAATCATGTAGCGGTGGAACAGATTGAAATTCAACAAGATCCGGGCGGGCAATCCGGCATAGCGCTTTTTCACCGCCAGGAAGGATCGGTGGGTGCCGCCCCCGGCGTGCAGGTGGGTAAAGTGGGTCACCTTGTCCAGGGCCAGAACGCAATCGCAGGGATGCCGTTGCAGATGCCGGTTGACCGCCCGGTTGAAGGCCCAGGCCCTGATCACCCGGTGGCCGCGGGCGATCCCCAGGCCGACGATCTTCAGGTTGGGATCGGCAACCGGCCATTCCTGACCGGGAAGGGAGAGAACCCGAACCCGCACCCCCTTTTCCAGCAAACCGCGAATCAGGCTCAGCGCGACCCGTTCCACGCCGCCGAATGTGGCGTAGGTGCTGCGGATCAATACGATTTCATCCGGGTAGGCCACAATTGGTTCCTGTCATTGCCGAAGTTCTTGTATCTGCTGCAGGCGGCGGGTGAGAAATCCCCGCCACTCCACATCGTCATCGCCGAAATCGATTTCCACCCCCGCCACCGCCAGATCCAGCGGCAGGCGCAGCTCACCCGGCAGACGCACCGCATCCTTTTCCGTGGTGATCAGACAATTGCAACCGGCAGCCCTGGCGGCGCCGACAATCCGGCGTATATCATCGGCCCGGTAGGGATGATGGTCGTCAAAGCCCAGGGAACCGGTCAATTGGACGCCGAGGCGCGGCAAAGACTCCCAAAAATGGGAATTGTGCGCCAATCCGGAAAAGGCGAACACCTTGCGATGGGCCGGCCATTCCGGGAGGGGGTGGGTCGATGGGCTCCAATTCAGGCTCCCGAGCCGGTGGCCGGCCGGCACGATTCCCCGGGGCACCGGTCGGTGGGTGGTGCGAAAGGTCGGCCTGGAGCCGATCCGGTGACGAATGGACCTGTCCCGGCCATCTCCGTCGACGGCATCGCAGCGGGTAAATATCACCACGTCGGCACGCTCCAGAGCCGATGGCGGTTCGCGCAATCTGCCCCTGGGAAGCAACGCGGTATTTCCAAGAGGCGCGCCTCCGTCGAGCAGGAGAATATTGAGATCCCGCGCCAATTGCTGGTGCTGGAAACCGTCATCGATCACGATCACATCGGGGGAGAAGCGCTCCAGGGCCAGTCTGCCGGCGGCGAACCGATGCGCGCCGACGACCACCGGAACTCCGCCAAGCAGCCGGGCCATCAGATGCGGCTCGTCACCCGATGTAGCGACATCACACAGGATGCGGGTTCCATCGCTCACGAGGGCGCCCTTCTTCTCTCCCCGCCCCTTGTATCCCCTGCTGACGACGGAAACCCTGAACCCCATGTCGCGCAACCGTCGCGCCAGGTGGATGGTCATGGGTGTCTTGCCGGTTCCTCCCACGGTGAGATTGCCGATGGAAATCACCGCACAAGGCAGATGCGCCACGCGGATATGATGATGGTCCAGCAGGCACTGGCGCAAGCGGACCATACCGCCGTAAAGCATCGAGCCGCCCTGCAGCACCGTGGCCAGCGAAAAAAACGGATGGACGTCGCGGCTCTCCATCAGGGACGCCACCTTATGGCGCAATCGCTTCATGAACCCCTGGTATCCTCTCGCTTCATGGGTTCCCGGGACCACGCCGCCAGTCCGTCCAGAATCCTGGCGGCCGCGCCTTGATGGTGCCCGTAGACCTTCCGGGCACGGCGCCCCATCCTCACGGCCGTATCCGGATTCAACAGCAATTCCGTAAGGGTCCTCTCCAACTGGTCGGAATCCGATACCCGGCGCGCCGCCCCCGCATCCAGCAGCCAGGCGGCCGTTTGCCGAAAATCGCGCATGTCCGGACCGAACAGGATGGGCTTGGCCATGATGGCCGGCTCCAGCGGGTTGTGCCCGCCATCCCGGGTCAGGCTGCCACCGACAAAGGCCACGTTGGCCAGGCTGTAAATCGTTTTCAACACACCCATGACATCCACCACCACCACATGGGGGCATGCGCGTCCCGAATCCGCCTGCAATTGCGAAAATATAAGACTGTCGGCTTCGAATCTCCGAACCAGCCCCATAACGTCACGGCTGCGGCCCGTATCCCTGGGGGCGACGATCAACCCCACATCGATTCCCGACCTTCGCAGGCCGACATAGGCGTTCATCAAGACCGCTTCCTCCCCCTCGTGGGTGGATCCGGCGACGATAACGGGCCGGGAAGAGGGGATTCCCAACTGCTGCCGCCAATGGGTCGCCAGCTCGTCCGCCGATACGGCATCATCGATGTCGAATTTCAGGTTTCCGGCGACACACAGCCGTTCGGTCGCGACGCCGAGGCTTTCCAGGCGTCGGGCATCCTGCCTGGATTGGACGAAGATGCGCTGGAACGATCCGAACAGATGGGTGCCCAGGGTCCGGAAGTTGCGCCATTTGGGCCAGGCCGGATCGGACATGCGGAAATTGGCCAGAAACAAGGGTATTCTCCGGCGTTGGATTTCTGCAATAAAATTGGGCCAGATATCTGTTTCCATCAAAATCACCATGGCCGGATCGATTCTGCTCACCATGGATCGAACGCTGAAGAGCAGATCATACGGGAAATAGGCCAGATCGATGCCGCTGTCCGCGAACAGCCGGCAGGCCGTCTCGTATCCGGTGTAGGTGGATGCGCTCAGTAAAATTCGGGATTGCTTCCACCGCCGGTGCAGGCCAGCGACCAAAGGTTGGGCGGCGGTCATCTCGCCGACGGAAAGGGCATGCACCCAAATGGTGGAATTCCCCTTCCCCCGCCGGTTCTGCCACGGATACCGCCAACAGCCCAGCCGTTGGCGAAAGGTTCCACGGCGTTTGACCGAAGTGGCCACCACCGCCGTTATCAACGGCCATCCAAGAATCAGCGCCAGCAACGTCCCGATATTGTAAAACCACCACAAGCCGCGGACGACCCAATGGATCTTCCCCGGGCGAATGGATCGGGCTGCGGTGCCGGCCGGTGGTGGCATAGGTCAAGGACCAATCGATATCAATGCTCAAATGGTTGCGGCCCAACATCCTATGGGCAGGCCATGATGAAGTCAATAGGACGGTTGGCCGCCGACAATTGTCCGTGGGTGATCTTTTTTATGCAATCACAGGGTTGACACCGGTTGACGAATGGGGTAGCAGAAAACGTTTAATTTCTGTTGTACGCTGAAAGCGTAATTCAACCGACGGGTGCGATGCAAAACCAATGCATCGAGCAA
>JBNKDU010000078.1:0-2593 GCA_050288425.1 Desulfobacteraceae bacterium | reverse complement strand
CAGCTTCGAGCCCTTTCGACATCCGGTCGCTGCGCTCCGTTTGACCGGTCGGCCGACGGACTGGTGGTGGGAGAAGGCGCCGGCGTGATGCTCTTAAAACGGCTGGATGATGCTTTGGCGCATGGGGACAAAATCTACGGTGTCATCCGGGGCATCGGGCTCTCCAACGACATGCGCGGGAACCTGCTGGCACCCGAATCGGACGGTCAGCTCAGGGCCATGCAGGCGGCCTACCGACAGGCCGGCTGGCAGCCGCAGGATGTGGATCACATCGAGTGCCACGGCACCGGCACGCCGGTAGGGGATGCCATTGAACTCCAGAGTTTGCGCCAGCTATGGGGGGATGGCGGTTGGGACAAGGGGCAATGTGCCATCGGATCGATCAAATCCATGATCGGCCACCTGCTCACCGCCGCCGGGGCCGCCGGCATGATTAAAACGCTGCTGGCCCTTGACCATAAAACCCTGCCCCCCTCGTTGAAATTCGAAGCAGCCCACCCGGACAGCCCCCTCATCGACGGTCCCTTTCGCGTCCAAACCGATGTCGCCCCCTGGTCCCGGAGAGCTCCCGGAACCCCTCGGCGAGCAGCCGTCAGCGCCTTCGGTTTCGGGGGGATCAACGCCCATGTCCTGATCGAGGAGTGGCGGCCTGAAGCGTCGCGGACCGGCACATCCGTCGTCCCAACGCCGAAAGATGAACCGTCCCATTTGAAAGCCGACCCCATTGCCATCGTCGGAATGGATCTTCATCTGGGAGCCCTTGCCACCCTGAAGGATTTTCGGGAAGCCGTATTCAGCGGCCGCTCGGTGGCGGGACCGGCCGGGGAGAGCCGCTGGAAGGCGCCGGCCTATGTGCGAAATTTATTCAAGGGCCAGCCCGCGGGAAATTACATCGATCAAATCTCCATGGAACCGGGGGAGTTTCAGATACCGCCGGGGGAGATCCCCGATATCCTCCCCCAGCAGCTGCTGATGCTCCAGACCGCAGCCGGCGCCTTGAATGATGCCGGGATGCCCCTTCGACAGGCCCGGCAGTGCATGGGCACCGTCATCGGCATCGGGTTCGATTATGAAGCCGCCAATTTTCATCTTCGCTGGGCCCTGCCGAAAATGATCGACGAGTGTAAAAACACCTTGTCGCTGCCGGACGATCCGGCCGAACGCGAGGCATGGCTGGCCAAGGCCAAAGAGGGATGCGGCCCGCCCCTGACGGCCACCCGCACCCTCGGCGCATTGGGCGGCATCGTCGCTTCGCGCATTGCGCGGGAATTTCGCTTCGGGGGTCCCTCCTTTGTCATCTCCGCCGAAGAGGCGTCGGGGCTGCACGCCGTCGATATCGCCCAGACCCTGCTCCGGTCCCGTGACGTGGACGCCATGCTGGTGGGCGCCGTAGACCTGAACGGCGACGAGCGCAACATGGCCACCCTCTACCCTCGCCTGGGCTTGAGCACCAAGGGCGCCATCCGACCCTTCGACGCCGCGGCCGACGGCACTCTGCCCGGCGAAGGGGCTGTGGCCCTGGTCCTCAAAAGGCTGCAAGACGCCGTGTCGGACGGCGACCGGATCTACGCGGTCATCGAAGGGGCCGCAAGCGCAGGCGGCCGCTACCATGAGGGCTTTCATCCCGATGAGACCGTCTATGCCGCCTCCCTCGACCGCGCCCTGAAAGAGGCACAGGCCGATCCGGACCAGATCGATCTCGTGGAAACCCATGGCAGCGGCATCCCATCACAGGACCGCATCGAAACCGCCGCCCTGCACCATATCTTCGGCGCGAAAGAAGGGACCACGCCGGCAGACCCCATCGCCGTCGGCACTCTCAAGCCCATCATCGGGCACACCGGTGTGACGGCGGGATTGGCATCGCTGGCCAAGGCGGCCCTGGGTCTCCACCTTCGCCTTATCCCTACCGCAACTCAGTTTGATACGCCTGCCCTGCCCCAGTGGCACGACAACCTTTTTCGCTTCCCCCACCAAACGGCTTACTGGGCCAAGGATCGAAGGGACGATCTGCGCAGGGCCTGCGTCGCGGCCATCACGTCGGACGGCCAATGCGCCCATGTGGTTTTGCGCCAGGCGGATGAGGGGCATCCCACGGCGGTCGCCGGGGCAGACCGGTACCAGAGCCCCTTGGGTCCCCTGCCCTATGGACTGTTTCTCATTCCTGGAAAGGACAAGGCCCGGCTGCGGGACGGCCTGGTTCGATTGGTGAATTTGGAAAAAGCGTCGAACGCCACATCTTCTTTTGAAATCGAGGCCTTGGCCCATCGATGGCATGCCGCGACCCGAGAGGAAATCCGGGATGGTGGCGTTGCAACCCTCGCCATTTTAGCCGACGGGCGCAAGGCATTGAGAGCCCACATCGCTGCGGCCCGCAAGGCATTGGAAGCTGATGCGCCCTGCACCATCGGCGGCCGGGGCGGCGTGGCCTATTCCCCCGGCAGCGCATCGCGCAAAGGGAAAATGGCCTTCGTCTATCCCGGTTCCGGAAACCACTACATCGGCATGGGCCGGTCCCTGGGGGCCCATTGGCCCGGAGTACTGCGCCGAATGGACCGGGCTACGGATCGCTTTAAATCCCAGTTGCTCCCCC
>JBNKDU010000077.1:0-2578 GCA_050288425.1 Desulfobacteraceae bacterium | reverse complement strand
CGGACCACTTTTTTGCCGCGCGATCTGCGGCGGCAGGCGCCGGATCCTTCGGTCGGCACGCTACGGTCTGAAATGGCCGGGATCGAGGCGGACGCGGACCGTTACCTGGCCGGTCTCGGGGAGCAGCGCCCCTTCTGGGGGCTCTATTTCCGTTCCGGTGCGGCCTGGGATGCGCAATCCGGGGATACCGATCTCAACTTTCGCCTGGAGTGGGACCTGTTCAAACAGGGCCGCTACGAGAGAAAGAAGGAACTGGAGAAGAAGCGCAATCAGAACGAACTTCAGGCCCTGCAGGTGCTGAACGATGTCAACCAGCATCATCTGAACCAGCAACTGGACGGCATCGAGTTCCTTGCACAAACCGTGAAGTATCACCAGGCCGAGGAGCTCGCCGCCCTGTTGACCGGTATCCTTCGCCGCCGTCGGGTGCAATTGGAGAAGGGCTACATCACCCGGGATGATTTCGACCACATCCGCTTTAAATACCGGCAGGCCGAACTGAATAAAAAGCTATACGCCACCGGCCGGCAGGCCGTCCTGGAGGCCCCGCTGCACGATCTGCTCAATTGCATCGAGTTCGCCCACCTGATCGACCTTGGCCGGGCCCAACAGGCTGCCGTGGAGCAGGCCTATTCCCTGAAGATCCAGCAGCGCCTGGAAGAGCGGGCCCGCTACACGCGTTCATGGACCGACGACCTGTCCCTGAATCTGTATGTGGAGCAACGCGATGAATTCGACGAGACCGCGCGCAGCAACGCGGGCTTCGAAGTCAAGATCCCCCTCCAATGGGATACGAAACGCGGACACCGGATCGATCTGGAAAAGAAGCTGTACGAAAAACAGGCCGTGGTACTGACCCGACGCATCCGGACCAACCTGGAAAAGCTCTATGATTTTTTCGCCTTGCAGCAGGTGCGCATCCAGATGTTGCTGCTGGAACTGGAGAAGAGTGCCCAAAGGAAGTCCTATGAACGGGAACGCGCCCGGCGGGCCCTCGAGGATCTGGACGCTACGCCCGAGCGCTCCCTGGACCAGATCCGCATGGAAGAGATCGATCTGCGCTACGAAGTCATCCAGACGCGTCTCAAACTATATGAAATCCTCGTCAAGATTGCCGCCCTGACCCATGCGGACCATCCCCGGGAAGTAATCGTCGTGAATCAAACGCATTGTCCGGTCCGCTAGGCGGCGCCCATCGGGCATTGCCGTCGGTGACCACCAAAGGCTTCCAGGGGTGATGGAGGGGAAGGGAAAATTCCACCCGCTCCACCCGGTTGTGGTGCTCGCCGCCGCCATGGAAATTGATATCCACACCCGACCGGATGTCACGCAACAGGTTGTAGGCCGAACTCCATTGCAGGGTGATGTGGCGGATGTCGCGGACCGTGATATCGGTCAGGCGGCAGTGGTAGGCCCGCGAGAGCTTGAGATACCCGTTGCCGCCGGGTCCTTTGTTCCAGGCGCCCCGGATCGTCAGGTTCCGGGCGCTGCATTCCAGGCTGTTTTCGAAGACCAGGGGATGGCGGCCGCTGTCGCGGATGGCCACGTTTTCCACCCGGCAGGATCGGGCCCAGTGAAAGGCGATGCCGTCCACCGCATGGTCCGCAAAGCGGTTTTCGTAGACCCCTGTGACCTCGGCGATGTCATGGCCGTCGATGACCTGTCGGATGGTGAATCCCTTGAGAACCACGTTTGACACCGGTTCCACCAGGGATACCCTTGTCTGTCCGCCGTCGAAGCGACTGCCGATCTCCCGGGCAAAGTAGAGCTTCCGGTCCGTCGAGGGGCGGTTGAGGCGCACCAGGGTCTGGCGAATGGCCGGATAGGGCCTGCGCCATCGGCGGCTGTGGATCTGTTTGAAAAATTGCTCGCTGTTGGGTTGGGACAAGAGCAGCACCTGCCCGGCGGCCAGGGTCCTGTCCAGCGAGACAACCGCCGTGGTATCCTCGGCCTGCACGGCATGACGTAAACTGCCGATGACCGGGCCTTTGTCGCCGGAAACCAGGATGGCGGCCGTCGCCGGGCCGGCAAGGTGTACCCGCAGACGGGTCCGGTCCGGGCCCGCGCCCTGGAGCGTCACGTTGCTGCGGTCGATCTTCACGGGGGTCATGATATCCAGCACCCCTTCGGGCAGGGTGATGACCAGTGGCTCGTCCCCCCTGTGCGCGGCCACGGCCCGGTTGATGGCCGGCGCGTCGTCGCGGCCGTCATCGGCGATGATGGCATCGGCGGCAGGGAGGGGTTCCGCGGGCAGGGAGGCGCGGGCTTCGCTTTTGAAGATGTTGAGGTCGGGCATGCGCACGGCATGCTCGGCCAGCAGCAGCACCCAGAAGAAGACCACGTAGAACACCACCATGGAATAGGTGGGAATCCAGCGGGCCATGGGGTGGTCGATGCCCACGCTGTCCGGACTCTTCTGCTGTTTGCTTCCACCCTTGGACCATTTCTGGCTCGACAGGTTGAAATACGAATGGATCTTTATGAAGGCGCCGATCCACTGGTTGTAGAGCATCAAGGGAATGGTCCGCAGGGACACGGTGTGGCCGCAATAGGTGATCACCGCCATCTGGGCCGTGCG
>JBNKDU010000076.1:0-11482 GCA_050288425.1 Desulfobacteraceae bacterium | reverse complement strand
GTTGCAAAAGTCGGAGGGCTTCAGAGCCAAGGCGCCGGGGGTGAAGCCGTAGTAAGTCTACTGCGAACCCCCGGCAACGCGGGATCTGGAGTCCTCCGGCTTTCCCGAAGGGGAAAAAGGATGGCATATAATAGACCCGATCCTACAGTGGACCTGGGGTTGATTGTTGACAGTAGCTCCAAACCTGACCTTTGTTCAACGCCCATGACGGCTTATTCACCTTTTGCCATCTTTTTTATGCAACGCTGGGGTAAAGTTCCCGAACCCTGATTCAAATAGGACGCTTAAAAATTTCCAATGAAAAGTGAGTTTGAAAGCCAGCCATTGAATCTCGTCCGGTGGCACCATCAGGACAAGGGGGCACCGGCGTGAGCGCCGCCGCCGGTATCGCCCCGGACGAGATCACGGCCGTTATCCTGTCGGCCGGACTTTCCAGCCGCATGGGACGTTTCAAACCGCTGTTGCCGCTGGGGAACAAGCCAACCATCCGGCGCGTGGTGGAGTTGTTTCAGGCCGGCGGCATCGACGACATCCTGGTGGTGGCCGGCCACCGCGCCGCGGACGTTTGCCGGGCCGTGGAGTCGCTGAACGTCCACCGGGTTACCAACCCCGAATACCAGGAGGGCATGTTTACCTCGGTGCTGACCGGTATCCGGGCGCTGCCGGACCGATGCCGTGCCTTCTACATCCATCCTGTGGATATCCCCCTGGTGCGCCCCCGAACGGTGCAGCGGCTGACCGAGGCCCTAACGGACCATCCGGCGGGCGTCCTGTATCCGACCTTCGACGGCCGGCGGGGTCACCCCACCCTGATCCGGACGCGCCTGATCCCTTTTATCATGCAATGGCCCGGCACCGGAGGGCTGAAGGCCTGCCTGCAGCGCCATGAGGCGGACGCCGTCGAACTTCCCGTTATCGACGAAGCCATCCTGCTCGACCTGGATACCCCCGGAGACTACGAGCGCATGCTCGCGCGACTCCCCTATGAAAGCCTGCCTTCGGATGCGGAGTGTCGCGCGTTGATGGAGCGGACGCGGATCCTGCCCACCCCCATTGCGGACCACTGCCGGGCCGTCTCGAATGTGGCCCTGGGACTGGCCCGGGCCGCAAAGGCGGCCGGAGTCTCCATCGATATCGAACTGGTGCGGACGGCGGCATTGCTGCACGATATCGCCCGTCTCCGGAAAGACCATGCCCGGGCCGGAGCGCGCCTGCTGGCCGGCCACGGGTTTACCCGCCTGGCACCCATCGTGGACGCCCATATGGATCTGGACGTTCATCGGGACGGGCCCCTGGATGAGACCCAGGTGGTCTATCTGGCCGATAAGCTGGTGGACGGCGATCGTATTTCGGACATGGACCGGCGTTTCCGCCGCAAGATGGATGAATTCGACCGGAATCCCCACGCCGCGGAATCCATCCAACGCAGGTGGGAGACCGCGCGCTCGATCCGGGCCAATGCGGAAGAGACCACCGGCCGATCCATCGAGGAAATTCTTGCCGAAATCCCCGGATTCCCTGAAGGAGAAAATTGATGCCCCCCCGATTGTCTGCCAATGGATCCGGCACCGCGCCCGCGCCCAGGATCTATCTTCTGCGTCATGGCGAAGTTCAAACTCAAAAGGATGGAAGACGCTACATCGGCTGGCAGGACATCCCCCTGAACTCCAAGGGAGTCGAGCAGGCCGAGGGCTGGGCGAAGTATTTCGGCTCCCTGGGGCTGGACGAAATCTGCTGCAGCGATCTGGCCCGTTGCCGGAAGACCGCCGAACTCATCGCGGATAGCTGTCGCCTTGCGCCTCGCGCCCTTCCTGAGCTTCGGGAAGTCTCCCTGGGGACGTGGGAGGGAAAATCCTTCGAAGAGGTGAAGAGGCTTCATCCCGTGGCTTTCCAGGAGCGCGGCGAGCGAATCGCCGACCATCGCCCCCCCGGCGGGGAGTCGTTTCGGGACCTTCTGGACAGGACATGGCCCCTCCTGGAAGCGGCGGCCCGGCACCCCGGGATACGCACGCTCATGGTCACCCACGCCGGCGTCATCCGGGTGCTGCTCTGCCGTCTGCTGGGCATGCCCCTCGAGAATCTGTTTTCCATCGGCCAGTCCTACGGCGCCTTGAACATCATCGACCTCCGCCCGCAGCAAAGCCGCCTCCAGGGCTTGAATCTTCGATTTCCACAGGACGACGAACCGCAATACGGCGCTTCCTTTTAACGTAGACATCTGACTGGCCGTAGCGATAAATTTGTAACCATATCAGAATTGCTTCGGAAAGGTGGCGCCTGACTGCATCTTTCAGGGCGTCCGTCGGTAGCCCGGGGGAGCACCTGAAGATGATCGGATCCGTCGAACCAATTCAAGATTGCGGCAGCCGTTCGGATACCTTTTTCTCAAGGTGCAGACCGTATTTGCGCATGCGGTTCCAGATAGTCATCCGATTGACGCCGAGGACCCTGGCCGCGGCGCTCTTGTTGCCGCCGGAGGCCTTCAGGGCGGCGATCAAGGCCTCCTTCTCATCGGATGCCTGATCCAGTTCCGGGGAATCGGCATCCGAAGGCACCGGCTGCGGCAGTTCGCAACCGCAATGAAAGGTTTCCGGCAGGTGTTGGGGTTCGACCAGGCCGGATTCGGCGATGACGAAGGCATATTCCAATGCACATTTCAGCTCGCGGATATTGCCGGGCCAATCGTATTCCATGAAGTAGGACAATACCCTGGGATGCAGACCCGAAATCAGTTTACCGCTCTTCTGCTTCAGCTGGCTGATGAAAGCACTGGCCAGCAAGGGGATATCTTCTTTTCTCTCCCGCAAGGGAGGCAGGTGAATGGGCATCATGTTGAGACGGAAAAAAAGGTCCTCGCGGAACCTGCCCCCCGCCACCAGATCTTTGAGATCCCGATTGGAGGACACGATCACCCGGGCGTCCACACAAACCTCCCGGTTATCGCCGAGCCGTTCGATGCGTCTGGTCTCCAGCACCCGCAATAATTTTGCCTGGGTGGATAGGGGAATCCCGCTGATCTCGTCCAGAAAAAGGTCGCCTCCATGGGCAGATTCAAACCTTCCCTTGCGGTGGCGCAAGGCCCCTGGAAAAGCCCCCCTGGCGTATCCGAAGAGTTCGCTCTCGATGAGCCCCTGGTCGAGGGCCGCGCAATTGAACCGGATAAAGGGCTTGTTCTTCCTTCGACCCAGTTTATGCACGGCGTGGGCGACCAGTTCCTTGCCCGTTCCGCTCTCCCCATGGATGAGCACCGGCGCATCGCTCATGGCCGCTTTCTCGATAATCTGAAAAATCCGCTCCATGGCGCGACTGCGGCCCACCATTCCGAAAAAACCGGGATCGTCATCCAGGATCTTGGAAAGCTGGCGAATCTGCATGTCTTTCAGATCGAGCTGGGAGATGTCGGTAAAGGTCTCCACGGCGCCGATGGTATCGCCGTTCTCATCCCGCAACAGGGTCGCATTCTTGAGCGCCGAGACATAGGTGCCGTCCTTTTTCATGATCATGCAGCGCTTGCCCCGGACGCGGCCGACGTCAAACAACTTGCACCACTGGCTGTTCCCCTTGTTCCGGTGGATTTCACAGACATCGCAATTCAAGATCGTGCAGGTGGAGCCGACCATCTCCTGGCTGGAAAACCCGGTGAGGTTCTCCATATGAGAGTTGACCATCAGGATATTGCCGTCCTTTCCCACCACCATCATTCCGTCGCTGACCAGATCGATCATCTCTTTGTAGAAATGGTGCAACTCAATCGAACGCATAAATCTCCCCAGACCTGATTTTTCATTTGACAACTCGATTCAGCCCGTTTTATCATCCGTATAGATTTTGATTAAGCATATGTCAATATGTGCCGATAAGGGATACAGCCGGTTGGCAAAAGATTATGAATCTCCATCAACCTGATCATTCGAGACCGCCAATGTTAATTGATTTCGGCATAATGGGCATCCCGCTGGCCGGCACATCCGGCGACGCCGCCATTATGAAAGCTTATCAGGTGATATGTCAACCGGGAAAATGTGTAAATGGAATGCGAACAGCATTCCCTGAAAAATCGAATATGCTCCGAAAGGGCTAAGCCGTCGAAAGACGGTGGCGCAAAACCGTGGATCTAAAGCTGAGACAGCTATGATAGCCAGGTTGCCGAAAAGTTATTCCGAACCGCCGTGGGGATTGAACGCCCCAAAGCGGTTTTTTTTATCAAAACGGTTGCACCAGAATCTTGTCTAACGACAAAGGAGGTAATTCACTCATGACAATCATGCCGACATCGGGTCTCAAGACCATCTTCGCCCGGGCCACGAGGGCGCTCTTGTTCTTGATGATGGCGCTATGGATGGCCGCCCCCCACGGCGCCTGGGCAGACTCGGACGACGATGAAAGCGGATCGCGATCAAGACTGGTCATTTGGACGGCGCAGTGGGAAGATGCTTCGCTCTACGCCCGGGGCACCGCCCCGGCCAGTACCACCGTGACCATCGAAAATACCGTCAGCGGCGAGGTGCTGGGCTCGATCCGGTCCAGCAGCCGCGGCTATTGGAGATTTTCCGGGGCACTTTCCATGGTGCCGTGCAGCATCACCGCCAAGGCAGGGGACAGCTCCGCCACGCGGGATGTTGCCAACGCGCCTTCCAATTGCGATGAGGGCCAACCGCCGGCCCCGATGCTTACCTCCCTGACCATCACCGGACCGACCTCGGTGATCGAAAACTCCAGCGCCCAGTACACCGGCACGGCGAGTTACAGCGACGGCACCACCCAGGATGTCACCGCCGGCGCCGCGTGGTCGGATAATTCCGGCGCGGTCTCCGTCAGCGGCGGGCAGCTTTCCGCCGGCCCGGTCTCTTCGGACCAGACCGTGGTGATCACCGCCGCTTTCGGCGGTCTCTCCGCATCCTACACGGTGACGATCCAGAACCTGGCCGCAACCCTTTCGGGCCTGACCATCTCGGGGCCCGCCTCGGTGGACGAAAGCACCAGCGCCCAGTACACCGGCACCGCGAACTTCAGCGACGGCACCACCCAGAACGTCACCGCCGGCGCATCATGGTCGGACAACTCCGGCGCGGTTTCCGTCAGCGGCGGGCAGCTCATTGCCGGACCGGTCTCCGCCGACGAGACGGTGATCATTTCGGCGAGCTACACGTTCGCCGGTGTCAGCGTCACCGCCGTAAAGAATGTGATGATCATCGACCAATCGGGCTCGACGCCTCCGGACATCTCCAAATCCATCAACTCCACCAGCCAGAACCGCGCCACCCTTCCCACGAGCCTGGTGTCCGAGCAACCGCTGGTCAATCTCAACGGCTTCAAGGTGTTCGGCGTCAACGACCTGGGCATGCACTGCGGCGACCTGGACCACCGGGTGGCGAGCATTCTGCCGCCGTTCAACGTGCTCCACGCCCTGGCCGTCCGCCAGGGAACGGGAAGCTCGCGACCGGCCATCCTGACCCCCTCAGAGTGCGAAGTGGTCTACTCCGCCTCCGCGAACCCGTTGGATCCGGCGT
This sequence comes from Desulfobacteraceae bacterium, assembly GCA_050288425.1. GTDB lineage: Bacteria > Desulfobacterota > Desulfobacteria > Desulfobacterales > Desulfosarcinaceae > JARRKU01. The sequence goes on along the minus strand of JBNKDU010000076.1, from coordinate 5,972 downwards.
TGCAGAATCCCCCCGGAGAAACCGTATACAAAACCAACTTCTGGGACCTGAACCCCGTCCAGACCGGCAACAGCCTGGGATTCGATGCCTATGATCCGTTCTACCCGCCCGACATCCTGGGCTTGTTCCCCCTGGATCCGGGAATGGGATTGCCGGTGCCGGACCTGGCGCTGCTCTATCCGCTCTCCGGGGCCGGGCAACTGGCCGCCGACCAGCAGGAGATGCCTGGCTTTGCGGCACCATTCGCCGACAACAGCCCCCAGGTCATCAAGCGGTTCGACACGGACCTGCCGTTCTTCGTCGATTTTCCCTTCGGATATCGCCTGACCGAAATGAACTGGTTCGCCGCCGACGGCATCCCCATGACCCCCTTCGACGATTCCGGACGCAAGAATTCCTTTCCCCTGGTGCGGGTCCAGTCCAGGACCATCAACACCGGCTTGACGGGCAGCAGCGGCGACGTCCTCTCATCCGTGGACGTTGTTCTTCCGGTCTCCGCGGAGGCCGACTGTTTCCGTTGTCATGGGTCGTCCCAGGATGGCGGCGGCGCCAAGGCCGCCTGTATCCCCGGCATCGATGCCCAATGCACCGAGGAGGGATCGCCCAGGAGCGGTACCGCCTTCCCCGTGGCCGTGGCAGCGGACGATACAGCCGACGTGCCGTTCAAGGTCAAACGGGAATGGGCGGCGGACAACAACATCATCCGGCTGCACGATGCCAAACACAATACCAACCTCCAGGCCAATACCCCGGTGGCATGCCAGACCTGCCACTATACCCCGGCCCTGGATCTGGCGCACCTGGGTCCCATCGGGCCCGACGATCCCAATGCCAACGGCAAGGAGCAGAAGATCCATCAGAGCAATTCGCGGGTGATGCACTCCTTTCACGCGCAATTCACCGATCTGTTCGCCGATGACATGCCGTCTCCCAGCGACTCCCGACGGCGCGACCCGTCCACCGGCGAACTGGTGGTGAACGCCTTCGTGAAGGACAAGCTGAACCAGAGCTGTTACCAATGCCATCCGGGCAGGGAGACCCAATGCCTGCGCGGGACCATGTTCAGCGCCGGATTGATCTGCCAGGATTGTCATGGCGGCATGGAGCAGGTCGGCGACGACTTTTCCCGGGACTTCTCGGCCAGCAGCCCCTTCCCGGCGGGTGCCGATCTGACCAAACGGGTTCCCTGGGCCAGCGTGCCGGCTTGCCAGTCCTGTCATACGGGCGACGCCAGGAACAACCTGGGCCAGACGGATTCCAACGTGATCCGGGCCGCGGACGGCATCCGCCTGCTGCAGGCCTACCGCACCAACGACACGGCCAATGCCACGCCCATCGTGGCAACCAACAAACGGTTCGCGGAGAACGATGCCAACGGCAACCGGGTCCTGTATCGGTACAGCAAGGGCCATTCGGGCCTTGCCTGTGAAGTTTGCCACGGCAGCACCCACGCCGAATGGCCGGTGCAGCCCGAAAGCGGAAACTTCATCGCCAACGACAACCTGGCGGCGATCCAATTGCAGGGCCACACCGGCAAGATCATCGAGTGCGCGACCTGCCATACGGAATCACTGCCCAGTTCCCTGGACGGTCCCCACGGGCTGCACCCGGTGGGCGCCACCCGCTTCGCCAACGGCGGGCACGAGAATCTGGCCGAACGATCCAGGGATGCCTGCCGGGCATGTCACGGCAACAACGGCCAGGGCACGGTTCTGTCCAAGGCCGCCGTGGCCCGGTCGCTTTCCGCCGAAGGTCGGCGGGTGAACCTGGCCAAGGGCCAAATGGTCAGCTGCAATCTATGTCATGGGAATCCCTTGTAGGAATCCCGTTCACCATCATACGGTTTCCGGACCGGAAACCCGGGACGACGGTTCTCGTTCCGCAGAACAAAGAAAAAGGCGGCCCGCCCGGGCCGCCTTTTTTCATCGATCCGGCGGTTGAATCCATAGAATTACTTCTCCTTTTATCATTCTGAATTCTTCCCATCATCAGCCACAACGAATCGATATCGTGGAAGCCGGTAGCCTCAATTCCCGGAAATATGGATAAGAAATACTGTTTATCTTTGTCCGCGGGCGCCACCACCCTTCTCTACCGCATTTCGAATCCATTCTTAGGGTATTCACCCCATTGATGCATCATGTCCTCGTTGTTAAATTTGTACCAGGTATTTGGACCAGACCGAAGAAAATGCAGAGCAGTGACTTTCGAATTGATAGACAAGTATCACTTTGATGCATTCAGCGGAGAAAGCTCGTTCCAATCTTTTCTTTGGGAGGTATCGTATCTTTCCTATTGGTTACATCCCCCCAAAAAACGGGTTTGATCCTTAACGGCGCGCATGCCCCGAATGTCCGGGGCCATTGGGAGAAGACATGCCGACCGGCGGGTCCCGATCGCCGAAATCTCGGTTCGGTTGATTTTTATTTTCTGCTGGGGTGAGTGGATTTTCAATCGCTTGGTTCTGAGAACAAGGATTGGCAGCCCGTGACGTCTACTCTCCACCTTTGTACAACCCACATCAACTCATGAGGAGAGGCCATGGAAATCAGGAAAATACTACTCGTATCAGTGACCGTGTTGGCCATCCTGGGTGCCACCCAGACGTTGCAGGCGGAGTTGAATGCCGTGGATCCGGGGCCGTATGTGACGGATTACGGATTCTTCCCCGCCTGGTACCAGGACACTTTCGGTTTGCCCTTGGAACTTTGTTTGTCGCCGGCCAATATTGCGGCCGGGGAAAGACCCGGCATGCTGGGGGGGCCGGCGTGCACCCTGCTCGCCAACCCCGGAATTTTCGATCCGGGCCTGCCCATGGTCTTTCCGACCAACTTCCCGGATGAATCGTTTTATTTCATGGGCGATGCCGCCATCACCGACGCCGCCACCGGGATCAACCTCATCTATGTCTCGAATCTCGAAGGGGCCTTCGGGAGCGGCGTTCCGGCAGCTAACGATCAGATCACCTTCGCCCGCATTCGTATCCGGGTCGACGTGCCTGCGGCGGGAACCTATACGATCACCCATCCGTACGGTGTCGAAGTATTTAACGTGACGACTCCGGGTACCCGGGCCATCAACATGACCCGCGACATCGGCATCGGGGCACCCGGTGTTTTCACCGGAGCCCTGCTCGGCGGCATCGGTCCGTTCCTGATGGATGAAACCGTACCGGTCGACGGGTTTATCCCCGGCACCAACCCGACCAGCGGCGCCATCGAGCTTTTCATCGGCGATCCCAACACACCCCGAGCGGTGGTCGGCAGCCCCTTCGGGTCCAACTTCGTACGAATCCAGGGTCCCGGCGGCATCGATCTGCAAACCGGCCTGTTCACCGTGATGGGCAAGCTGCTTGAGGGGGTTGTCCTCGAAACACCACTCCTCATCCAACGGACCACTTACAGCCGGACCCTCGCTCCCGGCGGGACGGTGGTGGCCCAGCAGGACGTCTTTATCAAGTCGCCGCCCACCTCTGCGGTCAGCTTTCTGGACGCCGATGGCGCCACCATCGCGATGTCCGACGCGGACGCCGATGGCGCCTGGTTCGGCCAATCGGCCGCCGATCCGACATCACTGCCCGCCACCATCACGGTGACGGCCGACAACTCGCCGGCCAACAGCCCCACCACCGCCTCCAGCGACCTGGTGGATCTGGTGACCATCACCAAAGCAGAATACAGCGGCGGCACCCTGGTGGTCGAGGCCGCCTCCAGCGACGAGGTGACCATACCGACCCTGTCCGTGCTGGGGACTCCCATGGCGCCCACCGGTGCGGGAACACTCCAGAGTGCCACCATTGCGGGTCTCACCATCCCGCCGGCGCGAATCACCGTGGCCTCGGCCAACGGCGGCAGTGACACGGAAGAAGTCGATGTCCTCATCGTCCCATAGGGGGCAACGCATTGGAAACGAAATGGATTTGATCCTCAGCAAATATCACCGATACAGGAGGTAGAAGATGGTCAGGCGAACGAATATCATAATCCTTGCTGTTCTGGTGCTTCTGGGCCTCGGACAGACTTCCCATGCGGCGCTCACCGCAGTGGATCCCGGCCCGTACACCGCAGCAACCGGCTATTTTCCACTATGGTACACCGACACGAGCGGTACCACGCTGGATCTCTGTCTCTCCAAGGCCGTCAGCTCCCGGCCGGCCGCCGGCGGCGGCTTGATGTGCACCCTACTGCCCAACCCCGGGGTGTTCGACGATACCCAACCCACGGTTTTTCCTTTCAACTGGCCGGACGAGTCGTTTTACTTCACCGGCGATGCCACCATCGATGATACCGCGCCGGGAGGGACGGGGGTCAACCTGCTCTACGTTTCCACACTGGAATCCGCTTTCGGCACCGGTTTGCCTGCGCCCAACGACCAGATCACCTTCACCCGCATCCGGATCCGCGTCGACGTCCCCGTCGCCGGCACGTATACGGTCACCCACCCCTATGGGCAAGAGGTGTTCGACGTCACGACACCGGGCACCCGGGCCATCAACATGACCCGCGATATCGGCATCGGGGCACCCGGTGTCTTCACCGGGGCGTTGGCCGGCGATGTCGGACCGTTTTTACAGAGCGTCAACGGCCCCTATACCGAACCCAACCCGGATACCGGACTGATCGACTCCTTCGTGGGCGACCCCAATATCCTCGAGCCGGTGACCGGCAGCCCCCTGGGCACCAACTTCGTGCACATCGTCGGACCGGGCATCGATCTGCAGACCGACCTCTTCGCCGTATCCGGCAGAATCTGGAGCGGAGCCGTACCCACCGCCCTCGATATGGATCGCTCGACCTACACCCGTTCGGTGGACGGTACCGTAATCGATATCTTCGCCACCTCTTCGCCCACGGCCGTCGTCACTTACCGGGAGACCCTGGCCGCCGGGACCGAGTTGCCCACCACCCCCGACGGAACCGGCAATTTTTACGGCCGCGACCCGGCACCGGCGACGCTGCCGCCCTATGTGGTGGTGACCGCCACGGACGGTACGGTCACCACGCCCACGCCGCTGGCCAGTCCGGTGGTCGACGTGGTCAAGATCGGACAAGCCCTCTATTTGAAGAACACCCAGACCCTGATTCTCGAAGCCACTTCGAGCGATACGATCCAGGTACCGACCCTGACCGCGGTCGGGTTCGGCTCCTTCGTGCCCGGTGCCCTGGCCACCGATCTGCAGACCCTGCAAATCTCGCCGGTAGCCGAACCACCGGCAACCGTCACGGTCAAGTCATCGGCCGGTGGTTCCGATACCGAACCGGTGATCGTCTCGGCGAACACGCCACCGGTGGTCTCCGCACCGGCCCCCATCACCGTATCGGCCCCCTTGTGTGCGACCAGTGTGCCGGCCACCGACCCGGCCATCGCCGCCTTCCTGACCGCAGCCACCGCCATCGACAACGAAGACGGGGATGTGACCGCCTCCATCACCACCGATGCTCCCGTCGACTTCCCCCTGGGAACCACCACCGTCACCTTCACCGCCACCGATAGCGCCGGTCTGACCGGAACGGCCACCTCGACGATTACCGTGACCGAGACGCCGAACACCGCACCGGTGGTCACCGCCCCGGCCCCGATCAGCGTCATCGTTCCGGCCGGCGCCACTTCCGCCCCGGCTACCGATCCGGCCATCGCCGCGTTCCTCACCGGTGCCACGGCGGCCGATACCGAAGACGGGGATGTGACCGCCTCCATCACCTCCGATGCACCTGCCGATTTCCCCCTGGGCACCACCGTCGTGACATTCACCGCCACGGATGCCTGCGGGTTGACCGCGAGTGCCACCTCCAGCGTCACGGTTCAACAGCCGGTCAACAATCCGCCGGTGGTCACCGCCCCGGCCCCGATCAGCGTCACAGCGCCGATCTGCGCCGTCAGCGCGCCGGCCACCGGCCCGGCCATCGCCGCCTTCCTGGCCGGTGCCACGGCTACCGACCTAGAGGACGGCGACCTCACCGCTTCGATTACCA
>JBNKDU010000075.1:0-6976 GCA_050288425.1 Desulfobacteraceae bacterium | reverse complement strand
ATTGGCTGAAACTGGCTTCCGGATGGTTCACCATGACGCTCATGTTCGTTTCCTTATTTGATCAGTTCGACGAATCCTAAAACCGGTATCTTCCGGCCCTCCAGGTCGATCTCTCCTTCTACCACGGTCATGGCGAATCCGCCAATCAACCAGGTGCTCACATTCCTGCGGCTGACCTGGCGCAGGGTGAGTCTGCCCCCGGGCGTCGTCCCCGCATCGTCTGGTGCGATTTCGATCTCCCATCGCCGGGGCCAGCGATAGAGGCCCCATCCCAACACCTTGTCAAATGCGGCAAATTGTTTCGCATGGATCGGCCTTGACCATTGGCCGGCGGCCATGAACCCCTTGGTGCGCCGGGCGTCGCCTTCTCCCTCGCTGCGCAGATACAGGTCCTGCCACGGATTTTCGCCATCCGATCCCAACGCCAGGTAAAATCCCTGGAAATTGTCCCAGGTATCGGCATAGGTCCGGGTGAGACGGTTCCAGCCGTGCCATACCAGGTGCTCGGAGATTACCCGGCCGCGGACGGTTCGTCCCTTCCAGCGCAGGGCCGCATCGGCGACGCCCAGGTTCCGGGTGCGGTTTTCCTCCTGTTCGGTCAGCCGGGTGGTTATCGGGGCGATTTGCAGGGACAAGCCGTTCGGTTCGCTGGCAATGACCATGCCGTCCAGTGGCTGCCCTTCGAATGCAAAACCGGGGGAATCCGGAATGCGCTCCAGATCGCCATTGGTGTTTTCATAATTGCCCATGCCGGCAAGTTTCCGCCAGCCCGACTTTCCGTCATACAGCACGCCGAAATGTTCCGCCTGGTACTCGTTGCCGTCGACCCCCCGGTTGTTGTCCAGGGCAAAGGCGACGAATCCATTGGCGTCGCGGCCGATAAAGGAGAAGTAATCCGAATAATAGGCGAGGTCATCCAGCGCCCATACACATCCGGACTGGATCAAGAACAGCAGTACGATGAAACAGCGGTTTCCAGAAGTCATTTCGGTACACCCGAACGGTGGTGCAAGGGAGGAAGAAATTTGTTGATTCCGCCATGGGCCGTCACGATGGGGAATCCGGGCGACCGCTCAAATGCTTTCTTTGCCGGTGATACCATCCGGCCTGTGCGGCGCCGTCCGCCAGCAGGGCGTCCACTTTCCGAAGCAGCGGGGTGTTGTCGAAGGGGGGCAGGCGCCCCAAAGACGCTTCGAATTCCGGCAGGCGGTAGAGAAAATCGCCGATGCCCGCCGGCGTGACCCGGTACATGTTGACGCCGCAACCGAGTTTCTCCAGGAAGACGGCGTTGATGGCCTGTTCGAATTGTCCGGCCATGGGCAGGGCCAGGTAGGGCTTCCGGAGATACAGGGCCTCGGTGATGAGGGTGAAACCGGCCGTGGCCATCACCGCCTTGCAGCCGGCCAGATCGTCGAGAAATCCATCTTTGCCGGGCGCCTTGAAGGTCAGATGGCCGTTGCGGCCCTGCCGCCCCTGGCCGTAAATGATGAAGCGCTCCCGTGGAAAGTCCGCCAGCAACTGCACGAAGGATTCGAAACCGCTGGTCAGATAGACCAGGATATGGTCGCCGCGGCGGGGGAGGGCGGCCATGACCCGGGAGCGCAGCAGGGCGGGGAAGAGAAAGGTCCGTCGGTTCGTGACTTCCCCGTAATAGAAGGTGGTCACCAGGGAGACAGCGGGCTTGGGCACCATGGCCCGGATGATGTGCAGGGTCAGGTTCCGGTCGTTTTTCAGTTCGGGCGGATAGTCATATTGCATGTACCGCAGCCGGTGCTGGTTATCGATGGTAATCAGGGGCAGGTCGTAGTGGCGGGCCAGGTAGGCGCACATGGGTTCGAAGTCGGTGATCACGGCATGGGGCCGGAAGGCTTTGAAAACCGCCTTGCGCAGCGCCTGCAGCTTCCTGTGCCCGTCGGGAAGTCGCTGAAGATTGTTCCCCAGGGTTTTCAAGGGGGACACCCGGTTGTCCACACTCTCGATATGCAGCCCCACGGTTTCGAAAACGTCGAAGTCCGCTCCCAGGTTGCGCAGCCCGCGGTCATAGGTCACCACCTTGACATCGTGGCCGCTGGCGGTGAGGTGCTCCAGCACCACCCGCGCCCGGGAAGAGTGACCCGATCCTTCACCGGATACGCCATAGACGATACGCGCCATGCGGGATGCTCCTGCTGCACTCGGAAAAGGGTTGGCCTCAAAATCCCGACCGCATTGTAATGCGACCGGATTTCGGCTATAAAATAACTGGTTCGTTTATAACTGATGGGAATAGCACACTTTTTCAGAGGGGGGCAAATGAAAAGGAAATTATGCGTATCCAGCCTGTGCGGGATCTTGAGTGTTTTCCTGCTTTGCAGCGCGATCGGGGTGCAGGCGGCCATGTTGGAAGTCAACGAGGACGGCCAGGCCTTGATCGCCCAGGGGGCGCAGTCCTATGCCGAAGAGATGCGCGATCGTCCCGTGGTGACGGACAAGGCCTATCTGTCCTACCTGCAGCAGGTGGTGAAGAAACTGCAGGGCGGCGACAAACCGCCCGGCGGCGTCGTCCCCCGTATAACGATCATCGACGTGCCGGCGCCGCAGGTCTATTCCTACACCGACGGCAATATCGTCATCACCTCGTCGGCGGTGGTTGCGGCCGACAACGAAGCCCAGCTGGCAGCGCTTCTGGCCCATGAAATGGCACACCTCATGGAGGGGCACTACATCCTGCTCTATCAGAAGCTCAAGGCGGCGGAGAGGAAGCAGCGCTACCTGGCCACGGCCGGGGCGATCTTCGGGGCGGTGCTGGATTCGGCGGTGGATTATGTGGCCGATGTGGAATCGGCCAAGCAGGCGGACCGGGTCATGAAGGGCGAGGAGACCTACCTTTCCGCCATGGAATCCCAGGCGAAGATCGGTGCGGCGCACAGCGCCTACTACGGGGTGAAGGAGGCCATCGCCAACATCCCGGAAAAGGACGATAACGGCAATTGGATCGATCCCCGGCAGCGGTTCGAAGTCGTCGCCGATATCCAGGCCATGGCGATTCTGGCCCGGGCCGGCTACGACCCCGCCCAGGCATCGGCGGCCTGGAAAAATGTCCGCGATATCGCCAGCAACCGGATTCGCGAAAAGGAGCAGGGCCTGGGCGATATGGCCGAGCAACTCAAGCAGGTGCAGGCCATGATGCGTATGGCGCAGCAGCAGATGCAAAAGTCCCTGGGACAAAGCGGCTTGACGCGCACAATCGCCGATACGCCGCCGTCGAGGCCCCAACTGGTGGCGGGCTATGTGGACCTGAAGGAGGTGCGGGAGGCCTTGGGCGGCGGCCGGGGAGAAAAAGGCGCCGAACCTTACAAGTCCTTTATCGGCAAAGTCCTCCTGCCCCGGGCCCAGCGTTTGATGGAAGACGAAAATTATTCCCAGGCCGAAGCCGATTACCGCAATCTCTACCGCAAGGGCTTCCGGGACGCCCCGGTGCTTTACGGCGTCGCAAAATGCGCCTTGGGAGACTTTGCCTTCGCCGCCTCGGAAGGGCAGAAGAAAGAGGCCGAGAAACTCTATGTGGAGGCCACGAAGAAAGACCGCGGGTATTCCGCCCCCTGGAAGGCCCTGGGAGAACTCTATGAGGACTGGGAGCGCTACGAAGATGCCGTGGCGGCTTACGAGGGATACTTGAAAAGCGCTCCTTCCGCCCGGGACCGGAAGAAAATCCAACGGAAGATCAAATCCTTGAAAAGAAAGGCGGAGCTGTGATGAATGCGAAGACGATACGATCCATGGGGGCCGTGCTCCTGTCCCTTCTGCTGGTCTGTCCGGCATGGGCCGGACAACGGTTCGAATATCGGTTCAAGCAAGGGGATACCTGGAAGATGAGCGATCGGTCCGAATCGACCACCGAAGTGATGGGAAACAAGATGGCCCAGCGGACCAAAAGGGTGACGGTCTACAAGATCGCCCGCGACCTGGACAAGGGCTGGTTTCGCATCGCCGCCCAGATCACGTCCCAGAAAAACTGGGACCACACCGGTCAGTCCAATGAGATCAATTCGTTTGCCGGCATGCAGTTCACCGCCGAGGTTCACAAGAGCGGAATCGTCAGGAACTACAAGTTTTCCGGCGGCGATCCCCAGTTGGCGAAGATGATCGGCCCGGCCATGAAACCGGCGATCTTCTTCTTCCCCGAGTTCCCCGACGAAGCCCTGGAGCCGGGGGATGAGTTCGATTCGCTCATCCGCTACGAAATGCCCGGCATGATGGGAATGGGCGGGATGAAGAGCGTCATCAAGATGACCTATACCCTGGAGGACGTCAGCGACGGCCTGGCGACATTTTCCGTCAAACAGCGCATGAAGATGAAAGGCTCCGGCATGGACCTGACGTCCGCGGGCAAGAGCGAGGCCGTGTTCGACCTGCGCCAGGGCATGTGGACCGAACACGAAACCGTCACCAAAAGCTCCGCCGAAGAGGGAATCGGGGCCGGCGCCACGACGCTCACACGCAGCAAGATGACCCTGGAAAAGAAATAATCGACTTCATTTTACTTTGGCGTAGTCGTACTGCGGATTGTGCGGATCGAAATCGTGTTCGGTAAGCCCCACATTGATTCTCAGTTCATGAAATTCATAGTCTTCCACGAGTTGCCCGGACCCGTCATATATGGAAACCTTGAGCGGCAATTGGATGGCGGGGCTGAAGTGTAGACGGATCCTGTGGGCATAGAAACCCTGGCCTTCCGGAAAACGGCCTTCCACCACACGCACGCGCCGGCCGTCTAAGCGCATTTCACCGACGAAACGGATCACATCCAGTCCCTTGGTGTCGGCGAGGGCTGCATCGGATTCCATCAGGTTGATGATCTTTTCCATGCCGCTGTCTTTCAGGGAGTGGCGGTTTTCTCTCATGGCCAGATACCCTTCCGGTTCGAGACGCAGCGTAAACGGTTTAAAAATGCCGCCGGGATGTGCAACAAGTCGATCGTCGTGGCGGCCTTGGACGAAAATCACTTCGCGTCCCTTGGCCACGCCGTTGTTCCATCGGAAGTAGTAATGCCGCGGTTTCTTATATTTGACGGAAATATCGCGATCTTCATACAGTACGTCCCCCTTGCGGACCTTCTTGTTCAACCGGCAAGTGTAGTCCGCCACCGTCTGAAACCTGGCGACGGCATCGGCGATCAGTCGATGAGCGGTCAATTCGTCGGCCCAGCCCATGCGATGACTCGCCATGATGAATAGAAGCGCCGACAGGAACAAACATGTCCCTTTGATCGAGTTGCCGGCTTTCATAAGTTTCCTCCCATTGCTTCCGATTTGCAACTGCTCGCCGGGCACGCACCATCGGCTACATCCACGAAATCCATGATGTCTCTTTTGGGCTGCAGGGTAACCATCTCGCCGAAACGGATAAACTCTTCCACCCGGCACATGGACACCATCCGGCCGTCATGGATCGTCTTGTTGGGGCATCCGTCGCAAAGATCCTGTCTGCCGGAGGGAAGCACATCCTGGGGCTGCAATACCAGCAGGCTCTGGACGGAGACCTTCCGGAACAGTTGCAGCGGGTTCTTCAAGACCGCAAGGAGATAAGACATCGCCGTTTTGCGTATCTCCCTGTCGATCAAACCCAGGGGAAACAGCAACCTGGCCTTGGAATAAAGAGGGGCGGGCAGGAAGGAAAGGAAGCGTCCCGTGAGAAAATGGTGTCCGTTCTGCAGGACCTCCATTGCCTTGGCGCCCAGGTGTCCGAATATTTTCTTCTCGGTTCCGATGATATTGGAAAACAGCCATTTGGGCGCCTGAGGGACTTCCGTGCCGCCCAGAAAGGCATTGGCTTCGAAAGCCGGCAGCACTTTCTTGATTTGCGCGTAAATATCACCGGCCGTCAGGTTGATGCCGGAAGGGTTCTGGTAGGTCCTGGATGAGAACGCGGTATCCTCTATTTCGATCTTTTCCCCGCCCACATATAATTCCCAAGGGTCGTTCTTGCGCGGAACGCGCACCGGAATCAGGGTATTCGTGCTGACCTTATGGATATTTGCGATGGTCCAGCGGACGATGGCGGGGACTTCCGGAAGGGTTTCCGGCAATATTGTGGTGTTGAATCCCGCCACCAGGCCTTCTTCGCAGGCCATATCGGTATACTGCTGCCGGAGCGCATTGAGATCTTCTTCGGATTTACCCATCCAACCTGGGCGGGATTGGCCGCTGTCCACGTGGAATATGATTCCCAACAATCCGGCCTTTTTCAGTTCCCCGGCCTTTGCCGGGGTCAGGCGGTGGCCGTTGGTGACCAGAACCGCTTTGATTTTACAGGAGCGGACCATTCGGACAATGTCCGTCACGCGGGGATGGAGCAGCGGCTCACCGCCGGAAATGAACATGGTGTCGGTTTTGCGCAGCCGAAGCAATGCCTGGATCTCGCTTTCAACCCGATCCATATCCTTGTCGCTGTCAGGATGACTGCTCTGATAGCAGTAGCCGCAGTTCAGATCGCAGCGACGGGTAATCTCCAGCCAGGAAAAAGCATTGTCCGAATCGGTCCATGGCATGCGAAACAGTGGCGAAGTATCCAAAAACGCTTCTTTCGATCTCTCGACAATTTCCATAATCTGATCCTTTTGTTGGGGTTGTTTGGATCATGCCCCAACAAATAATGTGCCAGTCATACTTTGTTTTGTGATTACAGAAGGTTGAAAACATTCAGGTGGCGATATTCGAAGGATGGATAGTCATGGAATGCATGGGAGGGTACAAAGAATGTATATCCCTATATTGCAAACGGCTGCGCTTTTACGATGGATGCCCTTTTTGCGGTGTCAAATTGCAAAAAGGGCATCTGAGATCAAATCATCGAGGGATTACGATTCCTTTTGGAGGTTGCCCTCCCAAGAACGATAAATCATGAGAAGCAGCGGTAATATAAAAAGGGGGCATCGTTGAAGCGTTCGATCCCCCTTTTCAATTTTCAATATTGGCTTCGTCTGCTACTTGCGGAA
>JBNKDU010000074.1:0-7779 GCA_050288425.1 Desulfobacteraceae bacterium | reverse complement strand
CCTCGACAGCCTGGCCCGGCTTTACGTGCGGGGAGCGCAGATCGACTGGTCGGGGTTTGACCAGCCGTTTGACCGGCAGCGCATCGCCCTGCCCGGCTATCCGTTTCAGCGGCAACGCTTCTGGCCGGAGGGGATCGGTGCGAAAAGCCGTCCCGCGAAGGCGCAAACGCCCGTCCATCCGCTGTTGGGGTACCACATCAGCTCGGCCATCAGGGAGATTCTGTTCGAAACCCCCTTGGGCGTGGACGATTTCGAGTTCGTGCGCGACCATGTCGTCAACGGGATAACCCTGGTGCCGGCCACGGTCTTCATCGAGATGGCATCGGCCGGGGCCCGCGTCGTTTGCGGGACAGAGGCCGTCGAACTGGAAGACTTCATTATCCACCGGCCCCTGGTCATCGAACAGAGCGGCGCGCCCGTGGTGCAGACCATCTTCACCCCGACGCCGGAGGGGGCCTATGCCTTCCAAATCTGCAGCCGAAAGCCGGCCGGCGGCGCGGCACCCGTCGGCGGCGAGGTGTGGACCCGCCACGTGAGCGGGCGGATACGCAGGGTGACAGAGCAAGACTGCCCCACGGCCCCTCTGGATATCTCTTTGGCGACGCTGATGGAAAACTGTCCGCAAGAGATATCGAAAGCCACGCACTATTCGGAACTGGCCTCGCGCGGGTTCAACTTCGGGCCCGCGCTTCAGGGCGTATCCTTGATCCGAAAGGGTAAGAAGGAGGCCTGCGGCCGGATTCGGCTGCCCAACCCATCGGAGCAGAGCCACCGCAGCTTCGGCTTTCACCCGGCATTGCTGGACGCCTGCCTCCAGTTCTTCTGGTCCATCTTGCCGGAAGGGGCGGGCAGTGCCAGCTACCTGCCGATGAGCTTCCAGCGCTTTCGCGTCCATTCGACGCCCGATACGGAAATCTGGAGCCATATCACCTACCGTTCGACGGCCGAAAACGGGCCGGATACCATAGAGGGCGATGTCCGTATCTTCGATCTGTCGGGCAGGGTCGTGGCGGCCATGGAGAGGCTCTGCTTCCGGCAGGCCAGTCTGGACAAACTCCTGGAAACCGGCGCACCGGATATCGGCGCGTGGTTCTATCGACTGGAGTGGAAGGCCGCGGCCGATGCGGAGCCCGCGGTTCCCGTCCGTTTCGAGCCCGCCATGGACGCGATCGCCAAACATGTCCATGACTGCATGCAAACGCTTCAAGAGACGCATGACCTGGTTTCCCACCACCGGTTGGTCACCGATATCGAGACATTGAGTGCGACATACGTCGTGGAGGCGCTGAAGACGCTGGGCGTCGACTTCCGTCCGGGCCAGCGCATTTCGGAAGAGGGCCTTCTGCAGGCGGCCGGCATCGCCGGGCGCTACCGCGGCCTGCTCCACCGGCTGCTGCAGATCGTCGCCCAGGCCGGGTTGCTCGAAGCGTCCGGCCGACAATGGGTGGTCATCGACCGGCCGCAGCCGGATACATCCAGAGAGCAATTGGACCGGCTGCTCGCAAATCCGGCCGCCAGAGGCAGTGCCCAATTGGAATTGACGATGCGGTGTGGAGAAAAACTAGCGCAGGCCCTCACCGGGAAAGCGGATCCCCTGGCGCTCCTCTTCCCCAACGGCTCTTTGGCCACTGCGGCCAGACTCTACAGCGAATCGCCGGAGGCAATCGTTTTCAATTCCCTGGTCAGGGAAGCCGTGAAAAAGGCCCAGCGCGATATGCCCCGGGGCCGCAAGGTCAGAATCCTGGAACTCGGCGCCGGGACCGGCGGGGCGACATCCTTTGTCCTGCCGGCGTTGAAAGCCGATCGGGCGGAATATGTCTTCACCGACCTCTCGCCGGTCTTCTTGAACCAGGCGGAAAAGCGCTTCAAAGACTACCCCTTCGTCACCTACAAGCTGTGCAATATTGAAAATGGGCCCGAAGAGCAGTCTTTTGACGCCGATTCCTTCGACATCGTCATCGCCATGAATATGATCCACGCCACCCGCGACCTGAAACTCTCCCTGCAAAATATCCGCAAATTTCTAGCCCCGGGGGGCCTGTTGATTCTGCTGGAAGGAACCGCCCCGGAACGGTGGATCGACATCACCTTCGGACTGACCGACGGATGGTGGGCCTTCGCCGACAAAGATCTGCGGCCGGACTATCCCCTGCTCTCCAGGGAGAGCTGGCTCGGCGTGTTGCAGGAAACCGGGTATGTCGACGGCGTCGCCGCACCGGAACCCTCCGACCTCAGCGCCGAAGCGCTCATCATGGCCCGCAAACCGGCCGACCCCCCGGATGGCGCAGCCCAGGCCCCATCCGACGGAAGCGGATGGATGCTCTTCGCCGACGATGCGAATCTGGGCGCCAGACTGGCGGAGCAGATCGAAGCCGGCGGTCGGGACTGTATCTGGGTGACGGCCGGCGAGCGGTTCGAGCAAACGAGCGATCGGCGCTGGCACATTCGTTTCGATCGGCGGGAGGACTTTCAGGCATTGTTCTCCGCACGCCATCTTCAGGGCGATACGGGACTGCGTCGCATCGTTCACCTGGTCGGGGCAAATGGAGATGACACCGGCGATGGAGAACCCGCGGAGCCGGCGCGGCTTCAGGCCTTGAACTCCCGCAGCATGCTCTATCTATTGCAGGCCATGCTGACCGAATGCGACTGGGAGCGTCCGCCCGAGCTCTGTGTCGTGACCTGCGGGGCTCAGCCGGCAGGCGCCATGGCGTCTGTGAATGCGGCCCAGGCGCCGGTTTGGGGCATGAGCAAGGTGATCGCCCTCGAGCATCCGGATCTGGTGTGTCGCTGCATCGATCTGGATCCCCAAGCGTCGGCCGATAACAACGCGGCGGCGCTTATGGCCGAACTGTCGGTCTCCGACGGGGAGAACCTGATCGCCTTCCGCGAGGGACGGCGCATGGTGCCCAGGCTCCAACGCCTGGACGGCCGGGAGGCGGGCGGTACGGTGGTTGCCGGCCCCGGCGAGCCGCATCCCGTGCGGTTGGAAAAATCGGCCAGCGGCATTCTGGATGAGTTGCACCTCGAACCGGTGGAAGCTGCCGAACCCGGCCCCGGCCAGGTTCAGATTCACATCCACGCCGCCGGTTTGAGTTTCCGCGACGTGATGAATGCGCTCTCCATGCGCGACGATCCCGAGCCGCTGGGCGCCGAATGCAGCGGCCGCATCATCAAGGTCGGCCAGGGCGTCGCGGATCTCGCCGTCGGCGATGCCGTGATGGCATTGGCATCGGGCAGCATCGGTACAAGGGTCAATGCCAACGCGCAACTGGTCGTCCCCAAACCCGAGGGCATGTCGTTTGAAAGAGCCGCCACCCTTCCCACCGCATTCTTGACGGCCCACTATGCCCTCAACCATCTGGCCGGGATTGGCAAAGGTGAACGGGTCCTGATCCATGCGGCCGCCGGCGGGGTCGGCATGGCCGCCGTGCAGTTCGCCCTGGCGGCCGGGGCCGAAGTCTACGGGACCGCCGGCAGTCGCCAAAAACGGGAATACCTCCGCGCTCTGGGTGTCAAACAGGCCATGGATTCCAGGACCACGGCCTTCCAAGGGCAGATCATGGATTTTACCGACGGCAAGGGGGTGGATGTGGTCCTCAACTCCCTGGCAGGGGAATTCATCACCAACAGTCTCGCGGTGCTGGCCCCGGGGGGGCGCTTCCTGGAGATCGGCAAACGGGATATTCTCTCCGACGAACAGGCGCATCGCCAGCGTCCGGACATCGCCTATCATATCGTCGATCTGGCGGCCAAAAGCTATGAGGATCCCGGGCTGATCCGCCAGCTCTTCCTTGAGGTGGCGGACAGGGCCGGGGAGGGGAGCATCCGCGCACTGCCGGTGCGCGCCTTTGCGTTGTCCGACGCCGCTTCGGCCTTTCGGTTCATGTCCCAAAGCCGGCATATCGGCAAAATCGTTATCAGCAACGACAGATCGGCCAACCGGTCCACCACCATCCGCTCCGATGCGACCTATCTCATCACCGGAGGGCTTTCGGGGCTCGGTCTGCTGGTGGCGCAGTGGCTGGCCGGGCGGGGGGCGAAACACCTCGCCTTGATGGCCAGAAGTTCCGCCGGCCCGGAGGCCGGTGAAGCGATAAGCGCCTTGGAGGGGCAAGGGGTCGTGGTTCGAACCTTTCAGGCGGATGTGAGCCGCGCCGACCAGGTCGCCTCCTGCCTGGACGACATAGTGGCGCACATGCCCCCGTTGGGCGGCGTCATCCATTCGGCCGGCGTGCTCGCCGACGGCGTCCTGATCAATCAAACCTGGGCGCAATTCCATACGGTGTTCCAACCCAAGATTTACGGCGCCTGGAACCTTCATCGGCTGACCCGGGAGATCGACCTCGATTTCTTCGTCCTGTTCTCATCCACCGCCGGGCTGCTCGGCTCCACAGGGCAATCCAACCATGCATCGGCCAATGCGTTTCTGGATGCATTGGCCCACCACCGCAGACAGATCGGACTGCCCGCGGTCAGCATCAACTGGGGCGTATGGTCGGAGGTGGGATCGGCCGCCAAGAAAAAGGCCGATCAATGGGTCGCACTTCAGGGGGTAGGCGTGATTCCGCCCCAAAAGGGCCTCCAGGCCCTGGAACGCGTCCTGGGAAGCGGCCATGCCCAGGTCGCCGTGGTGCCCGTGGATTGGTCCGTGTTCCTGGGAAAATACGCCGGAGGGAACACCCCGGCCTGGCTCTCCGAATTGCAACCGGTCGAGCAGGTGCAGCCATTCGTGCGCCCTGTCGACGAGGCCCGCCCGAAGAGAGACGACCGGGACGTTCTGCAGGAGCTGTCGCGCCTGCCGGCCGCCAAACGGCGCAATGCGCTGATGGATGTCGTCCAAATGCAAACCGCGGCGGTGCTGGGACTGGCCAATCCGGAGGAGGTCGATACCGCCCGGCAGCTCAATGAACAAGGGGTGGACTCTCTGATGGCCGTGGAATTGCGCAACATGTTGGGAAAGGGACTGGGGCTGCAAAAGGGCCTGCCGGCCACCCTGGTATTCGATTACCCGACCATCGAAACCCTCACCGATTTTCTTTATGGCCTGACGCCCTTCGGCGAGGATCAAGCGAGAGAGGATGCACCCGAGGGTGCCAGAGGAACCGATGACCTGGTGGACGCCATCGAGGATCTGTCGGACGAGGCAGTGGAGCAGTTGCTTCGGGAACAGGCGGAGGGGCACTAGATGAAGGACTTTTCCCGCAGGATCTCCGGTCTCTCCCAGAAACGCCTGGTGTTGCTGGCCACCCAGCTTCGCTCCCAATTGGATCAGCTGCAAAGAAGCGCCGGCGAACCCATCGCCATCATCGGGATGGGATGCCGGTTCCCGGGTGGGGCCAACGATCCGGACGCATACTGGCAGCTGCTGCACGACGGCGTGGACGCCATTTCCGAAATTCCCAAGCAACGCTGGGATGTCGACGCCTATTATGACGAGGATGTGCATGCCCCTGGAAAGATTTTCACCCGCTGGGCCGGCTTGATGGAGCGCATCGATGAATTCGATGCGCCCTTTTTCGGCATCGCCCCGCGCGAGGCGTTGACCATGGATCCCCAGCAGCGGGTTCTGCTGGAGACCGCCTGGGAGGCCCTCGAACGGGCCGGCCTTCGCGCCGATCAGCTGGATGGGTCGAAGACCGGCGTTTTCATCGGCATCTCCGGCAGCGATTACTACCATCTGCAGCTCTCCGGCGGCGTCTCCAATATCGACGCCTATTTTGCCTCCGGAAACGCCCACAGCGTGGCATCGGGCCGGTTGTCCTATATCCTCGGGCTGCGCGGTCCCTGCCTCTCCGTCGACACGGCCTGCTCCTCCTCCTTGGTGGCCGTCCATCTGGCCGTGCAGAGCCTGAGGCATCTCGAATGCCACACGGCGCTGGCCGGCGGCGTCAATATGATCATGAGCCCGGAGATTACCATCGCGCTTTCCAAGGCCGAGATGATGGCGGCCGACGGCCGCTGCAAGGCCTTCGACGCGCGCGCGGACGGTTTCGTCCGCGGCGAGGGCTGTGGGGTGCTCGTGCTCAAGCGGCTCACGGATGCCGTCCGGGACGGGGACCGCGTGCTGGCGCTCATCCGAGGGTCGGCGATCAATCAGGACGGCAAGAGCAACGGCTTGACGGCGCCCAACGGCCCGTCCCAGGAAGCCGTGATCCGGCAGGCCCTGGACAACGCCGATGTCGGCCCCGAAGAGATCGGCTACATCGAAGCACACGGCACGGGGACCTCCCTCGGGGATCCCATCGAGGCACGCGCGCTGGGCACGGTTTTCGGCCGCCATCGCAGCCAAGCGGACCCCTTGTGGGTGGGTTCCGTAAAAACGAATATCGGTCACCTGGAATCGGCGGCCGGCATCGCCGGACTCATCAAGATCGTCCTGGCCCTGCAGCATGAGGAGATCCCCCCCCACCTGCATCTGGAGAGGCCGAATCCGCACATCGACTGGGATCACCTGCCCATCAGCATTCCCACCGCGGCCGTTCCATGGCCCGCCGGCGCCGGATCGCGCAAGGCCGGCCTCAGCTCCTTCGGCTTCAGCGGCACCAACGCCCACGTGGTCCTGGAGGAGGCGCCGGCGGCGGCAGCAGCTATCGCAGCCGTGGACCGCCCCAATCATCTGCTGACGCTTTCAGCCATGAGCAGCGATGCCCTGCGTGCCCAGGCGGGGCAGTATGCCGCCTTCCTCGCCTCCGCTTCGGACGACATGGCGGCGATCTGCTTTTCGGCCAACACCGGTCGCACGCCTTTCAAGCATCGATTGGCCGTGGTGGCCGATTCCAAGGAGCAGGTCCGTCGGGACCTGCAGTCCTTCGTCGAGGGGACGCCGGCGAGTCGGCTCAGCCAGGGATCGTCCCGCCGACAGCGGGGCGCCGAACTGGCGTTTCTCTTCACCGGCCAGGGGGCGCAGTACGTCGGCATGGGCAAAGCGCTATACCATACCCAGCCCGCTTTCCGCCAGACCATCGATGAATGTGACCAATGGCTGACGCCCCTTTTGGGTCTCTCCCTATTGTCGGTCCTCGGGTATTCGAATGGCGTTCCGGAAGAAACGGGCTCTCTTCTGGATCAGACCCGGTACACCCAGCCGGTCCTGTTTTCGCTGGAGGTGGCGCTGGCGCAATTGTGGCGATCCTGGGGGGTCGAACCCACCGTCGTCATGGGCCACAGCCTCGGCGAGTATGTGGCCGCGTGCGTGGCCGGCGTCTTTACCCTGCAAGACGGGCTTACCCTCGTCAGCGAGCGCGCGCGCATGATGCAGGCATTGCCCGAGAGCGGCGGCATGCTGGCGGTCTTCACGGACACGCCGAGGGTCGAAGAGATGCTCGCGCCCTATCAGGGCAGGATAGGCGTCGCGGCCTTCAACGGACCCGCCAACACCGTTGTATCCGGCCCCAAGGCGGACATAGCCGCCTTCGAAGAGCAACTCGGCGCCGGCGGGGTGCAGTGCACCCGGTTGGCGGTCTCGCATGCCTTCCACTCCGCCTTGATGGAGCCCATGCTGGATGGGTTCGAGAAGGTGATATCCGGGATCACCTTTCGTCCACCGCAGATGGGGTTGGTTTCCAACGTGACCGGCGAACTGGCCGGACCCGAGGAACTTTCGCAGCCGGCTTACTGGCGCCGGCACACCCGACAGGCCGTCCGATTCGAGGATTCCATGCGCACCCTGCGGGATCAACTGGGGTGCAGCGTATTTATCGAAGTGGGGCCCCATCCGGTACTGACCGGCATGGCCGCGCCCATGTTTCCGTCGGATGGCCTGTTATGGCTGCCCTC
>JBNKDU010000073.1:0-28472 GCA_050288425.1 Desulfobacteraceae bacterium | reverse complement strand
GAGGCCCGCCCTACGAGGACCGTTTTTCAATGCAGGCGTCAGCCGGATGGGAGGAGGACGCAGTGGCCCCACCCTGCGAATACCATCGATTCGGTGTTCTACCTCCTGCTGAGAGGTAGGGCCGGCCTCTGCGCCGGCCGTAGCGGTGACCCGACGCGCTTTCCATACCGGCGGGCACGGAGGCCCGCCCTACGAAGACCGTTTTTCAAACCAGGCGTCGGCCGGAGGGGAGGAGGACGCAGAAGCCCCACCCTGCGAATACCATCGGTTCGGTGTCTTACCTACTCCTGAGACGTAGGGCCGGCCTCTGCGCCGGCCGTAGCGGTGACCCGACGCGCTTTCCATACCGGCGGGCACGGAGGCCCGCCCTACGCAGACCGTTTTTCAAACCCGGCGTCAGCCTAATGGGAGGACGCAGTGGCCCCACCCTGCGAAGCCCATCGATTCGGTGTTTTACCACCTCCTGAACCGTAGGGCCGGCCTCTGCGCCGGCCGTAGCGGTGACCTGACGCATTTTCCAAACCGGCGGGCACGGAGGCCCGCCCTGCGAGGACCGTCTTTCAAACCAGGCGTCAGCCTGATGAAAGGACCGGTTCGGTTGACTTTCCCTTCCCGGTTGTTGATACTGCCCTCTTTTTTCTGTTTGCGACCCGAAGACGGGATCTGCCATGGATACGAAGAATTCCCGGCCGGCGGTGTGGCTGGATTGGCCGCCTCTGGTCCGCGGCCGGCTGGTCCGCCGCTACAAACGCTTTCTGGCCGATGTGGTGCTGGCGGACGGTACCCCGGTAACGGCCCATTGTCCCAACTCGGGCCGCATGACCGCATGCAACCTGCCGGGGCAACCGGTCTATCTCTCCCGTCACGACAACCCGCGGCGCAAGCTGAAATACACCTGGGAAATCATCGCCATGCCCACCTCCCTGGTGGGCGTCAACACCCTGGTGCCCAACCGCCTGGCCGCTGAGGCCTTCGCGTCGGGTGCCATCCCCGGTTTCGAATCGTATACCGAGGTGCATCGCGAAGTCGCCGTCGGCGCCAACACCCGGCTGGACCTGAAATTGTCCGGTCCCGCTTTGGACGAATGTTACGTGGAGGTGAAAAACTGCACCCTGGTGGACGACGGCGCCGCCCTGTTTCCCGATGCGCCCACCCAGCGCGGCCGCAAGCATTTGGAGACCCTTGCAGACCTGAAACGCGACGGCCGGCGGGCGGTGATATTCTACCTGGTGCAGCGTTGCGACGCGGACTATTTCGCGCCGGCCGATGCCGTGGACGAGGAGTATGGCCGTTTGTTGCGCCGGGTGGCGGGGCAGGGCGTCGAGGTGGTGGTCTACGACGTGGTCATGGATCTGAAAAAGATCGCCCTGGGAAAGAAGTTGGAGTATCGGCTGTAGCCCAGACCTCCCGCCAGGGTGATTGCGCTTGCCCTGTCGCGCCGGGGCCACGGCATTGACTTTGACGTGGGGCTCATATACGGTTCGAAAATAAATTGTAATGGAATTTGAAACGGTTACAACCTGATGAAGCGAGAACTACCATTTGTCGAGACCCTGGCCAGCCGGGAAAATCTGATCCATATTCTGGACAACCTGAAAGAGGGCATCATCGCCCACGACCTGGACCGGCGGATCTTCTTCTTCAACAGCGAAGCCGAGCGCATCACCGGCTTTTCCCGTGAAGAGGTCCTGGGGCGCGACTGCCACGAGGTGTTCGAGGGGCCGTTCTGCGGCCGGCATTGCTCGTTCTGCAAGGGCCAGTCGGCCTGCAGCGAACGTTTCGAATATCCGGTTTCCTTTGTGACGAAATCCGGTGTGCACCTGCGGCTGGATTTCACCGCCACCATGGTGCGCGACGACGAGGGCGGTTTCGTCGGCGTGGTGGCCTCCTTCCGCGACTTGACCGAGCTCATGGAACTGCAGCGCCGCAGCGGCGAAATGGGGCGGTTTGCCAATATCATCGGCAGCGACGGCAAGATGCAGATGGTCTACCAGCAGATCGTGGACGTGGCCCAGTACGATTTTCCCGTCCATCTGCATGGCGAGACCGGAACGGGCAAAGAGCTGGTGGCCAATGCCGTGCACAACGAGAGCCGCCGGGGCGGTGCGCCCTTCGTGCCCATCAATTGCGGGGCCCTGCCCGAAGGCCTCATCGAAAGCGAACTCTTCGGGCACGTCAAGGGGGCTTTCTCCGGCGCCATCCGGGACAAGAAGGGACGCTTCGAACTGGCCGACGGCGGCACCGTGTTTCTCGACGAAGTGGCAGAATTGAGCAAACCGCTGCAGGTCAAGCTGCTGCGTTTTCTCCAGGAGGGCAATTTCGAAAAGGTGGGCGGCGAAGGCTCCGTCAGGGTCGACGTGCGTGTCATCAGCGCCACCAACAAGGATCTCAGGAAGGAAGTCCAACGCGACCGCTTCCGCGAGGATCTCTTCTACCGCCTCAATGTGATTCCCATCCACATCCCGCCCCTCCGGGAGCGCAAGACCGACATTCCGTTGTTGGCCGAACATTTCCTGCACAAGGTGGCGGAGCAGAGCGGCCGGGAGGTGCCCGCGCTCGGCGACGAGGCCCTGGCCGCCATGATGGTTTATGCCTGGCCCGGCAATGTGCGCGAGCTGCAGAACGCCGTGCAGTTCGCCATCGTCAGGTGCAACGGTCCGTTGATTACGGCCGTCGACCTGCCTATGGAACTGCAGCAGTTCGCCGAACCCATGGGCCGCCGCGGTCCCAACCGCAAGCTGGATATTCGATCGGTGCAGGAGGCCCTGCGCAAGACGGCCGGCAACAAGGCCCGTGCCGCCCGGGAGCTGGGCGTGGGCCGCGCCACCCTCTACCGGTTTCTCAACGAACACCCCGAAGCCGCCCGTAACGGTTGATCCGTCTAAAATAAATAATCCCGCAGGGTACGACTCATTACACAAGACAACCCTGGACGACAAGTTCGTGCCGGGCAATCGCTATTAATTGAGGACGCGGGTGTATTCTTTGCAATTCGCTCAAGCCGGAGGATGGGGGCTTTCCGGGGATGCGTGAGCGGGAGGCCTTCGTGATTTCAACCGGTTATCCATGGGGGAGACCCCTGCGGCGCCCAAGGGCGCCGACAGGGGAGGGGGCTTTGAATGCCCCCGTGGATAACCGGTTGAAATCACCAGGCCGGGAGCGGAGCAGCCCCCGGAAAGCCCCCATCCTCCGGCGTCGGCTCCGGGGGAACCTCACCCATCCATCATTTGGCTTATCTATCCGGCGCGGTAGTCGTATCAATATTAATGATTTGTTCTCGCAACCAGGATCGGATAGAAAAGCCTTTCAATCTCACCTGATTTTCGTGATTTACGCCTGCGGGTGGGGACAACGGAACGATCATGCCCGAAGAAATGCCGGATTGGAATTTCGATGATGAATTTGACGGCGGCGAGGAGTCCTGCGGCCGGGTGATCGTCAATCTGCATCTCTATATCCGCGATCAGGAACCGGGCCGGCGGGTCCTGGTGATCTCGCGGGATCCGGCCGCGCCGGTGGAAATGCCGGCCTGGTGCCGCATGACGAAAAACGAACTGACCCGGGTACATCATCCTTACTACCTGGTTACCCTGAAACCCCATTTGCAGCGGAGGTAATTATGGCCGACACTTTTTGCGTAACCATCACCCATTGCAAGACAGACCCCGACAAGGCCACGCTGGGCTTCGTGGTGGCCAATGCGGCCCAGGGCAGCGAGAAGGAAACCCTGGTATTCCTGAGTTCCGACGGGGTCTGGTGCGCCGTCCCGGAAGAAATCGCCAAGGTGGACGAAGGGGCCCCCTTTGCGCCGCTCAAGGACCTGGTGCAGAAATTCATCCAGGCCGGCGGCAAGATCTATGTGTGCACGCCCTGCATGAAGAAACGCGGCATCGACGCACAGGGCCTGATCGAAGGGGCGACGCCGGCGGGTGGCGCCGCGCTGGTGGAATGGCTTTCCGACGGATCCCCGTGCGTGGCCTACTAGAAGATCCATGACGGAAGACTTGAAAACCATTGCGCCCGATGCGGTATTCGACGGCGGAGATCTGGACTGCGGTTCGGGGCTGATCCTGCTGATCCGGGAAAATATGCTGGCCGTGCCGGTGGACGGCATCCTGGAGATGCGCAGCCGCGAACCCAGTGTCGGCGACGACCTGCCGCCCTGGTGCCGCATGTCGGGCCATGGGTTCCTGGGGAGCCTGCCGGGAGACGGATTCGTCCGCTACTTCATTCGCAAGGGCCGCGGGGAACAAAAAGAAGAAGAGGCGCTGGCAGCGGACAAACAGGCGGCCCGGAAATACGAGTGGCGCCTGCGGGCCCGGTCCACCGGGCATCTGGAGGCGACCGTCTATGCCCGCAACTTCTCCCTGGAGATGGGCCAGGCGGCCAGTTTCGAAGAAAAGGACCGCCATCCCTCCGCCGTGGAGTATCTGTTCGCCGCCCTGGCCGGTTCGCTGGGCACGGGGCTGGCCACCGAATGCGCCCGGGACAATCTCGAAGTGGACGATATCGAACTCTCCCTCACCGGCACCCTGGGCAATATCCTGGCGCACATGGGGCTCGAGGAGGGCGATCCCGCGGTGGACCGGATCGAAGTGAAATGCTTCGTCTCGACCTTCGAAGACGAAGACAAAGTCAGGGCCGCCTGGGAGCGCGCCGTACGCCGCTCCCCCGTGGCCGCCACCCTGGACAAGGCGGTGGAGTTGAAAATGAAACTCGTACTGGTGTGAGGCCCATGAATACTTCTCATCCGTTTGCCACCACCCAGGTGGGCTCCTGGCCCCGCTCCCGCAAGATGCTCAAGACCTTGCGCTCCTACCAGAAGGGGGTCGTGGACCGCAAAGAGTTCACGGCGGTGGCGGAGGAAGAAATCCGCCGTACCGTCCGGCTGCAGGAAGATGCCGGACTCGACATCCTGGTGGACGGGGAACACCGGCGGGAGAGCTTCTACGCCTTTATCACCGAGAAGGTGGAGGGAACCCGGTTGATGTCCCTGGCCGATATGCTCGATTTCGTGGAGAACAAGGCGGAATTCGAGGAGATGTTGCGGACCATGGACATGCCGGCCTCCGCGGTGAAGAACCCCACCTGCGTCGGCCGCCTGTCCCGGCGTGAATCCCTGGCCGGCGAGGATCTGCGTTTCCTGCGCACCCTGACCGACAAGCCGGTGAAGATCACCCTGCCGGGACCCTACCTGCTTACCCGCGCCATGTGGGTGGGCGCGCTGACCCATAAGGTCTATCGCAACCACAAGAAGATGGCCAAGGACATCGTAAGAATACTTCGCGAGGAACTGCTGGAGCTGCGGGACGCCGGCTGCGATTTCGTCCAGTTCGACGAACCGGTGCTCACCGAAGTGGTGATGGGAGAGGAGTGCGGGCGCCGCACCTTCATGTGAGCGACCCTTGCCGCCCGCCGGGATGCGGGCCGGGAAATGCAGTTCGCCGCCGAACTGATCAACCGCATCGTCGCCGGTATCGACGGGATCCGGATCGGCGTGCATGTCTGCCGGGGCAACTGGAGCAAGCAGGAAGAAGTTCTCCTGTCGGGTGACTACGCCCGCCTGCTGCCGGCCCTGGAAGGCATGAACGTTCACCAGTTCGTCCTGGAGTATGCCACCCCCCGCGCCGGCGACATCCAGGTGGTGGGCCGGCACCTGGCCCACAAGGAACTCGGCCTGGGGGTGATCAATCCCCGCACCGATGCGGTGGAACCGGTGGAGGCCATCGTCGCCAAGGCCCAACAGGCATTGGAGTTCTACCGCCCCGAACAGCTTTTTCTCAACACCGACTGCGGCTTCGCCTGCTTTTCCAACCGTTCGGTCAACGTGGAGCAGGTCGCTTACGAAAAGCTTTGCGCCATGGTCGAAGCCGCCCACATCCTGAGAAGAAAATACGCCTGAGATTTATTGAAAGAATCGTTTTCCCTGTCCGGTCATCCGGGATGGATTCCGGGGTGCATTTCTGTGGGGATCGGGGATGAATTAGGGGTTGAATCCGGGTGCCCGATCGATTTAGTCTGGTTCTGCGGCATGAACGACCGAATTTCGCGATCTACGGGAAGATCCCGTTTCAGCGCCAGGCAGGAGGGGCAGCCATGACCATTCAATTACAGAACCGGAATTTCCTCAAGCTGGCGGATTTTACCCCCGCCGAAATCGATTACCTGTTGACGCTTTCCGCCGAATTGAAGCAGGCCAAGCGCAGCGGCCGGGAACGGCAGCGGCTTACGGGCAGGAACATCGCCCTGATCTTCGAAAAAAGCTCCACCCGGACCCGTTGCGCCTTCGAGACCGCCGCCTACGACCAGGGCGCCAATGTCACCTACCTGGGGCCGTCGGGATCCCAGATGGGCACCAAGGAGTCGATGAAAGACACCGCCCGGGTGCTGGGGCGCATGTACGACGGAATCGAGTACCGGGGATTCGATCAGTCGGTGGTGGAGGTCCTGGCGCGATATGCCGGCGTGCCGGTGTGGAACGGGTTGACCGACCAGTACCACCCCACCCAGGTGCTGGCCGACTTCCTGACCATGCGGGAGTATTCGGACAAGCCCCTGGATCAGGTTTCCTTCGCCTACCTGGGGGATGCGCGCAACAACATGGGCAACTCCCTGATGATCGGCGCCGCCAAGATGGGCATGGATTTCCGGGCCGTGGCGCCCGAATCGCTGTTCCCCGATCCCCGGCGGGTGGACCAGGCCCGGGAGATCGCCCGGGAGAGCGGTGCCCGCATCCTGTTGACCGAAGCCATCGAGGAGGGGGTCCGCGGCTGCGATTTCATCGCCACCGATGTCTGGGTCTCCATGGGCGAACCCGAGTCGGTCTGGCAGAAGCGTGTCGCCCTGCTGCGGCCGTACCAGGTCAACCGGGCCCTGCTGCAACTGACCGGCAACCCCGATGTGAAGTTCCTGCATTGTCTGCCGGCCTTCCACAACCGCGACACCAAGATCGGCGAAGAGATCTTTCAGAAATTCGGCCTGGACGCCATGGAGGTCACCGAAGCGGTATTCGAGTCCGAGGCCTCCCTGGTGTTCGATGAAGCCGAAAACCGCTGCCACACCATCAAGGCCGTGATGGTCGCCACCCTGGGGAGCTGATCCGTAGGGCAGGCGTATGTATGTGCCGGAGAGCCGGTGCTGCCGGGGTGGGGTTTTGCGCCCCACGCAATTGCGCCCAAGAGCGGCTAACGCGCGCTCCGGACCGGCCCGCAAACTCGCTACGCTCAAACAGTGCGGGCCAAGAGCGTCCTGCGCCGCGCGTAAGCCGCTCTAAGGCGCATTGCTGACGTGGCGCAGAACCCCACCCCGTCAGCACCTCATTCTGTTCTAAATGCGATTGCCTTTATGTGTCGGCCACGGCATTTCTATCTGGTAGGGCAAGGGGCGCAGACCACCGACCCGCTTCGCCGGCTACCAAACTTTGCAATATGCGTTTGCGCTGCCGACTCTCGCGTTCCTGCGGCATAAAGCCAATAATAATATTACGATAGGTGATTGCTGAAAAAAAGAGGGTCCCCGGTATGCGGGAACCCTCGTAATGGCTACGTGTGAGGAGCGCCGCCGGCATGCTCCGCCGGCGGCGGGAATCTCGATCAGGCGGCTTCGATGTCGCGGCGGTCGGCCATGTCCATGAGGACGCGCTCGCGGGCCTTGTCGATGCCCAGGGCCTTGCGCTTCTTGTCGATGTGTTCGATCATCATGCGGGCCAGTTCCAGGGGATCGGGGGAGAAGCCCCATTTGCCCAGTCCCATCTCTTCCAGGCCTTGGAACATGAGTTTTTCGAAATTGGTGCCCTGGGTGATGGGGAAGGTGACCCCGAAACAGGTGAATACGCCCGAAGCCACGAAGTACTGGCCGATGGCCAGGGCTTTTTCGCTCATGTACTCCGGCGCACAGCCGGCCACCGGCAGGTCGGAAATGGAGTCGCCCAGACCGCCGGTACGCACCATCTCCGAACAGGCCGTCAGGATGCGGGTGTTGTCCACGCAGGCGCCCAGCCCGAGGACCGGCGGCATGCCCACGGTTTCGCAGACCTCCTTGAGTCCCGGTCCGGCCAGATGGGCCGCCTCCGGCGTGGTCAGCCCGGCCTTGGCCAGCGCGATCTGGGAACAGCCGCTCTGCACCACCAGCACGTCGTTCTTGATCAGTTCCTTGACCAGGGCGATGTGGACGGAGTCCTGCTGCACCCTGGGGTTGGTGCAGCCCACCACGCCGGCCACGCCCCGGATGCGGCCGTTGATGATGTTGTCGTTCAGCGGGGTATAGGAGGAGCGGAAGGTGCCGCCCAGCATGTAGTTGATGTATTCGTGGGAGAATCCGTGCACGCCGATGTTGACGTTCCTGGGGATCTGTACCGGGAACTTGCGGGTCTTGAAGCGGGTGATGGCCTTGATCACGATTTCGTCGGTGCACTTCTTGGGATCGTGTTCTTTCAATTCGATGTGCATGGCGCCTTCGATCCGGCAGCGCGGGTTGGTGGTGACCAGCGGCGTGCCGTAACATTCGGCCACCTTGACCAGGCCCTGCTGGATGCACTGGATGTCCACGGCCATGGCGTCCACGGCGCCGGTCACCAGGATCGGCTCGGTGGAGGAGAAGTTGCCGGCATGGGGGATGCCGTGACGGGAGAGCACTTCCAGGCCGGAGCAGCACATGCCCACCAGGTTGATGCCGGTGGCGCCGGCTTCCTTGGCTGCGGCCACCAGCGTGGGCTCTTTCACCGAGACCAGCATCGATTCGAACAGGTTGGGCTCGTGGCCGTGGACGATGATGTTGACCTGGTCCTTCTTCAGCACGCCCATGTTGACCTCGATGGCCACCGGGGAGGGGGTTCCGAACATGATGTCGCCGATTTCGGTGGCCACCATGGAACCGCCCCAGCCGTCCACCAGGGCGGTGCGGCTGATCTGCTGCATGAGGTTGTTGTAATCCTGGTCCACGCCCATGTGGGTCCTGCTCATCATCTCCATGATTTCGCGCATGGCGCCCCGGGGCACGATGTTGTACTTGCGCCACAATTCCAGGGTCTTGGGGGGAACGCGCTTGGCAAAGGGAATTTCGCCTTCGACGCCGGTGTAGGTCTTTTCCAGTTCGTCATAGAGATCCAGGGCGATTTCCTTGACGCTGCGGCCTTCCGTTTCGATGCCGATGGATTGGGCCACGCTTTCCAGCTTGCCCACGTCCTTGATCTCGTAATCATCGATTTCACCGTTGACCACGTCTTTGAAGATGTTGAGCATGGCCATGCCGTGGTCGTTGTGGCAGGCGGTACCGGCGGCCACCATGCGGGCGAAGTTGCGCGCCTGGATGGTATCGATGTTGGCACCGCACACACCCACCTTGCCGTACGGATCCTTGGCGTTCAGCCGGCAGGGACCCATGGCGCAATGTTTACAACAGGCGGAATCCGCGCCGATGGGACAGGCTTTCATGTTGACGGCCCGGTCGAACTGGGTTTCCACGCCGTCCTTGCGCGCCTTGATCAGCATTTGTTGGGTGGCATCGCATACGGTGAGATCCTCCACCGGGACCTCTTTTTTCTGTTTCTCGATGATTTTCTCGGCGGCCATGTTTGCTCCCTTCGTTTAAAGCCTGTGAATCTCGGGTTATTGAGATGAATGGTAATTTAATAGGAATATTTCCTATTAACGATTAACCCGGCCAAAATTTGGTGTCAAGCCCGGATTTGCCGTTTCGGGCATCGGGCGAATATTTACCGACCCGCCGGGGCCGCATTGCAATATGAGTCCAGGTGTATTATGGATTTGAGCCATAGCCCTTTGCCACGAGCCTGCATGGCTGGAGATGATTCAAAACCACGGGTCGAAAGGATTGCCGACATGGCCGAAAAGCCGATAACCATTTATTCCCTGAGCACTTGCAGCCATTGCAAGTCCACCAAGAAATTTCTGTCCGAATGCACCGTCAAATATGAATTCGTGGATGTCGACCTGCTGGAAGGCGACGAGCGCAAAGCCATCCTGGAGGATGTCAAGAAATTCAATCCCAAATGCTCTTTTCCCACCATCATCATCGGCGACCAGGTCATCGTGGGGTATAAAGAGGATCAGATCAAGGAGGCGCTGGGGCTATGATGGATGCTTCCGGGTTGTATGAAAAATTGAAGAAGATCCAGGAGCCCAAGGGATATTATTTCAGCGACGACCGCGCCCATGTCCTCGACCTGCTCGAATCCCTGCTGGTGAACAAGGAGCGCTACGGCTATATGGTCTGTCCCTGTCGGCTGGCCTCCGGGGATCGGGAGGCGGACAAGGATATCATCTGCCCGTGCGTCTATCGCGAACCCGATGTCGCCGAGTTCGGAAGCTGCTACTGCAATCTTTACGTCTCCCGGGAGTGGAACCAGGGGACCATCTCCCGCGAATACGTTCCCGAACGCCGTCCACCGGAAAAAATGGGGTTCTGAACCTGCCGGCGATTCCGCCGCGATGGCTTTCCCGCCAAATAAAAGGAGCCGGAGAGACGATTTCGTCTCCCCGGCCGGTTCCAACCGGTGGTTGCCCGCAATACGGCCCGGGAACACCGGGCCGTGATCGCATCCGGTGTTCCGTCTATCCGGCGAGTTTGGCGGCAACGGCCTTGCCGTACTCCTGGCAGGCCTTGGCGCCTTCGGTGCCGTTGAGGACGATCTCTTCCTTGAGATTCAGCGAGCCCAGATCGACCATATCCATCTTGTACACATACTCCATGGTATCGAAGATCATCGACCCCGATTCGCCGCTGTGGGTATAGGAGCAGAAGGCCCCGCCCATCTTGCCCACCAGGTTGGCCCGCTGGGCCAGAAAGAGGAAATTTTTCATCCCCGACGTCATGTCCCGGTGGTAGGTGGGGCATCCGAAAATATAGCCGTCGTAGCCGGAGAGATCCTCCTCCGACGCGATCTGGGTGGTTTTTTTGACATCCGCTTCCTGGCCGGCCATGCGAATGCCTTCGGCAATGTAATTGGCCATCTTCTCGGTCACGCCGGTTCGACTGAGATAGGCCACCAGAATCTTGTGCATGCGAAATTCTCCTGTCGGGACCCGGAAGTCTTCCGGGTCACCCATGGGTTCCGCCTCCGGGCCTGCCCGTTCCGGCGATGCGGCCTATTGACCTTCGATGGTAAATCGGGCGGTGTTCGATTTTTGCGGCACGTACTCCCCGATGGGCACCAGTTTCTTGTTGAATTTGACGCAATCGACGATGGTGTTCCACAGGGTTACCAACTGGGCGGTCTCCTGTTCGCTGTCCGGTACGAATTCGACCACATTCTTGTCGACGCTGATCTTCATAAAACCTCCTTTTCCATTGGTTGCGATTCAAAGAGACATGAATGTCCCGGATATTATGATGCCTTCCAGCCAGGGGGAGCGGTGTCCGTGCAAGGTCGATAAGGAGATAGCGGATTTCCGGGGCAACGGACGCGAACGGGGAGTGGCGGTTCAGCCGAACTTGTCATACTGGATCATCTCGGGTTCAACGCCCAGATCGTACAGCATTCTTTCCACCGCCGCAACCATGGGAGGCGGCCCGCACAGATAATATTCGATTTCCGTGGGGTCCTCGTGGCCGGACAGATAGATGTCGTGGGCGACCTGGTGGATGAATCCCATTGGCCCGTCCCAGTCGTCCCCGGGTTGGGGATCGGACAAGGCCACATGAAAGCGGAAGTTCGAATGTCGTTCTTCCAGGGCCCTGAACTCCTCAACGTAGAACAACTCGTTGCGGGACCTTGCCCCATACCAGAAGGTGATGGGGCGATGGGTCTTTTCGGTGAGCAGCTGATGGCGAACGTGGCTGCGCAGGGGCGCCATGCCGGCGCCGCCGCCCAGGAAACACATTTCCCGTTCGGTGGGGCGGGCGAAGAATTCGCCGTACGGGCCGCTGATGGTGACCCGGTCGCCGGGCTTGAGATGGAAGACATAGGAGGAGCCGATCCCCGGGGGGGCATCCGCTTTGTCCGGCGGCGGCGTGGCGATGCGGATGGTGAAGCGGAGGAGGTCGGATTCCGCCGGCGGGTTGGCCAGGGAGTAGGCGCGGTTCACCGGTTCGCCGGAATGGGACTCGAGGGTCAGCAGGCTGTACTGTTTCCAGGCCGCCTTGTATTGTTCGGAAATGCTGAAATCCTTGAATTCGGCATCGTACTCCGGGATGTCGATCTGGATATAGGCGCCGGCCCTGAAATCGATCCGTTCGCCGGGATCGAGCCGCAGCACCAGCTCCTTGATGAAGGTGGCCACGTTATCGTTGGAAACCACCGTGGTCTCGTACTTGCGGATATTGAAAATTTCATCGGGGATCTGGATCTTCAGATCCTGCTTCACCTTGACCTGGCAGGCCAGGCGGACCTGTTGCCCGCGCTCCCGGCGGTTCACCAGGGAAAGTTCGGTGGGCAAAATGTCGCCGCCGCCTTCGACGACCCTGCATTTGCAGGTACCGCAGGTGCCCTTGCCGCCGCACGCGCTGGGCAGGTAGATCCCGTTTTCCACCAGGGCGCCCAGTAGGGTGGTCCCGCCGGCGACCTTCACGCCTTGGGCTTCATCGTCGTTGATCAGGATCCGGCAGTCGCCCTTGACGGTCAGCCGGTTCTCCACCAGCAGCAGGACGCCCACCAGGAAGAGGACCACCCCCAGGAAAACGGCCAGGCTGACCAGGTAGACGGCGAGGTCCGGATTCATAGGGTAATCCCCGAAAAGAGCATGAAGGCCATGGCCATCAGGCCGGTGACGATCATGCGGATGCCGAAGCCTTCCAGCCCCGCGGGCACGTCGGCGTACCGCAGTTTCTGCATCACCGTGGCCATGGAGACGATGGCCAGCATCCAGCCCACCCCGGATCCGAAGCCGTACACCACGCTTTCGCCGAAGGTGTAGCGCCGTTCCACCATGAACAGCGAAGCCCCGAGGATGGCGCAGTTCACCGTGATCAACGGTAAAAAGACACCCAGGGCATTGTAGAGTCCCTGGGAGTAGCGATCGATGACCATCTCCACCACCTGGACCATCCCCGCGATGACGGCGATGAAGAGCACCAGCTTGAGGTAGCTCAGGTCGATTTGGGGCAGTCCGGCCCAGGAGAGGGCGCCCGGCGCCAGCAGGTAGTGGTAGACCAGCCAGTTGGCCGGCGTGGTGATGGTGAGCACGAAGGTGACGGCCAGCCCCAGCCCGAAGGAGGTCTGCAGGTTCTTGGAAACCGACAGGTAGGAGCACATTCCCAGGAAGTAGGCCAGCAGGATGTTGCCGACGAAAACCGAATTGACGAACAGGCTGATGAGATTTTCCATCATTCGTCCTTTAAGACGGTGTGTTCCAGCCAGACGAACAGGCCGATCATGATGAAGGCGCCCGGTGCCAGCAGCATCAGCCCCATGTTGGCGTAGCCGGCCTGGTAGAGGCTTTGGGGCACCACCTGGAAGCCGAACAGCTTGCCCGCGCCCAGCAGTTCGCGGAAGAAGGCCACGCCGCACAGGACGGAGCCGTAGCCGATGCCGTTGGCCACGCCGTCCAGAAAGCTGCGGCCCGGCGGATTGCCCATGGCGAAGGTCTCCGCCCGGCCCATGACGATGCAATTGGTGATGATCAGCCCCACGAATACCGAAAGCTGTTTGCTGATGTCGTACAGGAAGGCCTTGAGGAATTCGTCGGCGAGGATGACCAGGGTGGCGATGACGGCCACTTCCACGATGATCCGGATGTTGCGCGGGATCCGGCGGCGCAGCAGGGAGATGGTCAGGTTGGAGAAGGCCACCACGAAGGTCAGGGCCAGGCTCATCACCAGGGCGGTCTTGAGCTGCACGGTCACGGCCAGCGCCGAGCAGATTCCCAGGATCTGCTTGGAGATGGGATTGGACTGCCAGAGCGCCTCGGTGACGGCCCGGAAGGGTATGCTTTTTACGAGTCTTCCCATGCCTTCCTCGCTGGCGGTTAGGGTGTCCGCAAGTAGCGCGGGTTGTGGTGGCGGAACTGAATCGCCATGGGTTCGTAATCCTGCAGGATCTTCTTGAGTCCCGCGCTGAGGTATTTTCCGGTGAGGGTGGCGCCGCTGATGCCGTCCACGTAGTTGGGCTGTTCGGATTTCGGTATCGCCGCATCCACCCCGCCCTTGGCGATGCCGATGGAGACGAACTTGCCGGCGCCGTCGACGATGCGTTTGTGTTCGAAGTTCTTCCGGAACCAGCGGCTTTCGATTTCCCCGCCGAGACCGGGGGTCTCCGAGTGTTTGTAGACGGTAAAGCCGCGGATGGTGGCCCCGTCGTTCTCGATGGCCAGGTAGCCGTGAATCCTGCCCCAGAGGCCCCGGGTGTCGATGGGCACCCCATAGGCCTCGATTCGCTGGTTCCGGACATACACGTAAATCGGCAGCCCGTTGGGCCCGGCCTCGTCCTCGGTCCGGATGCGACCCGCTTCATCCACCCGCAGGCTCCTGACCGATCGGCGGAACAGGTCCTGAACCTGTCGGGCCGTGACGTCGGCGTCCTCCCCGATCAGGCCGAAGGCCTTGAGGATGTTTTTCCGGCGGTCCACCAGCATGTTGCGTTGCTGCCGGGACTGCAAACCGGTGCTGGCCGCCGTGAGCAGCAGGCTGCACACCACGCAGAGGACGGTGGCGAAGAGGATCGATTGGAGTTGCCTGGGCATGATTTGACGCTATCCTTTGCCCCCCGGTTCAAACATTCGGGATTCTTCTGCCGACGGTCCATCGCACCACCACATGGTCGATGAGCGCGGCGAAAACGTTCATGAACAGGATGGCCAGCATGATGCCCTCGGGATAGGCCGGATTGAACACCCGGATGACCACCGTCAGGGAGCCGATGCAAAATCCGTACAGCCACCGCGCCGACTGGGTATGGGGGGCCGAAACCGGATCGGTGCACATGAATACGATGCCGAAGGCGGCGCCGCCCATGAGCAGATGGTACCAGGGATTCAGGCCCAGCATTGCCGGGCCGCCTTCCCCGGCGAACAGGTTCATCAAATAACCGGTGGCCAGTACCCCGACGACACCGCCCAGGATGATGCGGTAGCTGGCCACGCCCAGGGTGATCAAGGCCAGGGCGGCGAGCAGGCACAAGAGGGTGGAGGAGGCGCCGATGCTGTCGGGGTAGAACCCCAGAAAGAGCGTGGACCAGTCATAGCCGGCCCTGCCCAGCGCCTGCCCCACCGCGGTCGGATGACCGGCCGTTCCGGCCACCACCAGGGGCGTGGCCGCGCTCACCGCGTCCACGGCGGCGGAGCCCCTGTGGGCCAGGGCGGTCCAGACGGCGTCCCCCGACATCTGCACCGGGTAGGCGAAATAGAGAAAGGCCCGGCCGGTGAGGGCGGGATTGAGAAAGTTGCGTCCGGTGCCGCCGAAGACCTCCTTGCCGATCACCACGCCGAAGGAGATGCCCATGGCCGCCTGCCACCATGGGGTGGTGGGCGGCAGGGTGAGGGGAAAGAGGATGGCGGTGACGAAGACGCCTTCGCTGATGGCGTGTTTGCGCACCACGGCGAAGAGGATCTCCCACCCGAAACCGAACAGGTAGGAGATAATCACCAGCGGCATCACGGTCCTGGCGCCGAGCCAGACCATGGGCCAGGCCTCCGCCGGCCGGCCCGCGACCTGGAAGGACTGCAGCCCGACATTGTACATGCCGAAGAAGAGGCAGGGCAGCGCGGCCAGGATTACCAGCATCATGTAGCGCTGGACCGTGAGATTGTCCCGGGTGAAGGGCGCCCGGCCGGTCAACTCGCGGCTGCCGAAGAAGACGTTTTCCATGGCCTCGAAGAACGGATGCAGCACGGCCAGCCCGCCGTTTTTTTCAAAATGGCGCCGATGGCGGTCGAACAAGTCTCGGATCGGGTTCATGGCGGCTTCCTATGGCAAGTGTGCCGGGCCGGCCTGGCCCGCCTCTTTGGCATAGGCGGCCTTGGCCGAGATAAAGGTTTGGCTGAGCTCGATTTTCGATGGACAGACGTAGCTGCACAGTCCGCATTCCACGCAATCGAGCAATCCATGCTCCAGGTACTCCTCCATTTCGTCGGCCAGCACGGCCTTGTAAGTCATGTGGGGCAGGATATCCACCGGACAGACATCCGCGCAGTGCAGGCAGGCGATGCAGGCCCGTTGGCCGCCATGCAGGTTGCTGTCGCAGATCATGTCGCCGGAGTTCAGGACCGACAAAAAGGTCCGAGAGTAGGTCGGTTTGCGAAAACCGGGCGTGAACAAGGCCATGAATTCGGCCTCGTCCCCCCTGGGAATCAGGTTCAGCGCCGTTTCGCAGTGGCCCATGAATCCGTCGCGGTCGCTGGGATAGCCCTTGAAGATTCCCCCCACCAGGAAGCGGACGCCATCGTCCACCGGTTCGGCGCCGATGAGGTCGGCCAACGGCGCCCCCAGGCGGGTGCGGCAATGCCGGGGGGTGGGGGCTCCGGAGCCGGCCACCGAAACGATGCGA
Organism: Desulfobacteraceae bacterium; assembly: GCA_050288425.1. Taxonomy (GTDB): domain Bacteria; phylum Desulfobacterota; class Desulfobacteria; order Desulfobacterales; family Desulfosarcinaceae; genus JARRKU01. The sequence goes on along the minus strand of JBNKDU010000073.1, from coordinate 12,034 downwards.
TCCACGGGATAGCGTCCCTGGGCCAGGAGCCGGGCCAGCAGAATCAGGTCCTGGCCGGCGATGAACCAGGCGCGGTTCTGCCGGGGGGAGGTCTTCACGTGGTAGAGCAGCGTGCCGGGGTCGTCCGCCGGATAGCGGCCGCTGACGCGGTGGGTGAGATATTCCCGGTATTCTTCGGCGTGGGGGAGCGTATGGTCGAACATGACCATCATCTTGCCTCGGGCGAGCTTGTGCAATACCTTTAACCCGTAGGCGATCAAGTCGTTGCGGTCCTGGAGATACACCCGGGGCAGCGGCTGAAACGGCTCGCCGGCCGCCAGATTGACGATGATGGCCGGCGGCTCCGTATGGGGATCCGGTATGTTGCGGAAAGGCAGTTCCCGCAAGACCCACCAGAGTCCGCCCTCCAGGATGCGCGTCACCAGGTCGTCCCTGGAGACGGTTCCGATGGCGTCGGCCGGCAGTTTCGTGAAATCCCGTTGCGGTTCGTCTTTGGGCTGGCGTTCGATGACGATGGCCTGGATGACCCGCCGGGGACCGAACCGGATACGGAGGACCACGCCGCCGGCGGGCGAAAGAAACCGAACCGACGGCCGGCGTTTGTCTTCGAAGAGGGGCGACCCGATGGCCACCCGGTCGCCCTCCGCGACGAGGAGTCTCGGCTTGATCTGCGGGATCCTCTCCGGCAGGAATGCCAGCCGGGAAGGATCCGGAAGGCTCACCAGTTCGGGAGACGGTGCGCCGGATATACGCAGATGGTAGCCTTTTTTGATTTTTACGTCATGCATCGCGTTATCGTATCGAGAATTCTTGTTCCGCTGGGAAGGCACAGATTGGAGAAGACGGAGCTGACGTACCATTTTTGGGTTTTATTTTCAATGTCCACATGATAATAATTCTCAATAATTTACGTCGATTCCAGGCTGCCGGCTGCCTCCGCCGGCGCGAAAATACTGCCGGCGTCATGGGGCCGGTTGCGCCCGGCATGAACCCGGCATCGGAACGCACAGAGAACTTGGGAAAGGCGCTCGAACCTTTCGCGGCTTTTCAAGACGACAGAAGAAGGAGATCTCCGTGGAAGAATGCATCCCGACAAAAAATACAGGCCTGCGCGGCGTTACCATCGCCAGCACCAAGGTGAGCGATGTCATCGGCGCCGAAGGAAAATTGATTTACCGCGGCTACAAGGTGGCCGACCTGGCGAAAAACGCCTGCTTCGAGGAAATCATCCATCTGCTGCTCTACGAAGAGCTGCCCGGAAGCAGGCAACTGGCCGATTTGAAGGCCGCCCTGAAGGCCGAGCGGTCCATCCCGGATGAGGTCATCGCCGCCTTGAAAACGCGGCCGGCCAAGGCGTTGCCCATGGACATCCTGCAGGCGGCGACGGCCATGCTGGCCCATCACGACGACGATGTCAGGGACCCGTCCCGGGAGGCCACCGTGCGCATGGCCCTGCGGCTGATCGCCAAACTTCCCACGGTGCTGGCGGCCTGGCAGCGCATCCGCACGGGCAAGGAACCCGTGGCCCCCGATCCCGGACTGGATCACGCGGCCAACTTCCTTTACATGCTCTTCGGCGAGGCGCCCAAACCGGAGGTGGCCCGTTTCTTCGACGCGGCCCTGGTGCTGCACGCCGAACACTCCTTCAACGCCTCGACCTTTGCCGCCCGGGAAGTGGCCTCCACCCGGGCCCACATCTACGCGGCCATCGCCGCCGGCATCGGTTCGCTCTCCGGAGAACTGCACGGCGGGGCCAACGTCCGCGTCATGGAGATGTTGCTGGCCATCGGCTCGCCGGACAAAGTCGAAGACTATGTCAACCGCATCCTGGACGAGGGCAAGAAGATCATGGGCCTGGGGCATGCGGTCTATCAGGTGGACGACCCGCGCGCCCACATCCTCGCGCCCATGTCCCTACGCATGGGAGAGATGGCCGGCGAGACCAAGTGGTACGAGATTTCCAAGATCCTGGAAGTCAAGGGCAAACAGGCGTTCAAGGAGCGCAAGGGAACCGATATCTTCGTAAATGTCGATTTCTACAGTGCTTCCCTCTACTACGCCATGGGAATTCCGGTGGACCTGTTCAGCCCGTTATTCGCCATTTCGCGGGTGGCCGGGTGGAGCGCCCATGTATTGGAGGAACAATTTGCCGAGGCCGCGCCCAAGCCGATGCTCTACCGCCCGGAATCGGAGTACATCGGCGATTATTGCGGTCCCGACACCTGCAGTTTCGTTCCCCTGGAAGATCGATGATCGGTTTTCCCGGCGTCATGACGGTTTGCGCCGGCAACGCGGGACGGCACGGGTCGCTACGAGTGCGAAAGAAGAGAGTCCATTGGTCCAGACAGAGAAAATGAGGATGACCAAGCAGCGGCGGCTGATCCTCGAGGAATTGCGTCGCTACAACAACCACCCCACCGCCGATGCGCTCTATGAAAGGGTTCGCAAGCAGATGCCGCGGATCAGCCTGGGGACGGTCTACCGCAACCTGGAGATTCTCACCGCCCTGGGCGAGGTCCAGACCCTGGAACTCGGCGGAAGCCAGAAGCGTTTCGACGGCAACCCGAAAAAACACTACCATATCCGCTGTCTGCATTGCGGGCGCATGGATGATGCGCCCATCGCCCCCATGAGCCGGCTGGAAGACGAACTCTACGAGTCCACCGTCTATACCATCGTGGGGCACCGGCTCGAATTCATGGGGCTTTGCCCGCAATGCACCAAGGATGAAGAGGCGGTCCGCATGGCCGAGGCGGCACTGGCCCCTTCACAGACCCCGTCCGAATAACCCTCCTCCGACTTTTGCAACGATAGGGTAGGCTGTGCATCCTCTCGATCCACCTGCGGCGTGGATCGTCCGTCGCGAAGAGGGCGAAGAGGGAATCAGGCCTGGACCAACTCCCGCTGCAGCCACTCCTTCACCACTCCTTCGATGGCGTAGACGCCTTTGAGATTGCCGTTTTCCTGCATGTAGCGCTGCCGGACGGTTTCGGGCATCTTGATGGCCGCGATTTCGCGGGCCTCCTCGGAATTGCGCCGGATCAGGTAGACCATGGGCGGTTCCTTCCATGTACTGACCACGAAATAGACGGTTTCATCGTTCTTGGAGCGGATCACGTATTTTCCGCTGGCCCAGTTGTTGCCCCATTCCAGATAGAGGCGTACGGCCTCCTCGGGGGTCATCTCCCAATCGATGGAATTCAGCAGGTCGGCATTCTTCCTTATTTTATCCAGTGCACTCACGGTCTGTCTCCTTCCGTTCCGGTGGCCGGGGCCTCTTCGGGCGGGCCGCCTGGTCGTTGTGGCGTATTCAACCCAATATAAGCAACATATATGCCTGTGCATCAGGTGGGTGCGGATCGTTCCGCCGCAATGGCATGGCATCCTTCTACGGCTTGCGTCCGTCATGGGATTGTGGTAGGAATTTTATCGAAACGTAGTGAGTACTTATCCCCCTTCGACTTCAGCTTGATCTTCATCGCGACCACTTCCACCTGCAGCGGTACGGCCGCATCTGCGGCGCGTCAACAACCTCCAACCTGTCGAATGAAATGTCTTGTGAGACAGATTTGTATCATATTACCGGGTGAGATGGGCGGGACGCTTTTTAGTCAATGATAGCAGCTTGTTGCACGAACAGCAGCCACAAGGGCCTTGGCAAGGGGAGGAGAGATGTATCACCGGTGCGCCGCTCCCGTTCATCGCCGGTCACTCCCCGGGGCATGCAAAGCGCCGTAGATCCACGCGTGACGGTCATGCGAAGGCGGCGCCCATGGACGCAGAGATCCTTGGCACAACTCTTGAAAAGTGAATGGGCGAGAAAAACGTTGATTGTCTTCCCCGGTTTTATGACTTTGGAGTCGTACCTTTTGAAACCCTGCGATCATAATATCAAACATACGATCCGGCTGACCCGCGAGATGATCCGATTGGCCAACCGGGGCGACGCGGACCGTGAAGATATCGGCTGCGGCGTCCTCTACGGCGTGTTGCGCGATTCGGCCTATAAGATTCTCCAATTGGCCGAGGCGGAAAAGGAACGTCATCAGGCCAAGGGCTGGTGGCAGGAGGCGCGAAGTATCCAAGAGGGCGGCGACGACCGTACCGGAAAAAATAATCATCCCAAACGATAAGAAAGAGGAGGAAAAGATGACGGAAAGACTGGAACTCTATAAATGTGAATTATGCGGCAATATCGTGGGTGTCATGCATGCCGGGCCGGGAGAGTTGGTCTGCTGCAACCAGCCGATGACCTGCATGAAGGAGAACACCGTGGATGCGGCCGTGGAGAAACACGTGCCGGTCATCGAGAGGGTGGAAGGCGGCGTGAAGGTAAAAGTGGGCAGCGTGGCCCATCCCATGGAAGACAAGCATTTTATAGAGTGGATCGAAGTCGTTTCCGATGGCAAATCCTACCGCCAGTTCCTGAATCCCGGAGATGCCCCGGAAGCGGTGTTCATGATCGACGCGGCCTCGGTGACGGCCCGCGAGTATTGCAACCTGCACGGCCACTGGAAGTCGGCATAACGTTTCGGCCACCTCATCCGGATACACCCGGGCGGGAAACAGCGGAAGCCGGCGCCTGACGAGGCATCCCGCCATCGAATATGGAGGAATCCCATGGCCAGCTGGAAATGCGGAAACTGTGGATATGAGTTGGAGGCCGATGCGCCGCCTGAAAAATGTCCCTCTTGCAAACAACCGTGCGACTTCCTGGATAACAGCTGCTATACCCCCGACTGCGGAGACAGCGGCAAGGATCCGCGCATCGGCTGATCGAAACGGCCCTGCAAGCCCTATTGCCATCTTTTTTTTGCAACGTTAGGGGAAAATCATTCCGGCGGATGGGCCGAGATCCGGTCCGGGCCGCTTTGAGTGAAGGAGAATACCATGACCACACCTCAACATTGCCCAGGGTTTCAAGCCCATAAGCATCTGAAGTCCTTCATCTGCACCTGTCCCGAATGCGGCAGCGAGAAGGAAGTCTTTTCGGATGAATTTGAGAAGACACATACCTGCGGTGGATGTGGCAAGCCCATCGATTTTTCACAATGCAAACTGGATGGAGAAGCCTGACCCCGGCATGATCGACCCGATTGCGGGAAGATGGTCCAAGGTCCATCGACCACCCGGAATACGGACCCGTCGGGGCGACACACCAAGATATTCATCGAACGAAACATTTGAACCCCGACCCGTTTGGGCAGCGAAGGCTGCGGACGCTTGCCTGGTCCGCAGTCCGGAACCCGGGCGGGTACAAAACGGTTACGTCCTTTTTGGAGGATGACAATGGATCCTGTTTTTTTATCGCGCCTGCAATTTGCCGCGACGACCTTATTTCATTTCCTGTTCGTTCCACTGACGCTGGGGCTGTCCATCCTGGTGGCCTACATGGAGGTGCGCTACGCCCGCACCGGCGATGAGGCTTACCTGCGAATGACCAAATTCTGGGGCAAGCTGTTTCTGATCAATTTTGCCGTGGGGGTGGTCACCGGAATCACCCTCGAATTCCAGTTCGGCACCAACTGGTCCCGCTACTCGGCCTATGTGGGCGACGTATTCGGTTCCCTGCTGGCCATCGAGGCATCGGTGGCTTTTTTCCTGGAATCGACGCTCATCGGCGTATGGGTGTTCGGCTGGAAAAAGCTGTCCCGCATGGCCCACGCCGTAGTGATGTGCCTGGTGGCGGTGGCATCCAATATTTCCGCCCTGTGGATCATCATCGCCAACGGCTGGATGCAGCATCCGGTGGGCTACGTTTTTCACAACGGCCGGGCCGAACTCAATGACTTCGCGGCCGTGGTATTCAACAAGTTCGCCATGCTGGAATACTTTCACGTGCTGCCGTCGGCCTTCGTGCTCACGGGTTTCTTTATGATGGGCATCAGCGCCTATCACCTGCTCAAGAAGCAGCACATCGAATTTTTTACCCGCTCCTTCGGCATCGCCCTGGTATTCGGCCTGGTATTTTCGATCTGGCTGGTCATCGAAGGCGACCAGCATGCCGTCAATGTCACCAAGACCCAGCCCACCAAGCTGGCGGCCATGGAGGCCCTCTGGGATACCACCACGCGGGCACCCATCGTTCTGCTGACCATTCCCGATGAAGAGAACAGCCGCAACCTGGTGGAGATCGGCGCGATTCCCGGCGCCCTCAGCCTGATGGGTTATCATGACATCGATGCCGAGGTGAAAGGCCTGCGCGACTTTCCGCCGGAGGATCGCCCGCCCGTCCTGCTGACCTTTCTCTCATTCCGGGTCATGGTCGCCCTGGGCATGCTGTTCCCCCTGTTGACCATCATCGGCCTGTTCTTGCGCAGGCGCCTGGTGGAGAACCGCTGGTATCTGGTCATCATGATGGCGGCCATCCCCTTGCCTTACATCGCCATCCAGGCCGGCTGGATATTGGCCGAAGTCGGACGCCAGCCGTGGATCGTGTACGGGCTCATGCGGACGTCCGACGCGGCTTCGCCCATCAGCGTCGTCCAGGTGCTCAGTTCGCTGGTGGCCTTCCTGCTGGTCTACGGACTCTTGGGTGCCGTGGGCTACTACCTCATCGGCAAGTTCGCGAAGCAGGGGCCCGAACCGGCGCAGGCCGGCTGAAGCCCGGGCATGGACACGATTACCTATTGAAAATCAATCACGGGGGACGAAATGATATTACAGTCAATCTGGTTTTTTCTTTGGGGGCTGCTCTGGGCCGTCTTCTTCATCACCGACGGTTTCGATTTCGGAGTGGGCACGCTCTACCCCTTCCTGGGCAAGACCGACCAGGAGAAACGGATCATGATCAACTCTCTGGGGCCGTTGTGGGACGGGAACGAGGTCTGGCTGCTCACCGCGGGCGGCGTGACCTTCGCCGCTTTTCCGCTGGTCTATGCGACCATGTTTTCATCGCTCTACTCGGCCCTGATGCTGATCCTGTTCGCCCTGATTCTGCGGGGCGTATCCTTTGAATTCCGGGGCAAGGTGCAGAGCGCGGCCTGGCGCAGGGTGTGGGATACCTGCATTTTCGTCGGCAGTCTGGCGCCGGCCGTTTTGTTCGGCGTCGCCTTCGCCAACATTTTCCAGGGTTTGCCGGTGGACGGGAACCACCTCTTTCAGGGCAACCTGCTGACCCTGTTGAATCCCTACGGTCTGCTGGGGGGCGTGCTCTTTCTGTGCCTGTTCCTGGTGCACGGCGCGCTCTGGCTGGCGATCCGGACCCAGGGAGATCTGCAGGCCCGGGCCGTGAAGAGCGCCAACACCGTATGGCCGGTGTTGCTGGCGGTGGCCGTTGTTTTCCTGTTGCTGAGCATGCGGACCACCAACCTCTACCAGAACTATCTGCACTGGCCGCCGTTGTTCGCCATCATCCTGGTGACGGTGGCCGGTCTGCTGGGCATCAAAGTGTTCCTGCTGCGCAGCGACCATGTCAAGGCCTGGTGCGCTTCGGCGGTGACCATTGCCGGGGCGACGTTTTACGGGGTCGTGGGGCTGTTTCCCAATCTGTTTCCTTCCAGCATCAATGCCGAGTACAGCCTGACCGCCTTCAACGCCTCTTCCAGCCCGCTGACATTGAAGATCATGTTGATGGTGGTGCTGCTGTTCATCCCGGTGGTGCTGGTCTACCAGATCTGGGCGTACCGGCTGTTCACCGACAAGGTGAACGAGGACGAACTGAATCTGAACGAGGCATATTGATCCGGCGGGAGTTGGATTCCCCACCGGGTCGAGTTCTGCGGAGGAAGAATCGAATGGCCCGCACGATGATTTTCGTATTGGTGCTTACCCTTGCCGGTGCGATCACGGCTTTGGCGGTGGAGAACCGGGGGCCGGCCGAGATGCGCCTGGATGGCGGCAGCCGGGGCGTGGTCCCCTTTCCCCATCAGCGCCACCAGGACACCTTGGGCGATTGCGATGTCTGCCACACCCTCTTCCCGAAGGAGCAGGGAGGTATCGCCCGGCTCAAACGGGAAGGTGTATTGGTCAAGAAACAGGTGATGAAAAAACATTGCATTCAATGCCATCAATCGAAAAAGAAGACCGGCGAAACCGCCGGACCCACCAAGTGTGCCAAATGCCATGTCAAGGACAAGGCCTAGGCGGGTCGGTGCCGGTGATTACAGCCGCCATTGCCGTTCGTTGCGGCAAGCACCTCAATCGCACTGGTACTTGGCGACGAATTTATATATAGAAGGCGGATTATGCTTGCATTGGGACTACAAGGCAGCCCGCGGATCAAGGGCAACGCCGATCTGCTGTTGGCGGCGTTCATGAATTCGCTGGCCGGGCGAGGCGCCCGCACCCACACCATCCAGGTGGTGAAACAGCATATCGAACCTTGCCGGGAACTGACCGTCTGCGAAAAAAAAGGCACCTGTCCCATCGACGACGACATGGGGCGGGAGATCTTCGGCCTGCTCCGCAAAGCCGATATCATCGTGGCCGCCTCCCCGGTGTTCTTTTACAATTTCACCGCCCAGCTCAAGGCACTCATCGACCGTTGCCAGACGCTCTGGGCGCGCAAGTACATGCTCAAACTCAGCGACCCGGGAAGCGGTATGCGCAAGGGATTCCTGCTGGCCGTGGGGGCGTCCCGCGGCAAACAGCTCTTCGACGGCTTCCATCTGACCGCCAAGTATTTTTACGACGCGGTGGCGGCCGAATATGCCGGCGGCCTGACGTATCGCGGCATCGAGGGGCGCGGCGACATCCGTCAACATCCCACCGTGGAGGAGGATGTCGAGCACGCGGCGTCCCAATTGATGGCCGGCCTCTCCGGGCGGCGCAAAGTACTCTTCGCCTGTCGCGAAAATGCCTGCCGCAGCCAGATGGCGGCGGCCTTTGCCCGCCGGATGGCCGGTGACCGGCTGGACGTGAACTCCGCCGGCAGCCAGCCGGCCGAAAGCCTTAACCCGCTGATGGTCGAGGCGATGCAGGAACTCGGCATCGACATGGCCTTCGGCCGTCCCCAATCGCTGGAGGCGGCCATTGCGGCGGAACCGCCGGATGAAGTCATCACCATGGGTTGCGGGGAATCGTGTCCGCTGGTTCCGGGTGCCGTACGCCAGGATTGGGATCTGCCCGATCCCGCCGATGGCTCCCTGGATGTTATGCGCCGGGTCCGTGATCGGATCGAGGATCGGGTCAGGAATTATATCGAAACTTTGTAGGCCAGGAGTCCATCTGTTAAACTGCTTCATCTCGAATCCAAAAAGGAGGATGTCAGACTATGGACCGTTACGTGTGCACGATTTGTGGCTATGTGTATGATCCCGCGGCAGGCGATCCGGACAACGGTGTCGATCCGGGGACCAAGTGGGAAGACGTTCCCAGCGGCTGGGAGTGCCCGGTGTGCGGTGCCGGCAAGGACGATTTCGAAAAAGAATCGTAAGACTTTCAACGTGTGACCCAGGATGCCCTCGCGCGTTTTACCATGCGTGAGGGCATCGGTGTACCCTGCCGTTGCATAAAAAACGCGCTTATCCACAAATCCCAAACTGGCTGGAAGGCAGCCCGAATCCGTGCCAAATATGCAAAGTTGATTGGTCAAATCGTCGAATGGTCAAATCGGGAATGGAATTCTATCATATAGATATTGCAGCAATATTGAATAAGGCAGAATGCCTTTCCCCATTTGACGATTTGACTATATGAAATAGCAGCAAAAGACCTGCAGTTACATACAACTTGAGCATTCCGGATAACCGTGTAAAAAGATGGTGGAAGGGCAAATCACCCTCTTTTCCCCTTCCGGCTTTTGCAACATCAGGGTGTATTTCCCGGGTCGCCCCATGATCCATCCCCGCAATCCGGCCGAGCCTGCCTTGCGGGGAATGATGACGAGGTGAACCCCAGCAATTGAGAACATTTCAGTGAGAAGGAAGATCCGATGAAACCCGTTGAGATAGCTAAAGGAATTTATGACGTAGGTGTGAACGACTGGAATATAGATGATTTTCACGGCTATTCCACCCCATTGGGGACCAGCTACAATGCTTTTCTGATCATCGATGAAAAAGTCGCCCTGGTGGATACGGTCAAACGGAAATTCACCGATGAATTGATCGCCAATATTTCCGAAATCATCGATCCGGCCAGGATCGACGTAGTGATCAGCAACCATACCGAGATGGACCACTCCGGCGGGTTGGCCCGCGTGATGCACCTCATCGGCGAGGACAAGCCTCTTTACTGCTCCAAACTGGGGGCCAAGAACCTGGCCAAGCATTTCGACCGTCCATGGAACTATCATGCCGTGAAGGAGGGAGAAGAGTTGAGCCTGGGCAGCCGCACGCTGACCTTCATGGAGACCCGCATGGTGCATTGGCCGGACAGCATGTTTACCTATATCAAGGAGGACAAGATTCTCTTTTCGAGCGACGGATTCGGTCAGCACTTCGCCGGATTCGAAAAGTTCGACGACGCGCTCGGAGAATCCGCCCTGCATCATGCCCAGAAATATTTCGCCAACATCCTGATGTTGTACGGGCCGCTGATCGCCAAACTGGTGGACAAGGTCGTCGAGATGGGCCTGGAGATCGACATGATCTGCCCCGACCACGGCATCCTCTGGCGCAAGGATCCGGGCAGGATCATCAACGCGTACGCCCAATGGAGCCAGCAGGTCCCCAAGCGCAAGGCCGTGGTGGTCTACGATACCATGTGGCACAGCACCGAAAAGATGGCGGACGCCTTGGCCGCGGGTCTGCATTCCCAGGGAATCGCCGTGCGGCCCATGTACCTGCGAAAATGGCATCGCAGCGACATCATGACCGAAGTGCTGGACGCCAAGGCCGTGGTGGTGGGCTCGCCCACCCTGAACAACAATCTGTTCCCCACGGTGAGCGATTTCCTGACCTACATGAAAGGGCTCAAACCCCTGAACAAGATCGGCGCCGCCTTCGGCTCCTTCGGCTGGAGCGGCGAGGCCCCCAAGATGATCCTCAAGGAAATGGAGGCCATGAATTTCGACATCCTCGATCCCGTACGCCACCAGTATGTGCCCGACAGCGGCGCGCTGCAAGCCAGTTTCGAACTGGGCCAGACCATCGGCCGGGCCATCAACGAGCAGGTTCCGCAATGAAAGTGCCGGTGGTCGATATCGGTGCCTGCACCCTGTGCATGGGATGCGTCGAGTTGTGCCCCCGGGTGTTCCGCCTGAACGAGGACACCGGCTATATCGAGGTCATCGATCTGGAACTCTACCCCCAGGCCGAAGTGGACGAAGCCATCAAATATTGTCCCGTGGACTGCATCACCTGGGAGGACGGCTGACACCCGGGTGTTCGCAGGCCCGTCCGTCCCTGCGAGGCGGTACCGAACCGGCGAGGATGATTCCAGCCCCCATCGGCGGTCCGGCCCACGCCGCAGCCGGGCGTGGACCCGGCAGGTGATTCATGGCCCACCGTCAGATCAAAAAGAGAGTCGCCCTCCTGTTGGGCGGCGAAGACTTCGAAGCCGGGCTGGCCGCCCTGTGCGAGATGCCGGCCAGGCAGGTGGTCAATCCGCTATTCGGCCTGCTCTATTCTGGAGAGCCGCAACTTCGCTGGCGTGCGGTGACCGCCATGGGACGGGTGGTTGCCCGCCAGGCGGAGGAGCGCATGGAGTCGGCCAGGATCATCATGCGCCGCTTCATGTGGAATCTGAATGACGAATCCGGCGGCATGGGCTGGGGGTCCCCCGAGGCCATGGGCGAGATCATGGCCCGGCATCCCGGCCTGGCCAGCGAATACGCCGCGATTCTGGTCTCTTATGCCGATCCCCAGGGCAATTTCCTCGAGCATCCCGGACTGCAACTGGGCGTGTTGTGGGCCCTGGGAAGGCTGGGCCGGGTGCATCCGGAGCTGGTCCGGCCGGCGGCCGCCTTTCTGCCCGATTTCCTGAATTCCACCGAATCCGGTCTGGTGGGTATGGCCCTCTGGGCCGCCGCCCCCCTGGCGGATGATTCTCTGCGCACCATCCTGTCCCGCAAGGTCTCCGACACCCGGGCCGTCGTCGTCTACGATCAGGGTCGTCTCAACCAGACCACCATCGGCCGACTGGCCTTGGA
>JBNKDU010000072.1:0-1525 GCA_050288425.1 Desulfobacteraceae bacterium | reverse complement strand
GGCCCAATTGAAATTTTTGGAGCAGAATCAGACACTGTTATCCCTGTTCGACATGCCAAGGCACTTGCTGCTTCTGTTCCCGGATCAAGACTCGTTTTGATTGGAGGCGGCCACAATGAATGGTCCTACGGCGGAAAAGTTCAAATAAGAAATCCATGAAGTTTATTGGCGGAAATTGTTGAACAGCTGAAAACGGCTTTTGCCCTTAAAAAGTCAGGCATTTTTTCCGTCTGCGGCTGTTGCTTGTCGTCCATACATTTAATGCATATCAATCCAACATTTCATGCCTATCGTTCTCGGCAAATCTGGCTTATTCAGCCATCCTAAATTTAATAATATCTTTTATTTCATAACGTTATAATTACGGACACAAGTTGGCACGGCTCCTGCGGTAGGACATGTTGCGCATTGGTGAAAAAGCGCCATGCAGACTTTACGGGCCGAATAGCATTGCAGAGAGAGAGTCCATGACCATTTATCAGCTCAAACCAGCTTTCCAGAACCTGCTGCGCCCCCTGTGTCGCACTCTGGCCGGGCGAGGGATCACGGCCAATCAGGTCACCGTCGCTGCCTTGCTGCTCTCCCTGGTTACCGGCCTGTCGATCTGGCTGAGCGGCGGTGCCCGCTGGGCCCTGGCCCTGCTGCCGCCGGCCCTGCTGGTGCGCATGGCGCTGAACGCCTTGGACGGCATGCTGGCCAGGGAGCATGGCATGCAGAGCGATCTGGGGGCGATCCTCAACGAACTGGGGGATGTGCTTTCCGATGCGGCCCTGTACCTGCCGCTGGCGGCGGTGCCCGGCGCAGCCCCGATCCTGGTGGTGCTGATCGTTCTGCTGGCCGCGGTCGGCGAGATGACCGGCGTGGTGGCTGTGCTCGTCGGCGCCCGGCGGCGTTACGACGGCCCAATGGGCAAGAGCGACCGGGCGTTCGCCTTCGGCCTGCTGGCCCTGCTGCTGGCCGCCGGGGTCCCCGGCGGGGCCTGGCTGCGGGTTGTTTTGAGCCTTATTCTGTTGTTGCTGGCGGGAACCATCTTCAACCGGGCCCGGCGCGCCCTGGCGGAGGTGCGGCCATGACTTGGACGGCCGGCTTATCCAACAATGGGGCGTACATGCTCGGCATCCTGGCACTGTTGACCCTGGCCACCGCCGTCACCCTGGCGCTGAATCGATTCCGGCCGGGCAGGGATTATACCGAACCGCTGCTGCGCATCCGCACCTGGTGGGTGATCATCGCTCTGGTGTTCGGCGCGCTGCTGCTGTGCCGGGGCACGGCCATCATCTTCTTCGGGCTGGTCTCCTACCTGGCCTTCAAGGAGTTCATCACCCTGATCCCCACCCGCCGCGCCGACCACCGGGTGCTGTTCTGGGCCTACCTGGCGATTCCTTTGCAATACTTCTGGGCCTACACCGAGTGGTACGGGATGTTCATCATCTTCATCCCGGTCTACATGTTCCTGCTGCTGCCGGTGCGCATGGTGCTGCGCGGCCGGACCGCGGGGTTCCTCAAGGCCGCCGGCACCCTCCAG
>JBNKDU010000071.1:0-41218 GCA_050288425.1 Desulfobacteraceae bacterium | reverse complement strand
CATCACCGCCGCCTCGCGGGTACCGTCTTTCATATCGTCCGAGTTGGCGATGATCAGGCGGGCGCCCTTTTCCACCAGGTCGTCCACGAGCTGGGGTATGGTCACCCCCGGCCGATCCGCCGGATTGACCTTGTCGATATAGATCATCTCGGCACCCGGTACATGCTTCTCCACGTAATGCCCGGCGTCGAAATGGGCCTGGCTCCAGCCGTGGTCGTTGTACGGCCCCACCAGCAGCAGACCGAATTTGAAAGGTTTATCCGCGGCAGCGACCGGCGCAACGACCCCGGCCAGCAGCAGGACGGAAAGACACAGCACGGCAACGCTCCATCTCGCTTTGGGTTTCATGTGCACTCCTTTTCATAGATTCCGGGAAGAAAGATTGGTGGATCCGCCAACGGCTCCGCTGTCCAACCGGGCAGACGAAGCGAAAAACGATGGATGGGGCAACACAGGCCAAGCCCATGAAATAGCGATTTATAAAAACAATGGCGGCGCCGGTCAAGATACAAGCGCAGGTGTTCCGCGAACAGGTTCGTTCTTGAATCGAGAACGTCCGGCAGATACTCGCCAGCGCCCCCCTACAAGGATATCACCGGTGGACCCCACACAGCCCTCACAGGAGCCATCCCGCCACCAGACTGCCGAACCACAAGGCGACCCCCCCGAGCCAGGTGGCCACGGTCATCAATTGGCAGGCCCGGTGGATATGGCCGGTTTCCACGGCACCGAAGTCCGTGCCGATGTACGGTTTGGGCACCAGAACCCCGTGGTAGACATTGGGGCCGTTGAGCCGGACGCCCAGGGCGCCGGCAAAGGCCGCCTCGGGGTAGCCCGCATTGGGGCTGCTGTGGCGGCGGCCCTCCTTCCGGGCGGTGACCAGGACCCGGCGGTCGTGGGCATGGGCCAGCCATCGGGCCGCCAGGGCGATGAAGGGCACGCTCAGCCGGGCCGGCAGGAAATTGGCCCAGTCGTCGATGCGCGCGGCGGCCCGGCCGAACAACAGGTAGCGCGGGTTCTTGTACCCCACCATGGAATCGAGGGTGTTGACCATTTTGTAAGTCAGGGCCAGCGGCGCACCTCCGATGGCGGCGAAACACAGGGGCGCAAACACGCCGTCGACGAAATTCTCGGCCACGGTCTCCACGGTGGCGCGGGCGATATCGCCCCCCCCGTAGCGGGACACGTCCCGGCCCACGATTCCGGCCACCCTGGTCCGGGCCGCATCCACGTCGCCTTGCCCCAGCAGATGGAAAATCTCCATGCCCGCCCGGGCCAGGGAACGGGCGGCCAGGCAATAAAAAATCAAGACGGCCTCGCAGAGACCGCCGGCCTGCGGATGCAACGAATAGGCTGTCCGGACGAGCAATAGCGATGCGGCCCAGGTGGCCGCGATCAGGACGAAGGCGAACATCGATCCCGACCGGAATTCGTTGCGCACCAGGCGTCTGAACCGCGGTTCCCCGACCTGGATGGCCCGACCCATCCATCGGATGGGGTGGGGCAGCCAGGGGGGGTCGCCCACCAGGGCATCCAACACCAGGGCAACCGGCAGCACCCACCAAGCCATGACTCCCACATGCGCGAGATCTCCAGGCATCGGATCAGGCCCTCCACAGGCGTTCGGCGGCGTCTACGATCCTTTCCGCGGCCAGGGCGTTGATCTCCGCCGATTTGAGAGCCACGCGCACGTATTGCCGCGACAGGCCGTGAAAATTGCCGCAATCGCGGATCAGCAGCCGGCCCCTGGCCAGATCTTCGCACAGGTCATCGGCGGTCACCGGAGCGGGCAGGCGGATCAGGAGGTAGGAGGTGACGCTGGGATAGATCGTCAGGGCATCGAACTTGCCGAGCCGCTGCCGGAACAGGGCGCGTTGCGCCTCCAGGAAAGCCGCCGTCCTGCGGATGAACTCCAACACGGCCGGCTTTTGGCTGCCCAGGTAGGCGATGGCGGCCTGGGCCAGGCTGTTGACGCACCAGGGCCGGGCAAATTGCCGGAAGCGGGCCACCACGTCCGGGGCGGCGATGAGGAAGCCGGCCCGCAGACCCGGCATGCCGAAGATCTTGGAAGCCGACCAGAGCACGATGACATTCTCCAGTGGAAAATGGGCCATGCTGCGGGCCTTCCCCGGAGGGGCGAACGGGAGGTAGGATTCGTCGATGATGAAGAAGGTTCCGGGATGACGCGCGCATAGCGCTTCCAGCCGTCCGGCGGGAATCCATCCGCCGGTGGGATTATTGGGGTTGCAGATGAAGACCAGGTCGGCATCGGCGGCGGCCCGGTCCAGTTGCGCAACATCGGCCGCGAAATCGGTCTCCGCCGCCCACAGGCAGAACCGGGGGGCGACGGCGTGCATGCGGCAGCCATCGGCATAGTCGGCATAGGTGGGCCCCGTCACGAGCACCCGCCGGGCATCCAGGGCCGGACAGGCATCGTAGATGAACTGGGTGGTGCCGTTGCCGGCCAGCACCCGATCCGGATCCACATCCAGGAGGGAGGCCAAACGGGCGATCATGGTCCCGCCGTCCACTTCGGGCAGCCGGCCGATCTCCTCCAATCGGCTCCCGAGGTGGTCCAGCAAGCCGGGCGGCGTTCCCAACGGGTTGATATTGCTGCTCATGTCGATTATTTGATCGAAACCGCAGCCCAACCGGGCGGCGAGGCCATGGATATTTCCGCCGTGGCCGTGAATCATGCCGGCCTCCTCCCCGGGTCGCCGGCGATCAACGCGCCGATGCCGGCGATATCCAGGTGGCGTTCGGCATGCGCGGCCAGCAGGTCGTAGGCCTCGTCCCGGGCCAGGGGACCGCCGAGTCCCGACACCTCCACTTCGGACAGGCCGATGAGGTCCAGCCACCGGCGGGTCACCTCGGGGGTATCGAACAGCCCGTGCAGGTAGGTGCCCAACACACGGCCTCCGAGACCCACGGCACCGTCCCGGTCGTCGCAGGCCTGCCGGTTGCGGCTGCGCACGTCGAGCATGGGTTCGCCCTCCCAGCGGCGGGTGCACCCCATGTGGATTTCGTAGCCCCTCCCCGGGATGCCGTCCCAGGCAAACTCGGTGAGGGTGGTGGTCTTGGGGGCCTTCATTTCGGTTTCCACGGCAAGCAGATCCAGACCCGGTGTAGATCCGGGCGTGCCTTCGGCCCCCTGGGGATCGAGGACCCGGCGTCCCAGCATCTGGTAGCCGCCGCAGATCCCCAGGATATGGCCGCCACGGTCGCAATAGCGCCGCAGGGCATCGGTCCAACCCGTGGCGTGCAGCCAGTCCAGGTCGTTGCGGGTGCTCTTGGTGCCGGGCAGGATCACGGCCCTGAATCCTTCCAGAGGCTGGGGTTTCTGCAGGTAGGCCAGTTGCAGGCCCTCCAGCCGGGCCAGGGGATCGAAATCGGTGAAATTGGAGATGTGGGGCAGCCGGATGACGCCCACGGCCGGACAGCCGTCGCAGGCGGGCACATAGGGGCGACCTTTTTCGATGACCACCGAATCTTCGGCCTCGATTTCGAAATGGGAAAACCAGGGCAACACGCCGAGGACCGGTTTGGCGGTTTTCCGTTCGATCCACTCCACCCCGTCCCGGAACAGGTCGATGTCCCCCCGGAACCTGTTGATCACGAAGCCGCTGATCCGGGCCTGCTGTTCGGGCGCCAGGCACGCCAGGGTGCCCACGATCTGGGCGAACACGCCGCCGCGGTCGATATCGGCCACCAGGATCACCGGCGCATGGGCGAAGGCCGCCATCCTGAGGTTCACGATGTCGCGGTCCATGAGGTTGACCTCTGCGCAGGAGCCGGCGCCCTCCATGACGATCAGGTCGTATTCGCCGCGCAGCCGTTCCAGGGCGGCCTTGCAGGCGTCAAAGAGAAAATCCTTATGGGTGTAGAAATCCTTGGAACTGGCATCCCGCCAGGCCGTGCCGTTGAGCACCACCTGGGACCCCACGTCGCTGGAGGGCTTGAGCAGCACCGGGTTCATGTCCACATGGGGCACCACCCGGGCGGCCTCGGCCTGGACGATCTGGGCGCGGCCCATCTCCAGGCCGGCGGGCGTCACCCCCGAGTTGTTGGACATGTTCTGGGCCTTGAAGGGAGCCACCGCCACCCCGCGGTTGGCGAACACCCGACACAGGGCCGTGGTCACGATGCTCTTGCCCACGTCCGATCCGGTTCCCAACACCGCAAGACAAGCCGCCGGTCTTTTCATTTTATGCACCTCGATAGACTACTCCGATCCAACGGGAGCCACCCATTGCCCATCAGCGGACACCGTTCCTCACTTTTCGATCCCCTCCCGCGCCGTCACGCCGCGCTGGTAATAGTGCTTGACCGCCTTGATCTCGCTCACCAGGTCGGCCCGGTCGATCACCTCCGGGGGCGCCCCGCGTCCGGTGAGTACCAGTTCCACCTGTTCCGGCCGATGGTCGATGAGGGCCACCAGATCGTCGGCGCCGACGAGACGACAGGCAAAGGCCACGTTGGCCTCGTCGGCGATGACGACGTCGTAGATTCCGGAGGCCAGGGCCGACCGAATGGCCGCCAGGGCCTCCCGGGCCACATCGATGTCGGCCGGGCTCGGATTGCCGCGGATAAAGCAGCCGCGCCCGAACTGCTCCAGGGTGATCTGGCCGGTGAAATGCTTTAACGCCTTGATTTCGTTGTATTCCGCGCTTTTGATGAACTGGCCGATGTAGACCCTCAGTCCGGCACCGGCCGCGCGCAACGCCAATCCCAGGGCGGCGGTGGTCTTGCCCTTGCCGTCGCCGGTGTACACTTGTACGTAGCCTTTCATGATGCCCCCCTCCAATGCGCCGGACATACCGAAAAACATAAAGGAAATAAAAAAACCCCCCAAGCCATGGCGACTTGAAGGGCGACACCCGTTTCTGGACCCCCGGCGGCTGCCCCGGATGCGATGGCCACGCGCATCCACGGACGTAAATTCCTGGCAGGTCTTCTGGCTTCCCTTATCCGGCCAGCGGCCTTCCCGCTGTGCCGGTGCACAACAGTGGCGAATCTGGCTGCCGGAATGGGCCCGGCGGGACGGCCGGACCAGGGTCACAGCGGCGGGACCGCTCCCGATTCACACGGGATTCCCTATTAAGCTCTATGGCGCCTCGGAATGGAGAATGGATCCATTCTCAAAGTGTTCCTTATAAAGAACGCAAACGGTTTTGTAAACGCTTTTGCCGCCGCCGCGTCGAGACATTCTCCCCTGATTGTGTCGAAGGGTTGCTACAGCCGCCAGCCCCAGAATTTCAGAAATCCGGCGAAATCCTGCATGTCCGATTCCTCTCTGTTCCAGGGTTTGAGGCTGGTATAGAAATGGTTGCCGGCAGCGGCGGGATCGGCATAGGCCTTATCCATACCGACAAAGAGATCGAGGCTGATGAGGCTCATGAACAAGGTCTCCAGGGGCTTGAGGGCACCTTTCACATGGCCCTGCATGGCGCCGTGGTCATAGTAGAGACTGGTGAAGTTTCCGTCGAGGGCGATGCGCCTCAGATCGTCCATGGGGGCCATGGCCATGGGTACGGCGCGGAAACGCGGGCTGGCGGTCACCACGCGGGCTTCGTGCACCTCCAGGGCCATGACGCGATGCACCTCCGGCCGCAAGTGCACCAGGAGACGAGGCTCCCGGAGCCCCCGGTAATCGAGCCGGGTCGGCATGAATTCACTGAAAACCTCGTGTCCTCCGGCGGGCCAGCGGTCCGGCAAGGCCGATGCGGGAAGCAGGTCGGTGGCAACGATGGCCTTGAAGCAGCCGCAGGTGTGCACCGTGGTCACCAGGACCGGGCGGTGGGCGGAATCGAGGGTGACCACCACCAGGAGCCCGACGTTTTTGCCGGCGGTCAGGTTGAAGGGCACCAGGCTGAAGGGGGTTCCCGGAAAATGGACCCGGTAGATCAGGTTGGTGTAGGCGTCATGGCTCGTCCGGAAGGTTCGCCGGGCGAAATAGAGCGTCGGCTGCCGGGTATCGACGAAGATCTCCGGATCGCCGTCATCGTCGGTGACGGCCCGGGGACGCCCGATGCGGTTGTAGTCGCGGTCATGGCCGTAGACCACGAAGGTCGGTGCGAAGCGCACGGCATCGTCCGATGAATCCCCCGCCACCGGTTGATACATCCATTGGTACCCTTCCCGGGGCAAAGGCTTATGATGGGCGCAGCCCATGAACAACAGGCCCCAGGTGATCATCAGGGCCCACCGGATCCATTTGCGGTATTCCATACTGTTTTGCATGGTCGGGTCTCCAGAATGATTGGAATCGGAGTCTGCCGAAAACGAATTATTGGTCTATCGAGTACGGCCACCCTTACCAATGGCTTGATGTTCGCAACCAAGATGTGTACAATACGCCCTGTGTGCAACTCAGGGGAACCAGTCGGCCGGACGCGCCGCCGTACGAGTCAAACGTGACGGCAACCCGCCGATGTACCGGCCATCTGGGCATCATCATGGCTGCCGGTCGGTTCAACCGATAAGGTAACCATGCAAGCGACCTTCACCATTACCTACATCTTCACCCTGCCGGACGGAAACCAGGAGGAATTCGAACTCACCTTCGATGCCCGGACCATCGAGCTGATTCGTGACGTCCACGCCGAGCCACCGTATTGGACCGTCCTGCAGTACCATCAATGCCCGCGCTGTCGCCTGTCGGCAGATCACAACAACCACTGCCCGGTGGCCTTGAACCTGATTTCGGCCATCGACCGCTTCGACCGCCTGATGTCCTATGACCGCGTCGTGGTGGAGGTCATCAGCAAGGAACGCCGGGTGGTCAATCAAACATCCGCCCAGGAGGGCATCAGTTCCCTCATGGGGTTGCTCATCGCCGGCAGCAGCTGCCCGTTGACCCACTTTTTCAAACCCATGGCCCGATTCCACCTGCCCTTCGCCAACCGGGATGAAACCCTCTGGCGGGCGGCCGCCACCTTCCTGCTGGCCCGCTATTTCACATCCGACGGCCTGACACCCGAAGATTTGGAACTGCGGGAATTGGTGCAGATCTACGGCGATGTGGCCCACTTGAACGATTACATGGTGGAGCGACTGCGGGCGGCCAGCACCCGCGATTCCACGGTCAATGCCCTGGTCCACCTGGATATCTTCGCCAAATTTCTCACGCCGCCGCTGGATGACTCGCTGAATCAGATCAAGCCCATATTCGATCCGTTTCTGATCAGACAAAAAAAATAATGCCGCGGCGAGGCCAACTGCCGGAAGCCGTCGGATGCGGTCGGTTCGACCGCGCAATCCAGGAGAGGAGAACCCAAACCATGCCCCTGAACAAGAAGCGACCAGGTGTTCGGTGCCTGGCCAGCCTGGTCTTTGTGTTCTGGATGACCCTG
The DNA here is from genome assembly GCA_050288425.1 of Desulfobacteraceae bacterium. Classification (GTDB taxonomy): domain Bacteria; phylum Desulfobacterota; class Desulfobacteria; order Desulfobacterales; family Desulfosarcinaceae; genus JARRKU01. Next base: position 33,866 of record JBNKDU010000071.1, on the reverse strand, counting down.
CCCATGGGCTGCAGCACCCTGGAACAGATGATCCAAAAACCATCGGCCGTCTTCCGGGATATGCAATTGACGGATGCCTCCTTGTTGCAGAGCACGGCAATCTTTCATTTCGACGTGCGCAATCCCAACCCCATCGGGCTGCATGCCAGGCGCATCACCTACGATCTGCAACTCGACGGTCGCCCCTTTGTCAAGGGCGAACTCGACCAGGGGCTCTCCCTGGCGGCCGGCAGCACCAGCCGGATGAGCATCCCGGTGACCATTCGATATCTGGACTTTTTCCAATCGGTAAGCCAACTCCTGCGTGACAAGAGCGCCGAATATGTTTTCAACGGCGGTTTCACCGTGGGCCCGGTGACCGTTCCGTTTCAAGCCAAGGGGCGATTCGACCTCCCCCGGATGCCGAAATTGAGCCTCGAGGCCATCCAGATCAAAAAACTTTCCTTCTCGGGCGCCACCTTGAATTGCCGCCTGAAGGTGGACAACCCCAATGCCTTCCGCCTGCTGTTCAAGCGTCTCAATTACGACCTGACACTCGGCGGTGCCTCTTTTGCCAAGGCCAGCGCGCTGCCGCCGGGCCCCATCGCCGGAAACGGCCGATCCACCCTCGACCTGGGTTTCGATGTCTCCTTTGCCCGGCTGGGGCACTCCGCCTATCAGCTGCTGCTGGGAAACAACGCCGATTATGCTTTGAAAGGAGGGCTGGTTTTCGATACCCCCTCCGGAGGAGAACGCCAGGTGCCGTTCCACCTGGACGGCCGCGTACCTGTCGTGCGTTGAAGCGTCGGCAACGGCCGCCGTCTGCGTATTTCGACCATCGACGGCCTTGATTGCCGATGGTTCCCGCGCTATGGTTCATCCAAACGCTCAGCTGTCACCTGGAGTCTGACGCATACCGGATGTTGCCGGACCGCCTTTTCTCTGCCAGCCGTTGACCCATGGCTCCGATCGGCGTGCTTCGGCATGCCATATGTATCTCCGCGGAAATCATCGCCAAGGGAGAGGACAGATGATCGTCGTTATCGGAGAAATTTTAATCGACTGCTTTCCGGAATACGAACGCATCGGCGGCGCGCCATTCAACTTTGCGTTTCACCTCCGGCACCTGGGCTGGCCGGTGCGTTTCATCACCCGCATCGGTGACGATCCCCAGGGCAGACGCATCGGTCGACACCTTGCGAAACATGGATTCGCTCCGGAAGACCTTCAGATCGATGCACACCGCCCCACCGGACGCGTGGAGATCACCCTGGACAAGGCCGGCATACCGCAATTCGACATCGTGACGGACGTGGCCTACGACCACATCGATCTTCCGGCCATGACCCCCGAAGACAAATCGGCCGTGAAGATGTTCTATTTCGGTTCCCTGTTTCAGCGCACGGCCAACGGACGACGGCAGGTCGAGGCGCTGATGGAGGACAAACCGCCGGCGAGCCGATGCTTCTGCGATATCAATCTGCGCCCGCCCCATGTGCATGACCTGGCCCTCGATGCCTGCCTGCGCCACGCCGACATCCTGAAGCTCAACGCCGACGAGCTGGGAGAAATCTGCCGACGGCTGAACGGTCCGCCGGAAGCCGACGCGGCCGTGGACTGGCTGATGCGGACCCATGGGATCGGCATCGTGGCGGTCACCCTGGGGGCCGAAGGCAGTCGGGTATTCACGACCCGGGGCCGATTTGCGGCTCCACCGGCCGAAGTAAACAACCTGAAGGATACCGTGGGTGCCGGGGATGCCTATGCCGCCGTGCTGGCCGCCGGTCTTCTGCACAACATGCCCCTGCCGCGCATTCTAACGCTGGCGACCCGCTTCGCCGCCGACATCTGCGCCCTGAGCGGCGCCCTGCCCGACGACACGACCCTCTATGCACCGCTGACGGACCCATTGGAAAGGATCCCGCATGGCCAATAGCCAGCCGTATATCCAGATGTTCAGCCTCCACGGCCTGTTGCGTGCCGAAAACCTGGAACTCGGCCGCGACGCCGATACCGGAGGCCAGATCACCTACGTCACCGAACTGGCCCGCCATTTGAGCACCACCGAGGGCATCGGCCGGGTGGATCTGTTTACGCGGCTGATCCGGGACAAGCGGGTCTCCTCCGACTACGCCCGGCCCGTGGAGGTGGTCAACGACAAGCTGCGCATCATCCGGTTGCAATGCGGCGGTCGCACATACATGCGCAAGGAACTGCTCTGGCCGCACCTGGCCGAGTACACCGACAAGGCCATCAAGTTCATCAAACGCGAGAACTTGATCCCCGATCTGGTCCATGGCCACTATCCGGACGCCGGGTACGTGGCCATGCAACTGGCCAGCGTGTTCGGACTGCCGTTCATCTACACCGGCCACTCCCTGGGCCGCTCCAAACTGAACAAACTGCTCAACGACGGCATGAGCCGACAGGAGATCGACAAGAAGTACAAGATCTTGGGCCGCATCGAAACCGAGGAAGAGATTCTCACCAGCGCCGATATGGTCATCACCAGCACCCGACATGAAATCGACGAGCAGTACGGTCTGTACGGCAACAAATCGGCCCCCCGGTACAAGGTGATTCCGCCGGGAATCGATGTGGAACGGTTCTATCCCTTCTATCATGATATGCTGGAAGAGTCGGAAAAATCAGAAGACGCCAAGTATGCCCAGGCCTCGATGCTCAAGAACCTCAACCGGTTTTTTCTGCAGCCCGAAAAACCCATGGTCCTGGCCCTGTGCAGACCGGACAAACGCAAGAACATCTCCGGGCTCATCCAGGCCTACGGCGAAGATCTGCAATTGCAGGCCATGGCCAACCTGGCCATCTTCGCCGGAATCCGCAAAGACATCGACACCATGGAAGAAAACGAACGCGACGTGCTCACGGGGATGCTGCTCCTGATGGACAAATACGACCTCTACGGCAGGATGGCCATCCCCAAGAAGCACGACTTCGAACATGACGTGCCCGCCCTGTACCGCATCGCGGCGGAAAAACATGGTGTCTTCATCAACCCCGCCCTCACCGAACCCTTCGGCCTGACCCTGCTGGAAGCCTCGGCCACGGGCCTGCCCATCGTGGCCACCAATGACGGTGGCCCCAACGACATCGTGCGCAATTGCGACAACGGCATCCTGATCGACCCCATGGACAATGATTCCATATCCAAGTCCATCCGCAAGATCATCACCGACGATGATCTGTGGGAAACCTATTCCAAAAACGGAATCCTCAACGTGCGCAAACACTACACCTGGGCCAACCACGCCCAGACCTATGCCCGGGAGGTGAAAGATATCGTTCGTGCCAGCAAGGTCACCGATATGGACACGGTCAAACCCAAGGATGCCATCGGACGACGCCTGCTGAAACTCAATTACTTCCTGATCACCGATATCGACTACACCTTGATTGGTGAAGACAACAGCCGCCTGGCGGAATTGATGGAGTGGGTCCTGGAGCATCGGGACTGCATGGGATTCGGCGTGGCCACCGGCCGCCACATCGATTCGGCTTGGAAGATTCTGCAGAAACACGATATCCCCGAACCGGATATTATCGTCTCCTCGGTGGGGAGTGAAGTTTACTACGGCAAGGAGCGACGTCCCGGACCCGGCTGGAAGGCCCACATCAGCGCCAAGTGGCAGCGTAAAAAGATCGAGACCCTGCTTAAAAAGCTTTCCTATCTCGAATATCAGGAAGAGGAAGTCCAGCGACCGTTCAAGATCAGCTACTACATGACGCCGGGCAAAGGCCGGTTGCCCGAAATCCACCATATCCTGGCCGCCAACAAATGCCGCTACAACCTGATCTATTCCCATGACCAATTTCTCGACATCCTGCCCTTTCGGGCCTCCAAGGGCAAAGCCATCCGTTACATCAGCTATAAATGGGAGATCCCCCTGAAAAATTTTCTGGTCTGCGGCGATTCGGGCAACGACGAGGAGATGCTGCGCGGCGAACCGTGCGCCGTGGTGGTGGGCAACTACAGCCATGAACTCGATACCCTCAAGGGAAGCCGCAACGTCTACTTCGCCAGGGAGCACTGCTCCGGCGGAATCCTGGAAGGACTTGCGCACTACCGTTTCTCCGACACCAGCAAAGGAATAGGAAAATGTCCATCCGAAACAAAGTCAACCTGATCACCTATCCTGACAGCCTGGGCGCCAACCTGCTCGAATTGCACTATGTTCTGCGGCGCTACCTGACCCAGGCGGTGGGCGGCGTCCACCTGCTGCCGTTCTATCCCTCTTCCGCCGACCGCGGATTCTCGCCCATGACCTATGATGAAGTGGATCCGGCATTCGGCACATGGGAAGATATCGCCTTGATCGGCCAGGACTTCGACCTGACCTACGACTTCATGGTCAATCATATTTCGCGGCAGTCGGCCTACTTTCAGGACTATATCGACAAGGGACCCGACTCCGAGTACACGGACATGTTCCTCTCCTTCAACAAGCTCAGCCCAAACGGCGAGATCGACGAAGAGACGCTGGCCAAGGTGTATACTCGCAAGCCGCGACCGCCCTATACCATGATCGAACGGGCCGACGGATCGCGGGAGAAGATCTGGTGTACCTTCGACTACGAACAGATCGATCTGGACCTGAGCTCGCCCAAAACCAAGGAGGTTATCCGCAATTTTCTGATCCGGCTGGCGCGGACCCGTGCGAAGATGATCCGCATGGACGCCATCGCTTACACCACCCACAAACTGGGTACCAATTGCTTCTTTCTGGAGCCCCAGATCTGGGAGACCCTGGAGTGGCTCAAGGAGTATATCGCACCCTTCGACACCATCATGCTGCCGGAGGTGCACGAACATTACCGCTATCACCAGAAAATCGCCGCAAAGGGCTACTGGACGTATGACTTCGCCTTGCCCATGCTGGTGCTGCACACCCTCTACCACCACACCAGCGAACGCCTGAAGCAGTGGTTCCGTATCTGCCCCCGCCACCAGTTGACCACCCTCGACACCCACGACGGCATGGGGGTTGTGGATGTGGCCGACCTGCTGTCACCCGAAGAGATCGAGAGGACCCTGAATGGACTGGACGAGAAGGGTTCCAACACGCGCAAGATCTACTCGGGTCCCGAATTCCAGAACCTGGATGTCTACCAGGTCAACTGCACCTACTATTCCGCCCTCGAGTGCAATGACGATTCCTACATCGCCGCACGCACCATCCAGTTCTTCGCACCGGGAATTCCCCAGGTCTACTATGTCGGTCTGCTGGCCGGGGAAAACGATATCGAACTGGTGGAACGCACCAAGAACGGCCGCGACATCAACCGTCACAACTACTCCCTGGATGAGATCGCCGTCGAAATCGAAAAACCGGTGGTCCGGAGACTGCTCCGGTTGATGGAATTCCGCAACGACTACCCGGCCTTCGACGGCCAGTTCGTGATCATGGAGGCACCCGACGAGCGACTGGAACTGGCCTGGACCCAATCTCCCTACCACGCCACGGCCAAAATCGACCTGCGAACCTACAAGTCCGAAATCACCTACTACGACAGCGCCAAGCGCCGCAACGTAACCTTCGAGGTGTGACCGAAGTGAAGATCATCGACCTGTTCAGACCCCGTTGGCGGCACAGCGACCCCGACGTCCGCCTGGCCGCCGTGGACAGAATTACCAACCCCGCCACCCTGCGCAAGATCGCCAGGCGCAGCACCGATGAACGCCTGCGCCTGGAGGCCGGCAAACGGCTGGCCGACCTCGATGTCCTCCGCGACCTGGCCCGATGGGCTTCAGACGATACCCTCCGCCTCGAAGCCGCCCTCTTTGCCCGGGACGAATCCTGCCTGACGGCCTTCGCCCTTGGAAGCTGGTCCATCGCCCAAGGGCAGATCGCGGTGGCGCACATTCGCAACCCCCTGTTGCTCCGGCGGGTGGCCCGTTCGGCCAAACAGGACACCGTGCGTCTGGGCGCCGCCTTGAAACTCGACGATCCGAACCTGTTGCGACAGGTGGCCCGCTCGTCCACCCATATCGATGTTCATTGGCAGGTGGCCCGGCGGTTGAACGATCTGCGCATGATGGCCGACATCGCCTTTTATAAACCCGGCAATGTCAAAGCGGCGCCCATTCGGCGTGAGGCCCGCCGGGCCTTGATCGCCTGCCTGGACCGCTACCGGCTCCATCGGGACCATGCCGGTCTGCGGGCCGCCTTGCAAGACTGCGCCCACCCCATGTTCAAATTAGAGGCCTTTGTTCGCCTGCCCCCCGGGCAGGTGACCCTGCCGATGCTCCTCCACCTGTCCAGCCAGGAAATGCGGCGGATCCCCCGGGAGTTGCTGGATCGCATGCTCGCCCGGATCCAACAGGCAGGGTGGCAGACCCGGCCCTCCCGGCAGAAAGCCCCCTGCCGGCACTGCCAGGGCAGCGGCGCTCTTGCCTATTGCAGCGTATCTGCCAACGCGACCTGGCGTGACAACGATGGTTTTCCCTGCCCGGAATGCGAAGGCGAAGGTCAATGCCATCACCGGCGGGTGACCTGTGAACGCGACGGGAGCGAGATCGTCACCTTTCGATTCCCGGAGTAGGACACCCGGCGGGTCACTTTCGGTGGATGGCACCCTGTGCCCGGATATCGGCCGCACCGCGCCCGTCCCGGAGCCCCGGCGCGCGAGGGACTCCATCGGGCAGAGGAAGAATTGCACCCCGTCTCTTCGCAATTCTTGACAACCCAGGTTCCGAATCGTATAAGTGCTTGATCTGGCACATTTTTAGACGGTTAGACAGGTCTCGCGGATCGCGATGCCCAACCGCCTGATTTTAAAAACGCGCGACAGTCCGCTTTGCCGGCTGCCGCTGGTATCGACTGAATATTCACGGCTATGCTGTTTACCAGCCCCCTCTTTCTGTTCGCTTTTCTGCCGGCCGCCATCCTCAGCTATTATGCGCTGCGGCCCCTGCTGGGCAATCGGGCGGGCAATTGGGTCCTGCTGCTGTTCAGCTATCTTTTTTACACCCTGGGCACGGGACGCTTCGCCCTGATATTGCTGGGGGCCACTTCGGCCGACTATATTTGCGGGCTGCTCATCGAACACCATCGGCCACAGGCCAAATGGTGGCTGGCGCTCTCCGTGGCCGGCAACCTGGGCCTGCTGGCCTATTTCAAATACGCCAATTTTTTCATCGCCGAATTCAACGCCGGGCTGGCCGGTTTGGACCTTGCCGGCATCGACTGGCCCACGGTGGCCCTGCCCGTGGGCATCTCCTTCTTCACCTTTCAGAAGATCAGCTACACCGTCGATGTCTATCGCCGCCACACCCGGGCCCTGGATAATTTTACCGATTTCGCCCTTTATGTGGCCATGTTCCCCCAGCTGGTGGCCGGCCCCATCGTACGTTTCAAGGACATCTGGGATCAACTGCGCCTGCGCCGGGAATCGTGGGATGGCTTCTATACGGGTGCCCTGCGCTTCTGCTGGGGTTTGGCCAAGAAAGTGCTCATCGCCGACGCGTGCGGTCAGATTGCCGATGTGGTCTTCGACCTGGGCATCGGCCAGTTGGATACCAAAACCGCCTGGATGGGAGGATTGGCCTATACCCTTCAGATCTACTTCGATTTTTCCGGCTATTCGGACATGGCCATCGGCATGGCCCGTCTCTTCGGTTTCCACCTGCTGGAAAACTTCGACCGGCCCTACGGCGCCGTGAGCGTCACCGATTTCTGGCGCCGCTGGCATATCTCCCTGAGCCGCTGGTTTCGCGACTATTTGTATGTTCCCCTGGGCGGCAACCGCCGCGGCCCGGTCCGAACCTACGCCAATCTGGCAGCGGTTTTCCTGCTTTGCGGCCTGTGGCACGGCGCCAACTGGACCTTTGTCTGCTGGGGGCTCTACCACGGCCTTTTCCTGATCCTGGAGCGAATCAGCGGGTTGCGCACCCTGGCGCCCCAGCGCTGGCCATGGCTGCGACGGCCGGCAACCCTGGTCGTGCTGATTTTCGGCTGGGTCCTGTTCCGGGCCGACACCCTGTCCCAGGCCCTGGCCTACGCCCAAACCATGTTGGTCTGGGTGGACCGGCCGGTAAACTATGCACTCTATTCCGTGCTGCATTATCGCAACCTGTTTTTCATGGGCCTGGCAGCCGTCGCCACCCTTGCTGCCAACCGACTGCCACGATTCGATGCTTTCATCCAAGCGCCGGGATTGATGCGCGTCGGCATCGGCATCGCCATCATCCTGGCGGTCCTGCCCTATTGCGCAGCCTTCGTGACCGCCGGTGCCGGCAATCCCTTCATCTACTTTCGATTCTAAGCCGTCATGACCCCTCGCGACCATCATACCGTCTCCCTGCCGCGACTGGCCTGCTGCCTGCTGTTCATGGCGGCTCTGCTGGGGCCTTTCCTCTGGTCCGTCTGGGGTCCGGAAACCGCGTCCGGCAAGGCCAAACCGACCGCCCAGTGGCCCGGCCTGCAAAAAGAGTCCCTGTTCAACCCGGACTATTACCGGGCCTGGGTGCAATATGCCGGTGCCAGGCTCACCCATACCGCCCCGTTGGCCGGTGCCAAGAACTGGATCGACTACCGCCTGTTTGCCATGACCGAAGCCAAGGGAGTGCACGTCGGCCACGATGGCTGGCTGTTCGACGAGGCCGAAATGCCTGGTTTTCGCAAGGCCGGTTGTGAGGAAAAGGTCCGTCTGGAGCGACTCGTCCGCGAATTACGCTCCGCTGCGGCAATGATCGCGGCTTCCGGCCGGCGGTTCCTCTTCACGGTGGCCCCCGCCAAGAGTACCGTCTATCCGGAAAATATGGATGCCGTCCCAGGGGATCCGGATTGCGGCCAAAGCCCGTACGACCTGTTCATGGCCGAGGTGCAGGCATCTTCGGTCGGCGGTTTTGTGCGTCTGGACAAGGTCCTGACGAAGGCCAAGGCCTCCCAGCGGCTGCTCTACGGCCGGACCGGCACCTCCTGGAATGCCGACGGAGCCCGGATCGCCGCCCATATGCTGATGCAGGCATTGGACGGCAGCGAACCGTACGACCGATTGGTGGAACCGGACGACCTGACGGCGGCAATCATGACCCCGCCGGACGGGTCCTTCACGGATCGGACCTCGGAGATCCGCCCGGAGCCCGGCATGCGGGCCACTGCCGTGATCTACGGCGGACAGGATGTCAGCCACCTGCTGCCCTATCTGATCCCGCATTTCGAACGCCTCGACGTGATTACCGCCGAACGGCTGCCATCCACACGTCACGGCGAGGACCTCGCGGCCTACGACACCATCCTCCTGGTGCTGCCGGAATCCCGGCTCTTAAATCTGCAGATCGATCTGGACCTCATCGGGCGGCAATTGAACGGCCCGTCCCTCGCCACCCTTCGGCAAGACCTGAACATGGGAACCATCGTCGCCGGGGAAGGCACCGCCCTTGTGCCGACAGACGACGGCCTGGCCGTCAAATCCACGGGCCAAGGGGCCTATTTCCACCTGCCGGATCTCCCCGGTTCCGACCGTAAGAGCCAACGGCTGCTCCAGGTGGACATCACCGCACCCCACGGCGACATCCTCCGCTGGAGCGTCGGCAATCCCCCCCGCGAGGAAGGCACCCGCGATCTTCGCACCGGCACCAACCGGCTATTTCTGCCGCTGCCGCCGGGATCAAAATGTTCGCTGCGAATCTACAGCGGAGAGCATGCCGGCATATTCACCCTGAAAAAGGCCGTGCTGCTATCCTTCGGCGAAGCGCCGGAAACCGATGTCACCCCTCCCTTGATGCCGAATCCGGCCGTTTCATCCCTGGAGACCGGAACGGAGGTTTCCGAGATATCGGAGGAGAAGACGCCCGCGATCCGGGTCAACCCGTTTCAGCAGAGGCAGGTCTTCCAGCGCAGGGGGTTGGCGGGCGATATTTCGGTCTCCGGGACGTATCGCAATTCCACCGGCGCCATCGAGGCGCGGGTCACCGCCTTCGATAGGGAAGCGGTGGTCATGCCCTGGACGGTGATCGATCCTTCGCCCGACAACGGTGTCTTCCTGGGTACCCTGAAGGGGGTGCCCCAAGGCGGCTGGTATCGTCTGGCCGTCCGCCTGCGCGACCATCCGGAGGTCGTCGTCCGGGGTGAAGAACCCTGGGGCGTGGGGATCCTCGTGGCCTGCCTGGGCCAGTCCAACATGGCGGAATGGTTTCACACCGGCGACGACATCGCCGCCCACCCCTTGATGAGCATTCATCGCGGGAGCCGCTGGATCATTCCGGAAACCGTCGGCAACGGCGCCGCCGCGTTCGCCCGGGCGCTCATCGCCGAACTCTACGTGCCGGTGGGCCTGTTGGATTACGCGGTCAACGGATCGGGCCTGCATCCCGAAGCCGACTGGGGCACGGGACATTGGGCCGATCGCAGTCCCGACGGCATCTACCGCCGTTTCGTCGAAGCCGCGGACGCCGCCGGTGGGACTTTGGAATACGTGATCTGGATGCAGGGTGAGGCCGATGCGGCCCGCAAGACCATCTCCGGTCGCCAGTACGGTCAGGCGCTGAAGGATTTCATCGAGGGCCAGTTGCGCCGGGACATCGTCAACGGATCCCCCAAAGCCCATCTACCCGTTCTCGTGGTAGGCCTGGCAAAACGTCCGGTGGGAGAGGATGAACCCCACCAGCAGATCCGCAATGCCCTGGCGTCCGCCGCCCGCGATCTGGAGGATGTCTATATGGCCGCCACCTCCCTGGACCTCAAACCCCATGGACACCAGCATCTGGCCCCCGCCGCCTATGCCGCACTGGGACGCCGGGTGGCCCAGACGGTCCTGTATCTTTTGGGTCGAAGCGACTACTTCCGGGGACCGGTGGTCGACCGCATCGAAAGGGTGGACGGAACCACCATCGACGTGCTGCTGCACCATCATGGAGGCGACGATTTCAGCCCCCATGAGAACATCACCGGATTCCGCATCCTGGAGGACGGGTCGCCGGTGGAGATCCAACAAGTCTTCCGCCGCGACAACCGATCCATCCGGATCCAATTGGGCCGACCGTCCCAGGGAGAGTTGCACCTTACCTATCTTTACGGTGCCCGTCCGGATACTTCGGGCGCGGTACACGACAACTCCGAACTGCGGCTGCCGTTGGAGCCCTTCGAAGCCGACCTGGCCCGGCCCGCCGCCATGACCGGAGGACATCCCATGACATCTCCTGCGAAAGGCCTGCCATGACCGGCGATCCACCTTCGGCGCTCATCCGCTTCGCGCGCAAGTACTGGTTTCTACTGGCCCTGTTGGCCGTCGCCGCCGTCACCCTGGCCGATGACCGGGAGTGGACCGTCGGCGCCGGCCGCTGGCTCAAGGCCCATGGCGGTCCGGACGCGGTGATCTTCCTGATCTTCTTTTTTTCCGGCATGACCCTGGACAGCCGCCTGTTGCGCAGAGGCCTGGGCGACCTGAACGCCACCGCGGCGACCCTGGTCATGATCTTCATCCTCTCCCCCCTGGCCGTACTGCTCTTCGTACCCCTGCCCCTGGATATCCAGATCCTCACCGGCCTCTTCCTGGTAGCGGTCATGCCCTCCACCCTGAGCAGCGGCGTGGTGATGACGACTTCGGCCGGCGGAAACGGAGCCCATGCGCTCTTCGTCACCATCGTGGCCAACGCCCTGGCCGTCTTCACCATTCCGCTGGTCCTGGGACTGCTGCTGGCCCTGAACGGCGACGCCCAGGCCGTCACCATCGACAAGGTCGCCATCATGCGCAAGATCGCCACCATGGTTCTGCTGCCCCTGCTCCTGGGTCTGGGCGTACAGGCCACCGCCGGCCGGCATGTCGCTCCCTTCCAGCGCAAGGCCCAGGTCGCCAACCAGTTGCTGGTCATCGGCATCGTCTGGATGGGCATGTGCCAGAGCCGCGCGGCCATCCTATCGGGCGGCGCGGCCATCGCCCCCATCCTCCTGTGCACCGCAAGCTTCCACCTGCTGCTGGTAATATCGGCCCTGGGCGTCACCCGGGTGGCCGGAATCGGCCCCGGCCGCCGGGAGAGCGTTATCTTCATGGGCGGCCAGAAGACGCTGCCCCTCTCGGTGATCCTGCAGGTCACCCTCTTTCCCAGCTATGGCCTGGCCCTGGTGGTCTGCGTGGTCCACCACATGGTTCACCTGATCATGGACGCCTACCTGGTGGGCAGAATCCAGGCCGGGAATCGAGAAGGCCGCTGAATTGCAGGGAATCCACCGCCGCATCGATTCAACCGGCGGGTTATGACGCATGGGCTAATCAAAAAAATTCCGGATGGTCCGCGAGTCGGGACCATCCGGAAAGGATTGAAATTTCAGTTTATGCGGGATTAATTCCGCGGATCGGGTGAAACGTTTCCGTCTTAGAGCTCCGTCCAGGGAATCTCGCCGGAATCGTACTCGAGAGTACCATCGCCGTCGAAATCCGCGGTCACCTGACACATCGAAGCGGATATCGCCTGCAGGCGCGCCGTCGTGGGTTGGCCGCCGACACCGGGCGCTCCGGTGAAGACCACCAGGCCGGCGGACGGATAATCGCTGCCGGGATAGACTGTCAACGCTTCCACGGTATCGAAATCGACATATCCGTGTACCTGGTCGTAATATCGTCCCGAGATCCACATCTGGGTTCCGGTCACCTGGATCGTGTAGTCGTTGATCCAGCCCACCAGGCCCATTTCGGAATCGGTCACCACCATGTCCGTCGTGATCAGCAAGGTATCCCCCTGGAGATCGCAATCGATGGTGCCGCTGATGGACATGCTGCGCCCTTCGACGGTGGTGGTGAAGTTGGTGAAGGTAAAGTCGAAATAATCGAATGCACTGGTCTCGGGATCAATCCGGCCCGCAAAGCCGGCCGTGCCCGACAGGGTGACGCCGCCTTGCGTATAGCCATTATAGCTGCAGGTGCCTGAAAATGCGCCGGTATTCTCATTATAGTTCATGGTGAAGGTGGCGCTGCCACCCTGCCCGTCGTTCATGGTTTGCGTGGAGCTGGCCATGGGACCCCGCATTGGCGATGAAGCGCTGCGGGACGTGCCCAAAGCCTCGGTCAGCGAGCTTTCGAAAGCGGACTGAAGCGCCAGAGGCAGGGAAGGTGCCGAAGGGTAGCCCTCCCGGACGGTGTCGGCGGATGCGCCGGCAAATATCACCATGCTGTCGCTGGTCAAGGCCCCCTGGAAACTCTCTTCCATCAGCGCACCGGAATTTTCGGCGGTGATCAGGGCGGGTTCCAGCGAGCCGGTATAGTTTGCGCCCGTGGCGCCGCCGTTGGACCCGCCTCCGCCGCAAGCTGCCATGGATGCGGCAAAAAAGAGCATGGTCAAGAACATGACGTGTGCAGGGAACCATCGGGAAATGAGTTTTGCTGTAATGAGCTTCATCAGTCTGTCTCCTTATCCTCGAAATTCAAGATCCAGCCGGGCATGTCCGGCTGATTCGGCCCGATCCGGATGGGATATGCAAAATGCGTACACAATGCCGAGGATTCCGATCCCGATGAGATTTGCCATCGATATCTGCCCATAAGCACCGGATTCCGCATCGCCTCGGCCAAGAAAGGATCAGAAACATTGCATATTTGGATACAGGCATGGTTCAATAACCAAACCCGGTAGTTCCCGAACGGGTGTCAAGTGACGAATTGCGACGCAGATTGACGCGATGCGGGATTATCCGGCTGCCCACCGAAGGAGGAGAGCACATGCAACCTTCCCCCAATCCGATTTTCGAAAAGACCTATTTCGATTACCTGGAGAAACTCAAGGCGGTGTCTCCAGCAGCCGTGGCCGAGGTGCTGGGGGCCGTGGTGGAGGATGACGAACTGCTCGTCGACCTGTACGGCCGTCGCTACCGGGTGTCGCCGGCGGGAATCGTCGGCCCCCATGGCCGCCGGCCGGGTTTCGAGACCTGCGTGATCCTTTGCAAGTACATCCTGCTCTGCCCGGAATCGCCGCAACTGCAAACGGAATGGGCCTCCTTCAAGAACTTTCGGGATACGGCCCCCCTGGTCGGCTATTTCCGCAAGGATGTGGAGGGTGCCCTGGCCGACCGTTATTCCGGACGATTGACCGCCTTGAAGCAGGCCGCCAGGGCGCTGGGCGCCAACCCTTCGCCCCTTTCGGCCGGATACGATCTGGCAATGGAATTGGACGCCCTGCCCAGGATTCCCGTGACCCTGCTGTTCAACGATGTTGACGATGAGTTTCCGGCGGACTGCAGGCTGCTGTTTCAGCGCCGGACCGAAAAACACCTGGACGGCGAATGCATCGCCATGTTGGGCTGGAGGCTGTTGCCGGCACTCAAAGGCGCCGGGGATTCGTCGACGTGAGGGTGATTTGCCCTTTTGCCATCTTTTTTATGCAACGGTAGGGCAGAGGCTATCCCCGGATGATGCGCGGAAGCAGCATCTGGTGATGGGGACAGATGGACCGCGGGTTCTGATAGGCTGCGCCGGCAAAGGCCGTGAGGTATTTGCGGATGTCGCGCAGGTTGCTGATTTCGTCTACAAATCCCTTCCGGGCGCAGTAGATGGGGCGCGAGTTGTCGGTATAGCGCTTCACCATCTCGTTCATCTTATCGATCACCGGCCCCAGGGGGCGGCCGGCATCCTTTTCTTTCACCAGCCGGCGGGAAAAACTGGCGGCGGCGGCGGTTTCGCCGTGCATCACATTGATCTCGGTGGCGGCCGTGCCCAGGGTGAAGGCGTTGTGGCGATTGGCGGTGGGACCGCCCATGACATAGTGGGCGGCGGCCGTGCCCTTGCGCAACACCACAAGCATCATGGGAATGTCGGTATTTTGTATGGAGTAGATCAGGGACTGCCCCAGTCCGAGCAATTCGGCCTTTTCGGCGATGTCGCCCACGTCGATGCCCGTGGTGTCCTGAAACCAGACGATGGGCACCCGGTCACGGCCGCAATGGGTGACGAACTCGTTCATCTTGACCAGGCCCTGGCGGTATAGCTTGCCGCCGATGCCGGCATAATCGGCATATTCGGGATAGTCCTCGCCGAGATAGCCCTGGCGGTTGCCGACCACGCCCACCAGAAAACCATCCATCTTCACCAGGCCGGTGTAGATCTCGGGACCGTAGCCGGGGCGGAATTCCAGATGCTGGCTACCGTCCACCAGACGGGACAGGACTTCGTCGAAATTATACATCTGTCGTGGATTGGCCGGTACCAGCCGATAGAGGTCTTCCGCCGGAAAGAGCGGTTTGGCCGGCGAATCCACACGATGGAATTTGGGGTCGTAGGCCGGAATGCCGGCCATGTAGTCTTTGATGCCGTCCAGGACATCGGTTTCTGTTTCGAACTTGTAGCGGAAGAAACCGGTATGCTCGTGGTGGACATCCACTCCGCCGGGAGGTTTGGCTTTGAATTGTTTGGCCGCTGCGATGAGGGCTTCGGCTCCCTCTTCGTCAAAATATCCCTTGGGCGACATGCCGCTGAGAATACCGCCGCCGCCCACCGCCATGTTGCAGTCCTTGTGGGCGAAAAGTACGGTGGGGCTGATGCTCTGGTAGCCGCCGCCGGCCGGATTGGTGCCGTAAATACCGGCCAGGATGGGAACCCCGGCCTGGTTCAGTTCGGCATGCCGGAAGAAGGCGGTGCCTCCTCCCCGCCGGTTGGCGTAAAATTTCTCCTGCTCGGTCAGTTTGACGCCGGAACAATTGACCAGCCACACCAGGGGGATGTTGAGCCGCTTGGCCAGGTCGGTGACCCGGAGGATGTTTTCCGACTGCCCGGGCAGCCAGGCGCCGGCCATGACCTTGTTGTCGAAGCCGACCACCACCGCCCAACGTCCGGATATCCTGGCCAGTCCGTCGATGACATTGGAGGTGCCCTCCTGATTTTCTTCGGGGTTGTAGAGGGTATGCAGCGGGCGCCAGGTGCCCTCATCCACCAGATAATCCAGCCGCTGGAACACGGTCAACAGGCCCCGTGCATTGATCTTCTCCGCGGGAAAGCCGGCATTCCTGACCTTCTCCGCGGCCTCGGCCACCTGCTCCTCGACCTCCTGGAGCCGGACGATATTTTCTTCCGTGCTCTTGATCTGTCCTTCGTTCAAGGCCTTGCCGAAAAGGGCCATCTTCTTGAAGTAGGAATGCATGCCGTGTCCTTTCTGCCCGATTGCATCGACGTTATCAGGGTCGCCCGAATTCCACACGATAAGAAGTGCCGTTTTCCCGGACCACCACATCGTCGCGACGGATCGATATTACCACGAAACCGTCCACATTGTCCCCTTCATGCACGATGTGATTGTTGACCACCGCCATGCGGTCTTCCACGGTGGATGACCAGGCGATGGCCTGGACATGCAGACGTCCATCGGTCAAAGGTGCGGCACGGTCATATCCTTTTGGGGAAGAGGATGCAGGTGGTGCCACGGCGGTCTCTGCGGCCGACCGACCGGTTGGAGAAGCGGGTGCGGGGTTGGATGATGATGCCTCCGCGTCCGGTTGGGGCCTGGCAACAGCCGTGCCCACGGCTGTCTCGGGTCGTTGCCGGGGTCTCTTCCCCATCCTCCCGGGTGGAGTCGGTGGCTCTGGCATCTGCTGCGGAATCTCGCCGGATTCAGGCAAACCCTCGATGGTTGGTCGTACCGAGACCGCCGGGATCTCAGGAGTCTTGGCGGCATTGGCCGTCCCTGGGGACATCTCCGCGGCCGGCACCGGTTTCGGCGACAGATGGACCTTGGGAGTCGCGGTTTCCGCCGGCAAAGCCGTTTCGGGTCCGGCCGCGGGCCGCGGCGGCATCCTGCGGGAGGCGATGCCGGGAGGCCGGGCTGCGGCTTTTGGGATCGATGGGTGCGGCGGCTGATTGCGGGTGATGGACGGGGTAGGGGCCATGCCCGGATCCAGTTGCACGGACCGGTAATAGAAAAATACGACGCCGCCGATCAATAGGACGAAGAGCAGCATCAGGCCGCGGCGTGCCGGCATGCCGAACCTATGTCCCGCGGATCGGCTCGGCTGGAGGTGTGATGATCCGGGGCCCATGTACCCCGCAGGCAAACCGCCCGCACCTGCGGCTTCCTTGTCCTGTTCCAGCTTTTTGAGCGCCTTGAGGATGGTACTCACGACTCAGCCCTCTTGGGGTTTCACCAGCAAAGGCATTCTCTCGGTATCGGTTTCGCGCAGCAGCATAATCTTGGTCAGGGGGCCCACCAGGCCGTCCGGCGCCAACTGGTGCCGGGCCTGAAAGGCTTTGACCACATCTTCCGTATAGGTGTCGAATACCGGTGTCAGCGGAACTTCCGGGTAGCCGAGCTGGCGCAACATGTGTTTGATTCCCAGAACTGCGCTGCGGTTGGCCCCCCGACCGATCAGCATATCGAAACCGATGCTGTTGCGCCAGAATACATACATGGGCCCGGCGATATGGGAATTCAACTCCGACAATTCGATCTCGATCACCGCCGGAGAATCTCCGTCGGCCAGCCGCACCCCCCCCTGGGATATGCCCACGATGGTCAGGTAGACCACAGGACCGGCTCCCGTCGGTTGCAACGCCACGATGACGGGCAGGTTCAGCCGCTGCAGAAGCCCCCAATCCCATTGGGCCTCAAGGGCGCGCAGGCCGTATTGTCGAGCAGCCAGATCGTAGAAAGTGCCATCCTCCAACTGCTCGGGCAGCAGATCGGGATTGGGTTGCGGCTGTTGCCAGAGCGTCAATAAGGCTTTGACGGCGTCCTTGCGGCTCCGATGAGGATCGAGAGAGGCGAGGACCTCCTTTATGGCGGTTTTTTTCGCCGGTATCGATTCCGTTGGCATGGATTCGGCAGCTGTGCGACGGACATCGTTTGGCGGCGGGAAAGCTTCCCGGACGGTCCCGTCAATCAGGGGAGCACCGCCGGAAGGTTGCCGATCGGTCAACGCAGATTCCGGGGATATCCGGACCGGTTCTTCGGGAACCTCCTCGGTCCGGGACGATGCCTCGTTCGTCTCGGCGATTCGGGTCGCAGGAGGAGTTTCCGCCACATCGGCGGACACGGACGATTCGCCGGGGGGCGGCACCTTGTGCGGGGTGGCCGGTGGCGTGGGGACCGGAGCGACGAAGGTCGTGGAGGGCGCTGCGGCCGCCGACCGGTCATGATCCTCCAGATGATTCTGCCAGACAAACAGGGCCAGGGAAACGGCCGCCACCAGCAGCAGCGTGGCGCCGGCGACCAGGTAGGACCATTTGCGGCCGGCTTGGCGTACCTGTCCCCGGCTCATCAATTCCCGGATCGCGGCCTGCATGATGCTGTTGGTGACTTTGGGGTGATTGTTGCTGAAGGCCAGCAGCAAGGCGCGATCGCAGACAATATTGATCAACCGGGGGATGCCTTTCGAATATTGGTAGGCGCCCCGGCATGCATCGGCGCTGAAGTGGACCGTCTGCCGATCTGCGGCGACCCTCAGGCGATGATAGATGTAGGCTTCGGTCTCCCTGGGCGATAGCGGTGCCAGGTGATAGATCAGCGAAATACGCTGGGCCAGCTGTCGCATATCATAAGAATCGAGGGTTTCCCCCAACTCGGGCTGCCCCACCAGAATAATCTGCAGCAGCTTGCTGCGGGTGGTTTCCAGATTGGACAACATGCGCACCAGTTCGAGGTTCTCGATGGACAAGCCCTGGGCTTCATCGATGAGCAGCACCACTCTGCGGCCGGCGGCATTTTGCGCGATGAGATATTGGTTGAGCAGATCGAGGAGGTCCTTGATCCGGTTGGCTTCGGTGACGATGCCGAACTCGGCGCAAATGCTGCCCAACAATTGGGAAGCATCCAGCCGGGGGTTGAAGATGTAGGCCGATGACGTCCGGTCGCCGAGACCTTCCAGATAGTTTCGGCACAAGGTGGTCTTGCCGGTACCGACCTCGCCGATGATCACCACGAAGCCTTCGCCCTGGTCGGTTGCGTAAGTCAAATGGGCCAGAGCGATCTCATGACTCTTGCTCAGGAAAAGGTACACCGGGTTCGGCACCAGTTTAAACGGTTTTTCCCGGAATCCGAAATAGCTTTTATACATCGGCCACCTGTTGATAAGCAGGCCTGACGATACGTTTCCTTCAGGCGATTTCGATCTGTTAACCAGCCTCAGCTGATTTATTGCAAATAATTTGGATCGGTTCAAGCTCCAATGCGTGGACTTCACCGGAGTGGAGTCGACAAAAAAAGCCCCTTTGCCGCCGGTGGGCAAAGGGGCTGTAAAACCGGCAACGGCCGAATTATTCGCTTTTCTTATCGGATTCCTCGCTGGCGTCATCATCTTCCGCGGCAGGGGCCTCATCCTCAACGACGTCGTCCTCCGCGGAAGCGGAAGCGGCCTCGGCCCCGGGTTTCGGTGCCTCGGATACTTCCTCGTCGGCCTTTTCGACGCTGTCATCAGCGGCAGCTTGGGCAGGTTCCTCTGCCGGAGGGGCGGGCTCCGCTTCCTTTTGCGGCGCAGCTGCTTCTGCTTCGTCGGTTTTCGCAGGAGCCGCCGGTTGGCTGGCGTCGGTCTTGCGTTTGGCCGCTGTCTTTTTCTTTTTCTTTTTGGCCTCATCCTCGGCGGATACCAGCTCGATCATGGATACGGGGGCTGCATCTCCGGGACGTCGTCCGATTTTGACGATCCGGGTGTAGCCGCCGTTAATCTTGCCGAAGCGGTCATTGGCTTCTGCAAAGATCTTGTGCACCACTGCTTTCTCCCGCACGATGGCCAGGACCTGGCGTCGGGCATTGAGGTCGCCACGTTTGGCAAGGGTAATGATATGGTCCACCCAACGCCGCAGTTCCTTGGCTTTCACATCGGTGGTCTTGATGCGATCGTGCTTCAATAAAGAAGTCACCATATTGCGAAACATCGCCTGGCGATGACTGGTGGTCCGATTGAGTTTGACTCCTGATTTTCTATGTCTCATGGAAACGCCTACTCCCCTTCTTCACTCTCTTCTGCAACGGGTTCGAAACCTTCGAGTTTCATGCCGAGGGATAATCCCATTTCGGTCAATACTTCTTTGATTTCATTAAGGGATTTACGACCGAAATTCTTCGTCTTGAGCATTTCGTTCTCGGATTTCTGGACAAGCTGCCAAATCTTGTTGATCTCCGCATTTTTCAGGCAATTGGCGCTACGAACCGACAGCTCCAATTCTTCGACGCTGCGCTGGAGATTTTCGTTGAACTGCGGGATTTCATCGTCTTTGAACCCGGACGGCGTCTCGAGTTCGGCCTCTTCGTCAAAATTGATGAAAATCGACATCTGGTCCTTGAAGATCTTGGCGGCATACGCAACTGCGTCTTCGGGAACGACGCTGCCGTCCGTCCAGACCTCCAACGTCAATTTATCGTAGTCGGTACGCTGCCCGACGCGGGCATTGCCCACGACGTAATTGACACGCCGCACGGGCGAAAATACCGCATCGATGGGAATCGTGCCGACCGGTGCCTCTTCGTCTTTGTTGTTCTCCGAGAGCGCATAGCCCTTGCCGACCTTGACGGTCATCTCCATGGACAGCTTGCCCTCGCTGGAAAGTGTGGCCACCTTCAAATCGGGGTTGAGGATTTCCAGGGCCCCGTCCGGGCTGGTGAAATCGCCGGCGGTGACGATCTTCTCCCCTTGGGCCTCACAAAGCAGGACGTGGACATGGGTGTCCCTGCTGCGCAGCCGCACCTGTTTCAGGTTCAATATCAATTCGGACACATCTTCGAGGACGCCGGGTATGGCGCTAAACTCATGCTGAACTGACTCGATTTTGACCGCCGTAATCGCCGCACCATGCAAAGAGGACAATATAATTCGCCGCAACGAATTGCCCAGCGTCGTTCCGTAACCCCGCTCCAGAGGTTCGCAAACGAATTTGCCATAGGTCGGTGTGCTGGAAACTTGCACTTTATCCGGCTTGATCATATCGCGCCAGTTCATGTACATAAGTTCATTTGAAGACATATGATTTCTCCAGCCTTTGGATTAATAATAATTGGGCATTCAGTCCTTACACTAATAAACAGCAGAAGGATTACTTCGAGTACAACTCGACGATCAACTGTTCCTGCATGGGCAAGGTCAGGTCGTCTCGGACCGGAAAGCTTTTGACGACCCCTTTCAGGTTCTCTTTCTCCAGTTCGAGCCATTGGGGCACGCCACGGCGCACCACGGCTTCCAAGGAATCGCTGAGCGCCTGGACTTTCTTGCTCTTCTCCCGAATGCTGATCTCATCACCGATCTTGATCTGGTAAGAGGGGATATTCACTTTCTTGCCGTTGACCCTGAAGTGGTTGTGGCGTACGAAATGTCGCCCCTGGGTTCTGGAATTTACGAATCCCAGTCGATAGACCACGTTGTCGAGACGGCGTTCGAGCATCACCAGCAGATTGGTGCCGGTAATGCCTTTCTGTCGATCGGCTTTTACAAAAAGCAGGCGAAATTGCTTCTCTGAAAGGCCGTACATCTTCTTGACCTTCTGCTTTTCACGAAGCTGGATGCCGTAATCCGATATTTTGCCTCGACGGCGTTGTCCATGTTCTCCGGGCGCATAGCTGCGTCGGTCAAATGCGCACTTGTCACCGTAACAACGGTCACCCTTCAGGAACAGTTTTAGGTTTTCCCTTCGGCAGATCCTGCAGACCGAACCAGTATAACGTGCCAATCTTGCCTCCTGTAGCTTCTCAAGCTATACACGATGATCAAACGGTATCAAGGCTTTCCCCATAAACCATCTGACGTAAATTTCGAAAACTCACCGAACCACCAGACTATACCCTGCGCCGTTTCGGCGGCCGGCATCCGTTGTGAGGGATGGGCGTTACGTCCTTGATCAACGTCACATTGAATCCGGCTGATTGGAGTGCCCGCAAGGCAGATTCTCTGCCGGCCCCGGGTCCCTTGACAAATACTTCGACATTTTTCATACCGTGGACGATGGCCTTCTTGGCGGCATCTTCTGCGGTCATTTGAGCGGCAAAGGGCGTGCTTTTGCGTGACCCCTTAAAGCCCATGACGCCAGAGCTGGACCAGGACACCACGTTGCCGCCGGGATCGGTAATGGTAACGATGGTGTTGTTGAACGTCGATTGAATATGAACGACGCCGCTGGGTATATTTTTTTTCTCTTTCTTCTTGACCTTGGTTTTCCGTGGCATCTGTTACAATCCTTGAATTGGTGTTTGGCGATTACTTCTTGGCGGCAGCACCCTTCTTCTTGACGGCCGTCCGCTTGGGCCCTTTGCGCGTGCGGGCATTGGTACTGGTTCTCTGGCCATGCACCGGTAAACCGCGGCGGTGGCGTAAGCCGCGATAGCAGCCCAGATCCATGAGCCGCTTGATGTTCATGGAGATCTCGGTACGAAGCTCGCCCTCGACCTTGAATTGCCCGTCTATGACCTTGCGGATGTTGTTGATTTCGGCATCCGTCAGATCATCGGTCAGCGTATTCGGGTCTATCCTCAATTGATCGAGTATCCGATTGGATGCCGATCGTCCGATACCGAATATATAGGTCAATCCGATCTCGATCCGTTTGCGTCTGGGTAAGTCGACGCCAGCAATACGTGCCAAAGCATATCCTCCTCTATGATACCGCTTCTAACCTTGTCTCTGTTTATGCCGCTTGTTTTCACAGATGATGCGCACAACGCCCTTGCGCCGAACGATCTTGCATTTGCTGCACATTTTTTTTACCGATGCCCTGACCTTCATGCTTTTTTACTCCTTCATCGAATCACGGACGAGTAACCCGAACGATTTTCCCGAGCGGCTCCGCTGCCGGTGTGGTACTGCATCGGAGCGCTATTTCGAGCGATAGGTAATCCGGCCGCGTGTCAGATCGTAGGGGGAGAGTTCCACGGTTACCTTGTCGCCGGGTAAAATTTTAATAAAGTGCATCCGCATCTTGCCGCTGATGTGCGCCAGGACTTGATGCTTGTTCTCCAACTCGACTTTAAACATCGCATTGGGCAATGTTTCCAGAACCGTGCCTTCGACTCGAATCGGTTCTTCCTTGGCCATGTTCCCCCCTGTGGTAAAGCCCCCGCTATTTCGTTGATCGGCGCATTGCGTGAAACCCCTATCGACGTCCCTTGATGGAACTCTTCTTCAGGAAGCCTTCGTAGTGCCGGCTGAGCATGTGGGATTCCATCTGCCCAATGGTATCGATGGCGACGCCGACAACGATCAGCAGAGCCGTACCGCCGAAGTAGAACGGCACGTTGAATCGGCTGATCAGAATGGTCGGCAGCACACACACCGCGGAGACATAAATGGCGCCTCCCAGGGTGATGCGCGTCAAAACCCTGTCGATATAGTCGGCGGTGCGCTTGCCCGGCCGGATACCGGGTATGTAGCCGCCGTTTTTCTTCATGTTATCGGCGACATCTACCGGATTGAACGTTACGGCGGTATAAAAATAACAGAAAAAGATGATGAAACCGATGTACAGCAAATTGTACCAGAGGCCGCCGGGCCGCATCAGGGTGGAAACATTCTGGAGCCAGCCCACCTGCGTAAACTGGGCGATGGTGGCCGGAAACATCAGGATGGAAGATGCAAAGATCGGCGGAATCACGCCCGATGAGTTGATCTTCAACGGCAGATGGGTGCTTTGCCCACCATACATGCGACGTCCCACCACGCGCTTGGCGTATTGCACCGGAATGCGGCGCTGGCCCTGTTCCACGAAAATGATGAATCCGATCACCGCCAGCATGACCACCACGATGATGACGATGGTAAAAATCCCCATTTCATCCTGGCTGAGCAGGCGGAAGGTGTTGCCGATGGCGCCGGGCATGCGGGCCACGATACCGGCGAAGATGATCAGGGAAATGCCGTTGCTGATACCGCGCTCGGTGATCTGCTCGCCCAGCCACATGATGAATGCCGTACCGGCCGTGAGCGTAATCACGGTCATCAGCCGAAACCCCCAGCCCGGGTCGAACACCACGGCCGCGCCGGTAGGCGATTGCATGCCTTCCAATCCCACGGCGATGCCGAAACCCTGGATGATGCTCAGGGCCACCGTTCCATACCGGGTATATTG
This sequence comes from Desulfobacteraceae bacterium, assembly GCA_050288425.1. Taxonomy (GTDB): domain Bacteria; phylum Desulfobacterota; class Desulfobacteria; order Desulfobacterales; family Desulfosarcinaceae; genus JARRKU01. The sequence continues at coordinate 9,908 of JBNKDU010000071.1, read as the reverse complement.
GGTTATCTTCTTGCGCCCCTGCTCGCCTTCCTTTTTCAACTGCTCCAGATGGGGGATAACCACGGTAAGCAATTGCAGGATAATGGACGCGCTGATGTAAGGCATGATACCCAGGGCGAAAACGGACAGCCGGCTGAGGGCACCGCCGGTGAACATGTTGACGACGCCGAAGATCGTACCCTGCATGGAATCGAAGAACGATTTCAAGGCCAGGCCGTCGATTCCCGGGGTCGGCACGTGCACGCCGACCCGATAAACGGCCAAAAGAGCGGCGGTATAGAGGATACGTCGCTTGAGTTCAGGAATCTTGAATATGTTTCCGAATCCACTGCCAACCATGGTTAGATCACCTCGACGGTGCCTCCGGCCGCTTCGATTTTCTCTCTGGCGCTACGGCTGACGGCGTTGATTTGAACGGTTAGGGCAATACCGATATCTCCTTGCCCGAGCAGTTTGATACCGTCTCGCTGCCCCTTGACCAGACCGCTGCGCACCAGCGCGCTCACATCCACGACGCTGTCCTTCTCGAACCGGGCCAGATCGCGGACGTTGATCACAACCATCTGTTTCTTGAAAATATTGGTAAACCCGCGCTTGGGCAACCTGCGGTGCAGTGGCATTTGACCGCCTTCGAAGCCGGGACGCACGCCGCCTCCCGAGCGGCTGTTGTGCCCCTTGGTGCCCCGTCCGGCGGTCTTGCCCCAACCCGAGGCAACGCCCCGGCCGATCCGCTTGCGTTTTTTGGTCGAGCCCTTGGCCGGTTTCAGTTCGTGCAGCTTCATGACGTGACCTCCTCGGCCTTTACCAGATGCGACACCTTGAAAATCATTCCCCGGATGGCCGGGGTGTCTTCCAGGCGGACGGTCTTATTGACTTTGGTCAGACCCATTCCCCGCAAAACCTTGCGATGCTTCTCCGGCCTGCCGATCATGCTCTTTACCAGTGTGATATCTATGCTTTTGCCAGCCATTGGAGATGTTCCTTATTGAAGATCTTCGGTTTGCAGCCCGCGCCGCGCCGCCACCTGGGCGATGCTTTGCAATTGCTGCAACCCCTGGATGGTCGCCTTGACCACATTATGCGGGTTGTTGCTTCCCATGATCTTGGTCAGAATATTTTGAACCCCTGCGGCTTCCAGCACGGCCCGCACGGCACCGCCTGCGATTACGCCGGTTCCTTCGGAGGCGGGTTTGAGTAGCACGCGACCGGCACCGAATCTCCCGATGACCTGGTATGGAATGGTACCGTCCTTGATGGCCACGGACTTCATGGTTTTTTTCGCCTTTTCGACGCCTTTTCGAATGGCCTCGGGTACTTCACCGGCTTTCCCCAGGCCGAAACCAACGCTGCCCTCGCCGTCTCCGACGACCACGATGGCACTGAAACTGAAGCGGCGACCGCCCTTGACCACTTTGGCGACGCGACTGATGTGCACCACCTTGTCGATTAATTGGGATTCTTCCATTTCTTGCCTGTACAAGAGTATGCCTCCTTATGGACGTGTTCCGACCCGCTATAGTTTCAGTCCGGCCTCGCGGGCACCATCGGATATCGCTTTGACCCGGCCATGGTAGAGAAAGCCGTTGCGGTCGAAAACCACCTTTTCGATGCCTTTTTCCAAGGCACGCTGCGCCACCAGTTTACCGATGAACGCGGCCGCGGCTTTCTTGTCTTCAAACTTGTTCTGTTCCTTGAATACCTTTTCAACGCTGGAAGCCGTTACCAGCGTGATTCCCCGGGTGTCGTCGATAATCTGCGCATAGACGTGTCTGGCGCTGCGGAAGATAGACAGTCGCGGTTGTTCCGCGGTTCCCCGGACTTTTTTGCGAATCCGCGCCCTGCGCTTTATTCTGGCGGCTGCTCTCGGATTGGTCGTGCTCATGATAATCCTCGTAATATGGTGAAAGGCTTGGACCTTGCCCGTATCAATGGCCCATCAACTATTTGGTGCCGGTCTTGCCGGCCTTGCGATGAATATACTCTTCGGCGTATTTGATTCCCTTGCCCTTGTAAGGCTCTGGCGGCCGCAACTGACGGATGCGCGCAGCCGTCTGGCCGACCAATTGCTTGTCGATGCCTGTCAGTTTGACGGTATTGTTCTTCTCGACAGTGGCTTGGACCCCGCCGGGCAGGGGAAAATCGATGGGGTGAGAGAATCCCAGGTTGAAGACGATGCTCTTGCCTTTGGATTCCGCCCGGTATCCGATGCCGTTAATCTCCAGGACCCGTTCGAATCCTTTGCTGACCCCGGTAACCATGTTGCTCAGCAGGCTGCGCGTCATGCCCTGCAATGCCACCGTCTTGCGATCGTTATCGCTCAAGCCCACCTGAATCGTCTGACCATCGATGGTCACATCGATCTTGGGATGAATCTCCTGGGTCAACGTACCGTGGGCTCCCTGAACGGTGATCACCCCGTCCTTCAAACTGACTTTGGTCTTCTCAGGGATCGATATTGGCTTTTTCCCTACTCGCGACATCTTCTTTCACCTTTGCTTGCACTGGCGGACCCCATGTAAGGCGCCATCCCGTTATCCCGTGCGCACTGCAGTCACATGCTTGATAGCCGTGGGAACCGAAAATTCACCCTGGTGGAAAGCAGCGCGTCGTGCGTTAGAAAATGTTACAGATGACTTCGCCGCCGACATTGTCCTTGCGGGCCTGACGATCTGTAAGTATGCCCTTGGAAGTGGACAAGACGGCCACCCCCATGCCATGGTACACCGACTTGACGTCGCCCGCGCCGACATAGACGCGCCGGGACGGTTTGCTGACCCGCTTCAACTCCTGAATTACATGGGCCTGGGTATCGGTGTATTTGAGATAGATCCGCAAAATCCCCTGTTTGTTGTCCTTGATGAATTTGTAATTGCGGATATAGCCTTCGGCCTTCATCACTCTGGCCAGTTCCGCCTTGACCTTGGAACCGGGAACGTCCACGCTGTTTAGTTTGGCTTTGCCGGCGTTGCGGACTCTTGTCAGCATGTCGGCAATCGGATCAGTCATCGCCATTATTTTCTCCGTTTATCTTGCAATTATCTGCAGTGGTCATTTCAATGCCGGACGAAAATGGCTACCAGCTCGATTTGATCACACCCGGCAATTTACCCTGGGAGGCCATGTCCCGAAAACAGATGCGGCAAATACCGAATTTTCTGATGAACCCGCGCGGTCTTCCGCACAAGGGACAGCGATTGTAAGCCCTGACGCTGAATTTCGGCTTTCTTTTCGCTTTTACGCGTAGTGCTGTCTTGGCCAAGTCTACCTCCTCCTTCATGCACCTTTATTTGCGGAACGGCATTCCCATCAACTGCAGCAATTCACGGCCCTCTTCGTCCTTCCTGGCGGATGTGACGATGGTGATGTTCATTCCTTTGATCTTGTCGATCTTGTCGTAGTCGATCTCAGGGAAGATAATCTGTTCCTTGATCCCCAGGGAGTAATTTCCGGCACCGTCGAAAGCCTTGGGCGATACTCCGCGAAAGTCACGTACGCGCGGCAATGCGATATTCACCAGCTTGTTGAAGAAGTCAAACATGCGCTTGCGCCGCAGGGTCACCATGCAGCCGATGGGCATGCCTTCCCTCAATTTAAAGGCGGCGATGGATTTCCGAGCCCGGGTAATGACCGGTTTCTGACCGGCAATGTGGGCCAGTTCGTCGACTGCCGATTCGAGAATCTTGATGTTTTGAATGGCTTCGCCCAACCCCATATTCAACACGATCTTCTCCAACCGGGGGATCTGATGAACATTGGTGAATTTAAATTTCTCTTTGAGCTTGGGTACAACCTGCTCGTTATAAAAGCTTTGAAGCTGTAACATTCCTATCCTCCGCAAAACCGCGCCGGCGATACCTCCTGCGCTTAGGCATCCATCTGCTCGTTGCATGCGCGGCAAACGCGCACCTTTTTACCGTCGTCGAGCCGCTGCATCTTCAGCCGGACCGGTTTCATGCATTTGTTGCACATCACCAGCACGTTGGACATGTGGATGGCCGCTTCCCCTTCGATGATCCCGCCCTGACGGTTTTGTGCCGAGGGCCGCGAATGCCGTTTGACAACGTTGATATGCTCCACCAAAATGCGCTGCTTCTTTCGGTCCACCCGGAGTACCTTGCCGATCTTCCCATTGTCCTTGCCGGCCAGGACCTTGACCTTGTCGTCTTTCTTGATATGGCATTTATACCTAAGCATGATGCTCTGCTCCGTCTCTGATTAGAGTACTTCTGGCGCCAGCGAGACGATCTTCATGAATCGTTTGGCGCGCAGCTCGCGGGCGATGGGTCCGAAAATGCGCGTTCCCAGCGGTTCGCGCTGGTTGTTAATCAAGACGGCGGAGTTATCGTCGAATCGAATCCATGAACCGTCCGGCCGTCGGATCTCTTTGGCCGTACGCACTACCACGGCCTTGAGTACGTCACCTTTTTTCACCTTGGCATTGGGAATCGCGTCCTTGACGGAAACCACAATGATATCCCCAATACTGGCGTAGCGGCGTTTGGATCCACCCAGCACCTTGATGCAGTATAGAACCCGCGCGCCCGAGTTGTCCGCCACCGTTAACCTGGTTTCACTCTGAATCATTTTCTTTTCCCTTTATCCCTAAACGGCCTTTTCGATAATCCGGCTGACGCGCCATCTCTTGGACCTGCTCAACGGACGGGATTCCGTGATTTCTACGCGATCGCCGATCTGACAAGAGTTGTCGGCATCGTGCGCCATGAATTTGTTCCGCCGGCGGATGTACTTTTTATACATCGAATGCTTGACCAGTCTTTCCACCTGCACGACGACAGTCCTGTCCATCTTGTTGCTGATGATGATGCCGTTTACCTGTCTTCTCATTCCACGTGTTTTCATATGCGCCCTTAGTTGTCCGTCGGTTTGGCGCCACGCGCCACTTCATCCAGCACCGTATAAATACGTGCGATATCCTTCCGGGTCTGTTTGATCTTACGGGGATTTTCCAACTGCCCCACTTCGTGCTGAAAACGAAGGTTGAACAGTTCGTGTCTGAGGTCCGTGAGTTTCTGACGCATCTCGTCCGGGCTGAGCGCTCTGATTTCTTCGGCTTTCATAGCAGATCGCTCCTTTCGATGAATCGCGATTTCACCGGCAGCTTATGCATGGCCAGCCGCAAGGCTTCCTTGGCGACATCCTTGGGTACACCGGCCATTTCATAAAGGACACGGCCCGGTTTGATCACCGCCACCCAGCCTTCCGGGGCTCCTTTTCCCTTGCCCATGCGGACTTCGGCAGGCTTCTTGGTGTAGGGCTTGTCCGGGAAGATCCGAATCCAGATCTTGCCGCCCCTCTTGACGTGACGCGTCATGGCGATACGCGCGGCCTCGATCTGTTTGGCACTGATATAGCCACAATCCATGGCCTGCAGACCGAACTCACCGAAGTTCAGCCGGGAACCACGGCTCGCGATCCCTCTCATCTTGCCTTTTTGCACCTTGCGGTGTTTTACCTTCTTTGGGCTCAGCATATCGATCTCTCTCCTGATTGCACGCGGCGATTACCGTAGCCATCGCTGCGGCGCGGGCCTTTTGCCCAGCTTCCTCGCGGCATGATGCTTAGCTGCTAAGTTCGTCGACGTCCTTCTTGAGGATCTCACCTTTGAAAATATAAACCTTGATGCCGATGGCACCGTAAGTGGTGCGCGCCTCTGTGAATCCGTAATCGATATCGGCGCGCAGGGTATGCAGGGGAACGCGCCCCTCCCGGTACCATTCGGTACGCGCCATTTCCGCTCCGCCCAGCCGGCCGGAGCAGATGATCTTGATGCCCAGGGCGCCGAACCGGATCGCCGAAGTGACGCCTCGCTTCATGGCGCGCCGGAAGGCCACCCGCCGTTCGATCTGCATGGCGACGTTCTCGGCCACCAATTGGGCATCGATTTCCGGCTTGCGTACTTCCTGAATATCGATCATCACTTCCTGAGAGATCTGTTGTTCGATCTCCGACTTCAACCGTTCGATTTCGGAGCCTTTCTTGCCGATGACAATCCCCGGACGCGCGGTATGAATTCGCAAACGGATTCGCTTGGCCGATCGCTCGATCTCGATGCGTGAAATGCCGGCATGGTGTAGTTTCCGCTTGATAAATCCGCGCAGATTGAAATCCTCGCGGATATAGTCGGCATATTTCCTGTCAGCATACCACCGTGAATCCCAAGTTTTGACGATTCCCAGCCTCAGTCCAATGGGGTTGACTTTCTGGCCCAAACTCCTACCTCCTTAGTTATACCGACGCCTCGGTCAATACGACCGTCACATGACTGGTGGGTTTTAAAATACGTGTGCCGCGTCCACGTGCCCGGGCTCGAAAGCGTTTGAGTGTCGGGCCTTTTTCGACGATCAGGTTGCCCACCTGCAGCGCATCGATATCGATATCCGGATGCTGATTGGCATTGGCCACTGCACTGCGAAGTACTTTTTCGACGATGCCGGCCGATTTCTGCGGCATGAACCGAAGCATCGCCATGGCTTGTTCCACGGGTTTGTCTTTGATGGCACCTGCCAGCATGCGAACTTTCTGCGGCGAAACCCGCACGAATTTGGCGACTGCTTTTACCTCCATTATTGCCACTCCTTGAACCGTTGCCTATTTGTGTTTCGATTTCCTGTCGGCGGCATGACCAAAATAGGTGCGTGTGGGGGAGAATTCCCCCAGCTTGTGGCCCACCATGTTTTCGGTTACGAAAACAGGAATAAACTTGCGGCCGTTATGCACGGCAAGCGTGAGTCCCACCATTTCCGGAATGATCGTCGACCGCCGCGACCAGGTCTTGATCACTTTGTTGCTTCTGGTCTCTTGAGCCACAGAAACCTTATTGAGCAATTTTTCGTCGATAAACGGACCTTTTTTCAATGACCGTGGCATAACCTCTCCTGTTTCACTGGCGCCCGGGCACCTGCCGGTATTCTAATTGCCCGGCTTCCCCGTTGGCGTAGCACTATTTTCTGCGTTTGACGATGTACCGATCCGTCTGCTTGTTGTTGCGGGTACGATATCCCTTGGTGGGCATGCCCCAGGGAGAGCAGGGATGCCGTCCTCCGGAGGAACGTCCTTCTCCACCGCCCATGGGATGATCCACGGGGTTCATGGCCACTCCCCTGACCTTGGGCCGTCGTCCCTTCCAGCGGGACCGACCGGCTTTGCCCAGGGACATGTTCTCGTGCATCAGGTTGCCCAGTTGACCGACGGTTGCCTTGCACCGCAGCAGGACCATGCGCACTTCACCCGAAGGCAGTTTCACCAGCGCATAACGATCCTCCTTGGCCATCAGCTGCGCATACCCGCCGGCGCTACGCACGATCTGGCCACCCTTGCCTAACTTCAACTCGATGTTGTGAATGTGCGTACCCAGAGGAATATTCGCCAGCGGCAAAGCATTGCCCGGCTTGATATCTGCTTCCGGTCCGGAGACGACCTCATCGCCCACATTGAGGTTCAACGGCGCCAGGATGTAGCGTTTTTCTCCATCGGCGTAATGGAGCAACGCGATGCGGGCACTGCGGTTGGGATCGTATTCGATGGAAGCGACCTTGGCCGTCACACCGTCCTTGTCCCGCTTGAAATCGATGAGGCGATAGTAGCGCTTGTGACCACCCCCCCGGCGACGGGCCGTTATGCGACCGTTGTTGTTGCGTCCACCGCTCTTTTTCAGAATCTGGATCAGACTCTTTTCCGGGGCCTTTTTGGTAATCTCTTCGAAGGTCGCGTAAGTCTGAAATCGCCGACCGGGAGATGTTGGACTGACTCTTTTGACTGCCATTGGGAATTACTCCTAGCGTTATGCTCCTTCAAAGAACTCGATGCGCTGTCCGGGCATCAGGGTGACAATCGCTTTTTTCCAATTGCGTCGCTTGCCCAGGACGCGTCCGCGACGCTTGACTTTGCCGGTGATATTCATGGTCCGGGCGCTGGCCACCTTGACATTGAATATCTGCTCCACCGCGCGTTGAATTTCGATCCGATTGGCCCGCGGATGGACCTCGAAAGTGACCTGATTGGCTGCATCCTTCTGGATGTTGGTCTTCTCCGTGATGATCGGGCGCCGGATGATACTATAGTCGATCATGAGAGCAGTCTCCCTTCAATCCCTTTAATGGCCCCCTCCACCAGGATGAGTTTGTCGTATTTCAATATATCGTAGACATTGAGGCCGGACGTCAGAATCACTTTCGAACCGGGAACGTTGCGGGCGGACAGTACCAGATTCGGATTGTCATCCGTGGTAACGATCAGCACCTTGCGGGCCTTCAGGGCATCGATGGCGGCGACGAAGTTTCTGGTCTTGATTTCGGGAAGGTCGAAATTGTCTACCACCAGCAACTCGTTATCCTGCAGCTTGCTGGAGAGAGCCATTTTGAGCGCCAGCTTGCGGACCTTCTTGGGCACTTTCTGGGCGTAAGACCGCGGATGGGGTCCGAAGACAACTCCGCCGCTGCGCAGCAAGGGCGATTTGATATTGCCCTTGCGGGCACGTCCGGTCCCTTTCTGACGGTAGAGCTTGCGCTGGCTGCCGGTGATGTCGGACCGGTTTTTCACGCAGGCCGTACCCGATCGTCTTCCTGCCAACTGGGCATTGACCACCTGGTGCAACACGGGCGATTTCACCGGCACATTAAAGATCTCATCCGGAAGATCGGCCTGAGATACCTTGTCGCCTTTCATATTGAAAACATCTATGGTTGCCATATTTTTCCTCACGAAGGGGCCGATCATCGCCCGTCGGGCCTCCGGTTACCGGTTGCCCGGATATTCCGCGGTTAGCCCTTCTTTTCGAATTTGAGCTTTTTCAGCATCACCATTCCCTGGCGATGCCCCGGCACGGGGCCCTTGAGCAGGATCAGATTCTCCTCGGGCCGAATGTCGATGATTTCCAGATTACGGACGGTTTTGCGATCCACGCCATAGTGGCCGGGCAGCTTCTTGCCCTTGATCACCTTGGACGGCCAGGCGCTACAGCCGATGGATCCGGGTACGCGGTGGCCCTTGACGCCATGGGTGGCACGCATGCCCCCGAAGCCGTGGCGTTTCATGACACCGGAGAAGCCCCGTCCCTTGGAGGTACCGATGACATCGACACGTTCACCCACCTGAAAGACATCCAACCCGATATTCTGGCCTGGGGAGAAGTCTTCCGGATTGTCGACTTCCATCTCCCGCAGCACGGCGTAATTCTGGCCGCCGCTCTTCTTGAAATGTCCCTGGAGGGGTTTGGTCGTACGCTTGGCTTTTTTCCCACCGAAACCGATCTGCAGGGCCTTGTAACCGTCGCGTTCTTCGGTTTTCACCTGGGTTACCACGCATGGTCCCGCCAGAATCACCGTCACGGGTATGTATCTGCCGTCCGGGGTAAAGACGCTGGTCATCCCCAGCTTTTTTCCAATCAGTCCTCTGCTCATGGCTTCCTGTTCCCTAGGCTACAGTTTGATCTCCACATCGACTCCCGGTGACAGATCCAGTTTCATCAGCGCATCCACCGTCTGCTGGGTCGGCTCGAGAATATCCAGCAGTCGTTTATGGGTCCGCATCTCGAACTGTTCCCGGGATTTCTTGTCCACATGGGGAGACCGCAGCACACAATATTTATTGATCTGGGTCGGCAGCGGAATGGGCCCTACCACCTTGGCGCCCGTCTTGCGGGCGGTATCCAGAATGTCCGTGGCGGACTGGTCCAGTAGTTTGTGGTCGTAGGCCTTCAACCGAATCCGAATCTTGGCGTTCATTATCATAGGGGTATTCTCTCTTACTCGATAATCTCGCTGACCACGCCAGCGCCAACGGTGCGCCCGCCTTCGCGAATCGCAAAGCGCAACTCTTTCTCCATGGCGATCGGGGTGATCAACTCACCGGTGATCGCTACATTGTCGCCCGGCATCACCATCTCAACA
>JBNKDU010000070.1:0-2102 GCA_050288425.1 Desulfobacteraceae bacterium | reverse complement strand
AGCGGAAATCCCCCCGGCGGACGATGTAGCGCACCAGGGCGGCCTCCAGCGCCTCGCCGAGGGGGCGCGGCTTGCGGTCGGGGGGCTGATCCTCCGGCAGGTGAAAGCGGAAGGCGGGCCCGGGCGAAGGGGGCTGCGATAGATCGCCGGCCGTGACCCGGGCCGTGAGGAGCACGCTTTTTCCCCCCTGGAGTTGGGCCGAAAAGTACCCGGGGCTGAAGAGGTCCGAGTCGGCGTCGAGCCCCCGCTGGGCTTCCCGGGGACGGTGCACCATGTAGGCCCACTCGGGCTCATGCACGAAAGCGCCGCGGTCGATCTGCACCTGCAGCCGGCGGTCGGGCGCCGGCGTGAAGGTGAAGCCGTCCGGATGCGGCGCGATGGCGGCGGGCCACTCGGTTTCGGGGCCGGTATAGGCCTTGGTGGTCTGGTGAAAATTGCGGTCTTCGATGTCCGGGCGCAGAATAATCTGCACCGGCCGGCGGTCGTCCAGCTCGGCCCGCTCCGGGCGGCTTTTCAGCCTGCGGATCTGGAGTCCGACGGTGTTGGCCGGATCCTCGGGCATCTGGATGGAGAACCTGAGGTGGACGTGCTCCCCCTGGCCGGTGGGGATCTGAAAGTCCCACACCCCCCCGCGCTGGTGGTCGAAGGCGAACCGTCGCAGGCATTGGAGCCGGATCTCCTGATAGTGGCCCTGAAAGACCATCCAGCCCCGGTAACGGGAGAGCATGATGTGGCGGTCTTCGGGGAATGCCGCGCTCAGGTTGGCGGCCAGCAGGGCATCGTAGCGGCTCTCCAGGCGGCCCCAATCCACATGGGCGCGCATCATCGCCCCACGGCCGTCGGTGCCCAGGGCCAGCAAGTGGGTGTCGAGAGGGGTGGCGCCCCATTCCCGATGGGAGTAGGCGAGTCTTACGGTGGCATGATCGCCGTGGCAGAGGTAGAGCAGGCGGCCCCGGTCGTGCCGGGTGCCCTCCGGGGTGTGGACGCCGATCTCCAGGGTGCGCAGATGGTGCCGCTCTCCGGCGGGCAGGGGTTTGATCAGGGCAAAGGGGCGCCCATCCCCATCGGTGAGGCTGTTCTCCAGGGCGCACACCCGCTCCCCGTCCAGGATGCGGACCTCAAAGGGGTGGGCGGCACGCACCAGCAGGAAATGATCCGGTGGCACCATCACCCGCCGGTTCAGGTCGGCGGGATATGCCCACGCCACCACCCGCGATTCGTCGCCGTGGGAATTGCGTTCCCGGCAGAAGCGTTCCGGATCGCCTCGCAGCGCTGCCTCGGCTTGTGGGAGATCCCATCTTCCGGCCGGGCCGCAATGGGTGAGGACTTCCAGCGCCTTGGCCCGCATCTGCTGGGAGAGGACCGCCGGCGGCACCGGGGTGTCGGGCGCGGCTTCCAATGGGTCCAGATCTTCGGCGTCCGCCAGGCAGAGCACTTGGCCGGGGGAGAGGGCCAGCCATTGGCGCCGCGCATCGCTCTGCAGTTCCACGGCCCGGCCGCTGAGCAGGTCCACCGGCCGGTTCTCCGGCCATGCGGCCTGGTGACGATCCCACCCCGCGGTCACCGGCCGCTGCCAATCCAGGTTGGCCACCACCACCACGCGCCGGCCGGTGGTGTGGTGGCGCCGGAGCAGGGCGATGAAGTTGTCTTCCCCCCGGCCGATGAGGGAGAGCGCCACGGATGGACCGAAGGCGGGGTGGTGGTTCAATATGCGGGCGATGCGGGCGATGGCGGCCACCTGGTTGGGCTCGGCCCCCCAGTTGAGGCCGCAGGTATCGTGCACGCCGATCTTCTCGGTGGCCAGCCACTCGACGCCGTTGGCAAAGGCGAAGGCGCCGTAGGGGGAGAGCAGGGCGCACAGGGCCGTGCGCATGCGGGCGTAGGTCTCCGATGTCGCGGCCAGCCGGTTGTTGTCATGGGTTTCGGCAAAATGGACGGTGATGCCCTCGGCGCAGGCGATCTCGATGGCCCCGGGCAGATAGTGCGCCACCTGGGAGCGGTCGTAGTTCTGAAACAACTCGGAATAGGCCCAATTGAAGTTGGCGCGGTTGAGCAGGTCGCGGGTCACCGAGATCCGGCCGCCCAACCCCTCCAGGAAGAAG
>JBNKDU010000069.1:0-54467 GCA_050288425.1 Desulfobacteraceae bacterium | reverse complement strand
CCGGCAATGGGAAGACCTTCTTTGTGGAATTTCTCTGTGCGGCGTACCGCTCCTTTTTGTCCCTTCCCCAGAATCGGAAATACACCTTCAGGTTCACCGGCATGGGGGAGTTGGGCAACTACGGCCGGATCACCACCATCGAGTCCCAGACCTATGAAGACCCCATGATCCTGGCCATGAACCTGTTCGATTCCCCGGATGAAAACAGGCAGTTTCTGGGCAAGGAGTTCGGTTTCGACGATAAGGCCATCGATAAATTATACGAAAACTACCGTCCCTTGGGGGCCTGCAGCGGCTATATCTGGAATGATATGCGCGCCAAGACCGGCGATGATCTCCAGAAGATGCTGGATATGATCGATATCATCCCCGTGCCGCTGACCGAGAGCCTGGGAACGGTCACCGGCAAATACCCGGCCAAGGATAAGATCACCTCATCGGCCGTGGACCTGCTCGGCGAAGAATCGATTCAACGGTTGATGCATATCACCGACACCAACAACCCCTATCGATTCGACCTGCGCCGGGGGGCCCTGGCCCGCGTCGCCGGCGGCGGCATCCATTTCGCCGATGAAATTTATAAGAACAAGAAAGACCTGGTCCAGGTTTACCTGGGCGTGATCCAAAACCGCAACATCGAGATCGATGGCTACAAATGGCCCATCGACACCCTGATCATCGCCACCAGCAACAATTCCGAATTCAACCGCTTCCTGTCGGAAAAAGAAGAGGCTCCCATCGTCGATCGATGCCGTATCTGCTATGTTTCGCACAACACCAATTACAAGTTGCAGGACCAGTTGACCTCCTATGCCATCGGCAGCGAAGCCCGCACCACCCTGACCCTGGAAGCCCTGCACCAGGACCCCAATTTGAACTATGCCGCTTCGGTGGCCTCCGTGCTGACCCGCCTGCCACGCTCGGAAAAACTGACCCCCATCGAGACCATGAAGCTGGCCGCCGGCGAAGTCGCCGGCGAAAAAAGCATCAAGACCCTGGCCGAAGTCATCGACGCCCTCAACCAGGAGCCGGACATCACCAAACGCTTCGGCCAGAAAGGCCTGGGACAGCGCAACGTGGGGCGCGCCATTCAATTGCTCATCGAAAGCTCGGAAACCAATGAAGGCCGATGCATGTTTGCCTACGACATATACAATGCCCTGGAGCACATCATCCTCGACTATGTCAACGACGCCAACGACCGGGCCAAATACCTCGAGGATCTCAAGATCGCCAAGGGCCTCTACCGCGAACGGATCATGACCGAGATGTTCAACGCCTATATGGACGAACCCCTGGCCATCCGCAAGGACGTGATGAACTATGTCAACATGATCATCGGCGTCGATGCCGAAAACCTGGGTCCGGACAAGATGTGGAAATACAAAGACCCGCAGACCGGCGAACTTCGCGCCCTGAAGATCGATGAACGCTATGTCAAGAGCGTGGAGGAGCGTCTGGGATTGAAAACCCAGGAGCAGCGCGAGACCTTCCGCACCTCCATCCGCAAGATTTACGGCCAGAAGATCTCCCTGGACGCCAACTATGATTTCATGGACAACCTGGAACTGGTCAAGGCCGTGACGGACGTGCGGCTCAAGTCCGATATCGCCGGCGCCGGCAGTCTGATCGGCGCCCTGGCCAACCGGACCAACGAGGAAAACCAGAAGCTTTACGACCGCATGGTAGATACCATGCTCACCAAGCTGGGGTATTGCCGCACCTGTGCACAGAAGACCATCGAGTACTTCTGCACCCAGGAAGACGAAAACTAGCGCTTGCCGGCGGAAGGCCGACGGCCGACGCCACCCAAAAGAGGTTCAACCACAGGAGTACCCAATGAAAGATCAACTGTGGGAAATCTACCAGGCATTGAAATCCAGGGGCCTTCGCCCGGAGCAGGAAGCGGCCATTCTGGCGGAGATCCACGAGGCCCGGAACCGGGGCGGCGACACGCCGGCGGCACCGACCCCGCCCAGGCCGGCCGGTCTTTATGACTATCACGACCTCATGATCCTGCAGGCGGCATCGATGCCCAAGGCCAGCTATACCAGCCATATCCGTACCATCGACGAATTGCTGGCTAAGGACAAACAGCGCCAGAAGGACGGGTTTCCGCGCAAGATCCGCGTCGGCCGCATGGTCAAGCCGGGGCGCGGCGGCAAGGACAAGGTAGTGGTGGTCCCCACCACGGTGGAAGAAAAGCTCATGCACGACCCATCCTTTTCACCGGTGGACGAAGAATCACAGGGCGACGGCGGTTCCGGAGAAGGCGAAGAGGGCGATGTGATCGGTGAACAGCCGGTTCATGAAACCCAGGGGGGCGGCGCCGGCCCCGGGCAGGGCGAAAGCGAACAGCACGAACTGGAATCCTCGGCCTATGACCTGGGCAAGATCCTGACCGAACAATTCGAGCTGCCCAATCTCAAGGACAAAGGCAAAAAACGTTCGTTGACCCGGTACACCTACGACATGACGGATCGGAATCGCGGTTTCGGACAGGTTTTGGACAAGAAGGCCACCTTGCGCCAGATCATCGAGACCAACATCCACCTGGGACGGATTCCCGATGTGAACGACATCGACACCTCGGACTTCCTGATCTCGCCCAGCGACATGATCTATCGCATTCTCAGCCGGGAGAAGGACTACGAATCCCAGGCGATGGTATTTTTCGTACGCGACTACTCCGGCTCCATGGCGGGAAAAACCACCGAACTGATCGTGGCCCAGCATGTGATGATCTACAGTTGGCTGACCTACCAGTATGCCAACCAGGTCGAATCGCGTTTCATTCTCCACGATACCACCGCCAAGGAGGTCCCCGACTTTTACACCTACTACAACTCCAAGGTGGCCGGCGGCACCCAGGTCTCTTCGGCCTATCGGCTGGTAAACGAAATCGTCCAGAAAGAGAGCCTGGACAAGGATTACAATATCTACATTTTCCACGGTACCGACGGCGACGACTGGGACACCGAAGGACGCGAGGCCATCCCGGAACTCAAAACCATGCTGCGCTACGCCAACCGCATGGGCATCACCATTGCCCAGCACAGTGCCGGCACCGCCACCGAGGTGGAAAAATACATCAAGAAGTCGGGACTCCTGGAGCAGGCCCCGGAATTGCTGCGCATGGACATCGTGGGAGACGATGCCGATGAATCGCGGCTCATCGACGGCATCAAGAAGCTGATATCCGAATAACGCGGCGACCCATCGCCGGCGATACGCCGGATTCCCAACGGCTGTTTCGCATGCAAGGAAAGCGGACGCATGGAACTGATCGACCAACATACCAAGGAGATCATGGAGGGCTGCAAGGAGCGCGCACGGGATGCCGGACTGCGGTTCGAAGATGAATCCCTGGAATACATCGTCACCAACCGGGATCTGCTGGAACTGTCGCCCAAGGTCATGATCCCCACCCTCTACGACTACTGGGTCCACGATCTCGAGGTCCTCAAGGGCAAGGGGAAATACGAGCTCTATCCCCACAACCCGTACGAAACGGTCATCAACACCCGGCCGGCCATCTCCTTCTACAACGACAACAACCCCGATTGGCTCAACGTGATGATCTTCTATCATGTCCTGGGCCATATCGACTTTTTCCAGAACAATATCTATTACCGCCACACCTGGGATTACGATTTTACCGGCGAAGCCCTGTCGGACAAGCGGGTGATCGCCAAGTTGCGGTCCGAGCACGGCCGCTGGGTGGATTACGTCATCGAATTCAGCCGCAGCATCGACAACCTGGTGGGCTATTTTACCGAATTGGAGCGGCTCTTCCCCAACGCGCTGACCCAACACTCGCTGATGGTCGACTATTATTTCGATATTTTCCTGCAATCGGTCAAGAAGACAAGAACCAGCGAATACATCAAGGAGATCGAGCGCTACAATCAATGCAAAGAGAGCGAAAAGGAATTATGCGAGGACAGCTTTTTCGCCGAGGTGGACCGGCGCCATCCGGAATTCAAGGCGATGTTCGAAAAATACAAGGAGAAGAAGACGACACCGCCCGCGGACCTGCTTCAGTTTCTCATGGAGAATTCTCCTTTCCTGAACAAGGAAGAAAATAAGTGGATGCTGATCGTGATGCAGGTCGTACGCAAAACCTCCTTGTTTTTCCAGCCCCAGATCCGAACCAAGATCATGAACGAAGGCTGGGCCAGCTATTGGCATGAGATCCTGTTTCTCCAGGATGATCGCATCAACGGCCATGAAGTCGATTTCGCCCGCGTCAACGCCGGTGTCACGGCCATGCCCCGGGTAGGGCTCAATCCCTATGCCCTGGGCATGCGCCTGTTCTATTTCATCGAAAGAATCGTCGATCAGGGCCGCCTGAGCTGGGATTTCCAGAGTCTCAAGGACAGCCACCAGCGCAAGCACTACGATACGCACACCGGCACCGGCCGCGAATTTGC
Source organism: Desulfobacteraceae bacterium (assembly GCA_050288425.1). Classification (GTDB taxonomy): domain Bacteria; phylum Desulfobacterota; class Desulfobacteria; order Desulfobacterales; family Desulfosarcinaceae; genus JARRKU01. Next base: position 50,034 of record JBNKDU010000069.1, on the reverse strand, counting down.
CTTTTCGGTCCGTGAAAACTACTCGGATTTTACTTTCATCAATCAGTTCGTGGACCAGGAATTCGTTACGGACAACAAGCTCTTCGTGGCCGGCAAACGGCTGAACGAGAGCAGGATGGTATGGGAGTACTATGTCAAGAGCCGCAAGGCGGCGGACTACCGCACCATGCTCTTCGATTCACTCTATCATCCGCCCAGCGTCACCATCGACGGCCAAAAAAGCGCCGAAGCCAATACGCTGTATCTGGTACACCGCTTCGAACAAAAACCGCTGCTCCGAGACTGGATTCCCAACACGCTGCTGGGCATCGAATATCTTTGGGGCGGACCGGTGGAGTTGGAAACCCATGAAGTCAAATCGGTGGCCAAGGCGGGCGACCACCCCAAAACGACCGATGCCCCCAAACCCCAGGACATCAAGTGGCAACGGGTGGTCTACACCATGAAGGAGAGAAAACTAAGTCGTCGGATCCTGGCATAGCATAGCGCGCTCGGGTTTCGCATACACCATCATGGGGGGCAACGCCTCTACAGAACCGGGAAGATAAGAATGCAGCTTCAAAAAACCACATTGGACAAGCAAAGCAACATTCAGAAGGCCATGCGGCATCTGCATCGTTCCCAAGCCGTGATCGATCAGCAAACCCCCATTCCCTTCGCGTCCTACCTCGAAATGGTGACCCAGGCCCCCACCGTATTGATTCGCAACGTCTTTCAATTTTTCCACGACATGGTCAAGGCCTATGTGGGCATGGGAGTCGATGAATACCCGGACGACCCTGAATCCATCCGCTATGTCAACTACGACTGCAACCGCCTGTTCGTGGAAGGCTCGGATCATCCGTTCTTTGCCGACCGTTTGTTTGCCAACCGGCTCATCAAGCAGGTGGAAAGCATGCGTCAGGGCGCACAGCAGAACAAGATTTACATTTTCGACGGTCCCCACGGCTGCGGCAAGAGCACCTTTCTGAACAACCTGCTGACCAAGTTCGAGGAATTCGCCAATACCGAGGAGGGCTGCCGCTACGAAGTGGTCTGGCGCATCAATGTGGACGATATCGGCCAACCATCGGTGAGCAGCGACACCGTGTCGATCCTGGAGAGGCTGCTCCATTTGCAAAAGGAGTCCCAGGAAAACCAGTACGATCGCATCAAGTCGCAGGTGTTGTCCCAGAAAGAGGACCGCCACCTGGAGATTTCCTGCCCGAGCCATGACAATCCGCTGCTGATCATTCCCAAGGACCAGCGGCGCGAGTTCTTCGACGACCTGTTCAAGAATGATGCGTTTAAATACGCCCTCTTTACAGACAAGGACTTCGACTGGGTGTTTCGGGACGTTCCCTGCACCATCTGCGGCTCCATCTATGACGCGCTGCTCAGTCGCCTGCAGGATCCCATCAAGGTGTTCGATTCGGTCTGGGCCCGGCATTACACCTTCAACCGGCGCCTGGGAAACGGCATCAGCGTGTTCAACCCCGGCGACCGGCCGGTAAAGCAGACGGTTTTGGGCAATGAGATGCTGCAGCGCCGGATCAACCGGCTGTTCGGCGACAGCAATCAGGTGCAGTATATCCACTCGCGCTATGCCAAGACCAACAACGGGCTCTATGCATTGATGGATATCAAATCGCACAATATCGAACGCCTCATCGAATTGCACAACATCATCAGCGAGGGCATCCACAAGGTGCAGGATATTGAAGAGAACGTCAATTCGCTGTTCATGGCGCTGATGAATCCGGAAGACAAAAAGAACATCCAGAACATTCAATCGTTCTCCGACCGCATCGAATACGTCAACATATCCTATGTGCTGGACCTCAACACCGAGGTGGACATCTATCGGGACATTTTCGGACGCCATATCGAGGACGCCTTCCTTCCGCGGGTGCTGCACAACTTCGCCCGGGTCATCATCTCTTCCCGCCTGAGCCTGCGTTCGGAAGGGCTGTTGGAGTGGATCGGCAAGCCGGAAAAGTATGAGCGCTATTGCGACAAGAACCTGCAACTGCTCAAGATGGAGATTTATACCGGATACATCCCCAGGTGGCTGAGCGAGGAAGACCGCAAGCGTCTGACCGCCAAACGCCGCCGACGCATCATCGCCGAGTCGGAAAGCGAAGGCAAACACGGCATATCGGGCCGCGATTCCATCAAGATATTCGGCGAATTCTACAATACCTACGGCAGGAGCGACAATTTCATCGACATGTCCACGCTGTGCAAATTCTTTAAATCCCGCAGGGATCTGCATGCCTCCATCCCCGACGGATTCCTCGACTCCCTGCTGTTGATGTATGATTATTCGGTACTTCAGGAAGTCAAGGAAGCGCTTTACTACTACAACGAAGCCCAGATCGCCAAGGAGATTCAAAACTATATCTTCGCGGTCAACTTCGAACTCAACGTGAGAGAGACCTGCCCGTACACCCAGGACAGAGTTACCATTACCGAAGAGTACCTGGAGGAGTTCGAATACCGCATCCTGGGCAAAGGCGCCAGCAAAGACCAGCGCCACACCCTGCGCGGAGACACCCAGAAAGAGTATGCCACACGGACCTTGCCCCAGGAGATGTCCAGGACGGACAAAACCCTCATCCACACCACCTTGTTCCAGAATCTGAATGAGCGCTATATCTATAACATCAAGGAGAAAGTGCTGGAACCGTTCCTGGACAACGAAAATTTCAGACGGGCCATCAAGGATTACGACAAAGAGGATTTTAAAGCCTACGACCGCCGGATCCGTGATGACGTGACCTACCTGATGAAGAATCTGATCGACGGACACCACTATACCCAACAGGGCGCCAAGGCGGTATGCATCTATGTGATCGACAACGATCTGGCCCGCAAATTCAAGTCGCTCTGATTTGATGATTCATATGATATCGGTTTGTTACACATATATTACGCTATAAATGGCCGGGCATGGCTGGGCCTCGCCGCCTGATATCCCTGCCATAGGCGATAAAACCCTCGCCTGGCGCTAAAGATTTGAATTTCGTGGCCGATATTCCCTCTTGCAACGGGACTGGTGAATCGGCAACGCACCCCAAATGTTCTCCAAGGGTACTGACGCGAACCAATGGATTCAAGAGACGACAATTTAGGCGGGATGCAATTCAACCGCCTGACCTTGGCCTTCAACGATCGTCTGGCCCATCTCGAACCGATCTTCCTGGATCATTATCACCATAGCACCTTGCTCCAGACGCGCATTGCGATCCTGGTGGCCGCACTTTTCTTTGCCATTTTCGGCATCGTCGACAAGGTGGTCGTTCCGGATATGTACCTGCGTTTCTGGATCATCCGCTGGGCCATCGTATGCCCGTTCATCCTTGGCATTTTCGGATTGAGTTTCACCCGGTTTGCGCGCAAGATGTTGCATCCGGCGGTATGCCTGGGGACCACGGTTTGCGGTTGCGGCATCATCGCCATGATCATCCTGGCCGGTCCTCATTCCACCCACGCCTATGTGGGCGGTCTGGTGCAAATCGTCTTCTTCATCTTCACCTTCATGCGCTTGCGATTCATCTGCGCCTCCGGCACGGCCTGGTCGCTGATCTTCATCTACCTGGTGATTGCCGTCTCCACCGATGCGATGCCCGCAGGGCAAATCCTCGGCAACGGGTTTCATATTTCCGTAATCTGCATCATGAGCATGATGGTGGGCTATGCCATCGAATACCAGATGCGGCGCAATTTTTTCCTCTCGCGTCAACTGGAAACCAAGAAGAAACGGCTGGCCGTCTACAACCGGCTTCTGGAAAGGCGGGTCAAGCAAAGGACCCAGGAACTCAACCGCACCAATGACCAGCTGAAGGGTGAAATCGACGAACGCAAGACCATCGAGCATGCCCTGCGGGAAAATCAACAACGCTATCTACGCATGGTGGACAATGTTTCCGACTATGTATTTGTCCACGATTTGCAGGGCAACCTGCTGGATGTCAACCGGCAGATGTGCGAAGGCCTGGGGTATACCCGTTCTGAATTGATGACCATGAACCAGGGACAGTTGCTGCCGGCCGAGGAGCGGTCCGCTTTCGATACGTATATGCGAAAACTTCGCACCCGCACCAAGATCGAGGGTCAGACCATCATGCTGACCAAAGGGGGCGAACAGCGGATTTTCGAATTTTCCAGTGCCCTGGCCGACTACAGTGGACAGCGCCAGGCCGTCTTCGCCCTGGCGCGCGACGTTACCGAACGCACCCGTACCCAGAAGGCCCTGGCGCAAAGCCAGGCCCAATTCAAGACCGTGTTCAATACCGCCGCCGCCGGGATGATCATTCTCGACGGCGAGGACAGCCGCATACTGGAGATCAATCCGGCGGCGGCCCAGATGATCGGTGAACCGCCCCAGTCGCTGAAATCCAGACAGCTGGATGACTTGCTTCGGCCGGCCTACGCAAAGGACGGCACCCGAATGCGCCTGCCGACACCCCACCCCATCGAATGCGCTTTGATTCGCCAAAGCGGGGTCCCGCTGCCGGTGCTCGCAAGTGCCCGCAACACAGGCCCCGAACCCGACGCCCACTGGATCATCAGCCTGGTGAACATTCAAACCATCAAGGAGGCCGAAGAGGCCAAACGGGAATTGGAATTGCGTTCCAGCCAGGCCCAGCACCTGGAATCGCTCGGTACCATGGCCGGCGGCATCGCCCACGACTTCAACAACATCCTGTTCGGCATGATCGGCTTCACCGAACTGGCCCTGTTGGATGCCGCACCCGATTCCATGCTGTCCAGCAACCTCCAGGAGATCCTGAACGGAGGCATGCGGGCCAAGGAGATGATCGCACAGATCCTCACCTTCAGCCGCCAGAATAAGGTCGACAGACATCCGGTTCATCCCATGCCGTTGATCAAGGAAGCCTGCAAGCTGTTGCGGGCGTCGTTTCCGGCCACCATCGAGATCAAAACGCATTTCGAATCCAATGTGGCGATGATCCATGCCAATCCGACGCACATCCACCAATTGGTGATGAATTTGTGCACCAACGCCGCCCATGCCATCGGCGATGAACCCGGACAGATCGAGATTCGCCTGGGCAACCACACTTTGGAACAAGACCTTTTGACCACCCATGGTCCGCTGGCCAGGGGCGATTATGTGCGCCTGGTGGTCCGTGACGACGGTTGTGGAATCGACGCACAGATCGCGAAACGGATTTTCGAGCCGTTTTTCACCACCAAGGCCCAGGGGAAAGGCACCGGCATGGGATTGTCCGTGGCGCATGGCATCGTGCAGGCCCATGGCGGTAGCATTAGCGTCACCAGCGAAGTCGACGCCGGATCGTGTTTCGAAGTCCTGTTGCCCGCCAGGACGGAAACCGATGCAGCTCCATCGGAACCGGTCTACGTCGATCCCCCCCGAGGCTCGGAGCGAATTCTCTTCGTGGATGATGAGAGAACCCTGGTGCTGATGGTGAATCGCATCCTCACCAACCTGGGCTATTCGGTTACCGCCTGCAATGATCCGGAAGAGGCCCTGGCGCGGGTGAGCGAAACCCCCATGGATTTCGATGCGGTCATCACCGACCTGACCATGCCGAAAATGACCGGCATCCAGCTGGCCCGGCGATTGCTGGCCATTCGTGCAGACCTGCCGATCCTGTTGTGCACCGGGTATGGGGAACATGTGACCCGGGAAAAGGTGCTCAAAGAGGGGATCCGCGAGTTGATGCTCAAACCGATCAAGACCCAGGATCTGGCCGTCACCCTGCGCAAGACCCTGACCAAAAATTGACCATTCGGCTTTTGCTTTTACATGCTTCGTGTTCGGAATCCAGATGGATCAGGCGATGTCGGGGGGGGTCCGGGTCGGTTCCGGGGGCGGGCATTGGCGTTCCTGCTCATCGTCCTTCAGGAAGTCGTACAACCGCCCATGGTAGGCACATTGGATCATGTTGCGGATCTTGCGCATGAGGTATTCGCTGGTCGCCCCCTCCCCGTCCACGCGCAGCCGAAATGCCAGCATCCGTTGCAATTCTGCATCCTTGCGATCCTTGTCCGGGACCATGCGCAAAACCCTCCGCAAAATGGCCTGGTGGGCACCGCCATGCGTTTCGATGCAAATCACCTTGTCCCCCACATCGGCACCTCCTTGAAGTACTGGCGATTCTTGCGTGATGCTTGTTAGGATAGGATGTGCTGGTATCTTCATATCATAAGAATCCATCCACGATTGGCAACCGGCCATCCCCTGGTCTATGAATCGGATCAATGCCCGTTTGTCATTTTTTTTAGGAAGGTCAGGGGTGGCAGGGAGGTTGCGAACCGATTCTATGCAAGGCTTTTGACACGTTCGAAGCGACTGACCACGTCGACGATGCGGATCCCGTACTTCTCTTTCTCCACGAGAACCTCGCCCTTGGCGATAAGGGTGTCATTGACCAGAAGATGGACGGGTTCGCCTTCGAGCTGCGCCAGGCCGACCACCGATCCTTGTCCCATCTTGAGCAGATCCTGGATGCGTGCCCGGGTGCGCCCCAGCTCCACGGTAACTTCCAGGGGAATCTCCAGAATCAGATCCAGATTGGAAAAGCCTTCCTCTGTATCGGCCGCACCTCCGTCATCGCCAATGGCCGCCTCTTCCGGATCCCCATCGACAGCCTCGGCGAGGCTCTCCTTCTTGATTCCGGCATCCACGATGATGGTGTGTCCGTCCACCTGAAAAAGGAAACGGTTGAGTGCGATGATGTTGAGCGCTTCTACCCGGAAGTCGTATCCGTTGGTGATGGAGGGTGTGGAAAGCACGCACGAAAGGCCGACATCCACGAATGCGGACTTCAAGTTGCCTCCGATGATGTTGCTCATTTCCCGGAGGACATCGAAGACTTCTTCTTCACTTTCGACCTCCTCCACCTCGATGCCCAGCATGGCCGCGGTCATGGTGCGCGCGAAATCGTCGTTGACCTGGATGTTGAACATGCCATGCACATCGCCGGCGAAACTGACGTTGCCCACCGTGCGTTTGTCTTCCCGGAAGTCGGGGGGTACTTCCTTGATATTCTCCACTTCCATGGAGAGCATGGTGTAGAAAACATCGATGACGGCATTGATTACGGTGGTGGGGATGTCTACGGAATTGACCTTGTCGCGGATTTCATCGTTGCTCAGCTTGTTCACGCCGAGGATATCCGCCTTGGCCCCGAGATCTTCTTTCAGGCTGATCTCGACGATCAGCTCATACCTGTCATACCGGTAGACCCATTGATGAAAATCGCCCAGGTTGGTGGTTTCGATCCTGAAGTCCGATCCGCGGGTAATGGAGGGGGTGGAGATCACGCAGGCCAGGTCGGCGTCCAGGAAATCGCTCTTCAGGTTGCCGCTGACGATATTGGCCAGTTCTCCGAGGACGTCCTTGACCTCCTCTTCGCCGGCGCTTTCCCCCTCTTCCATCCCCAGCATGGCGCAGGTGACGATGTTGGCGAACTCACCGCTGATATGCAGGCTGAGGGTACCCACCACCTCGCCGGCATAATGCACCGAGGCGACAAAACGGTTTTCGTCGAGCCCCGGATCGGTCTTTTTACCGACCTTGACCAGCTTCAGGGAGAGCATGGTGCCGAAGGTATCCAGGGTGGCCTTGTGAATTGCCTTTTCAACAGCGGTGATGCGAATCTTTTCCATTGCGCCCTTTCCGGATTGTCCGCGGCGGACCGACGTGCAGCCGTATCGTCCATGTCAGCAAATTGACAGCCGCTGTCGAACTTTTTTGGCATCCTACACCGCGCCATGCGGTGATTTATCGTTCGAAGCGAACCGCACACGCCGGTATTCGTAAAATGCAAGATGCCGGCCAAAAAAAACGCCCGGGCCGAAGCCCGGGCGAATGGCAGGTCGATTATGTCTTGGGGTCTTAAAACAGACCGGTCACCTTGCCGGTGGCGGGATCCACGTCGATGCGCCGGAAGGCCGGGTTGGAACTGGTGCCCGGCATCAGGCTGATGGTCCCCGCACAGGGGCAGAGGAATTTGGCACCGGAGTAGATGAGCACGTCGCGGATGGGCAGGCGCCATCCCTTGGGCACGCCCTTCTTGACCGGGTCGTGGCTCAGGGAAAGATGGGTCTTGACCATCATGGTGGCGAAATCGGCGTACTTGGGATCATTTTCCAGCATCTCGGCCTTGGCGCTGGCTTCCGGAGCCCAATCCACGCCGTCGGCGCCGTAGACTTCCTTGGCGATGGTCTCGACGCGGTCGCGCAGTTTCATCTCCAGCGGATAGAGGAAATTGAAATCGTTTTCGTCATTGCAGGCATCGATGACCGCATCGGCGAATTCCAGGGCTCCCTCCCCGCCCAGTTCCCAGTGTTTGGACTCGGCACAGCGGGCACCGGCGGCTTCTGCGGCCTTGCGGACGATGTCGCACTCGGCGTCGGTGTCGGTGTAGAAGCGGTTGATGCAGACCACGGGATTGATGCCGGCCTTGCGGATCACGCCGATCATGTGGACCATGTTCTCCACGCCCTTTTCCACCAGTCCGAGATTCTCCTTGGTGTAGGCTTCGTCCAACGCTTTGCCGGCCACGACCTTGGGGCCGCCGCCGTGCATTTTGAGGGCGCGGATGGTTGAGGTCAGGACGGAGACGTGGGGTTTCAGGCCGGAGAAGCGGCACTTGACATTCCAGAACTTCTCGAATCCGATGTCGGCGGCGAATCCGGACTCGGTGACATGGTAATCGAACAGTTTCAGGCCGACGCGGTCGGCGATGATGGAACTCTGACCCACGGCGATGTTGGCGAAGGGGCCGGCGTGCACGAAGCAGGGGTTGTACTCGGCGGTGCACAACAGGGTGGGATTGATGGTGTTGCGCATGAAGGCGGCCATGGCGTTGCCCACTTCCAGGTCTCGGCAGGTCACCGGCTTGCCGGACTTGTCGAAGGCCACGGTGATGTTGTTGATGCGCTCTTTCAGGTCGCCCAGGTCCGTGGCCACGGCCAGGATGGCCATCAGCTCGGAACCCACGGCGATGCCGAACTTGGACTGCATGGTGAAGCCGTCGAAGCGTCCGCCCAGCCCGATGATGATGTTGCGCAGGGCCTGGGCGCAGAAATCGATGATCCAACCCATCTCCACGCGGGTGGGGTCGACGTCCAGTCGGCGCATGCCGGTCAGGCGCTGCAATTGCTCGTCGTTGTAGTTACGCTCATGCTGCATCCGGGCGGTGAGCGCCACCATGGCCAGGTTGTGGGCGTTCATGATGTCGTTGATGTCGCCGGTGAGGCCCAGAGAGAATTCAGTCATGGGAATCAACAGGGAGTTGCCGCCGCCGGCCGCAGTCCCTTTCACGTTCATGGTGGGACCGCCGGAAGGCTGGCGAAGGGCTCCGCCAACATTCACGCCGCGTTTGCCCAGGCCTTCCATCAGACCGCAGGACGTGGTGCTTTTGCCTTCGCCCAGCGGGGTCGGGGTGATGGCGGTCACCTCGATATACTTTCCGTCGGGCTTGTCTTTCAGACGGTCGATGACCTTGAGGAAATCGATCTTGGCAAGCCGGCCCATGGGAAGCATTTCATCTGCTTGCAACCCGAGCTTTTCACGCCATTGATCCGAAGTGGGCATATTCTTTTCTGCCTCTTCGGAAATCTGCCAGTCTGCCATTTCTACTGCATTGTAAGGCATTGTCTGAACCTCCTTGTGCGGTTAAAGGTAAATTGGTATCGAAATCCTGCTACCCTTAATACCTTGGATGCTGGTAGTAAAAAACGACTTGTCGGTTGAAGCAGATTCATCCTGCGCAATGTCCGGGTTAGCCGCCGATCGAGCCGCAGACTGACCACAGAAACGCCGGCCATTCTAAAACAGTAAAACAGTGGCGTATTACCATGGACACCGGGCTTTGGCAAGGCCAAACGCGGCCGGGGCAAGGGCAGGCAATGGCTGGTTTCGGCCCCATCCCCGGACGAAGGCAGCCCGGGAAAGAACGGCCGATGGCAGGCCTTTCAGCCGGGGTGGACGATCTGGGCCTGCCGGTGCAGTTTCCAGTAAAGCCCCCGGGCGGACAGCAGACGCTCGTGTCCGCCTTGCTCGGCCACACACCCGTCCTGGATCACGACGATGTCATCGGCCGTGCGCGCCGTGGAGAGGCGGTGGGCCACGATGATGCAGGTGCGTCCGGCCATCAGGTTGTCCAGGGCCTGATGAATGGCCGCTTCCGTCTGGGAATCGATGTAGGATGTCGCTTCGTCCAGCAGAATGATCCGCGGTTCCCGCGCCATGGCGCGGGCAATGGCCAGCAATTGACGTTCCCCGCTGGACAGGCTGCCGCCGCCTTTCTCCAGCGGTGTGTCCAGTCCCCGGGGCAGGCGTCCCACCAATTCGGAACAGCGGGCGGCATCGACGATCCGATCGGCGCGCTCCGGAGACACCTGATCCGGATGGGCAAAGATATTCTGCCGCACGGTTCCCGAAAAGAGCACCGGTTCCTGGGGTACCAGCGCCATGAACGTTCTGAGCTCCACCGGCGACCAACGGGGCAACGGCCGACCGTCGAGGCGGATCTGGCCGCTGTCGGGGTCATAGAGCCGCAAAATCAGGTTCAGCACGCTGGTTTTCCCTGCGCCGGTGGGTCCCACGAGGGCCACCGTCTGCCCCGGTGATACCCGGAAGGAGACCTTCTTCAAGATCGGTTCTCCTGGATTGTAGGCGAAGCTGACCTCCTCGAAGACGAGCCCGCCGGCGGGGCCGGCCTTGCCGGCCGCGACATCGCGAGGTACCGCTTCCGATACCACGGGCAGTTGTTGCGCGGTATCCAGCAGGGCGAAGATCCTTTCGGCGGAAGCCATGGCATTTTGCAGGACATTGTAGTTCTCCGCCAGTTCCCGCAATGGCCGGAAAAACATGCGCATATAGGAGATGGCCGCCACCAGGGCTCCCAGGCTGATCCGGGTGGCCGCCACATGCAGACCGCCGTAGAAAATCAACACCCCGATGGCCACGATGCCCAACATTTCGATGACCGGCATGAACACGGCAAAGATATGGATCTGGCGCATGCCCAATCGATAGTATTGCGCATTCAGCGCAGCGAATCTTTCGGCATTGGCCGCCTCCCGACAGAAGGCCTGCACGGTTTGGATGCCTTCGATGGATTCGGCCATGCGCGTATTGATCCGGGCCACCTGGATGCGCTGTTCCCGAAAGACCTTCCGGACGCGGGAAGCAAACCGCCTGGACGTCCAGATCATGACGGGCAGCACGGCAAATCCGGCCAGCGCCAGGCGCCAGTCCAGAAAAAGGAGCACGCCGGCGATCCCCAGCAGCAGGAACATGTCCTTGAACACCATGGCGATAAAGGTGGTGAACAATTCGTGCATGTTCTGCACGTCGTTGGTTACCCGCGTGACCAGGCGGGCCACCGGCTGGTGCGTGAAGAAGACCATGGCCTGCTGTTGAATGTGGTCGAACAGCTTCAGACGCAGATCGTGCATGATCCGGTGGCCGGTGTATTCCATGATCATCCGCTGCAGAAAGGTGAAGATAAAATCGACCATCACCACGGCCAGAAAAAGCAGCACGACTTGGGTCAACCCGTCGATATCGTTGCGGCGCAGCAGGATGCGGTCTCCGGTCGGCAGCCGGCGCAGGTCGGGATAGGCGATACGCCAGGCGCCGTTTTCGCTGTAGAACAGATCCGGATACCGGTCCACGATTCCGCGGACTTCCGGATCGTCCCCATCCACCGTGAGCGACCGTGAAGATGCGGCTTTTTCCTGCGGCGGTACGATGTAGCCGTCAATGGCCGCCTTGGTGAAATAGGGGATGGCCAATTCCAGGGCGGTGATGGCCGTCACCAGCAGCACCGAACCCAGCAGCAGACGACGATATGCGGATATCAGCGGCCACAACCGGCGCAGCAACTGCAGATCATAAGGCTTGCCCAAATGCTTTTCTTCGCTGTAGCCGTAGTCATACCGCATCTTCCAACTCCTGAAGAGAATGGATGCGCGCGTAATAGCCGTCGGCGGCCACCAGTTGATCATGGGATCCGCTTTCGGCCACGCGGCCCCGGGACAGGGAGATAATCCGGTCCGCGAATCGCACCGCCGACAATCGATGGGAGACAATCAGAATGGTTCTGGCACCTCCCAATCGTGCCAGGGTGTCTGAGATCCGACGGCCCGTGGCCGTGTCCACCTGGCTGATGGGGTCGTCCAGCAGCAGGATGGGTGCGTCCACCAACAATGCCCGTGCCAGGGCGATGCGCTGTCTCTGTCCGCCGGAGAGCAACACCCCTTTTTCGCCCACTACCGTGTCCAGCCCCACCGGAAAGCCGTCGATGGTCTTGCGCAGACCCGCGTCGTCGATGACCCGGTCGAGTTCGGCCGAATCCGCCCCGGGCGCTCCGAACCGAAGATTCTCCCGGATGGTGCCGGCGAAAAGGAAGGGTTCCTGGGGCACCCAGGCGATGTTGCGCCGCAAATCGGCCAGGCGCAGGTCGCGCACATCCATGCCGTCGACGGTCACGCGGCCTTGTTCGACTTCGTAAAGGCGCGGCACCAGGCGCAAAAGGGTGCTCTTGCCGCTTCCCGGCGGGCCGACGATTCCCAGGACCTCGCCAGGGGGGACGGTCAGATCGATCCCTGCGAGCACCGGCTGGCCATTGTAACCGAACGACAGGTCCTCGAAGGCGACCCGGCCCCGGGCCCGCGGCAGGGGTCGGGCATCGGAATGTTCCCGGATCGCGGGCCGCCGCCGGAGAATGGCGTTCAGCCGATCCAGCGAGGCGCCGCCGCGCTGAATCAGGTTGGTGACCCAGCCCAGGGCCATCATGGGCCAGGCCAGCAGTCCGAGATAGCTGATGAAGGCCACGAAATCACCCGGCGTAATCCCTCCGGCGATGGTGCTGCGACCGCCGAAGAACAGGACCAGGGCCAGACTCAGGTTGGTCAGCAACATCATCATGGGAAAAAACAGGCCGGACACTGCCACCAGTTTGATATTGGCGTCGATATAGGTGCCCGACACGCGGCGCACATCCTGAAAAGCGGCCTTCTCGCCGTGATGGGCCTTGATCATGCGGATCCCTGCGATTCGTTCGCGAATGGATTCGGTCAGATCGGAAAAGGCGGCCTGGACCTGGTGATACCCCTTATGCATGCGCTGGCCCAGCAGTCGCGTGCTCAACACGAGGAAGGGCATGGGAATCAAAATGTAGAGGGTCAGCCGCACATCGATATAGAGCATGAACCCGATGGAGGCGGTCCCCAGCAGCAAGGCGTCGTTGATGGCCACCAGGCCCATGCCCGCCGCCATGCGCACCTGCTGGATGTCGTTGGTGGCATGGGCCATGAGATCGCCGGTTTCGGCATGGTCGAAATAGGTCGCGGAAAGCGACTGGATATGATCCAGCAGGCGGTTGCGCAGGGTTTCCTCCAGCCGCCGGGCCGTGCCCAGCAGACATCTCCGCCAGATGTAGCGGAAAATCCCGATGGACACCGCCAGCACCACCAAAACCAGCGCCTGCCGCAGGAGGCTGCCGAAATCGGCGTCCAGCAGCGTCAAATCATCCACTGCCTGGCGGATGACCCGTGGAATGGTCAATTGAAGCAGGTCCACCAGAATCAGGGAAATCAGGCCGGCGGCGATGGTCCGCCAATGGGCTTTAAAATGAGGCAGAATCAGATCGAGGTTTTTCATAACACCGTAAAATCGTCACAGAGGTCATGAACGGGTGATCCAAGGACATCCATGCCCGGTCATGGCCGCCATAAGGCCGCCGTCACCAGGTGCGTCCGGTAACGAAATCTACGATAAGACGGATCCACCTGCCGGTCAAATCTTTGATTTGGTTAAAATTTCATCTGCCCGCCCCGCATTGACTTTGCCTGGGGGGGTTGTTAAAAGGTGCCCATGGAATTGGGCATGGTAGTGGAATTCATCGACAGTCAGAGAATCGTCTGCGCTGTCGTGATGGAGACAAAAAAATTACGTCTGCGGTTGCTGACCGAGAACAACCGTGAAACGAAGCTTTCCGCCGGACGGCTGCTGCATCGTTCCGACACGCGCCTAGACACCGCGGCGGGCCGCGAGAAATTGGCGGCGGCACTCAAGCGCATCGCGGACCGGCGCAGGGAATTGAGCCGGCAGGTGGATATCCAGGAATTGTGGGAGGTACTCAACAGCGAAAATGAATGGATCGACCTGCCCACCATGACCGACCTGGCGTTTTCCGGCCCCACGGACGCCGACCATGCTTCGGCGGTCATCCGCTCCCTGTTCGATGACCGGCTCTATTTCAAATTCAAGCCGGACGGCTTCTTTCCCCACACCCCGGAGCAGGTGGAAGAGATTGTCACCCGCCGGCAGGCGGCGGAACAGCAGGAACGGTTGATCAACCAGGGCGCCGCCTGGATGCAGCGCGTATTGGAGGGCCAGGCGGTTGCCGCCCCTCAGGAGGCCGAACTCATCTACACGGTGCTGGCTTCCTACTACCTGCTGGAAAAGGAAAGTCCTCATCGCCAGGCGGCCCGGACCATTCTTAACAAAGCCGAGGCCGGTTCCCCCGGCGCGATCTTCTCCTTCCTCACCAAAATCGGCAAATGGAGCGCCGATGAGAACCTGGATCTGCTGCGTTTCGCTATTCCCATCGATTTCGATACCGAGGTGGAGACGCATGTGGACTCCCTGTGCCGCAACGCCACCGTAGTGCGCAACGGACGACGGGATCTACGTCATCTGGACGCCATCACCATTGACGGACCTTCGACCATCGACTTCGATGATGCGCTGAGCATCCAGGTGAAGGAGGATCATCTCGAACTGGGCATCCACATCACGGATGTCGGTTACTACGTGACCAAGGACGACCCCGTGGACCTGGCTGCCCGGGAGCGCTGCAGTTCCATCTATATGCCGGACAACAAGATCTCCATGCTGCCCGCGCGGCTCGCCGAGGATGCCTGCAGTCTCCGGGCGGGTCATGACCGTCCGGCCATCACGACCCTGGTTCGTCTGACCCCCCGGGGCAAGATCCTCGATTTCGAAATGGTTCCCAGCCTGATCCGTGTTCATCGTCAAATGACTTTTCATGAGGTCGACGGGCTTGTGGACGAAGATCCGGATATCAAGACCCTGCATGCCATCGCCCGGAATTTCCGGCAACAGCGCGCGGACGCAGGAGCCCTGCTCATCGACCTGCCGGAGATCAATATCTGGCTCAATACCGAAGGCGTCGCCGTCGTATCGGCCGTCAACCGGGAGAGCCCCGGCCGCATGCTGGTGGCCGAACTGATGATCATGGCCAATGCACTGGCCGCCCGGTTCCTGGCCGAACGCGATCTGCCGGCCATTTTCCGGTCCCAGCTCGAACCACGCCAGCGGCTTCTGGGCGACAATGGCGGCAGTCTGTTTCAAAACTGTATGCAGCGCAAATCCATCAGCCGTTTCATGCTCAGCAGTACCCCAGAGAGGCATGCCGGATTGGGGCTGGACCATTATGTGACGGCGACATCTCCCATCCGCAAGTTCTCCGACATCGTCACCCAGCGCCAGCTGCGGGCGGCATTCGGCCTGGAGGCCGCTTATACCCGGTCGCAAATCGACGGGATCATCGCCGATTGTGAAGAGCCCCTGCGGCAGGTGGGACGGATCCAGTACCGCCGCCATCGCTACTGGCTGCTCAAACATCTGCAGGGGCGCATGGGGGAAAAAATGGAAGCCCTGGTGCTGGCCAGGAAACGCGAAGGTTACCTGATCCTGCTCCCGGATTACATGCTCGAGTGCCGCCTCAGCGGCGCCGAATCCATTACCCTGCGCCCGGAGGATCTGGTGCAGGTCACGGTGCAACATGTCAATGCGCGCAACGATGTCCTGACGGTGGTATTGGGATAGCCTCCATGGTGGCGATTCGATCTTCGGGGATCGCCCGGCAGCCGGCCGGTCTCGACCTCGCTGGAAAATGCGCCATCCTTGCCGCGACGTCCACGGCGATGCCATCTTCGTTGACAAGCCGCATCCTAATCTGAGATTATGCCGCCCACGTCCATCCGAACCCCTGACAGGAGTCCGGACCATGTAACCGATCCCTGC
This sequence comes from Desulfobacteraceae bacterium, assembly GCA_050288425.1. Taxonomy (GTDB): domain Bacteria; phylum Desulfobacterota; class Desulfobacteria; order Desulfobacterales; family Desulfosarcinaceae; genus JARRKU01. The sequence continues at coordinate 33,992 of JBNKDU010000069.1, read as the reverse complement.
TGGCCTTGCCCATGTCCAAGCGTGAACAACTGAATCTCTTATTCGCCCTGTCCAGAACACCCCACGGACTGATCGACATGGCGGCCCCGGCCGCCGCGGCATTGCTTTGTCTGGGCCATTTCCCTTCGCTGGCCGTCACACTGGTGGGCCTGGTCACCGTGTTCGCAGGATACACCGCCGTATATGCCCTGAACGACGTGATCGACCTGCGGACGGACAGGGAGAAGGTACGAATCGGCGGGTATGCCGAGGGCGAGGGTTACCTGGACGGTGCCCTGACCCGGCACCCCATGGCCAAGGGAAAATTGAGCCTTTCCGCCGGTCTGGTCTGGACCGCGGGATGGTCGCTGGTCGCCTTGGCGGGGGCCTTCTGGCTGAACCCGGTCTGCCTCTACATTTTCCTGGCCGGGTGCCTCTTGGAAGGCCTCTACTGCCTGCTGTGGCAAGTGACGCCCCTGCGGGCGGTGGTCAACGGACTGGTGAAGACGCTGGGCGCCCTGGCGGCGGTGTACGCCGTCCAGCCGGATCCCCCGGTCTCCTTCGTGACCGCTTTGCTCCTGTGGCTCTTCCTCTGGGAAATCGGCGGGCAGAACATTCCGGCGGACTGGACCGACCTGGAAGAAGACAGTCACTTCAAGGCCCAGACCATTCCGGTACGGCTGGGAACCCGACGCGCCGGACTCATCAGCCTGATCTGCCTGGTGGCGGCCATGTTCCTGCACTTCGCCCTGCTGTGGGCCTCTCCCCTGTCCTTCGGCGCCGGCTACCTGCTGTGCGTCCTGGTCATCAACGTCGTCCTGCTCTTGCGGCCGGTGCTCGACCTGGCCCAGACCCATGACCGCAGCAGCGCCATGAATCTTTTCAACAAGGCGAGCCAATATCCCCTGGCCACCCTGGTACTCGTACTGGTGCGTTTCCTCTTCTAAAAACGATCCGTCAGTCCGATCCTCAGGCCTTGACGCCCACATGGGCCACGGCGATGCCGTTGGTCATGGCGTGGTAGCGGACACGACGAAAGCCGATTTCCGCCAGGATGTCCGCAAGTTCATTCGGCAATGGGAACATACGGATGGTTTCGGGCAGGCAGGCGTAGGACCGGGCCGAGCCCACGATGAGTTGCCCCAGCAGCGGCATGACGGCAAAGGAGTAAAAATCGTACAAGCTTCTGAACAGGGGATTTGTGGGTCGGGAGAACTCCAGGCAGAGGATCCTGCCGCCGGGCTTGAGCACCCGGTGCATTTCCCGGAATGCCCTCTTGAGAAAGGTTACGTTGCGGATGCCGAAGCCCACCATGGCGGCATCGAAGGTATGGTCGCGAAACGCGATCCGCTCGGCATCGCCCTGGCAAAAGGCGATCATGTTCAGGTGCGGGTGGGGATCGATCTTGGGGCGGCCCGCCTGGATCATCGCCCGGTTGATGTCGTAGATCACCACTTGACCACGCCGGCCCGCCCGACGCGCCGCACCGATGGCCAGATCGCCCGTTCCTCCGCACACATCCAGGATCTTGTCCCCGGGGCGCAGATCCAGCATGCGGATGGCCGCCCGCTTCCACACGTGCTGGATGCCCATGCTGAGCAGGGAGTTCATGAAGTCGTATTTGGGGGCCACGCGGTTGAAATGCCGCATCACCGCCTTGTGCTTGTCTCCGGCGGCATAGGTACGCAACCCGAAACGTGCTCTTCCGCTGACCTGAATATGGTCGTCCCATTGCTCACGCCGGCCCGCGGCATCGAACCAGCGGGGATTCCTTCCGTGTTTCATCATATCCGTTTCACTCCCGGCTTCCCCCCACAGGCGAAGCGTTGTCCGGCGGTACGCCACCGGCCGGGGCCGCGCCGGAATGTATCGATTTTCAGGGCGTCCCGCGGCCGCTGGATTTCTTGAAGTGCATGAGATAGTTCATGGCCGTTCCGCGGCACAGGGACGCCCGGCCGATGTAGGGCAGATAGCGCAATCCCGAAACATCATCCAGTTTCAGACCGGCCTGCAGGCCCCAACGTTTCAATTCCGCCGGCCGGACCAGCCGGCCGTATGCATGGGTCCCCCTGGGGACGATGCCCAACAGGTACTCCGCTGCCCAGATCACCAACAGCCGGGCCAGCCAGGTACGGTTCACCGTCGCAAAAAACAGGTCGCCGCCGGCGCGGGTCATCCGGTCGCAGGCCGCCACCAGCCGTTGGGGATCGGGAACGTGTTCCACCAGTTCCATGCAGGTTACCACATCATATGCCTCGGCGTGATCCGCGACCCAGGCCTCGGCCGTGCTCTGCCGGTAGGCGATGGACAGTCCGCTTTTTTCCGCATGTCTGCGGGCCACCTCCAAAGAAGGGACGACCATATCGATGCCTGTCACCTCGGCGCCGGCGGCCGCCATGGCTTCGGCCAGCAGGCCGCCGCCGCAGCCGACATCCAGCACGCGTTTGCCGGTCAATCCGGCGCGCCGGCGCACGTAGGCCAGGCGGACCGGGTTGATTTCGTGCAACGCTTTGTATTGTCCATGCAGATCCCACCAGAGATCGGCCTTGGCGGCAAACCTGGCGATCTCATCGGCATCGATGTTGTCCGCATGGGTATCCATGAGCGCTCCCTGAAGGTGACTGCGAAAAATGCGTCCCGTCCTCATAGCCTTCCAATGCCCGCTCGGTCAAGGCGACAAAAACACATCGGCGATGATCAAGGCTCTTTTCTTCTCAGAAGATGCAGGGTATTGCCGATCACCGTCAGGCTCGACAGCAACATGGCCGCAGTCGCCACCAAGGGGTTGAGCCAACCTGCCATGGCCACGGGAATGGCGATCAGGTTATAGATCCAGGCACAACCCAGGTTCTCGACCACCTTGCGGTTTACCAGCCGGGCCAGGGCCAGGAAATCCATCAACTGGGCCGGATCGCTGCGCATCAGGGTGACGGCGGCCGCCTGATACGCCAGGGAGGACTCATTGTGCACGGCCACGGACAGATCGGCCGCGGCCAGGGCCGGGGCGTCGTTGGTCCCGTCGCCCACCATGACGACCCGATGTCCGGATTTTTGGAGCCCGGCGACAAAGCAAGCCTTCTGCCGGGGAAGTCGGCCGCCATGAACCCGGCGGGAATCGATGCCCACCCGGCGGGCGACGGCCCGGGTAACAGCCCGGGCGTCCCCGGAAACCATATGGCAGGCGACTCCGGCCGTTTCCAGATCACGAACCAGGGATGCGGCGCTTTCCCGCACCCGATCGCCAAAGAAAAAGGTGGCCGCGGGACGACCGTCCAGACGCATATAAACCGGTGAGAGCAGTCCCTTCCCCGTTTTCCCCACCGAAGAAAACCCGTCGATATCGCCGACAAAATCCGGGGCGCCGAATTCCAGGATCCTGCTGCGCCACCTTCCCCGCACGCCGGTGGCATGGACTTCGATATCGTGGATATCGTCCGGGCGGACGCCCAGATTCCGTGCATACTCCCGTACCGCACGGGCCACGACATGGTCGAGTCCCTGCTCCAGGCCGGCGGCCAGGGCAAGGGCCTCCCCCTTTGCAAGATCACCATGGCAGGCCACCGAATCGAGGGACCAGCGACCGCGGGTCAGGGTGCCGGTCTTGTCCATCACCGCGCAGTCGATCTGCCGGGCCCGTTCAAAGGCCTCGAAGTCGCGTACCAGGATGCCTTGCCGGCCGGCCAGGGAAATTCCCGCCACCCGGGCCAGAGGCACCGCGATTCCCATGGCGCACGGACAGGCGACCACCAGAACGGTGAGGCCGCGAATGAAGGCCTGGTCCCAGGCCAGGCCCGTTTTCGAGGCCACTAAGACGGTGGCCGCCGCCAGAACCACCATCATGGGGACAAATAGCGCCAGCCAGCGCTCGGTATGGCTTTCCAGGGGAGTCCGCCGGGCGAGACTCTGCCCGATGACGGCAATCATCTGCCCCAGCAGGGCCTCGGGACCCACCCGCCGTGCCACCGCTTCCACATGCCCTTGCACCAGCCGGGTTCCGCTGGTGACGGCCTCACCCGGATTCAGGCGGGCGAGGCGCGACTCCCCGGTAATCGCCGAAGCGTCCGCCCAACCGACGCCGGCCACCACGTCCCCGTCGGCCGGCACCATTTCCCCGGCCTCCACCCGGAACCGGTCGCCCGCCACCAGACGTTCCAGGGCCTTGAAACGCCCTCGGGGGAATTGGGTGGTGCATATCCTCACCTTGCGGGGTTGCAGCGCGAAAAAATCCTCCAGGTCCCGGCGCACCCGCGCCCGCGCCCGGGCTTCCAGCAATTTTCCCAGCAGCACGAGCACCACCAGCATGCTGGCGGTATCGAAATAGAGGTGAACGCTGCCGCAGATGAAATTGTACAGGCTGAAAAGGTAGGCGCTGCCCGCCCCCAGGCAGACCAGGGCTTCCATCCCCGGCGCCCGGTTGCGCAGTCCCCACCAGGCCTTGCGAAACAGGGGACCGCCGCCGTAGACCATCACCACCGTGGTCATGATCACCAGGGGCCAGGAGAGATGGCGGATGTCCTGGTGACTCAAGGTGGTGAAAAAGCCGGAGTAGAGGGCCCAGGAGAGCATCATCACGTTCACCGCCAGCAATGCGCTGACCATCAGACGCACGAACGGTCCCCGCAATCGCCGCCCATTGGTGTGCAACCGCGTCTCAACCGGTTGATATCCCAAACTTTGCACGGTGCGGGCCACTTCACCGGGATCGATCCGGGTGGGATCGTAGCGGCAGTGCAGCCGGTCGGTGGCGAAATCGCAGACCGCCTCGGCCACCCCGGACTTGCGCGCAAGCGCCGCCTGAATCACCCAGGCGCAGGCCGGGCACCACATCCCTCCCACCTCCCACTGTGCCGTCAGGATCTCGGAGGCGTCGCCTTTCATCGATCCGGCCGCGGTATCCGTCTCCAGCGGTGGGTTGCGTCGTTCTTCCTGGAGGGCGTCTTCCTGGAGGGTGCTGGAGGGTACCACACCGGCGACCACACAGCGGCGATACAATTCGCTCCGGCGGAATTGGTCCGGATCCGGTGCATCGGCGGCCTCCATCAGCATTCCGTAGACCATCTTGCATCCGGCACAGCAAAAACGCAGCGTCTGCTCGCCGTAGTCCGCGCAGTGGTCCGCCCGACCCAGGGGCAGTCCGCACAAATCGCAGGTTGAGGAACCGAGTTGGGTCATCGTTCGCCGGAATCGCGCTTTGGCCGGTAATGGCAGGAGGATTTTCCCAAGGCGCCGATCATGACATGGGAATGGTTCGAATCGATGGTATCGCGGGTCGGATCCCCCACCTGAAATTCCGTGGCGACCCGCTCATGGCACCATTTCTTTGACGGCTTCGACGATGACGCGGATGGCCTGATCGATTTCCGCCACCGTGTTCATGCGTCCCAGCGAAAATCGGATGGTTCCCCGGGCCCGGGACAGCGGCACCTGCATGGCCGCAAGCACATGGGACACATTCACTTCGCTGGAATGGCATGCCGCACCGGGAGAGGCGGCCACGCGGCTGCCGATCCGTTCCAGGATCCGGTCGGCGGTCCGTCCCTCGAAGGCCAGACTCAACGTATTGGGCAACCGCTGATCGGCGTGACCGTTGAGGAAGACGCGATCCAGGGATGCGGTCAGGCCGCGATGCAACCGATCCCGCAGATTACGCAACCGCTCGGCCGTACCGGCGATATCGCGACCGGCCACTTCGCAGGCCTGGCCCAGGCCGACGATCTCCAAAACATTTTCCGTTCCGGCCCGCCATCCCATTTCCTGTCCCGCGCCATGGCAGAACTTCTCCGGCAAGAGGCCGTTGCGTACATAGAGCGCACCGATTCCCTTGGGGGCATAAAGCTTGTGTCCGGCCAGGGACAGCAGGTCGACATCCAGGGCCGCGACATCCACGGGAATCTTGCCCACCGACTGGGCCGCATCGGTGTGAACGGCGATTCCCCGGCCATGAGCCAAGGCGCTTATGGCTGCAAGGGGTTGAATCGTCCCCACTTCGTTGTTGGCGTGCATGATGGAAATCAGGATGGTATCGTCGCGAATCGCGGCTTCGACAGCTTCCACGGACACGAGGCCTTGGGCGTCCACCGGCACATGGGTGGTTGCAAATCCCTCGGATTCCAAATGGCGGCACACCTCGAGCACGGCCGGATGCTCGAAGGCCGATGTGATGATATGGCGACCGCGGGATTTCAGGGAACGGGCCATGCCCTTGATGGCGTGATTGTTGGATTCGGTGCCGCCGGAGGTAAAAATCAATTCTTCCGGCCGGCAATGGATCAAGGCGGCCACCTGCCGGCGGGCACGGGCCACGGCCTTTTTCGGGGCTTGGCCAAACCGGTGCGAACTGGATGGATTGCCGAATTCCGATTCCAGAAACGGCCGCATGGCGGCGATCACCTCCGGATCATGGGGAGTAGTACCGTTGTAATCGAGATAGATGGGCAAACCCAGGTTACCGCCGGGCTCAGGCGTAGATGTCGACATTTTGGCCGTTGGTCTGGTCGACGGAAGTGTATCCGTTCGGGCCATAAGCAACTGCATCGGGCAACTGCCTCGGCGGCAGCCGGTAGATGCGATGCGCATGGGAGGAATTGCTCTGGGGAACCTGCCGCGTCAGGGCCGATTCCCTGACGGGCAGACGTACTGGAGGCAGCATCGGCAGATATGTGGCATCTGCTGCAACGGTCATTCGATCTTCCTTTTTGCCGGCGGCCAGCGGGCTGCCATTCGTTCAGGCCGATGTTTCCGCCATTGGGAACATCATCATGTTTCTGTTCCCTCGGCGCAGCGGGGGTCGCGCCTGGCAACGGAATCAGCCTGCTTTGCAAGCCATCAACTCCCTTTTTATACGGCTACCGATAGCAAAATGGAGGGCAAACCGCACATGAGTTGATTTTGTTCCTATATTTTACCATATGTCGATACAGGTGTCGACACTTCGTTGTTCTGCAGTCACCCCGCCATTCATCAGGGGCAGGGCAAAAATCCGTAAGTTCAATCGCCGAAGAAGATCCCGTTTTTGTTACGTTCACTGATGTTGTTGTGCAGCACCGGAATCGGGTCGGAAATGGTGAATGTCCGTTGGTCCGTGAACCGCAGTATCGGGAACACCCAAATCGAATACCATACCCCGATGGGCTCCTTCTGGTCGTTGTAGATGTAAGCGCCGTTGGGCAATTGGTTGTATTCGGAACCCGGCATATTGAGCATTCTTTGGATAATATCCTTGAGTTTTTCCTGATCCGCTTCAAGAGGTTTCCACGAGGTGGTCTGAAATGTCCACCCCTTGCGGATCCCCACGACGGCGTCGGGACTGTGCGGATGGCCAAAGTAGTAGTATTGATGATCGGGCAGTAATTCGTACTGTTCGAAGGCATTCGCCACATCATAACTGCGATCGAAATGAGATACCCCGAAACTGCAACCGGCCGATATTGCCACCATGGCGACCGTCAACACCAGACGTCGATTGTAATTTTTCAAATATTCACGAACCATGGCTCACCTCTAGATGAATTTGGGTCATCTTTGTGACTATTGGTCTCTTTACGTCAATCAGACTTACAAACAAACCGGCCAAGGAGTGGACGCCGTCGGTTGATTCCATGGCCGGCACGGGTTAGTATGGTTTCCGTCAGGTATGCTAAGTCGCCGGCGACGGCGTGTAAAGCGTGGCCGCCAGAATTTAAAACCCAATTGATAGAGGATCGGCGATGACGCGATGGACGATGAAGGCAATTCCGGGCATGGCCCAATCCCTGTTCATGTTGTCGGTGCTGGTGTTTACCATGACATTCTGCCTTGCATCCACCGCCCATGGAGAGATCTACCGCTGGCAGGACGAAGAGGGTCATTGGCATTTCACCGACAGCCCCACATCGGACGATAAAGGCGCCCGGCCGGACAATCCGTCGCCGGAACCCGCCCCCACGGCACCCGCGGCGGTGGCACCCGCGGCCGTAACACCCACGGCGGTGACAACGAACCCGGGCCAGCCGGGTTTGCTGTGGAAAATCAGCAAGGACGGCCAAAAGCCCAGCTACCTGTTGGGCACCATTCACAGTACCGACCCACGGGTGACCCAGTTGCGATCGGCCGTATCCAACGCCCTCGATGCCAGCGATCGCTTCGTGATGGAGATGAATCTCGATGCCAGTGCCATCATGCAATTCGGCGCTTCCATGATGATCGCAAACGGAGAGGATCTTGAGACCATCCTGGGACACGACCTGTTCACACGTGCCGTAGCCGCAATGGACGGTTTCGGCATGCCGGAACTGGTGGTGCGGCAGCTCAAACCCTGGGTGGTCATGGCAATCCTGAGCATGCCGCCCTCCTCCGGGGGGATGATCCTGGACCTGGTGCTGCGCCAGCGTGCCACCAGCCAGGGGAAACCGGCCACCGGGTTGGAAACCGCCCAGGAGCAACTGGCGGTATTCGAAGGCCTCTCCCGCCAGGATCAAATCGAATTGCTGGAAAACACGTTGGATCAGATGCCGGCCCAGGCAGGCTTATTCGAGGAGTTGATCCAAGCCTACGCGGCTGATGACCTCGACCGGATCGCCGGCATCGCACGTCAAAGCAATGCGAACCATGCCTCCGCGGCTGCCCTTCGGTTCATGCAACGGCTCAACGACGAACGCAACCTGCGCATGGCCCGGCGCATCCTCCCCTACCTCGAGCAATCCAACAGCTTCATTGCGGTGGGCGCCTTGCACCTGCCCGGAAAAGAAGGCTTATTATCCTTGTTGCGCCAACAAGGCTATCGCACGGAGCCGGTTCCATAGATTCGCAAAATCGGGGCCGCAAAAGATGCGGACGGGAATACACCAAAGAGGCCGGGCACACTTTTTTATTGCAAAGTTGGTATCTTATGGTAGGGAAAGGACCAGGGCGGCTGTTAAGAGCCTGAAGTTACAACGGTATATCCAAAGGGATCGCGGCATGCCATCTATCATCGCTCCAACCCAACCGATGGACCCTGAGTCCCAATCCGCATCCATGACCCTCAACCCCATCTCTCTGGCCTTTGTCAACCAATGTGCCAAACTTGAGCGCACCTTTCTCGAGCAGTATGCCCGCGATTCCCTGAAGCAGATGCGTTTCGCCCTGGTATTGGGCATTCTGCTGTACGCCATGTTCGGCGTCCTCGACTATATCATCGCCCCCGAGCTGACCAGGCGGCTCTGGCTGGTACGCTATGCGGTTGTCTGCCCGAGCCTGTTGATCGTCATCGGCCTCTCGTTCACACCCCGCTTCGGCAAGATCATGCAGCTTTGCCTGTTCCTGCTGATTCTCATCGGCGGCGGGGGAATCGTCTATATGACCCTGGTAGGTACGCCGACCATCAACATGACCTACTATTCCGGGCTGATGCTGGTGTTGATGATCGGCTATACCTTTGTGCGTGCCCGGTTTTTGTGGGCATCCATCGGCGGATGCACGGTCACGGTGGCCTATCTGATCGGTACCATCGTCAGCGACAATCTTCCCTACAACATGGTGGTGAACAACAATTTCTTCTGCATGTCGGCCAACTTCATGGGCATGCTGGCCAGCTATGGTCTGGAATTTTACGCCCGCCGGGACTACTACATGTCTCACCTGCTGGCCTTGGAGCATCTGCGGGCCGAGGCCGCCAATCAGCAGTTGGAGCAGACGGTGCAAAAACGCACCGCCATGCTGGCGGCGGCCAATGAAGACCTGCGACAGGAGATCGAGGCCCACCAACAGCTCGACAGGGAAAAAAAGCAGTTGGAAGATCAATTGCGCCAGGCGCAGAAAATGGAGGCCATCGGCACCCTGGCCGGCGGCATCGCCCACGACTTCAACAACATCCTGGCCGCCATCATGGGGCACACCGAGCTGGCCCTGATGCAATTGGACGAAAGGACCGCGGCGGAAAAATACCTTTCCGAGGTGCTCAATGCCAGCGACCGGGCCAAAGAGCTGGTTTCCCAGATTCTCTCTTTCTCCCGCCGCGGCGATCAGGAACTCAAGCCGCTTCAAATGAGCACCATCGTCAAGGAGGCCATGCGCCTGATCCGTTCCACCCTGCCCACCACCATTCGCATCGATACGGAAATCGAGGAAAAAAACGGCATCGTGGTGGGCAATTCCACCCAGATCCACCAGGTCATGATGAACCTGTGCGCCAATGCAGCCCATTCCATGGTTGAATCGGGCGGGACGCTCACAATCGGCCTGAAAGCGATGGAGATACCCGCCGACGGCACGGGGCCGGGCACCCAGGGCATCAAATTGCCGGGACCCGGTCAGTTCATCCATCTGGTGGTGGCCGACACGGGCCACGGCATCCCGGAGCATCTGTTGAACCGCATTTTCGATCCTTATTTCACGACCAAGGAAAAGGATGTGGGAACGGGACTGGGCCTGGCCGTGGTCCAGGGCATCGTGCAAAATCACGGCGGTACCATCGAAGTGGCAAGCACCCCGGACAGGGGAACGACTTTCCATATTTTCCTGCCCCGGATTCAAAGCCAGATTAAATCAGACATCAAGAGCCTGCAGGTCATTCCCGAAGGAAATGAAAAAATCCTGTTTGTCGATGACGACGCTGCCCTGGCGGAGTTGGGGGGGAAGTTGTTGACCTTTTTGGGCTACCGGGTCGTAACCGAATCAGACCCCCATCGTGCCTTGAAGCGTTTTCTGGATCGCCCGGATTCTTTTGACATGGTAATTACCGATCTGATCATGCCGGGTTTGACCGGAAGGGAGTTGGCCATGGAAATTCTGGGCCGGCGGCCGCAGATTCCGATCCTCGCCTGTACCGGGTTCAGCGAAAGACTGGACGGCCGAAATATGGTGGAAGCCGGGATCAAAGGCATACTCTACAAACCCATCACCATCTACCACCTGGCCCAAATCGTCCGCCGGACCCTCGACGGTCAAACCGTCGAAACCAATGAAAGGGGGATTATTCTCACCTGATCCGGATTCTGCCGGATCGATGGATATTCAAGATCCCGGACGATCCTCATTCGGCTCTGGTGGCGATGGCGAACAGGTTGACCCCCTGCTCCTCGGTGGTAAAGCGCACCCGGCCTCCAAAAGGCGTCTCCCGGAACAGCCGGCCCATTTCCTCTTCATCGCGATGGATCAAACGCCAATAAAGCACATGATCGAGAAATTGACGATCGGGATTGGCCGTTGAAAAATTGCCGAGAATCAACACCCCACCCGGCTTCAGCTGGTCATGGCAGCGTCGGATCAGCCGGAGCATCAGACGCCGGTCCAGGTAGTCGCATAATCCCGAGGAGTAGATCACATCCTGGTACCCCAGGTCGTGCCTGGCCCGTCCCAGGGCCCATTTGACCACGTTTTCCCGCATGAATTTCACCGATGCCTGGTGAGAGAAGGTATTCACCCGCTGGTTGGCATATTGGAGGGCTTCGGAATCGATATCGATGCACAGCGCATTGATGGCAGGGCTGTAATCACAGTCTGCCAGCAGGTCGAACAGTTCGCGCGACGGACCGCAGGCCAGGTTGATGAGATGGATCCTGGATTGATTCTCGAGTCGCTTGCGGAAGATCTGATCCAGCAGTTTACGCAGCAACCGTCGCCGGTTGCGCACCGCCTGGGCCGGCGCCTGTTTGAGCAGCCAGCTGTCGATCAGCGTGCCCAGCTTGCCGTCCCCTTCCGGTTGTTGGCGGTAAATCAGCTCCATCATCAGAAAATCCCCGGCGTAGCCTTTGGGCTTATAGTAGGCCCGCTCGGCAAAGCGACTGCGCATGAAATAGGGGAACAACTCCTTGAATACATATCCCCACATCAGGGACAGGCTCTCCTCCGGCAGCCCGTTCTGTTCGAAGTGGCGCAATTGCCCGTTGAACGCATCCAACCTGGATTCGCCCTCGACGAGCAGTTCGGGGGAAATTTCCGGTCCTTCGTCCTTCTGGAGGCGATAGGCCAGATCGAAGAATCCGGCCTTGAATTCCTCGATTTGCCGGTTCACGGCCTGCCACTGGCTGGCCTGCAGCAACTCGGCCGGTATGGCCTTGAGGCCCTGGAAGTGCTCCCTTCCCGTGGACAAATCGGCGGCATAGATATTCAGGGGAGCCCCCTCGGGGAGGGTCCTCCGAAACCGCAGACATACCAGGTTGAGCAAGAATTCCACGAAACGACCATAGAGGATGGGATCGTGTTGCTGGATCTGCGCCATGGCCGAACGGTCGAAGACACGCAATTGGGCGTCCTCCACCGCCTGTACGTTTCTCGTCCGGGTGCGACGGTCGAAAAATCCGATCTCACCGAAAAAATTGCCGGTGCCGATCAGGGCCACCACGATGGATGTCTGCTGCGTCTCATAGGATACTTCGAAGGTCCCGTTTTCCACATAATAGAAGCATTCGGCCTCTTCGCCGGTGGTGATCAATTGTTGGGATCTGGGGCAGCTCATGGCGCCGGCAAAGGGCAAAACCCGTTGAATCATATTGCCGCGACCGTCGTCGATGGTCTGTTTGGAATTCATTGCCTTCTCCCGAAATACACGTTTGCGCCGGAAACCGGTGCTGTTTTCGCGATGTTTTATCGCAGTGGAGGCAACACGCCGAATCGATATGTTCCCGCCATTCGCTCTCCCACGCAAATTGGCGTTTTTTCTAACAATAGACAGGTAAGAGATTCGAGGGTGCAACTGATGATCATAAAAAGATGCTTTTTTTTAACAATTTTAACGGACCTTGTAAACCAAGGCGGCGGGCAATGCGTCTTAGGATTTCAAAAAGGGTATGAAAGGAGAATCAAAATGAAGACCAGATACGTTATCGTTGCCATCGCCGCCGCATTGTTCAGCATCGCCACCGTCGCTCCGCCATCCTACGCCGGCTCCGCGACCCAACATCGCATCGAAGGCGCCGTCATCGGCATCGGCGCCGTCATTCTGGGACAGGCGCTTCTGGACAATCACCGACATCATCAACCGGAAGTACATGCCGTGGCGGTCCATCGCGCCCATCCGCGACATTACCATCGCCCGGCCGGATATTGGGAATCCCGTCGCGAGTGGGTCCCGGCCCAATATGAAAAAGTCTGGAACCCGGGCCATTACAGCCGCCGCGGAAATTGGGTTCCCGGACACTGGACCCGGATCATGAGCGAAGAAGGGTACTGGCATACCGAACGGGTCTGGGTCCCCTACCGATAAATCGAGTTTCAGCCCCTCTCGCCCTCCGCCTCATGCCCACAGCAGCCATGGTTCGCCGCCATGGCTGCTGACCCCCACATAAAGTGTCTCGCAAAGCACCGTCGCGTTCAATCTCAGGATCACAGGCCGGTCGTCAAACTCCGATATTTGTTTGGAATGATAAAATTATTCGGCGAGTAAGGATCTGACGGTTGCCAGAAGGTCGGTATTGGAGAACGGTTTGGTGATATAGGCATCCACGCCAAGATTCAGACCCTTGGCGATATCCACGTCACGGTTCTTGGCCGTAAAATAAATCACTTTGATATCGTCCCAGGCATTGTTTTCGCGGATCAGCTGAAAAATCTCATATCCGTCCAGATCGGGCAGCATGATATCCAGCAAAATCAGATCGGGGCCGAATTGGTCTATCTTTTCCAGGGCATCCTTGCCGCTCTGGGCCATGCTGACATCGAAATCGTTTTTTTCCAGCATGAATTTAAGCGGAACCAGAATACTTAGCTCATCGTCGACAATTAATATTCTCGGGTTTTCCATATACACCCTTATATCGAATTTGCCCAATATCTTGGAAGGGTTGTCCGAAGCGAGCCTCGTCGTGCATTGACTCCGCTCCGCAACTAAACTATGCTGGCAACAGTCAAAACTTTAATATCGATAAAAATATCAGAAAACAGATGGAGGTACAATTGCAAATTTCCCTCTTCGGCGATGCATTAGGCCGCCCCCACGCTTCGATGTACCTTAAGGGGACCGCATGACCACGGGTGCCAAACGAACCAAACGGGTCACGGGACTGTTCCTGCTGGGATATCTTCTTTTTAACTACCCCCTGATCACGCTGTTCAATATTCCGAGGATGTTTCTAGGTATCCCCTTGCTGTACGGCTATCTCTTCGGCGTCTGGTTCCTGCTGATTGTTTTGACTGCCCTGGTGGTCAGCGCCGATTCTTGACGCATCATCCCGCGGGCCTGCAAGCAACGCCCATCCGTCTCGGCGGAACGACAGCGGTTTGTTGAAGGTATTTACCCTATGGCAACCGGGACAATTCTTGCCGTCTCTCTATGTTACATCGGCTTGCTTTTCGCCGTGGCCTATTTCGGCGACCGAAGGGCCAAAGCCGGCCGCAGCATCATCAACTCGCCCTATGTCTATGCCCTCTCCCTGGCGGTCTATTGCACCGCCTGGACATTCTACGGAAGCGTGGGACGCGCAGTCAGTTCGGGACCCGGCTTTCTGACCATCTACATCGGCCCGACCCTCATGGCCGTACTGGGCTGGCAGGTGATCCGCAAGATCCTGCGGATCAGCCGGATTCATCGCCTTACCTCCATCGCCGATCTCATTGCCTCGCGTTATGGCAAGAGCATGACGTTGGGCGGAGTGGTGGCCATCATCGCCGTAATCGGGATCGTGCCCTATATTTCCCTTCAATTGAAAGCCATTTCGACGAGTTTTCTGCTGCTCAACAATTACGCGGGCAAACCCAACGTGATTCACTTCGGCAGCCTTTCCATTTTCAAAGACACCGCGTTTTATGTCGCTTTCATCCTGGCCGCCTTTGCCGTGCTTTTCGGAACCCGCAAACCGGAAGTCACCGAGCGTCATGAAGGACTGGTGGCCGCCATCGCCCTGGAATCCATCGTCAAGTTGATTGCCTTTCTCGGTATCGGGGCATTCGTCACCTACGGTATTTACAACGGTTTCGGCGACCTCTTCTCCCAGGCCCAGCAGTCTCCCAGGATCACCGAAATTTTTACCCTCGAGCAACAACCCGGCACTTACACCAACTGGGGTATCTATATAATATTGAGCATGCTGGCCATTATGCTGCTGCCGCGGCAATTCCAGGTGACCGTGGTCGAAAATGTCAATGAAGACCACCTGCGCAAGGCCGTATGGCTATTTCCCCTCTATCTTCTGGCCATCAACGTCTTCGTCGTGCCCGTGGCCATGGCCGGGATGCTTCAGTTCAGCGGCCAGGCCGTGGATGCCGACACCTTCGTGCTGGAACTGCCCCTGACCCACCAATACACCCAAATGGCCATGCTGGTCTTCATCGGGGGCATCTCCGCGGCCACCAGCATGGTGATCGTGGAGACCATCGCTTTGTCCACGATGATCAGCAACAATCTGGTGATGCCGCTTCTGGTCCAACTCCGGGCCTTCGAACTGAGCGAACGCGGAGACCTGAGTTCCTGGCTCATCGCCATCCGCCACAGCGCCATCGTGGCCACCATTCTGCTCGGTTACATCTACTTCCGCCAGACCGCCGAGTATTATCCGCTGGTGGCCATCGGGCTGGTCTCCTTCTCTGCCGTGGCCCAGTTCGCACCGGCACTGCTGGGAGGCCTGTACTGGAAGGGGGGCACCAAGACCGGCGCCCTGAGCGGCATGGTGGGTGGGTTTCTGGTCTGGTTCTACACCCTGGCCCTGCCCACAATGACCGGTGGAGGGCTGATTCCCAACAGTTTCATCGCATCCGGACCCTTCGGCATCGCCTGGCTGAAGCCGTTTCACCTTTTCGGGATGACCGGACTGGACTCGGTTTCCCACGGCGTGTTCTGGAGCCTGCTGGTCAATACCAGCGTCTATATCGGCGTGTCACTGTTCAGCCGGCAGTCGCCCCTGGAACACTCCCAGGCCACGCTGTTCGTGGATGTCTATCATTTCTCCCAGGAAAAAGAGGCCTCCGTGATCTGGCGGGGCACGGCCCTGATCCCCGATCTCAAGTCGCTTCTGGAACGTTTTCTGGGCAAACAGCGTACCGAAGAAGCCTTGGCGGATTATGCCGGAGGCCGTCATATCGATTGGGATCTGGCGCACAACGCCGATCCGGGCTTCGTGGCCCATGTGGAAAAATTGCTGGCCGGCGCCATCGGGTCGGCGTCGGCCCGGGTCATGGTGGCATCGGTGGTCAAGGAAGAGATGCTCAGTATCCAGGAAGTCATGGACATCGTGGATGAGACACGCCAGGTCATCATTTACAGTCGCAAACTGGAGAAAGCCACGGCCGATCTGAAGGCCGCCAACGAGCGTCTCAAGGAGTTGGACCGGCTCAAGGACGAATTCATCTCTACGGTGACCCACGAGTTGCGCACACCGCTCACGGCGATCAAATCCATCGCCGAAATCCTGCGGGACTACCCGGAAACCGACCAGGAAGAACAGCACAGCTTCCTGTTGATCATGAACAACGAGATCCGCCGGTTGTCCCGCCTGATCAATCAGGTCCTGGACTTCCAGAAAATCGAATCCGGCCGGATGCAGTGGCATACGAAGCCATTGAATCTGATCGAAGTCATCCAGGATTCGGTGGATGCCACCCGCCAACTGGTCACGGATAAGGAACTCTCGCTGATTGTGGACGTACCGGCCGAAGTGCCGGAGATGACCGGAGATTACGACCAACTCATCCAGGCCATGGTCAATCTGATCTCCAACGCGGTAAAATTCTGCGACCCGCAGACCGGCAGAATCCATATCCGCCTGGCCCATGACCGGCACCGGTTTCTTCTGAGCGTTGCAGATAACGGCATCGGCATCAGTGATGAAGATCAGAAAGTGATCTTCCACCAGTTCCGTCAGGTCACCTCTTCCGGTCGCGGCCGGCCCCAGGGCAGCGGATTGGGCCTGGCCATTACCAAACGGATCATCGAATTCCATGTGGGCAGCATCGATGTCGCCAGTCAGCCCGGGCAGGGAACGACGTTCAACATCATGCTGCCCATCGAAAAACTGTAATCGACAAGCGCATTAGAATGTCTCATCCAAACAACCAGTCCTTCGTGAAAGCCGTCGTCGATCTGCTGACCGCGGGCTATGACGACTATGGCAGTACATATGCCGCCATCACCCGTCGCGCGCAGGAACGATTCGAACAAGGCGATTGGCAGGGCATGCGCCGGGATACCCGGCAGCGACTGGACCTGTACGCCAGGGTGGCCACCGACACGGCGGACCGCATCCGGACAGCAATCGACACGATCATTGACCGGATGGCACATTGGAACGAGGTCAAGGACCGATACCACAAGCACATGGCCGACCGCCGCGACGCAGAGCTGGCCTATACCTTCTTGAATTCGGTCAGCCGCAAGCTCTTCGACATCGTCGGGTTCGACCCGCGACTGGCGTTTGCCCATTCCGCTGCGGCCGCCACGCATCCATTGCCGGACGACGAATTGGTGCGCATCCGGGGCGAAGGGCGGATCGATCCCCGGACCGTGGAAGCGGTGTTGTCCCGATACGGTTTCCGTGTGCCGTATGCCGATGTGGAAAGGGACGCGGAGCTGTGCGCCGGAAAGATCCGCCAGCGTCTGACATCGGCGGATATGGCGGACGCAACGGGCGGTTGGTACTTCGAAATGCTCAAGGCTCCCTTTTTCCGGGGCATGAGCGCCTACCTGGTGGGCTGCCTGTGCTGGCCCCATTTCCGAATGCCGCTGGTCTTTGCCATTCATAACGGTCGCCGAGGGTTGTATGTGGATGCCCTGCTCACCTCGGTGGAAGAATTGCGCATCGTGTTCAGCTTTTCCCGGGCCTATTTTCATGTGCAATGTGCCTGCCCCGGTGCACTGGTCCGCTATCTCAAGCAATTGATGCCCGGAAAGCGGATCGCCGAGCTGTACATCGGACTGGGGTATCACAAACACGGCAAGACGGAATTGTACCAGGATTTGTTGTCCCATCAGGATTCCTGCCGCCTGGACCGGTTCGACTTTTCTCCAGGCAAGCGCGGCATGGTCATGGTGGCCTTCAACATGCCCGGGGACGATTTGATCTACAAAGTCATTCGCGACCGCTTTGCTTCACCGAAGAGAACGTCGGCGACCGAGATCCGGGGAAAATACGACTATGTCTTCAAACACGACCGGGCCGGCCGCCTGGTGGACGTGCAGACCTTCGAAAACCTGAAATTGGGTGCCGGGTGTTTCACACCTGCATTGCTGGCCGAGATTGAAACCCATACCCGGACGGCGGTGACGGTGTCCCGGGAGCATGTCATCCTGCATCACGCTTACGTGGAACGACGCGTTATCCCGCTGGACCTCTATCTGCAGACCGCCGATGCCCGGGACGCCCGCGCGGCGGTCATCGACTACGGCCAGGCGATCAAGGACCTGGCCCGAATCAACGTGTTCCCCGGAGATTTGCTGATCAAAAACTTCGGGGTCACCAACCTCGGCCGGGTTGTGTTTTATGACTATGATGAATTATGCCGACTCACCGACTGCAACTTCCGCAAGCTGCCCCAGGCCCGTCGCTACGAAGATGAACTGGCATCCGAACCATGGTACTTCGTGGCCGAAAACGATGTCTTCCCCGAAGAGTTCGATGCTTTCCTCGGTCTTGCACCCGACCTGCACCAGGTCTTCGTCCGCTATCACGGCGATCTGCTGCGTCCCGAATTCTGGCAGTCGACCCAGCAGCAGATCCTCGCCGGAGACTTCACCCACATCCGTCCCTATGCCGAATCCTCGCGCCTGAACCTCCGATTCGAATCCGGCGGCAGCGGAAATAGTTGACAACCACCGTCCATCGGTTACCATTAGGACTGCCACCGGTCACAACCCTTTCCCGATGACCCGGATCCGCCGACTCTGCGAACCGCCGATTGCTTGCCTTCTTCGTTGCCGATGGCACTCCCATCCAAACCAACAGCCGAGCGGAGGAATCTGATGAGCCCGCATCCCCAAGATCCGCAGATAAAGGTGACCGGCCCCATGGAAGCCGGTTTCGACAATGTCCTCACCCCAGAGGCCCTGGACTTCGTGGCTTCGCTGCATCGAAATTTCAACCAGCGACGGAGAGAACTGCTGGCCCGCCGGGAGGAGCGGCAGCGACAAATCGATGCGGGACGATTGCCCGATTTTCTGCCGGAGACCCGGCATATACGCGAAGGCGACTGGCAGATTGCGCCGGTGCCGATGGATCTGCAGGACCGGCGGGTGGAAATCACCGGGCCGGTGGATCGCAAAATGGTGATCAATGCCATGAACTCGGGGGCATCCACATTCATGGCGGACTTCGAAGATTCCCATGCCCCCACCTGGCAGGGCACGATCCAGGGTCAGATCAACCTCACGGACACCATCGAAGGCACCATTCGCTTTACCAGTCCGGCCGGCAAGCAGTACCGGCTCAACAATCGGACGGCGGTGCTGATCGTCCGCCCCAGGGGATGGCACCTGGACGAAAAACATCTATTGGTGGACGACCAGCCTGTCTCCGGCGGTATCTTCGACTTCGGCCTCTATTTTTACCATAACGCCCGCAAATTGCTGTCCCGCGGCACGGGTCCGTACTTCTATCTTCCGAAAATGGAAAGTCATCTGGAGGCGCGCCTGTGGAACGATATCTTCGTCCAGGCCCAGTCCGACCTGGGAATTCCCCAGGGCAGTATCAAGGCCACGGTACTCATCGAAACCATTTTGGCGGCCTTCGAAACCGATGAGATCCTCTATGAGTTGCGCGATCACGCCGCCGGCCTCAATTGCGGCCGCTGGGACTATATCTTCAGTTTCATCAAACGTTTCAAGAACGTACCCGGATATATCTTCCCGGACCGCTCCCAGATCACCATGACCCGTCACTGTATGCGTTCGTATGCCCTGCGGGTCATCCAGTCCTGCCACCGCCGCGGTGCCCACGCCATGGGCGGGATGGCCGCCCAGATCCCCATCAAGGAGGATCCCAAGGCCAACGAAGCCGCCCTGGCCAAGGTCCGCGAGGACAAGATCCGCGAGGCCCGGGACGGCCACGACGGGACCTGGGTGGCCCACCCCGGGCTGGTCGGCATCGCCCGGGAAGAATTCGACCAGGCCATGCCGGCGGCCAATCAGGTGTCCCGCAAACGAGAGGACGTGCAGGTCACGGCCGCGGACCTGCTCAAGCTGCCCAGCGGCAGCATCACCGAGAAGGGGTTGCGCACCAATATCAGCGTCGGCATCCAATATATGGCCCATTGGCTCAACGGCAACGGATGCGTGCCCCTCTATCATCTGATGGAAGACGCCGCCACGGCGGAAATTTCCCGCGCCCAGGTCTGGCAGTGGGTGCACCATGACCAGGGGATTCTCGAGGACGGCCGCAAGGTGACCATGGACATGGTGCGCGACATCGTCCCCGAAGAAATGGACACCATAAAAACCCAGGTCGGCGACGACCAATTCAATGCGATTCCATATACCAAGGCCGCTCGATTGTTCGACGAGATCATCGCAAGCCGGACATTCGAAGAGTTTCTGACCCTGAAAGCCTATGGGCACATCGACTGACCCGGTGTCGAGGCACGGTTTTTACACGACCATTTCAATCCAAAGGAGCATTGTCCATGGAAACCATCTCAGAAAAAGCCAAGGCCCTTTGCGAACGCCTCTCCTGCCATGAGATCTACCCGGATGAAATATCCGCCCTGGAATGCGAATGGCAGACCGATCCGCGCTGGGAGGGCATCCAACGACCCTACCCGGCGGCGGATGTGCTGAAACTGAGAGGTACCCTCAAATTGGAATATACCTTTGCGACCGCCGGCGCCAAGCGCTTGTGGTTCCTGCTGAACAATGAAACGTACGTGGCGGCCCTGGGCGCCTTGACCGGCAACCAGGCCGTGCAACAGGTGGAGGCCGGACTGAAGGCGATCTATCTGAGCGGCTGGCAGGTCGCCGCCGATGCCAACCTGGCCGACCAGATGTACCCGGATCAGAGCCTCTATCCGGCGAACAGCGTACCCGCCGTCATCCGGCGCATCAACAACGCCCTGCGCCGAGCCGACCAGATTCAGGTGCTCGACGGCCGCAAGAATGGTCCCTATTGGTACGCGCCCATCGTGGCCGATGCCGAAGCCGGTTTCGGCGGTCCGCTGAACGCCTTTGAATTGATGCGCGAAATGATCCAGTCGGGGGCCGCCGGGGTGCATTTCGAGGATCAGCTGGCTTCGGCCAAAAAATGCGGCCACATGGGGGGCAAGGTGCTGGTGCCCACCCGGGAGTTCATCACCAAACTGATCGCCGCACGGCTGGCGGCCGACGTTTGCGGCGTTCCCACCTTGTTGGTCGCCCGCACCGACGCCGAAGGCGCCAAGTTGATCACCAGCGATATCGATGAACATGACCGACCGTTTATTCTCGACCAGCCGCGCACTTCAGAGGGCTTTCATTATATCCGCCACGGCATCGATCTGGCCATTCACCGGGCCCTGGCCTATGCCCCCTATGCCGACATGGTCTGGTGCGAAACCCAACAGCCCGATCTCGGCGAGGCCGAACGCTTCGCCAGGGGCATCCACGCAAAATATCCCGGCAAGCTGCTGGCCTACAATTGTTCCCCTTCCTTCAACTGGCAGGCCAACCTGAGCGAGAAAGATATCGCCACCTTTCAGCAACGGCTGGGAGCCATGGGCTATAAATTTCAATTTGTCACGTTGGCCGGATTTCATTCCCTCAATCTGGGCATGTTCGATCTGGCCCACAGCTATCGCGAGGAAGGAATGGCGGCCTATTCCCGTTTTCAGCAAACTGAATTCGCCCACGGCAAAACAGACGGCTACATGGCCACCACCCATCAGAAATTTGTGGGCGCCGGATACTTCGACCGGGTGATGAACGCCATCACCCAGGGCCAATCCGTGGTGGAAGCCCTGGCGGGATCCACCGAAGAGGCGCAGTTCTAGCGGTCGCCTCCCTTTCCGGCTCTTGCCGGATAAGAATCCGCCAGCCGGACCTCGAGGCCTCTCCAAATCGGGCAGCCGCCGGCGCAATGGTTCCGCTTGACGCTGGCAGGTGAATTGTCTATAGAAAATCAGCCCCCGCGCAACAACCAGGCCGTCGTCCCATATTCGGGAATTGATCCGGAAGTGTCGCCATGCATACGACCCTGCCGAAGGACGGCCTTATGCATTTTCGGCCGGAACGCCGCCGCTGAGACGACGACATTGGAGTAGAAGTGGGCACAGCCGTTGACGACAGACGTTACACCGTAATCGTGGAATTCGACCCCCGGGACCAGGTAGTCCGAAAACGGCTTATCGACCGCCTGGCCCGCATCGACAGCAAGTGTTCGGAACGATCCATCGACCTTCACCACGGCCGTCTGGTGGTAAAGCGTGACGCCAGCCGGGATGATGCCCGACGCCTGGGCCGTGCCATTCATCCAACCGGTGCCCGCTGCAAATATATCCGGCAGCCCGGTCTCCGGGAAGATTCTAAGCCTGCGCCACCCCAACCGCCGCCATCGCAGATCATATGCCCGAACTGCCGGTTCGAACAACCCATGGCGCTGGAATGCCGGGCCTGCGGCATCATCATCGCCAAGGCACGCCGCCAACCTGTCCGGGCCGTGCCGAAGAGGCAGGTGCAGCCGCCGGATACGGAACTCCCGCCGATATTGAGCTTCGACAAGGCGGAACTGCTCCGCCGTGTCAGGGCCGTCCTGCCGGTCTGGCTCCACCACCGGTCCCTGAATCCGGAACGGTTTCGGATATGGTGGCGCCGCTGGGTGGACAGGATGCTCAACTGCGGCATCGCCTTCGCCGCCGCGCTGATTCTGCAGGCGGTGCTGCTTCATGTCTTCAAGATATTGTGGTTTGTCTATACCTCCACCGTGGTCGGCCAATACTATAACCGCCAATTCCCCGACGAAGCCGCCGCCATACACCAACTGCTGTCCATCGACCTGCTGCCCATCATCTGGGACAGCGCGGTCATGGTCCTGTATGTCAGCCTGGTGCTCTCCCTGGGGGCCCGCTTTCTGCATCTGATCCGGTATTTTTTCGATCCCCTCGGCCTGATCGGCCGCCTCATCGTATGGTGGCCGGTCACGGCGGCCCTGGCCGCCTGGGGCCTGTACCTGGATTATTATCTGCCGAACTATCCCATCGCCGTCGTCCTGACGGCGCTTCCAGCCTTGTGCATCATTTTCAGCTGTCTGCGGATGACACGCGATTGTTTTCCCGAAATCGGGACGCTGCTGGACCTTATGGCCAGGGCCTTATGGCGGGGACCCGACCGCCCCTGGGCGACGATCAAGCGCAAACTGCGTGCGTTCCTCCAGAACGGTTAGGCATTGGTTTGCGCAATTTTCTCTGGTAGAAGGAGATTCAACAATCTGCCGGAACAATGCAATGCATTGACCTGAATTTCACTATCGCTCCATCCGGAGGGACCATTATGACGAATATCGCCTTTCAGGACCAATACCTGGACGAGTACAGCGTCTGCTACGGCTGCGGTCGATTGAACCAGCACGGCCTGCAGATCAAGAGCTACTGGGATGGCGACGCCTCCATCTGTCATTTTTCCCCGCGGCCCTATCACACCGCGTTGGAAGGGTATGTTTACGGCGGGTTGATCGCCTCGGTGGTCGACTGCCACGGTACGGGCACGGCCGCGGCCGCCATGTTCCGGGCAGAGGGGCGCCCCATGGGAAGCGAGCCCGACATCCGCTGCGTCACGGCTTCCCTGCAGGTGGATTACCTGCGCCCGACCCCCATCGATCAACCCATGGAGTTGAGAGGCACCGTCGAAGAACTCAAGGACCGCAAAGCCGTTATCGCCGTGACGGTCGCTTCCGGCGGACAAGTCTGCGCACGCGGCCGGGTGGTGGCGGTACGAATCCAGGACAAGCCGAAGACGGCGGACGAATAATTCACGCCTATTCATGCCGTTGGAATGACAAGTAGTTTCCGGCCGGAGACGATCCATGACACCCGTGGACAGCCGACAAATCATCCGATTTCTGAGCCATGACCTCTGGCTCCTGGACAAGGACGACCTCTCCAAGCCCAGAGCGCTTCTGCTCGAATTCGCCCGGGTGCTGGTCATTGCCGCCAAGGATTACGTCAGAGACAATTGCGTTCTGCGGGCCTCCGCATTGACTTTCTACAGCCTATTGTCCGTCGTGCCGGTGGTGGCCATGGCCTTCGGCATCGCCAAGGGATTCGGGCTCGAGCATGGATTGGAAAAGCAGCTGTACCTGCGTTTTGCCGGACAGGAAGAGGTGATCGCCAGGATCATCGACTTCTCGCGTTCACTCCTCGAGAACACCAAGGGCGGTTTGATCGCCGGCATCGGCGTGGTGATCCTGTTCTGGTCGGCGGTGAAGATACTCAACCATATCGAGAGCGCGCTCAATCACATCTGGAAGGTGCGGGCACGCTCCTTTGTCCGCAAGTTCACGGACTACCTGACCATCATGATCATCAGCCCGCTGCTGGTGATCGTATCCAGCAGCCTGAATGTCTTCATCACCACCCAGGTGAAGGCCATCGCCGCCAAGATGGCCCTGCTGCAGGCGGCCAGCCCGATGATCTATGCCGTCCTGAAGCTCCTGCCCTTCGGGTTGATATGGCTGCTCTTCCTCATGATCTACATGGTGATGCCCAACACCCGCGTGCGCGCAGGTTCCGCGTTGATCGCCGGCATCGTCGCCGGTTCGATCTTCCAGGTCTCCCAGGGATTCTATATCCACGCCCAGGTCCTGGTTTCCAGATACAACGCCATTTACGGCAGCTTCGCCGCCCTGCCCCTGTTTCTGATCTGGCTGCAGCTCAGCTGGATGATCGTGCTGCTGGGTGCCGAGATCGCATACGCGCATCAACATGTCGACCACTATGCCCTGACCGTCGGGTATCGGGACACCAGCCAAAATTTCGAGAAACGCTACGCCCTGCTCCTCCTCCGTCGCATTATCCATCGCTTCGAGCAGGGCCTCCCGCCGCTGACCACGGATCAACTCAGCGAATCACTCCACGCGCCCCCCCTGCTGGTCCAACATCTGCTCGATCGGCTGCAACAAAGCACCCTGGTGGCAGCGGTTCATGCCCAGACGGCCAATGGGTTACCAGCCTATCAACCGGCAATGGACATCCAGGGGATCACCATCGCCACGGTCATCGAGGCATTGGATAGAGACGGGTCCGCCCCCACCGTCGTCGAAAACGATGCGAACTGGACGGCCATCGAACAGGCCGTGGACGCCATCGAGTCCGAGATCAGGAACAGCCCGGCCAACATGTTGGTCAAGGATTTGTAGGCAGGCGTTTTTTCCCCGAGGCAATCTTGTGGAGGCCCACATAAGCTGCGAAGAGCACGCCGCAACCCAGATAAATCCATATCTGATGGGCTTTGAGCAGGTCCTTGCCCCCATGGACCAAGTCGCCATAGGTCATGCCCTCGGTGGTGGACCCGAACCAGAATCCCAACAAGGTGAGGGCAACCACCCAGATCCCGGCACCGGCCCCCGTAAAAAATGAAAAGCGCATGAAATTCATGCGCGCGATGCCCGCCGGAATGGATATGAGTTGTCGTACCACGGGGATCAGACGACATACGAAGGTCGTGATTTCGCCATACTGGCGAAACAATTCCTCCGCCCGATCGAGTTTTTGGGGGGTAAGGAAAAAATGCCGGCACCAGCGGTACAGGAAAGGCCGACCCAACTTCAGGGAAAGCAGGTAGTTCACCCAGGCCCCCAGCAATGAACCGGAGACGCCGCAGAAGATGGCCACCAGGGCGGCCCCCCAGAACGGCTCCCCCGGAAAGAATTCCCCCCGCGCCGCCATGAACCCCGCCGGGATCATGATGATTTCACTGGGAAAGGGAATAAACGAACTTTCCACCACCATGAATCCGAGCACCAGCAACGGCCCCCACGTCAGGCTGAACCTGGCCATCTCCTCCAAAAAAGGAATCAAAAAATCGATCAAGTCATTCTCCGTTCATACCTGCAAAAGCCCGAGAGCGGCAGAGCCAAGGCGCCAGGGGCGCAGCCGTAGTCAAGCTACTGCAAGCCCCTGGCAACACCGGATCTGCCGCTCTCAGGCTCCCGCAGGCTAGTTGGGGCGCCAGCCGTGCTCACCGACCAACTTCACAAACCGGCACCCCCCCATGTTGGTCTGGTGAATGCCCTTCTCATCGCGGATCAATTTGATTAAGTCCTGGGAGTGCTGGTCGCCCACCGGAATCACCATGCGACCGCCGACGGCCAGTTGATTGACCAGATGGACCGGTATTTCAGGGGCTCCCGCGGTGACGATGATGGCATCGAACGGGCTCTCTTCCTTCCAGCCGGTGGTGCCGTCGGAATAGCGGGTAACGATATTGTGATATCCCAATTGATCGAACAGCTTGCGCGTCTTGACGTACAACGAATGGATACGCTCGATGGTATAGACCCGGTAGACGATCTGGCAAAGCACGGCCGCCTGGTAGCCGGAACCGGTGCCGATCTCCAGAACCCGATCTTCGGGCTTTAATTGCAGGGCCTGGGTCATTTCGGCCACGATATAGGGCTGGGAGATGGTCTGCTGCTCGCCGATGGGCAGCGGAAAGTCGCTGTATGCCTGATCCATCAGCGCTTCGCTGACGAACAGGTGCCGGGGTATGCGACGCATGGCATCCAGGACGGCAGGGTCGCTTATCCCCCGCGCTTCAATTTGTTTGGTCACCATATCCTGGCGCAGGCGGTCGTATTTCATCACGGTTGAACTCCTGTGCCCCATCTACCAAAGCCGGTCAGACCGGTCAAGCGTTGAGTCGCGAACCGCGCAAACCCCTTGCTTTTTAAGACTTTTACTTTTATTTTGATCCTTACATCCATTCACCGACCGGAATATTGTCGAGACGCTTCATGGAGTCCACCAAGCATTTTATCATCTCCATCCTGCTGGCCGCTTTGTTGATTGTGTGCGGTACTTACGGCTATATGGTCATTGAGAACTGGGAGCCGTTGGATGCGCTGTACATGACGGTGATCACCCTGGCCACCGTGGGCTACGGTGAGGTCCACCAGGTCAGCGACAGGGGACAGATTTACACCATCATCCTTATCATCGTCGGTGTGGGTTTCTTTCTCTATGTGGTCGGTGCGGTGATCCAGTTCATGGTCGAGGGGCGCGTGCGCCTGCTAATGGGGAGAAGAAGATTGAATCGCAAAATCGCCCGTCTGAAAAACCATTATATCGTATGCGGGTACGGCCGCATCGGGAAGGTAATCTGTGACAAGCTGCGGAAAGAAAACCTCTCCGTGGTGGTCATCGACAGGAATCCCGGATTGGCCGAGACCCTGGACACCTTGGGACTCATTTCCGTATGCGGCGATGCCACAGACGAGAACACGCTGCTAAAGGCCGGAATCCTGAATTCCAAAGCCCTGATCGCCGCGCTGGGTACCGACACGGAAAATGTATTCCTGGTTCTTACCGGCCGCCAACTGGCCCCCGAGCTGAACATCATCGCCCGGGCAGGAACGGATGCAGCCAAATCCAAACTCGCGGCTGCCGGTGCCAACGTGGTCGAGGCGCCCTATGAGACCGGCGCCGCCTCCATGGCCCATCGGGTCATCCGACCCACGGTGACCGGCTTCCTCGATCTGGCATTCACCGACCGTCACAAGGACATCCAAATGGAAGAGATTCCGGTGGCGGCGGCGTCCAAGCTCAACGGGCTGATGCTCAAGGATTCTGGGATCCGTCAAAGATACAATCTGATCATCATCGCCATCAAAAAGGCCGATGACCGCATGCTCTTCAACCCCTCCTTCGAATCGGTCATCCAGGCCGACGACACGGTCATCGCATTGGGCGAGCCGTACAGCCTGAAAAAGCTGGCCTCCGAATTGAATCCGGGATAGACCGGCCCGAATGCCGTTCGTACCGTCTTCATGGGTAGCGCCGGTTTAGATTTTGTAGATTACCCGCGCCTCGGTAATGACGATGTCGACATGCTTGTCATGGGATTCCATGGGAGCCGTGCCGAGGATCTGATCTTCGAAAATCAGTCCGACCTTGCGGGTGGTGATCGGCAGGTTGGGGATCAAACGGTCATAGTAGCCCTTGCCCGATCCGACGCGTCCGCCTTTTTCATCCATGGCCAGTCCGGGAATGACGGCGATATCCAGGCAGTCGATGGGCACCACCTTGCAGCGGCCCGGGTCCGGTTCCAGGTTGCCGCGGGGGCCGGCAACCAGATCCTTGTCCGGATCATCGAGTTTCATCAGGGTCATTTCGCGCGAATCTTCATTGAATGCCGGCAGGACGATGATCTTGTTGTACATGAAACTGCGTTTGATAATTTCGCCGGTATCCACTTCGGCGGTGATGGGCGTGTACAGCAGGGCGATACGGGCCTCGAGGAAGTTGGCGAATTCGAACAGTCTCTCCTCGATGGCCTTGGTTTTAACGGTCAGGGCCTCCGGTTTCATGGAAGTGACCTTGCGGATCATCTCGTTGCGAATCTCTTGCTTTTTTTCTCGGATTTCCTCCATCTTCTATCTCCGGCACATCCTCTCTGAAATGTTTCTCTTCCGGGCAGTATCGGTCAACTTACAATCATCATTGACCAATTCGGACCTTTTCAGTAATGTTGCGACAGTGTTCGCCCCGCACGCGGCCTTTTATTCTTTGGCAAAATCGGGCGCAATTGCCAGTACATCGTCAAATTCAGACGTCAAAACTTTTCGAATATAGGAATTTAAATGTTAGAAATCAAGTTCGTTCGGCAAAATTTGGAAACCGTCCGGCAGGCCCTCGAGAAAAGGGGTGCCAACGCAGACCTGGACGCCTTTGTCGCGGCCGATGAGCAGCGGAAGGAGGCGCTCGGTGAAATCGAGAAACTGCGTCACCGCCGCAATACGGTTTCCAGCGAAATCGCCGCCATGAAAAAAGCCGGTGAGAACGCCGATGGCAGGGTGGCGGAAATGCGGGAGGTCGGCGATCGCATCAAAGCGCTTGAAAACGACATGGCCGGCCATGAAGAAATATTAACCGGCGTCATGCTGAGCATTCCCAACATTCCCCATGAAAGCGTGCCCGAAGGCCGCGACGAAAACGACAACTCACCGGTCAAAACCCATGGTACGCCGCCCCAATTCGATTTCGAACCCCAGGCACACTGGGACATCGGCACCCGCCTGGGAATCCTCGACCTGGGCCGCGCCGCCCAGATCACGGGTGCGCGCTTTCCGCTGCTCCTGGGAGACGGCGCCTTCCTGGAGCGGGCCTTGATCAATTTCATGCTCACGATCCATACCACCGAACATGGCTATACCGAGGTGCTGCCCCCCTTCATGGTCAATCGCCAGACCATGACCCATACCGGCCAGTTGCCCAAATTCGAAGAAGATCTATTCAAGCTGGAAAATTGGGACTACTTTCTGATCCCCACTGCGGAAGTGCCGGTGACCAATATCCACCAGGGGGAAGTCCTGCAGGCGGGGCAACTGCCGATCTATTATACGGCATTTACTCCTTGCTTTCGATCGGAGGCCGGATCCTACGGCAAGGATACCCGGGGCCTGATCCGACAGCATCAATTCAACAAGGTCGAACTGGTCAAGTTTGTCGAGCCCGAAACCTCCTACGATGAACTGGAAACCCTGCTGGACAATGCCGAGACCATTTTACGCCGGCTGGAACTTCCCTATCGGGTGGTTACCCTCTGTTCCGGCGACTTGGGTTTCTCGGCGGCCAAGACCTATGACATCGAGGTGTGGATGCCGTTCCAGGGGGTGTATCGGGAGATCTCTTCGTGCAGCAACTTCGAGGATTTCCAAGCCCGCCGGGCCAATATCCGCTTCAAGCGCAACGGGCAGAAAGGCACCCGGTTGGTGCATACCCTCAACGGCTCCGGCCTGGCCGTCGGCCGTACCCTGGCCGCTATCCTGGAAAACTGCCAGCAGGCCGACGGATCGGTCATCATCCCCGAAGCCCTGCGTCCATTCATGGGTGGGAAGGAACAGATTGTATTATGAAACCGGAGAACTTCCCCGTGCAGATTCGACCGCATCTCATTCCCCAGCCATCCGGGGAACTGATATACAACTGCCTGGGCTGCGGAGCGCACTTCGATATCTCCAAATTGCTCTACACCTGCCCTGACTGCGGGCAGGTATTGCTCATCGAGGACCGACAATTCGAACGTCTCAAGAAGACCCCGGGAGAGATGTGGCATCAGATCTTCGACTACCGCCGCATGCTGACCCTACCGGCGCTGAAGGGGATCTATCGCTTTCAGGAGTTTCTGGGACCGGTGATCCCCCTGGAGTCGATGGTCTATCTGGGGGAAGGACATACGCCCATCGTCGAAGCCAATGCCCGTCTTCAATCCGCGGTGGGTGCGCGCTTTTTCTTCAAGAACGACGGTCAGAATCCTTCGGCGTCCTTCAAGGACCGCGGCATGGCCAGCGCCTTGAGTTATATCAAATTCCTGATCGACAGCGGCAAGCTGGAGCGTGTGCTGGCCGTCTGCGCATCCACCGGCGACACTTCCGCGGCGGCGGCCCTGTATGCCGCCTATCTGCAACCGGCCATTCAATCCGCCGTCCTGCTGCCCCATAAGAAGGTAACGCCCCAGCAACTGTCTCAACCGTTGGGCAGCGGCGCCCGCGTGTTTGAGATTCCCGGCGTCTTCGACGACTGCATGAAAATCGTCGAGGCCTTGTCCGAGAATTATGACGTGGCCCTGCTCAATTCGAAAAATGCCTGGCGCATCCTGGGGCAGGAATCGTATTCTTATGAAATCGCCCAGGAATTCGATTATGACATGAAGCCCATGGTTGTGGTGGTCCCCATCGGCAATGCCGGCAATATCACCGCCGTGATGAACGGCTTCATCAAGTTCTTCACCGCCGGCGTCATAACCCGTCTGCCGAAGATCATCGGTGTTCAATCGGCCCATGCCGATCCGGTCTATCAGTACTACCAGGAAACGGACACGGCCAAGCGGAGATTTCAGCCCCAAATCGTCCGGCCGTCGGTGGCCCAGGCCGCCATGATCGGCAACCCGGTTTCCATGCCCCGGGTCATCCAATTGGTGGATGCCTACAATGCACTGGCCGGCCGCCAACAAGTCTTCTTCGTTCAGGTCAGCGAACAGGAGATCATGGACTGGCATTTGCGCGCCAACCGCAACGGTCATATCGCCTGCACCCATGGCGGTGAATGTCTGGCAGGACTTCGTCGGGCCATCGACCGGAAACTGGTGGATGAAACGGACATCGCCGTCGTGGACTCCACCGCCCATGCCCTGAAGTTCGCCGGTTTTCAGGACCTTTATTTCGGCAACCGCATGCCGGCGGATTTTGAAGTCGAGCCGGATCCCGCCCTGGTGAATGCGCCCACTTACATGCGCCCACAAGAATTAAAGGCCGTGCCGGCCCCAGGTAAACCATTGACCGGCGAGGATTTCGACCGCTTTGTCCAGATCGTGAGCCGGGCCATCGCCGAAGACCTGGGGCTCGTATAAACCATAGCGTTGCAACATTAGGGTAAACCCTGATACTGCAACATCTGGACAAATCGAACAATCCAGACGCATGGCCAACGGGAGAAACGATCTATGCGATCTCGGAAATTGAATCACATCGGTTGGGGGTGGATGCTGCCGCTCCTGCTGATTTTCATAAGCTTGAGTGCTTCCAGTGCATTGGGCAGCAGCCTGGTGTATAAGAATTACGTCATCCGTTACGATCGGGGATGGGATATCTTGTGCGAGCCCTACGTGGTTCAGAAAAATGACTGGGTCTTGAAAATATTTCGTCGAAAAGGAGAAATCGCGCACCAGAATTTTCGCGATTTTCTAGGCATCTTCCAGCGGCTGAACCCCCATATCAAGGATATCAACTTGATCCGTCCCGGCCAGGGCATCGACATTCCATTGCGCAAATTGGAGCATGGTGCATTGCCCGGCCAGGCCAGCGGGGTGGTCACGATTCCGTTCGTCACCCTGACCGATGTCAAGAAAGTGATCAAAGAGCACTCGGAGATTTACCAGGTACAGCGAGGCGATACCGTATCCAGACTCATCGCCCGCAAATACGGCCGTTACGGCTCCAATTCCTACGAGGAAGGGGTCAAGCTGTTCAAGGCGGCCAATCCGCAGGTGTCCAATATCGACCTGATCTACGCCGGCCAGAAGTTGTACCTGCCCGAGCCCACCATCCGGGAGCAAACCTGGTACGGTTCCATGTACGACCGCGAGGGCAATCTCAAGGCCACCCTCCGTCCCCAGGAAGAGACGCCCTCGGCTCCCTCCGGCCCCGGCGCCGAGCCGAAGGCCGAACCGCGGCCCATGCCCGATGCACTGCAGGCCCAAACACCGCTGTCCGAGGCGGCCGACCTCGTGGGAGGGAAACTGCATGCCAAGGGAACCCTGTTCCTGCCACGCAATCAGGGTGAAGATTTTGAACTCGACCTGCAACGGCACCCCATGATGGAAATCGATGGGAACCGGAAGCTGGTGTTTAGCGGCGATCGGAAAATCATGGATATGCCGGCCGGCGCATTTGCAAATACATGGCCCGACATCAAGCCGGTCACCATCGATGACCAGGCATCGGTACAGGAGATCGTGTCCGCGGTCTTCGAAGCGCTCGGGGAGGAAGAATCTTCCTCCCATGAATTGTCCTTCGAAACCAAAGGTGTACAAGTGTCCGTGCGGGCCAAGTGGGTTCGGTCGGACGAAGACGGACGGCAGCTGTGTATCACCCCGATCGACAGCATCGAAGAGCAAACCCCCGAATCGATCCGGCGCTTCGTGGAGCAGAACGGCATCGTGATCAAGGAGATCCTTCCCGGGGGAGTCGAACCGGATCGAACTCCTGCGGTCTCCAGGCGGCATGCGGTAACCCATATCCTGGCCCTGGCCCCGACGGATCAGGAGGATTTCGTACGGCACCTGACCCGTGTGCTGGGATTCGGCTACGCCCCGGACGTCGCCATCCATTTTCCCTACGCCGGAATCCAGGTGCAGGCCTATGCCAATCTGATATCCGCCGACGGCAATCGCGAGGTGTTTGTCGACTTTGGCGAGCTCTACGGCGATGCGTTGACCGCCATAACCAAGACCGGCCTGAATGTTGTCCAGATCGAGGCCGAGGAGAGTTACGAAGCCATTGCCCAAAAGATTCTCGCCGCGTTGGATATGCCCTTTGAACAAAATCCCAGTTTTCTGGCAGCCAATCGCGGACCCGAATTCAATACCACGCTGACCGTCCTGGGCGTACTTTACACCCATGCGGACACAAAGCGTACGTTGCTGTCGCCGGCAACGTTTCACCCGGCGGTGACCGACCTGCTGAACCGTCAAGGCATCGACGTGGTGAATTGGTAACGGCGGTGAAGAATCGGATAGACCGGACCACTGGGATTTCACACAAACCAAACCAGGATGAACCGATGAGAAGAAATTTTTTCTTTTTCCTGCGACTCACCATCGCCTTCACGCTGATTGGGTTCAGCGCCTGCGGCGGTCAAACCGCCCGTGACAACATCCGAAAGGCCGAAGCCACCCGCGAAATCGGAGAAGCCTACATGCGCCAGGGCGACTACACCGCCGCCCTTCGAGAACTGACCGACGCCCAGCGCCAAAACCCAGAAGACGCCATCGTGTATTTCGACCTGGGTGTTTGCTACATGACCAAGGACCACCTCACCGACGCCATCGCCAATTTCAAACACGCCCTTGCCCTGAAACCCGGATATGCCCCGGCCCGCAACAACCTGGGCACTGCCTACCTGGCCGCCAAGGAATGGGATGAGGCCATCAAGGTCTTCAAAACGATCACCGAAGACGCGCTGTATGCCACCCCCCATTTTCCACTGGCCAACCTCGGTTTGGCTTACTATCACAAAGGCGACTACACCACGGCATTGCGGTACTACAAAAAGGCCCTGAAGATCGAGGAGAACTTCGTCATCGCCCTGCGCGGCGCCGGCCGCACCTATCTGGCGCTGAAGGAAGGCAGATTGGCATTGCGCTATCTGAATCGCGCCGTGAAACTGGCGCCCAAGGTACCGGAAATTCATTTCGACTTTGCCGAAGCGAATTTATTGGTGGGCCGCATCGCCCAGGC
>JBNKDU010000068.1:0-2138 GCA_050288425.1 Desulfobacteraceae bacterium | reverse complement strand
TGGTTTCTGGTTTCTGGTTGGTGGTTGGTGGTGGAGCGTCCTCCGTGATGGCCGATACATGTGGTCGGGTATTTTCAATGGTAAGGCTGGTGTGGTATGGGAAAAAGCAGTAAATAGTTGACCCGCACTCTGGAATTCGATGGAGACAAGATGAACAAGAAAGAATTGGTGGATCGAGTATTGGCGGGGGAGGCGGTGGAGCGGCCGCCGGTTTCGTTGTGGTATCATTTCGGGGTTCAGCACGGGGATGGGGCGGCCTTTGCCAAGATTACCCTGGACTATTTCAACCACTACGACTTTGATTTTCTCAAGGTCATGAACGATTATTTTTATCCGGTGCCCGAGGGGTGCGACGCCCTGAAAACCAAGGCGGACCTGCAGCGGATCAAGCCCATCGATCCCCTTAAAACCCAATGGGCCGAGCAGCTCAAGGCCCTGGAAATCATCCGCGACGCCATCGGCGACAAAGCCTACTTCATCGATACGGTGTTCGACCCCTGGCAGAGCCTGAACCGCAATCTGGCCGCGGAGAACATGCAGCATCTGATGATGAACGAACCCCAGGCGCTGATGGCGGCCCTGGAAGTCGTGGCCGACAACCTCATCGCCTACAGCAAGGCGGCCATCGCAGCCGGCGCAGCCGGCATCTTCATCTCCATCCCCGCCGGCAAGGAGATCGTCACCCGGGAGGAGTTCCTGACCTTCGTCAAACCGTACGCCGAAAAGGTGCTCAAGGGCATCCAGGGCCTGGGGCCCATGACGACCCTGCATGTGCACGGCGAAGAGCTTTGCTTCGATGACGTCATCGACCTGCCCGCGCCCATCATGAACTGGTGGGACCGCGGCCCCCTCGGCCCATCCCTGCAGGAAGTCCTGCGGCGATTTCCCGGATGTGTCATGGGCGGCATCGACCAGACCATCGTGGCCCGGCGCACCCGCGCCTTTGTGAAATCCCATGTGCGGGAGGGCATCGCACTCGGCGGCGACCGGCGTTTCCTGCTGGCCAACGGTTGCAGCATCGACACCTGGATCTATCCGGGAACCATAGAAGCCATCGTGGCGGCCGCGAGAGGTTGCGAATAAACCGCAGAATACCGATTACCTGAACCGCAGAATGTCGAAGTAAGGAATGGTGCCATTTATGCTTTTGAGAATGGCAGAGCGCAGCGATACCTTACTTCGACATTCGAAATTCCCTGTTCGATATTCTGCGGTTCCCGTAGGGCCCATTTCGAGGTTTGCTAGAGCATCGGGCTTTCACACCTGAGGTGCAGCGTTTCGATATATTCATTCTGTCCCTGGTAGAAACGGCTCATTTCGATGAGCACGCCGGAAATCTGGGCCAGGGCCTGGCAGAAATTGACATCGTCCAGGGTGAAGTCCCACTTCTCATCCGTATAGACGCGCATGGCGCCGATGGCTTTATCCCGGACCTGAACCGGCAGGGACAATATGGAAGCAATGCCCTCTTTCTGGGCGGCTTCGGGATATTGAATGCGGGGATCATCCGTCACGTCGACTACCGCCACCGGCCCATCCTTCAGCGAGGCGGCAATGGACTTCAAGGCGCTGACCGTTCCCTTGTTGAGATATTCATCGCTCAAACCGGCTGCGGCCGCCAATTCCAACACCTTGGATTTTTCGTTGATCAGGAACAAGGCGCAACCTTTGACCCCCAAAGCCGCCCGTACGCTGTCCACCGTCCTATGGACGATCTCGTCCGGGTTTTCGTACCGGGACAAGGATTGGGTCACGCTGATCAAGGTCTCGTAGTTGAGCCGGATGTTTTTCATCTTCTCCTCCTTGGTGTGCGGTAATCGGATAAGGTGTGCGACGCCGGGCCCTGAAACGTTGCCGGAACGCATGATCAACCGGTTCCACAACGGTCTCCGCTTAAAGTAGCAGGGGGACGGTGCAACGGCTGCCCCATCCCTTTTTCTCCGCTGCGGATGGCAGACCGCCTCTATTCCAGTTCCAGGTCATCGGGAATGTCCGCGTTGGTATAGACCTTTTGCACATCGTCGCAATCTTCCAGGGCGTCGATGAGCTTGATCATCTTCAGGGCGGCTTCGCCGTCCAGGGGGGCCATGGTCTGGGGCAGCATGGTGACCTCCGCGGCGATGGTTGCGATGGACGCC
>JBNKDU010000067.1:0-4222 GCA_050288425.1 Desulfobacteraceae bacterium | reverse complement strand
ATACGAAAGGTTGTAGCTGCCGTCGGTTTCGTCCAGCAGATGGGTTCCGGCCAGATGACAGACGCCCCGCTTGATGGCCATCAGGCCGCCCATGCTGCCCACATGGCTGGAAGAGAGGCTCAGGTGGGCGCTCTGGGCGCGCAGTTCATCGGCCAGGAGATCCAGGGTGTTGTCGTGGCTGCCCACCGCCACCAGGGTCTGGTCGATGGACTGGCGGGAACGCAGCAGTTCGGCCTCCACCGGGGGCTGGCTGTCCAACCCCTCGGCATGGGCCGGGATGCGGATGATGCCGTCGGCCTCGGTGATGGAGGTGATCTGTCCCGCGCCTCTCGGCAGGGCGGCGGCCACCAGGTTGTCCCCCACGCGGCCGATCTTGACGCGCACGAATTCCTCGACACCCAGCTTGGAGGCGAGTTTGCGGGTGAGCCGGACATCGACCCGGTCCCGCCGGGGCTCCGGCTGGCCCTGCCAGCGCGCCAGCAGCGGCTGCACCAGTTGCTCGAAAGCCATGATGGCCGATACAGGGTATCCGGGAATCCCGAAAACCGGCTTGTCCTGGACGACACCCACGATCACCGGCTTGCCGGGCATCATGGTCACGCCATGCACCAGTACTTCGCCCAGGTCGGCGATGGCGCTACGGGTATAATCTTCGGAACCGGCGGAGGAGCCGCCGGTGAGCATCACCGCGTGGGCCGGGGATGCAGCGGCCTCGCGGATGGCCGTCATGATCGCCTGCGGGTCGTCGCCCACATGGGCCATTCGCTCACAGCGCCCGCCCGCCGCCCGCACCAGGGCCTCCAGGACATAGGCGTTGGATTCGATCACCTGCCCGGGTCGAATATCGGCCACCGGCGTCTTGCGCCAGTCCACCAGTTCCGAGCCGGTGGGGATGATCACCACCCTTGGGCGGCGGAACACCGGCACTTCGAACCACCCGGCCGACAACAGGGCGCCGATGCAGTAAGGCGTGATCCGATGGTGGCGGGCGAAGAGCAGCTCGGTGGCCACGATATCCTCGCCCATCTTGCGAACATGCTGCCAGGGGTAGGCCGGGGCCTCGATCCGGACCCGATTTTCATCGAGTTCCTGCACGTGTTCGATCATGATCACCGCATCGCAGCCTTCGGGGAGCACATGGCCGGTGTTGACGTAGAAGGCCTCCTCACCAACGGCCAATTGCCTGGGCTGCGCCTCGTGGGCGCCGAAGGTGGCCCGGGCCTGGACAGCGATACCGTCCATGGCGGCGGCGTGGAAATGGGGTGAAGAGAGCTTCGCCGTGATCGGACGGGACAATACGCGCCCCACCGATTCGGGGGTGGGGATGGTTTCGCTCTCCAGGACGGAATCCCGGACGAATGCGCCCGTGACGATACCACGGGCCTCCTCCAAGGGTTTCATCTGCAGATACACGTTTCGTTTGGAACTCACTGTAAACCCCCATGGAAATTGGATGGATGGGAATGTAACCGCTTCCGGGCACAGCACCATGGCTGCAATGGCGATATGTTAGCGACAAGAGCCGGTGATCGCTAGGGCGGACAAGCCCGTCTTATAGGCCACATCGATGCCGAAATCAAGAAACCGCTTCGGACGATGGCCCGTCCTGCGAAGACCAATTTCATTACGAGGGGGACAATACCCTAACCCAGCGAATACCATCACCCCGGCCGTCGGATGGCACCGCAGGCGTAGGGCCGGCCTCCGCGCCGGCCGGTTCGGAAATCTATCGACGGGCCGAATTTCAAACGCGGCGGGCACGGAGGCCCGCCCTACGAAGACCATTTTTCAGACCCAGCATGGGCTCACCGCCCTCCATTCTTCGATTGGCCCGTGGCGCCGGCTGCCGGAAGTGTCCTTTTCGTCACCGGCGGGCAACGAACGTAACTTTCCACACCGGTTGGCCGCCCCGTGCCGGGGGTTCGCCTCGCATTCATCGATGTTCCGGGACAGATCCAATGGGTTTGCACACCTGGACGGCACCGGCTGCATCGACCCCGGTTTTTTTCATATCACATCAGAATCATTGCTGATTTTTAATTTCGGATTCTAGTGCTGCCGAAAAAGACAGGACCCGCAGGCATCCGTTGCGGCGGCCGACGGGTCTGGTTGGCATCGATTTTGCCATGAATATCAGACCAACCCAGCCGCTGAAAAGGCATCCGCCTCTTGCCGAATGCCGAAGGACTACCCCCATCGCCGAATTCCCGCATGTTTCGGGGGAGGCCGGCCTGCGACCCAGCGGCCCCATTACGAGCCACCACAAGGAGGAAGGAATGAAGAAGACAAGCAAACATTGGATCTTGACGTTAATCATCGGTTCGGCCCTGCTGGTCCTGGCCTGTTCGAGCAACGAAGCGCCCAGCCAGGCGGAGACGGCCCCGCAATCGGACCAGCCGGCCGTGGCCGTCCAGGCCCCCGCGGGCGCCGTGGAGGCCAACCAAAGCGGCCAGGGCACCATCGGTCCGGTGGTCTCCAAGCCGCTGAGCATCACCGGAACGGTGGTTGAGACCGACGCCGGTCTCGTCGTCGCCACCGACACCCTGGACTACCATGTCTCCGGACAGGACCTGAGCGACATGATCGGCAAGCAGGTCACGGTCACCGGC
Source organism: Desulfobacteraceae bacterium (assembly GCA_050288425.1). GTDB lineage: Bacteria > Desulfobacterota > Desulfobacteria > Desulfobacterales > Desulfosarcinaceae > JARRKU01. The sequence goes on along the minus strand of JBNKDU010000067.1, from coordinate 1,613 downwards.
GCCCTCATGGAAGATCAGGACAAAATCACCATCAACGTAACGGAAGTCACACCGATGGAGCCGCAAAAATAAACCCCGCGCCCGAGGGCCGGGAGGGCCGCAACGGCCCTCCCGGCCGCCGTCCGCCGAAATTCCCTCCCCCCTCGCACCGGGCGCCGCTTTTCATCTCTTTTTCATATGTCCTTCATGGGGATTTCATTCCCGCCGGTCAGGATGCCTCCACGTCTGAAACCCACAGATAGCGAGCAGGAGGTCGATCATGCGAATGAAAACCCTGACGGCGATCATCAGCCTGGTCCTGTTGATACCCCTTTCCGTTCAGGCGGGGACCGATCCCGCCGACCGCACCCTGGCGCCCTATTTCTTCGTGGAGGGGGTCGAACCCGGAGCGGAGAATTTCCCCCTGAAGGCAACCCGGGTGGATGCCGCCATCGATGGCGTGCTGGCCGATGTCCAGGTGACCCAGACCTATGCCAACACCGGCACCACCCCCATCAACGCCAGGTATCTCTTCCCGGCCTCCACCCGGGCCGCGGTGCACGGCATGCGCATGACCGTGGGCGAGGACGTCGTCACCGCGCAAATCCAGGCCCGGGAGGAAGCCAGGGAGACGTTCCACCAGGCCAAGGCCGCCGGGCAAAGCGCCTCCCTGTTGGAACAGCAGCGGCCCAATGTCTTCTCCATGCAGGTGGCCAACATCATGCCAGGGGAAACGGTGGTCATCACGCTGCACTACAGCGAATTGCTGGTCGCCGAAGACGGGATCTATCGCTTCGTCTTCCCCACCGTGGTCGCTCCGCGCTACGCCGGCACCATGGAATCGGAGGCGGACGACCGGCGGCAATGGGTGCAGAACCCCTATCTGCCCGCCGATCGCAAAGCCGCCGGCCGGTTCGACCTTCAGGTCGACCTGGCCGCCGGCCTGCCCATCCAGGAGGTGGCCTGTGCCACCCATATGACCGATGTGGACTGGCAAGACGAGGCCCACGCCCTGGTAACGCTGGCCGAAAATGAAACCGGCGGCGGCGACCGCGATTTCATCCTGGAATACCGTCTTTCCGGCGAAACCATTCACTCCGGCCTGATGCTGGCCCGGGGGGAGAAGGAGAACTTCTTCCTGCTGATGGTGCAGCCTCCCCGGCGGGTGGACCCGGAGCAGATGCCACCCCGGGAGTACATCTTCGTGGTGGATGTGTCCGGGTCCATGCACGGCTTCCCCCTGGATACGGCCAAGGCCCTGCTCCGGGAACTCATCGGCGGTCTGCGGGACCAGGACCGCTTCAACGTGATCCTGTTTTCCGGCGGGGCCCGGGTATTGGCGCCCCAGTCCCTGCCGGCCGATCCCCGGAATATCGCGGCCGCCCTGGATCTGATCGACCGGCAACAGGGGGGCGGCGGCACCGAGTTGAAGCGGGCGCTGGAAAAGGCCCTGGCCCTGCCCCAGGCCGGCGATACGGCGCGTACCCTGGTGGTGGTCACCGACGGCTATATCGCGGCGGAAAAACCGGTGTTCCGGTTGATCGCCGGCAACCTGAACCGTGCCAACCTCTTCGCTTTCGGCATCGGCAGCAGCGTCAACCGCTACCTCATCGAAGGCCTGGCCAGGGCCGGCC
>JBNKDU010000066.1:0-3944 GCA_050288425.1 Desulfobacteraceae bacterium | reverse complement strand
CGCAAAGACATCGCTGGGGCAATCACCGTCTGCCGGCAGGGAGGTGATGGCGAAAGGCGCATTCCGGCTGTTGTTGCTGGAATCGAATGCAGAAGACAAGATGAAATGAGAAAGGAGAATGTAATGAGGTGGCATAAAGAGATTATCATTCCGACTCTGGCGGCATGCGCACTTTTCCTGGCACCCTTATCGTCCTTTGCCGCGCCCGGTCAGATACATCTCGACCCTGGCGCTCTTACGAAATACCTGGATCCGCTTCCAGACCCGGCCGTGCTGGATGGAACAGTCCCTCAATTGGTAACGATCGACGAGTTCACGCAACAGGTGCTCCCCTCGGACTTCATGGCAGGGCCCTACGGGGGTGAAACGCTCGTGTGGGGCTACAACGGCTCCTTTCCGGGTCCCACCATCGAAGCGGTAAGGGGCACCCCCACCGAGGTGACCTATGAGAACAACCTTTACAATGCGGCTCTGCTGGCCCACCTTCCGGTGGACCAGACCCTCCACTGGGCCAACCCCCTGGGCTGCGACCGCAACGATCCCTGCGCGCAGGAACGCTACACCGGCCCGGTTCCGGTGGTCGTGCACCTGCACGGGGGCGAAGTCCCCTCAGCCTATGACGGCTTTCCAGAGGCATGGTTCACCCCCGGATCCGCGATCGTAGGCCCGGGGTGGGTGACGAACACCTTTGTCTATCCCAACACACAGGAAGCCACCACCCTCTGGTATCACGATCACGCGCTCGGCATCACCCGCCTGAACGTCTATGCCGGCCTTGCAGCTTTCTACCTTCTGCGCGACCCCGCCAACGAACCCCCGGATCTCCCGAGCGGACCCTACGAGCGGGAGATCGTGATCCAGGACAGGATGTTCGACACCAACGGTCAGTTGTTCTACCCTGAAAACAGCGGCTACGACGAGGACAACCCCTTCTGGGTCGACATGTTCATGGGAGACACCATCGTCGTGAACGGAAAGGTCTGGCCGTATTTGAACGTGGAGCCCCGACGGTATCGCCTGCGCCTGCTGAACGGTTCGAACTCCAGGATCTACACGCTTCAACTCGAGACCACCGGAGGACAGGCGGGACCGGACTTCTGGCAGATCGGAACGGACGGCGGCCTGTTGGATAGCCCGATCCGGGTGAGCCGGATCACCCTCGCCCCGGCCGAACGCGCCGATATCATTGTCGACTTCACCGGCCACGCAGGAACTTCCTACCTCCTCAAGAACGGGGACTCGGGAGGTTCGCATCATGGCTCCTCCTACGGCTCCGGCTCCGTCAGCGAGATCATGAAGATCAACGTGTCGCTTCCCCTCACCGGCACGGACACCAGCCTGGACCCCGCCACCGGCCCCGACCTTCGCCCGAACAATCCCATCGTGGCGCTATCGTCGACGGTCACTTCCTCGACCCCCACGCGTCACCTGACCCTCGAAAAGGACAGGAGGTCGGGGGCCTTCCTGCTCAATGGAAAAACCTGGGATGCGTTCGTCACCGAACTTCCGAGGGTCGGCGCCACCGAGATCTGGGAGTTCGACAACCACACCGGCGACACCCACCCGATTCATCTCCACCTGGTGCAGTTCCAGGTCTTCGGCGGCAGCGGCCATAGGGACTCGTCGTGGGGCGGATCCTGGGGAGACGGAGGAGGTTCCGGCGGTGGCAGCCCCGAAGAGAGCGGGTGGAAGGACACCATCCGGGTGACTTCCTGGGACGAGGTCAGCGTCCTTGTGCGTTTCGCGCCTCAAGACACCCCGGCGGGGGCTGTTCAGCCCGGCGAGAACCTGTTCGCCTTCGATCCCACGGCAATGCCGGGGACCACAGACGCCTTCGGCTTTCCGGGGGGACCCGGCTACGTGTGGCACTGCCACATCCTCGAGCATGAGGACAATGAAATGATGCGTCCGCTCCAGGTTCGGCCGTAACGGACCGGGACCAATGGAATACAGGAGGGGGCCGTAAAGGCCCCCTGGTTTTGAAGTCCTCCGACGTTTGCAACGTCCGGGTTGACTTAAACAAAATTCGGATAGACCGGTTCCCACATATTGGATCTGATCATCGCCCGCATATCGTTGGGTCTGGGCAGGTTGGTCAGATCTTTATCGAATACCAGTTCGGCGATGGCCATGGCGATTTTGGCCGAAATATCCCTTATTTTGCTCAACGGCGGATAGATGCAACCCTGGCTGAGATCGGAATCCGTCACCTGCGCCGCGAGGATTCTGGCGGCGGCAAGGAACATATCGTTGGTGACATGCCTGGCCTTGGTGGAGACCACACCCAGGCCCACACCGGGAAAAATATAGGCATTGTTCCCCTGACCGGGGACATGCTGCCTGCCATCGATCGTTACCGGATCGAATGGAGAGCCGGAGGCGAATACGGCGCGGCCCCGTGTCCATGAATATGCCTGTTCCGCCGTGCATTCGGAATTGGCGGTCGGATTGGAAAGGGCGAATACGATGGGCCGTTCATTGATTTCGGCCATCGCCTCCAGCACCGGCCTGGAAAAGGCGTCTGCGCTGCCGGAAACTCCGATGATGGCCGTGGGCCTCAGGGCTTTGACGGCGCCGAGGAAGTCTGAAACCGGCTCGTGTTCATGGGCGAACCGTTGTTTGTGTTCGGCCAGGTTCTGCCGGCTGTTTACGATCAACCCTTTCGAGTCCACGAACCAGCATCCGCGGCGGGCATCTTTTTCTTCCAGCCCTTCGTCCATCAGGGCGGATACCATCAACTCCCCGATACCGGTGCCGGCCTCTCCGGCGCCCAGGAAGAGAATTCTTTGATCCGTCAGTTTTGCGCCGGTGATCCGCAGGGCCGCATACAGCCCGGCCAACGCCACCGACGCCGTTCCCTGGATGTCGTCGTTGAAGGTGCAGGCGCGGTCGCGATATTTTTCCAGCAATCGAAACGCATTTACATTGCCGAAGTCCTCGAACTGAATCAGGACATTGGGAAAGTTGTTCTGCACCGCCGTCATGAATTCCTCGATCAGGGCGTCATAGGCCTCCCCCCGGATTCGCTTGCTTTTGATTCCGAAATACAGGGGATCTTTTAACAAATCAGGGTTATTGGTTCCCACATCGATGGTGACCGGCAGGCACCAGGAGGGATTGATGCCGGCCGCGGCCGTATACAGGGAGAGTTTCCCCACGGGGATCCCCATGCCGGCCACCCCCAGGTCACCCAGCCCGAGGATGCGTTCCCCGTCTGTCAGGACAATGACCTTCACGCTCCTGTTGGGCCAGTTTCTCAGCAGATCCGACAGATGGCCTTTGTTCTGGGTGGAGACGAAAATGCCGCGCGGCCTCCTGAAGATGTGGACGAATTGCTGGCAGGCCAGGCCCACCGTCGGAGTATAGATAATGGGCAGCATCTCCTCGAGATGCTCCGACAACACGCGGTAAAACAGGGTCTGATTCCGGTCCTGGAGGGCCACCAGGAAAATATATCTTTCCAGGTCCGTTGTTTTGCGGTTGTAGTTGCCCATGACGCGCTTGACCTGTTGTTCCATGGTGTTGATGCCGGGCGGGAGCAATCCCTGCAGGCCCAGGGCGATTCGTTCCTCGGCCGTGAAGGCGGTTCCCTTGTTCAACGTCGGATCGTTGATCAGCTGGTGGCCGGTGGGGAAGCCGATGCGCAGGGCGGTCTGGTGGTTGTTCTGCCAGTCGTTTGTCATTATGTTCTCCTCATATCGCGCCCGAATACGGGGCAACGTCTCAGCTCCCGATGTTTTTCGATCATTTGGCCATCTTTTTCATACGACATCGGGGTTTGCTCCCGACACCGCGGCTCCAGTTTCCATTCGCATTGGACCATCGGCTTCCCGCTGGAGCCGACAGGAACTCAGAACAAGGCCTATTACCGAATCGGAATTGCGTCAAGTCGGCAATTACTGAAAAGGATGTAGTAATTTTTCTGATACGCCATCCCACATTGA
>JBNKDU010000065.1:0-23679 GCA_050288425.1 Desulfobacteraceae bacterium | reverse complement strand
CCGTCGAGGTCCTCCTGCTTGATCATTTCGGCCGCGCCCACATCCGCCAGGGCCTGGGCGTTCTGGGTCTGGTGATCGTCGGCCGCAAAGGGAAAGGGCACGAACACCGCCGCCTTGCCCACGGCCGTGATCTCCGCCACGGTGGTGGCGCCGGCCCGGCAGATCAACAGATCGGCCTCCCGGTACAGGTCGGCCATGTTGTTGAAAAAGGCCTGCACGCGGGCCTCCAGGCCATGCTCCGCGTAGGCGCGCCGCACCCGGTCCTCATCCCGGGCGCCGGTCTGGTGGATGAAACGCATGGTCTTCATCCCCTGAAACCGGGGCAGGGCATCCACCACGGCCTGGTTGATGGCCATGGCCCCCTGGCTGCCGCCGACCACCAGCAAGGTGAAGTCGCCGTCGGATTGCCGGGGCAAATGGTTTTCGGCCAGCTTCAGAATCTCGTTGCGCACCGGGTTTCCGCAGAACTTCACCTTTCCGGCGGAGAAGAAATCACCGCTTTCGGTAAAGGAGAGGTAGATGCGGTCCGCGAATCGGCCCAACAGGCGGTTGGTCAATCCCGGCAGCCGGTTCTGCTCGTGGAGCACGGTGAGTTTGCCCATCAATTTCGCGGCCACCACCACCGGTCCGGCCGAATATCCGCCCACTCCCAGGACCACATCGGGCTTGAAGACGGCCACGATCCCGACGGCCCGCAGGATCGCGAAGGGCACTTTGAAAAGCGCCCGCAACTGCTGCCAGAGGGTGCGGCCCTTGAGGCCCTCGATGGAGATGGCCTTCTGGGGCCAACCCAATCCGGCCAGCACTTCCGTTTCCAGGGGCCGCCCCGCGTTGACGAACAGGATGCGGTTGCCCGCCTGGCGGGCCTTGAAAGACTGGGCGATGGCGATCCCGGGAAAGAGATGGCCCCCGGTCCCACCGCCGGCCACCACCAGCCGGTGTCCCCCAACTCCGATGTTCGGATCAGCGGGTTTGTCTTGCATGATCGGCCCCGATATTCATTAAGATCCCCACGCATGCCATGTTGAGCAGGAGCGAGGTGCCCCCGTAGCTGAGAAACGGGAGGGTCAACCCCTTGGTCGGCAGCATGCCCAAGGAGACCCCGATGTTGATGGAAACCTGCAGCCCGATGGCGGTGGTGATCCCCGCCGCCATGAGCATGCCGAAGTTGTCCCGGCAGCGGCAGGCGATGCGGATGCCGCGCCAGATGATCAGGCCGTAGAGAGCCAGGATAAACAAGACGCCCCAGAATCCGAGCTCCTCGCCGATGACGGCGAAGATAAAATCGGTGTGCGGCTCGGGCAGGTAGAACAATTTCTGGTACCCCTTGCCGATTCCCGCACCCCACAGCCCGCCGGTGCCGAATGCCATCAGGGAATGGATGATCTGATAGCCCTCGTCGGCCGGATATTGCCAGGGATCCAGGAAGCTCAGCAGCCGTTTGATGCGATAGGTCGCGTCGAACATCAGGATGCAGACCAGGGGCAGCGCCGGTAGCAGGGCCGATAGCAGGTGCCTGACGGGAACGCCGGCCATGAACATCATCAGCCAGACCAGGGTGGCGAAAATCACCACCGACCCGAAGTCGGGCTGCAGCATCAGGGGAGCGGCGAACATCACCAGAATCAGCACGTGGGGAACGAATCCCAGGCTGAAACGCCGCAACACTTCCTGCTTCTTGTTCAGCGAATAGGCCATGAATACGATCAGGCTGAAACGCGCCACCTCCACGGGTTGAAAGGTCAAGGGCCCCAGGCGCAGCCAGCGCAGGGATCCGCCGGCCTCCAGGCCCAGGCCCGATATCTGGACGGCCACCAGCAATCCGATCCCCAGGAACAGCAGGGGATAGGTCAGGACCCGGTAAAGCCGGAACGGCAGATGGCTGCAGGTAACCAGCGCCACGATCCCCAGCAGCGAGTAAAGCGCCTGGCGCTTGAGGAAATGGAAATCGCTGCCGAACCGTTTCAGCGCCAGGACCGAACTGGCGCTGTAAACCATCACGATGCCGATGCCGACGAGAAACAGGACGGCGAAGAGCAACTGCACGTCGTAGGCCCGGGGGATGATGGCGGCCGTGGTTTCGCGGGTCATGTCAACGCCTCCACCATGCGGCGGAACGCCTCGCCCCTTTCCGCGTAGCTGCCGAACATGTCGAAGCTGGCGCAGGCCGGCGACAACAGCACCGTATCGCCGGCCTCGGCCGCCGCATAGGCCTCGCGCACGGCCTGGTCCATATCGACGGCCTTCTGGGCGCCGCCGGCGGGCGCGGCGCCCAGGGCGGCCATGATCTCGTCCCCGGCCTCGCCGATGACGATCAGCTTCTTGACATGCCGGCGCACCGTCTCCCGCAGGTCCGCGAAATCGTATCCCTTGTTGCGGCCGCCCATGATCATCACCACGGGACGGCCGAAGCACTCCAGGGCGCGCCTGGCGGCATCCACGTTGGTGGCCTTGGAGTCGTTGACGAAGCGCACCTGCCGCACCGTCCCCACCGGCTCGAGGCGGTGGGCCAGTCCCTGGAACGCGTCCACGGCTTTCTGAACGCCCTCCAGGGTACCGCCGGCGGCCAGCGCCGCCAATGCGGCGGCGGCGATGTTTTCCCGGTTGTGGGGTCCCAGCAGGGCGGTTCGGGACAGGTCGATCCGCGCCGGGGACATCCCCGGCGGACAGACGGCCACCTGCCTGGGGGTGACGATGGCGCCGGAGCCGGAGTGTCCGTTTTCGGGCGGCCGGGTATAGAATTTCAGCACCCGGCCGGCCGCCTTGCGGCACTGGGCCATGGCCAGGGGATCGTTGCCGTTGCAGACGGCCACATCGTCGTCGCCCTGGTTCTCGAAGATGCGCCCCTTGGAATCGGCATAGGCCTGGATGTCGGCATAACGGTCGAGGTGGTCGGGCGTGATGTTGAGCAGCACGCCCACCCGGGGCCGCATGGTGGCGATGGTATCGAGTTGGAAACTGCTCAGTTCGACCACGATCAGTTCCAGATTCGTGTCCCTGCCGGCAACCTCGATGAGGGGATTGCCGATGTTGCCGCCCACGAAGACCTTTTTGCCGGAGGCCGCCAGCATATGGCCCAGCAATTCGGTGGTGGTGGTCTTGCCGTTGGTGCCGGTCACGGCCACCATGGGGGTGGCGATGAACCGCGAGGCCAGTTCCACCTCGCCGATGACCTCCACGCCGCGGGCGCGGGCCCGCCGGAAGGGGGCCAGGGTATGGGGCACGCCGGGACTGAGGACGATCAGCCGGGCCGCCTCGAAGAGCGCATCCGGGTGGCCGCCCAGTTCGAGCCCCACGCCCAACTCACGCGCCTGGGCCACCAGGGAGCCCAGGCCGTCGGCCTCCCTGCGATCGGTAAGGGTCACCCGGGCGCCCTGGGCCATCAAAAAACGGGCGGTGGCCATGCCGGTCCGGGCCAGTCCCACCACCACCACAAGTCGATCGCGCAGATCCATCATTCGATCACCGTAATTTCAGGGTGCTCATGGAAACCAGGGCCAATGCGATGGCCACGATCCAGAAGCGGACGATGACCTTGGGTTCGGGCCATCCTTTCAATTCGAAATGGTGATGCAACGGCGCCATTCGAAAAATGCGCTTGCCTTTGGTCATCTTGAAAAACCCCACCTGGAAGATCACCGACAGGGCTTCGATGACGAACAATCCGCCCACCACCGCCAGCAGGATCTCCTGCTTGGTGATCACGGCCACGGCGCCCAGGCTGCCGCCCAGGGAAAGGGAGCCCACATCCCCCATGAACACCTGGGCCGGATAGGTGTTGAACCACAGGAATCCCAGACCGGCGCCGGCCAGGGAGCCACAGAAGACGGCCACTTCGCCGCTGTGGGGGACGTAGCTGATCTGCAAATACTCGGAGATGCGCACGTGTCCGGCCACATAGGCGAATATCATATAGGTGACGGCGGCGATGGTCACCGGCCCGATGGCCAACCCGTCCAGGCCGTCGGTGAGGTTGACCGCATTGGAGGCCCCCACGATCACGAAGGCGGCGAACAACACGTACCACCAGCCCAGTTCGGGCGAAATCTGCTTGAAGAACGGCACCGTCACCTGGGTGGTGAAATCGGGATTGAGCACCAGCAGGATGCCGGTGACCAGCGCCAGGACCGTCTGCAGGATCAGCTTGCCGTTGCCGGTAAGCCCCTTGCTGCGCTTCTTGACCTGCATCAGGTAGTCATCGATGAAGCCGATGGCGCCGAACCCCAGCAGGACCAGCAGAACCACCCAGATGAAAAAATTGGACAGATCGGCCCACAACAGGGTGGCGACGGAGACCGCGATGATGATCAGGCTGCCGCCCATGGTGGGTGTACCGGCCTTCTGGTGGTGGGTTTCGGGACCATCCTCCCGGATGTACTGCCCCACCTGCATCAGGCTCAGCCGGCGAATCATCCAGGGACCCAGCAGAAAACAGATCAGAAAGGCCGTCAGGCTGGCATAAATGGTCCTGAAGGTGATGTAGCGGAACACATTGAAGACCGACAGCGTCGTATGCAGCGGGTAGAGAAAGTGGTAGATCATGTTCCCGATCTCGGCTGGTTGAGGTTTCCTGCCAGGTCCCTGAAGTCGGTGCCAGGGAATCCGTTCCTGCCGTCAATTACCTTTCAGGTAAGGAAAATCGAAGTCATAGGCGTCCCGCACCCGTTGATGGATACACCGGTCGCCGTCGTCCAGGCGGGCCAGGGTCAGGTAGTAGTTGGTGCCATTGTGCCGCTTGAAGATCACCCAACCGTCCGTAATCGCGCTGCCGGTGCCGCCTTCCCGGACAACGGCAATGTCCCTGTACCCGGCGCCTTCCAGGTTTTCCACTTCCCGGGCCATGCGCCCCAGGGCCGTGTCGCCGGTGAGCCGCATCTGCAGCAACTGCCCCAGGAACAGGGTGCTCATGCGTCTTAGCGCGGCCTTGTGAAAACCCAATGAATTGAGTGCGAATAATTCGAGTTCTTTGCGGGTCAGGGATACTTTTTTCATGATGCGTCCTCCATTCTTCCTTCTGCGGCGTCAGCTCCCGGCGGCCCGCTGCCATGCCGAAAGGGCCTGGACCACGGTTTCCATCGCCATGCCCCGGGAGCCTTTCACCAGGATCCAGTCTCCGGGTTGCAGCCTGGAGACCAGATCCCGCACGATATCTTCCTTTTCGCCGACGAACAGCGTATCCGCGGTCATGCCGCGGTCCGCGGCGCCGGCGGCGACCCGGGGGCCGTATGGGCCATAGGCGTAGAGCATGGCCGGCCGGACCCGGCCGACACAGCGGCCCACGGACCGGTGCAGTTCATCCGCGGCGGCGCCCAACTCCAGCATGTCGCCCAGGACCACGTACCCCCCGCCCTCGGGACGATGACGGCCGAAGGTCTCGATGGCCGCCTCCATGGAGACGGGGTTGGCATTGTAGGTGTCGTCGATGATATTCAGCCCCGCCGGCGTGCGCACCACGGTGAGCCGCCCGCTGCCGGCGGTGAAGGCTTCCAGGCCGGCCTTGATCTCCCCGGCGCCGAGACCCGCCAGATGGCCGACGGCGGCGGCGGCCAGGGCGTTGTGGACCATGAAGCGCGCCGGGGTCTGCAGCCGCACCCGCGTGGTTTCGCCGGGCAGCCGCAGGTCGAAGGCGACGCCCCCGGCGGTGGATTCCACGGCCTCGGCCCGGACATGGCCATGGGCGGCCAGTCCGAAGAAGGTCACCGGACAGGGGGCCCGATCGGCCAGTCCGGCCACCAGCGGATCGTCGCAATTCAGGACGGCATGGCCGTCCGGGGCGATATGGGCCAGCAATTCGCCCTTGGCCCGCCCCACATTGGCCACGTCGTGCAGGAATTCCAGATGGACCGGACCCACATTGGTGATCACGCCGATGGTCGGTTTGCAGATGGCCCCCAGCCGGTCGATCTCTCCCGGATGGTTCATTCCCAGTTCCAGTACCGCCGCCTGGTGCCGGGGGGTCAGTTGGAACAGGGTCAGGGGCAAACCGATTTCGTTATTGAAATTGCCTCGGGTGGCCAGGGTCTCGTAGCGCCGGCCCATCACCCGGGCGGTCATCCTGCGGGTGGTGGTCTTGCCGTTGGATCCGGTGATGGCCACCACCGGTATCTTCGCCTGCCGTCGCTGATGCCCGGCCAGGGCCCCCAGGGCCCGAGTGGTGTCTTCCACGGCGACGCAGGCCACGCCGCGGGCAATGAAATCGTCGATCCGGCTCCCCAGGTCATGGGACGCGGCCACCACCAGGCCCCGGACCCCTCCGGCCACCACCTGGTCGAGAAACCGGTGGGCGTCGAAACGTTCGCCCTGCAGGGCCACGAAGAGCCGGCCCGGTTCGATGGTGCGCGAATCGGTGCCGATGCCGTCGAAACCTTGATCCGGCGACCCGCTGACCAGGTGTCCGCCCGTGGCCCGGGCGACGATTTCCGCCGTCCAGTTCATTTCAGCATCTCCAGGGCCTGTTTTGCCTCCAGCCGATCGTCGAAGGGTCTCTTTTCCCGTCCGATCACCTGATAGGGTTCATGTCCCTTGCCGGCGATGAGGATGGTGTCCCCGAACCGCGAACCGCCGATGGCCGCCGCGATGGCCTCCCGCCGGTCGGCCAACACGGCGTAGCCTTTGCCGCGGAAGGCGGCCAGGGCGTCGGCTCTCACCATCCGGAGGCCCCTCGTGGTGACGATGCCGGCCACGATGTCCGCGATGATGTCTTCGGGGGCCTCGGTGCGGGGGTTGTCCGAGGTCACCACGGCCAGGTCGCTCAGGCGGGCGGCGATGGCTCCCATCTTCGGCCGCTTGGCCCGGTCGCGGTCGCCGCCGCAGCCGAATACACAAAGGATACGGTCGGCGGTCAGGGCCCGCAGCGCCAGCAGGACGTTCTCCAGGGCATCGGGCGTATGGGCATAATCCACATATACGTAGCGGCCGGAAGGATTGAGGATGCGCTCCAGCCGCCCGGGAACGTTCTGGAGTCCCTGGATTCCGGCGGCGATGGCGGACAGGGGGATTTCCAGGGCCACGCCCACACCCGCGGCGTTGAGAATATTCTCCAGGTTGTGCCGTCCCACCAGCGGGGACTGGATGCCCAGCCCGCCCATGGGGGTGTGGATGCGGGCCTGAATGCCGTCCAGGCCGATCCGGGGGGCGGACACCTGCATATCGTTGTCCACGGCGGGGCCGCAGCGCAGGGCGCCGGCACCCATCCATCCGGCCAGTTCGCCGCCCTTGGGATCGGCGGTGTTGATCACCGCCCGTTTGCGCGCCGGTTCCGGGTCCTGTCGCAGCAGGTCGGTGAACAACCGGCGCTTGCAGGCCCAGTAGGCGTCCATGTCGCCGTGGTAATCGAGATGATCCTGGGAAAAATTGGTGAAGACGGCGATGTCGAACCTGCAGCCGTGCACCCGGAACAGATCCAGTGCATGGGAGGAGACCTCCATCACCGCGTGGGTGATCCCGGCCGCCCGCATGTCGGCCAGGATGCGCTGCAGGTCCAGCGATTCCGGCGTGGTCACGGGATTATCGAAGATCCGGCCTCCGTAGCGGTAGTTGATGGTGCCGATCACCCCCGGGCGGTGGCCGGCGGCGGCCAGGATACTCTCCACGAGGTAGGAAGTGGTGGTCTTGCCGTTGGTGCCGGTGATACCGATCATGGTCAGGTGACGGGAAGGATGGTCGTAGAATTCGGCGGCCACCGCCGCCAGTGCCCGACGGGTGTTGCGTGCCACCACCACGGGTACTTCGGCCGGGATCGGCCGCTCCGCGATGATGGCCGCGGCCCCCCGGGATACCGCCTGGGGGATGAAGTCGTGCCCGTCGGCGGCAAACCCCTTGACGGCCACGAAGAGGCTGCCCGGGGTAACCTCCTGGGCACGGCAGTGGACGGCGTCGATCCGGGTTTCGGAGAAGGATCGGCCGCCGGCGCCGTCCGATTCCGGACCGGCCAATTCCACGGTTGCGATCAACTGGGCCAGGTTCATCCGCTCACCTTGATGTCCCGCGAAACCCGGAGTTTCTGCAGTTCGTTGTCCGGGGGGATGTTGAGATAGCTCAGGGTCTCCTTGACGATTTGCCGGAAGGCCGGCGCCGCGACGATGCCGCCGTAGTATTGGCCCTTGGGTTCGTCCACCACCACCAGGACGGCCAGCGCCGGCCGCTCGGTGGGAGCGAAGCCCACGAAGGAAGCGACATAGCGGTGGGCGGCGTAGTTTCCGGTCTTATCGATTTTCTGGGCCGTTCCGGTTTTCCCGCCCACCGAATATCCGTCCAGGTCGGCGTTCACGCCGGTGCCGCCTTCGGTGATGACGGTATGCATGATGCGCCGCACCGACCGGGCCGTGGCGGCGGAGATCACCTGTCCCACCGGTTCGGGTTCGACGGTCCGCAACGGACGGCCGCTGGTGTCGGTGATGGCCTGCAGGATATGGGGCCGCATCATCAAGCCGTTGTTGGCCAGGGCCGCCACCGCCGTCACCAATTGCATGCCCGTGACCGATACGCCCTGGCCGAAGGCGATGGCGCCGGTATCCACGGCGGTCCAGTGCTTGTAGTGGGAGAGGGCGCCGGGCGACTCGCCGGGACAGTCGATGCGGGTGCGCCGGCCGAAGCCGAATTCAACCAAGCGTTGATGCAGCGTCTTGGCGCCCATCTGTTCGGCGACTTTGACGGCCCCGATGTTGCTCGAATATTTCACGATCTGCTGCAGGGAGAGCCAGCCGTGGGACTTGGTATCGTTGATGGTATGGCTGCCGATGGCATAGCTGCCGTTCTCGCAATAGTAGATGGTGCTGGGCGTGCTGCTGCCGCTTTCCAGGGCCGCGGCCGCGCTGAAGATCTTCATGGTGGAGCCGGGCTCGAACGGGTCGGTGATGGCCCGGTTGCGCCACACGCTGCGATCGAATTTCGCATAGGTGTTGGGATTGAACAACGGATAGTGGGCCAGGGCCAGCACCGCCCCCGTTCCGGGGTCCATCACGATGGCCATGCCCGATTGGGCCTCATGCGATTCCACCGCCTGGGCCAGGGCCTCTTCGGCGATATACTGGATGTGGCGATCGATGGTCAGCACCAGGTTGTTTCCCGACCGGCGCAAGCCGGCCATCTGGCCGGCATCGAAACCCCGTCCCAGGGCGTCTTTCATCACCGTGATGTTGTGCACCCCGCCCTTGAGTTGGCGGTCGTAATAGAACTCCAGCCCTTCCAGCCCGTGGCCGTCGATGCCCGTAAAGCCCAGCACCTGGGCGGACAGGGATTTATTGGGATAGAAGCGGCTGTGCTCGGGGATGAAATCGATTCCGGCCAGCTTCAGGGCGCGCACCGCATCGGCTTCCCGGGGGGATGCCTGGCGCTTGAGCCAGACGAAATGCCGGGGGCTTTTCAGTTTGCCCAAGACTTTCCCGGGGTCGAGCTTCAGGATCCTGGCCAGGCGGGCGGCCGCGGCCGGCTTGTCCTGGACGGCGCCCGGATAGGCGGCCACCGACGGCGTTTCCAGGCTCACGGCCATGGGCTGGTGCCGGGTATCGTAGATGGTGCCGCGCTTTCCCTGGAGCGTGACCCGCTCTTCCACCTGCCCCACCGCCTGGCTGGAAAGCCACTGCCCGCGCAGCAATTGCAGGTAGCCGGCGCGCACCCCGACGGCCATCAGCCAGAGGCTGAAAAAAGCTCCGATGATTCCGATTCGCAGGGTATGACGTTCCTGTTTTTTCATCCTAGGGCACCATGATGGTCTGCCGGGAATCGGGCATGATCAGCCCCATCTTCTTCCTGGCGATATAAGAAATCCGTTCCGGCGCTTTCAGCCGCGCCAGCTCGATCTTCAGACTGTTCTGCCGGTCGCCGAGTTCCTGCTGCCGGTTGCGTTCGGCGGAGATGGAGATCCCCACCTGCACACACTGCACACGGCACCAGGTGTAGAAAAGCAATTCGACCATGAACAGCGCCAGTACCAGCGCCCAGACGCCCGTCAGGCGCCGGCCGGTGGTCTTCGTCTTCTTGCGGGCGTTGGCCATGGTCTACCCCTCGTCTCCGACCGTCAGTTTTTCGATACCGCGCAGGCGCGTGCTGCGGGCCATGGGATTGCGCGCCGTCTCTTCGGGTGTCGGTCGCTGCACCCGTCGCGTCAACAGCCGCACCCGGGGCCTGCGCCCGCAGACACACTGGGGCAGGCCGGGGGGGCAGGTGCAGGGATTCGTCAAGGCCCTGAATCGTCGTTTGACCATGCGATCCTCCAACGAATGGAAAGACAGAATACACAACCGGCCGCCGGGCTGCAGGTAATCCACGGCCACGTCCAGCAAAGATTCGAGCCGTTCCAGCTCCCGGTTCACGGCAATCCGCAAGGCCATGAATACGCGGGTGGCCGGATGGATTCTCCGCCGGCCCGCCGACTGGGGGGGAACGGCGGCTCGAATCAATTCGGCCAACTGCCGGGATGTGGCGATTTCGCCTTGCCGGCGCGCGGACACGATGGCCCGGGCGATGCGCTTGGCATAGCGCTCCTCGCCGTAGTCCCTGAAAGTCCGCACCAGTTGGGATTCCGAAAGCTGGTGGACCAGATCCCGGGCGCGGACGGTGGATCGTACGTCCATGCGCATGTCCAATGGTTCGTCTCGTAAAAAACTGAAACCCCTGCCGCTGGACTCCAGTTGATGCTGGGAAAGACCGAGGTCGAGGAGAATGCCGTCGACGGCATCGATATCGAGCTGCTTCAGAAATTCGGGCAGGTGGACGAAATTGCCGTGAAACAGGTGAACACAGGTTCCGAATGGTGCCAGCACTTGCCGGGCATGGGCAATGGCGTCGCTGTCCTGGTCGATTCCGATCAGCACGCCGCCGGGCATGATCCGCCGGCAGATGGCCTCCGCATGACCGGCACCACCCAGGGTGCCATCCACATAAGTCCCTCCAGGCCGGCACGAAAGACACGTGATTGCCTCATCCCGCATGGCGCTCACATGCCGGAAAGTCATGACATCAGAGCCCTAACCTGGAGATCTCGTTGCGGACCTCCTCTCTTTGCATGTCTTCATCCATCAACTCATTTTCGGCATCCCAGCGTTCGCGTGCCCAGATCTCGAAATGGTCGAGCACACCCACCAGGACGATCTCTTTCGATAACTTGGCATATTCGCGCAGGCTCGGCGGGATCAGCACCCGCGACTGCTTGTCGCAGCTGCACTCATAGGCGCCGCCGATGAAGACCCGGCGGAACCGGCGCATGGCATCGCTTCTCTCGGCCAGGGCCAGGATGCGATTCTCGATTTTGGCCCAATCGTCCAGGGGGTAACCGACGAGGCCCTTGTCCATCCGTGAAATCATCACGGCCTCGCCGCCTTTGTCCCGGATCTCATCCCGAAACCGGGATGGGATGATGATGCGCCCCTTGCCATCGAGGGTATGTGTAGAGCTGCCTCTGAACATTTATCACCCTATTAAACCACTTTCATCCACATAAAGTACAAATTTTTCGAACTGTCAAGAAAAATTCGTGTGGTTTTTTGATTTTTCATAATAATTATTTGAAGTTAAATCTATTTTAGAGATGTGGTGCAAAGTGGTGTCATTCAGCGGAAACGCCGGTTGGGCTCCCCGGGCCGGATGAGTGCTTCCATTTCCATCCCCGCAACCCTCCATTCGCCCGCCAATGGCGGTCCGGTCCGATACGGGCCGTCGATTTGGATTTGACTTTGGCCCCCGCCTGCACTAAGCGAATGGGGCAGACAATCCCGGATTATCCGGTACCGACCGACCGGCCGGAACCGCTTCGTCAACGCCCGGAGCCCCTATTCATGCCGCCATCGAACGTTTGCAGCCCCCCGGCAACCCGGGAGGAGACCGACCCCCGGTCCATCCTGGCGCAAGTCCGTTGCCTGGCCAGACAGCAGTACCTGCAATCCACCGGCAGTCACGACTGGGAGCACACCCTGCGGGTGCACCGGTTGTGCCGCAGGATCGGGCCGGCGGAACAGGCGGATATGCTGGTGCTGGAAGCCGCGGCCTACCTGCACGACATCGGCCGGCCCCGGCAGGACCAGGCCAGCGGCAAGGTGTGCCACGCCGCGGTGGGCGCCCGGTTGGCGGCCCGGCTGCTGGCCCCGCTCCCCCTGGACGAGGCGCGCAGGGCCAACATCGTCCATTGCGTGCGGACCCACCGATTTCGCGACGACCAGGCACCCGCAACCACCGAGGCGCGCATCCTGTTCGACGCCGACAAGCTCGATGCCATCGGCGCCGTGGGCGTCGCCCGGGCCTATCTCTTCGCCGGCGAACTGGGGGCCCGCCTGCACAATGAGGAGATCGAACCCCACGCGGCCCTGCCTTATTCCCGCGACGACACCGGCCATCGCGAATTCGTGGTCAAGCTTTCCAGGATAAAGGATCGCATGATCACCGCCACGGGCCGGCGCATGGCCCGGGAACGACACCGCTTCATGGTGGCGTTTTACGAACGCTTTCTTGAGGAATACGCGGGTCTTTGTTAGGGTCCATCCGGAAATGGCCGGGCACTCGTGAAAGATCGGGCCGGCCGGACACGGCCGCCGGCATCATTTTCAGCGGCAGCATCCCATTGCAGGAGAGGAGATTGGCATGAGCATGAACATCGTGGACCGGATCGACAATCGGGTCGAGGTGCGCACCGTCCTGGTCAGCGTTTCCGACAAGACCGGCCTGGATGAGTTGATTCCCGGACTCCGGAAAATCAACCCCCGGATCCGGTTTCTATCCACCGGCGGCACCTTCCGGCGCATCCAGGAGATCCTGGGTTCCCCGGCGGATGAGTGCCTGACCCAGGTATCCGACTATACCGGCCAGCCCGAGACCCAGGGCGGCCTGGTCAAGACCCTGGATTTCAAGATCTATCTCGGTCTTCTCACGGAAACTTACAACGCCGACCACCAGAACGATCTCGCCCGCACCGGCGGCCTGCCCATCGACATGGTGGTGGTGAACCTGTACCCCTTCCAGGCCACCGTCTCCAAGGAAGGGGTGACCGTGGAAAACGCCCGGGGCAATATCGATATCGGCGGCCCCTGCATGGTCCGGGCCGCGGCCAAGAATTTCATCCGCGTGGCCAGCGTGGTGGATCCCGGCGACTACGGCCAAATTCTCGACGAACTGGCCGGTCAGGATGGGTGCACTTCCCTGAGCCTGCGATACCAATTGGCCCGCAAGGCCTTCGACCACACCGCCACCTACGACCGGGCCATCGCCGACTACCTGGCCGCCCAGTCGGACGACGCCGTGGGCCGGTGCTACAGCCGGGCGGACCGATAGCGAAGCAGACCCGGACGGTGCACGAAGAAGACGGCAAACGGGCAACGGACCGTTTTGAACTTCGAAGCAGACAAACGCATAGAGGAGGGGACATGGCCGAAGACCTGAAGAAAATGTACCGCACCATCGTGGAAGATCATTTCCCGCCGAAAATGGAAGTCAGCTTCATCGACGGCGACCGGCGCCAGACCCTTCACTACGAAAAGGTCTTGTGGACCATCGATGCGGTGCAAAAGGGGCTGCGCTACGGCGAAAACCCCGGCCAGGAGGCGGCTTTGTACAAACTGGTCGACGGCAATCTCGTCCTGGGCGATACCGAAACCATCCAGCCGGGCCGCCACCTGGTATCGGACATCGACCTGTTGCAATCGGGCAAACATCCCGGCAAGACCAATCTCACCGATGCGGACAACGCCCTCAATATCCTGCGCTACCTCACGGACAAGCCCACCTCCGTGATCGTCAAACACAACAATCCCTGCGGCGTGGCCCAGGCCGATACCCTGGAGGCCGCCTATGTCAAGGCCAACCTGGCGGATCGGGTGGCGGCCTTCGGCGGCTGCATCGCCCTGAACCGGACCGTGGACAAGGCCACGGCCCAGGCCATCGTCCAGCAGTATGCGGAAGTGGTGGTGGCCCCGGAATTCGAACCGGGCGTCATGGAAATCTTCCAGGGCAAGCCCAGCCTGCGCGTCATCCGCATCCGGAACATGGAACGGCTGGAGCGGTTCAGCGGCCAGCGCTGCGTAGACTTCAAGACCCTGATCGACGGCGGCCTCGTCGCCCAGTGGTCTTTCGTACCCACCAGCCGGACTCCGGCCGACCTGCCCCTGGCCGAATGCGAATACAAAGGCCGGACCTATCGCATCGAGCGCCCGCCCACCGAGGCGGAGTATCGGGACATGCTGTTCGGCTGGCTGGTGGAAGCGGGCGTGACCTCCAACTCGGTGATCTATGTCAAGGACCTGGTGACCGTCGGCATCGGCACCGGCGAGCAGGATCGCGTGGGGGTGGCCCAGATCGCCAGGGACAAGGCCTACCGCAAATTGGCGGACCGGTACTGCTTCGAAGAGCACCATCTGCCCTACAACGACCTGACGGACGGAGACGCGAAGGCGGCCATCGACGGGCGGGTGGCCGCCGAAAAGGGCGGCCTCATCGGCGCCGCCATGGTCAGCGATGCCTTTTTCCCCTTCCGGGACGGCGTGGATGTCGGTTTGCGGGAAGGCATTTCCGCCGTGATCCAGCCGGGCGGATCCAACAACGATTACCAGTCGATCCAGGCATGCAACGAACACGGCGCCACCATGGTCTACACCGGCCAGAGAAGTTTCAAGCACTGATAAAACCGGAAAAAGTCCCCCCTCCCCCCACCGCATCGAAAACGAAATGGGGGACGTCCATGATTTTATGACTTTCTCCTATTGTTCGATGCAATCGACCAAAGGACGCGCAAGGCTCGGCTCCATTGTCGATAGAGACAAATGCTTTCGGATCGAGCAGCGGTTCACGGTGACGAATTTCATAAAATCATGGACGTCCCCATTTTGTATCCATTATGTATCCACACGCTTGCGCGTCTTCTGAGGTTGTGATAGCTTATGCGGTGATCGTTTTCCGCATATTCGCCCGGATCACTTACACCGCCTTTTTCTTCTGTTGCCCGCAATGGGGCAGCGGAGCCGCGACCCGATCTGCCCTAGACGCTGAAGCCCCGAAACCCTGCACATGACGACATCTCCGCTGGCGGCGGATCCACCGGCGGCAATGAAGACCGAGCCGATCATGAAGCCTGAACCGACATATGAAGAGCTGCTGCAACGCATCCGGCTGCTGGAGGATCAGGTAGCCTCCACACGCAAGATCGAAGCCGCCCTGAAGGAGAGCCAGGAGCGCTACGGCCGCCTCAGCAGCAACCTGCGGGTGGTGATCTACGCCGCCTTTCCGGACAAATTGACCGCCCGCTTCTTTGCTTCGGAGCAGATCGAAAAGCTCACCGGCTATCCGGCGGTAAGCTTTCGCCGCCAGTCCGGCCTGTTCGCCCATCTCATCCATGGAGACGACCTGGAGCGCGTCCGGCAGGAGAGCCGCCATGCCCTGGAGACGCAGAAGTTCATGGAACTTGAATACCGCATCGTCACCAAGGACCGCCAAACCAGATGGATCCGGGACAGTGCTTCGCTGGTGGACGCCAAAAGCGATACCGTGCGGGTGGAGGGCCTGCTGGAAGACATCACCCTCCGGCGCCAGGCCGATGCCGAGCTGCAGGCGGCGACCCGGCACTGGCAGGAGACCTTCAATGCCATGAGCGAGGCCCTGGCGATCCTGGACGATCGCTACCGCATCCTGCAATGCAACCGCGCCTTGCAGACCATTACGGGCAAATCCGAAGAGGAGATCATCGGACGTTTTGCATGGGAAATCGTCCACGGCGAGCCATACGCCCCGGCCAGATGCGCCTGCCAGCGCGGCAGCCGCATGCGGGAGACGGAAATCGTCGAGTTGGGCCGGCGCATCTACGAAATCGCGGTGGATCCCCAGTTCGACGAACAGGGCGCCATCAGCGGCTACGTCCACATCATGTCGGATATCACCGAGCCCGAGATGTCGCGGCGGGCGCTGCGCGACGCCCAGCAGACCTTCCTCACCGTGCTGGACAGCATCGACGCCACCATCTATGTGGCCGACATGCAAACCCACGAAATCCTCTTCATGAACCGGCGCATGAAGAAGACCTTCCACGGCGACTTCACCGGCCAGAAATGCTGGCGGGCATTCCGTGAGAAGGAGGCCCCCTGCACCAATTGCACCAACGACCAGCTCGTGGACGACCAGGGAAAGCCCACCGGTCCGTGTGTCTGGGAAGGCCACAGCAAATACACCGGCAAATGGTATGTCAATTACGACCGGGCCATCAAGTGGATCGACGGCCGCATCGTGCGACTGCAGGTGGCCACGGACATCACCCAGATCAAGAATCTCGAACAGGAGCGCCAGCGCACGGAGTCGCAATTGCGCCAGGCGCAAAAGATGGAGGCCATCGGCACGCTGGCCGGCGGCATCGCCCATGACTTCAACAACATCCTTTCGGCCATCCTGGGATATTCGGAACTGGCCCTGGATGACGCCGAAAACAACCGTCCGTCGGCCAAGTATATCCGGGAAATCATCAAGGCCGGCGGCCGGGCCAGGGACCTGGTCCACCAGATACTGACCTTCAGCCGCCAGACCGAAACCGAATCCAAACCCATCCAGGTGCGGCCCATCGTAAAAGAGGCCCTGAAGCTGCTGCGGGCCTCCCTGCCCTCCACCATCGAAATCCAGCAGCGCATCAAGAGCAATGTCATCGTGGAAGCCGATCCCATTCAGATCCACCAGGTGATCATGAACCTGTGCACCAATGCCGGTCACGCCATGCGCGACAAAGGCGGGGTGCTTTACGTGGGATTGACCGAGGAGACCCTTTCCAAGGAAATGGCCGAAGCCTACCACGGACTGGCGCCCGGCAGCTATCTGCAGATCGAAGTCCGGGACACCGGCCCCGGCATGAGCCGGGAAATCATCGACAAGATCTTCGACCCCTATTTCACCACCAAGGAGAAAGGCGAAGGCACCGGCATGGGACTGGCCGTGGTGCAGGGAATCGTACAGAACTGCGGCGGCGGCCTGGCGGTCCAGAGCGAACCGGGCAAAGGCGCGGCCTTCAGGATCTTCCTGCCGTCCCTGCAGAGTGTGCAGCCCATCGAAGTCCAGCCCGTCGAAATCATCCCCGGTGGAAACGAGCGGATCCTCTTCGTGGACGACGAGCCGCCCCTGGTGGACTTGAGCAAGAAGATACTGGAGCGCCACGGCTACCGGGTCACCATCCGCAACAGCGGCATCGAGGCCATCGAATTGTTCAAGAACCATCCGTATGAATTCGATCTGGTGATCACCGATATGACCATGCCCCATGTCACCGGCGACGTCCTGGCCCAGAGAATGTTATCCATCCGTCCCGACATCCCCATCATCATCTGCACGGGCTACAGCGAAAAAATCACCCCTGAACTGCTGGAAACGCTGCAGATCAAGGCCCTGGTTCTCAAGCCCATCATCCGCAACGAAATCCTGCTCACCGTGCGCCAGGTCCTGGACGGCATCGGGGAGGAATGATCCTTGCCGCCCCGATCCACGGAGCGCGGGTTCCGGGGGGATGATGGGATTATTTGTAAGTTAATCCATCGGCAATACGACATGACTAGATTGTATCTCCCGACGGAACGTTGGATCTCCGGTTTGTCCGGAGCCCATCCAGCATATGGAGTGAGTTGTTATTCTGGTAATTTTCACGCAAGGAGGCAGAAATGAACCAGCAAGCAAAAGGACTGGCCGACAGGTTGACGGCATTCAACGACGAGGTCATCGCCATGGTGGAGCAGTGTTCCGATGAGGATTGGAAGGCGACTTGCGCCGAAGACTGGACCCTGGGGGTGGTGGCCTACCACATCGCCGCCGGTCATTACCCCGTCACCATCGAATTGGGCCGCATGATCATCGCCGGGCAACCCCTTCCCGAATTGTCGCCCGAGGCGCTGGTCCAGGGGGCCAACGACATGGCCAGGGAGCACACCCAGTGCACCAAGGCGGAAGTGTTGACCCTCCTGAAAGAAAACGGGGCCAGATTGAGAGATTACGTGGCCGGCCTCAGCAGCGCGGACCTGCAGCGCAAGACGAACTTCGCGTTGCTGGGCGGCGAGGTGACGGCCGAGCAGTTCATCGAGGCCATCGTCCTGCAATCCGCCGGCGAGCATTTCACCAATTTAAAAGCGGCGCTGAGCCGGGCCTGATTCCCCGCATCCCCGCAGCAGGGACGCCCTGATAAAACCGGCGGCGGGGCCGCCGGTTTTCAGGGGAACCCCGCCCTTCCGCGAACTTTCGAAATCTCTTTCATAAAACGTCAGGGTGCCCCGAGGGGCTCGAAGCGGGCCTGGAAGAAACGCAGGCGCCGGGGCTCGTGGACCATGCGCAGCCCCTGAATCCCATGGCGCCGCTCATGGAGGGCGACCACCGCCTCCGCAACCACATCGAGATGGGTCTGGGTATAGACGCGTCGCGGGATGGTCAGGCGCACCAGTTCCAGGCGGGGGCGGTTGTGCTCGCCGGTGGCGGGGTCGCGTCCGGCGGATACGATTCCGCGTTCCATGGCCCTCACGCCGGACTCGGCGTAGAGCGCGGCGGCCAGGGCCTGGGCCGGGAACTGCTCCTGGTCCAGGTGGGGCAGGAACCGTCGGGCGTCCAGGAATACCGCGTGCGAACCGATGGGTTCGACGATGGGCACCCCGGCGGCCAGCAGCCGTTCCCCCAGGTAGCGGGTCTGGTCGAGGCGGTGGCGCAGGTGATCCTCCTCGACGGCTTCGTAGATCCCCCTGGCGACGGCCTCCATGTCGCGGCCGGCCATGCCGCCATAGGTGTGCAACCCTTCGTACTCCACCACCATGGCCTTGGCCCGCGTATAAAAATCCTCCTCGTTCATGGCCAGGAAACCACCGATGTTCACCAGATGGTCCTTCTTGGAACTCATGGTGCACCCGTCGGTGAGGGATCCGATCCGGCGCACGATGTCCCGGATGGATTCATCGGCGTAGCCCTCCTCGCGCAGCTTGATGAACATGGCGTTTTCGCATACCCGGGTGGCGTCCAGCATGATGGGGATGCCGTGCCGGTCGCAGAAGCGCCGCAACTCCTCCAGGTTGGCCAGGGAAAAGGGCTGGCCGCCGGCCATGTTCACGCAGCCTTCCAGGGAAACATAGGGTATCTTCTCCGCCCCCGCCTCTTCCACCAGGGCTTCCAGTTTCGACAGGGAGACATTGCCCTTGAACGGATGCGGCGATTGGGGGTCGTGGGCCTCGTCGACGATCACGTCCCGGAACCGGCCGCCGGCCTTCTCCTGGTGCAGCCTGGTGGTGGTGAAGTACATGTTGCCCGGCACGAAATCGCCGGGTTCGATCAGCAACTGGCTCATGATATGCTCGGCGGCCCTGCCCTGGTGGGTGGGGACCACATAACGGTATCCGTATACCTCCCGGATGGCGGCCTGCAGGTGTTCGAAATTGATCGAACCGGCATAGGCTTCATCCCCGCGCATCATGCCGGCCCACTGGTTGTCGCTCATGGCGCTGGTGCCGGAATCGGTCAACAGGTCGATGTAGACGTCCGGGCTGCGCAACAGGAAGGTATTATAGCCGGCATCGGCAATGGCCCTGCAGCGGTAGGCGCGGTCTGTCTGTCGAATGGGTTCCACCACCTTGATCCGATAGGGTTCGGGAAACAGTTGGGGCATGGGGACCTCGCTTCGTTCTCGTTAAATTCGTGTCCCACCGAGGCCGCGGCGTTCGGTGGAAAGGCTTCCGATTAAAAAAGGTAAGCATGGTCGCCAAGGAGGAAAGAGCCGATACGGTCTTCGGGGGATCGACGCGGCCTTGGCGCCGATGATGCGCCTTCGACTTAACGTTCCGGCCCCCTCGGCCGTCGCGGCGGGTGGGCCCGTGAGCCGTCGAGATAGGTTTCATCCAGGCGCCGATGAATAACCGGTGCACTGCTCAGATCCGGCAAATCGAATCCAAAGACCCATTTCAGGAAATCCATGGTGATGCGGAAGGTGGCCCCCCAGAGGATCTCTTGGCCGTTGGGGTCGTGGTGGACGAAGCAGGGAAAATCCTCTTCGCTGCGGTTCGCCCCGCGGGTCGTATCAAAATGCAATCGGTAGCGCGCGTAATTTCTTTCCTGCAACAATTCCCGCAGGGGAAGATGGACGATGCGCGCCACCTCCCAGTTGGGGGTCAGGGCCTGCCCCTGCGCTACCCATCCCACCAAGGGATATATTTTGCGTCTAAACATGATCAATTTCTGGATGGGCAGCGGCCCCAGAAACGCCACCTTGAAAGGGTTGAGGCGCATCTCTTCCCAGCTCTCCCGCAATGCGGCGGCGAGGGAAAGGGCGAGCCAGCGGCCGCTCCGACTTGATGCGTGGTTCCATCGCTTCCATCCCGGCCATTTCAGCAAAGGGGAGAAGGGCCAGCGAAGGGCAAGGGACAAGAGGCGATCCTTGGGTTCGATACCGCCGCCGGGACAACACAGATCCCCGGGTTGGAGCACCTGCCGGGATCGCTTGTTGAGCAGCAGACAGGGTTCGGCAGGCTCTCCATTGCCCGGCGACCGAAGGGTCAGCACAAACAGCACCGCCGACGCCGTGATTTGGCCTTCGCCGACAGGCGGTCTCCAATCGGCTTGAAAACCGTTGGCGACCAGCCTGCGCCCTATCCAGGGTGCCATTTCTTGTGGCGCGATGTCGTTTGGATATGAGACTGCCGCAATAGGCATGATGGCCTTTCTTTCGAAGTTGGGTATCGCCCCCCATGCTGCGTTGACTTTAAGCTCTCAGGGATTAGCTTTCAAGATAAGAGTCAGTCAGCCCATTCGGAAAAGGGTTACCCGTGCCCGCAGGTGGCTTGGATTTAAAGCCGCAGGCCGGTTCGGCAGTGACCGGCATCAGCGGCCGCCAGCGTAGTGTGTGGCTGGGCAATGCCGCCCCTTTCTAACCCAAATGCATCCAAAGGAGGCCCCCATGTCCGATACCAGCAAGTCCCAGGCCGCCCAATGTTGTTCCATGGAAAAAGAGAATCTGATGAAAGATATCGAAAAATGCGATTTTTGCTCCGACAGCTGGGAAGCCCATCATCGCTGTCTGGGCGAAGCGGCCAAAGAGAGCGGACGACGATCGAGGTCCTGTATCATTTCCTAGCCAGCCCCTGACAACGAACCATCATCTCAAAGCCCGACCCTAACCGGTCGGGTTTTGATCGATATCGGTACGGGCCATGAGAACGGGGACGGGCACATTGATTTCTGATTCGAGCAAAACCTTCATCGGCCTTTCGTCGTTCGAAATGCTGGCCATGTTCCGGCGCGGCCTGTTTTACGCCTACCTGACCATCTACCTGCGGCACTACCTGGGGCTCTCCATCACGGCCACCACCCTGTTTGCCACCCTTCCCATGGCCGTCAATATTTTATCCCAGAATTTCATCTGGGGACGTATTTCGGATCATTTTCAGCTCCGTCGCACCTTGATCATCTCCGGAGAGGTGTTGGCCGCCTTGGGAACCGTCGGCGTGTGGTATCTTCACCGTCTGGCCCATGCCCCTGTCAAGGCCGGCATGGTCATCATCGGCGGCCTGACCCTGGTGGAGCTTTTCTGGTCCATGTCCAACATCAGTTGGAGCGCTTTGATTTCCGATCTTTACCGGGAGGAGGACCGCAGCGGTGTCCAGGGACGCTTGACGAGCATGGGGGGCGTGGGCCGCATGGCGGGTATCTGGATAGGCGGATTGCTCTACGACGGGATGGGCTCGCAATTTCCGGGCTGGGGTTTCTACGATGGATACCTGTTTTTCGTTGCCGCCGGCGTGATGTTCATATCCGTGGTGCCGCTCCTGCTCCTTCCCGAAGGCGGCGCCATGGGGATCGAACCGATAAGCCCCTCCGGGACCAGGCTGACCGATGACACGCCGATTTCGGCGGATAGGGCCTACCTGATCTTCCTGGCCGGCATGACCCTGATCAATTTCGGCCGCAATTCCATCGCCATCGTCTTTCCCCAATACCTCTCTTCTGCCCAAGGGCTCGCCCTGGACAGCCGCACCGTGGGCTATATCCTGAATACGCAGTCCCTGGCCGTCATCGGCCTGGGGTGGCTGGTGGGGTGGCTCTGCCGCCGGATGGGAAGAGAGCGCGCGCTGCTGGCCGGCACCCTCTGCGCCGTCATCGCCCTGGTGATGCTCGGGCTGAACACCGCCCTGCCGGTCATCTATCTGGCCAGTTTTCTGAGGGGAATCGGCGACGTCATTATCATGGCGGCCGCCTATGGAACGGCGTCGGTCTTCATACCGGCCGCCATGCGCGCCCGCTGGTTTGCCTGGTTTAACGCCACCTTTTTCCTGAGCTGGGGTTTGCCGGGAACGGTGATGATCGGCCCGCTGATCGATCTCCTCATCGCCGCCGGATGGTCCGAGCCGGGCGCCTATCGTCTCGCCTTCACCGTTGCCTCCGGCATAACCTTCGCGGGGCTGGCCGTACAGGGGATGCTCTTATTTGGCCGGCGGCCAAAAAAATAGAGCATACATTTTAACCCTTGGGAACCTCAGGATATCGAGATGAACCGCAGAATTTCGAACAAGGAATGTCGAATGTCGAAGTGTGGAATCGCTGCGCTCTGTCTTTAATATATTAGAATGGCAGAATACCTACCTTCGACATTCTGCGGTTCTACATTCGATATTCAGTTGATTTGTGGCTTATCCGTGAAAACATGGGAGTAATGACGCAAGATCAGCGCCGCGCTCGCTATGCTTTAAAGACCTTCATCCCCTGGGCGCTGTCCTGCACCACATAGCCCTTGGCCTGAATCTGATCCCGCAGGCTATCCGACAACGCCCACGCTTTATCCTTGCGGGCCTGCACGCGGGCATCCACCAGATCCTGAATGTCATCGGGCAATGCCTGGGTATCCCCCAGCTTGTCCAGGTCGAGACCCAGCACCTGATCCATATCGATCACCGTGGCCAATTTCACGTCCGGTTCGCGTTCCGATTTGAGCAACTCCTGTACCACGGCCAGGGCTTGCGGCATATTGAGATCGTTGTTGACGGTTTCGAGGAACTTCTTCTTGAATTCCGGATCGATCTTTCCAGCCGGTCCGGCGTCGGCCAAGGCCCGCACCTGATTGCAAAGGTGCTGCAGCCCGTTGCGGGCCGCCTCGACGCCCTCGTCGCTGTATTCCATGGGCTTGCGATAGTGGGACTGGAAGGTGGCGAAGCGGTAGACCAGGGGGTCCAAACCTTTTTGTATGAAGCTTGATTCCAGGGTCAGAAAGTTGCCTTCGCTCTTGGCCATCTTCTTGCCGCCGCTGATGATCAAGAAGGCGCCATGCATCCAGTAGTTGAAAAAGGGTTTGCCTGTGGCCGCCTCGGATTGGGCGATCTCATTGGTATGATGGACATCGATGTGATCGGTGCCGCCGCAGTGGATGTCGAGCAACGGATTGAGATACTTCATACTCATGGCGGAACACTCGATGTGCCAGCCGGGAAAACCGATTCCCCACGGTGATTTCCACTCCATTTGCCGCTGTTCACCCGGCGGCGAGAACTTCCACAGGGCGAAGTCGGTGGCATTTCGTTTTTCGGGATTCTTCTCTACCCGCGCCCCCTCTTCCAGGGCTTCCAGGTTCTGATGGGAGAGCTTGTTGTAGCCTTGGAATTTCGACGTATCGAAGTAGATGCCGTCAGCGGTGCGGTAGGTGTAGCCCTTGTCCTCCAGCTTGCGCACCAGGCCGATCTGTTCGCCGATGGTATCGGTGGCCTTGCACCAGCGGGTGGG
>JBNKDU010000064.1:0-2333 GCA_050288425.1 Desulfobacteraceae bacterium | reverse complement strand
GCCCTGGTACTCGCGGAATTGGGCCCGCTGCTGGGAGACCAGTTTTTGAATCCGGGCCCCCACCTCGCCGATGGCCTCGTCGACGACAAGTTCGGACGGACGCTGGTCGTAGCGACCGGCGATCTGGATATCCAGGGCCCTTCTGGCCTCGGAAAACGGATTGGCGGCGATGGCCTCCCGCACCAGTTTAAAAAAAGTCCGTTCGCCGGACGTCAATTCCAATCCCATGGGCACCTCCTTCATGGTAAGGCCAGGCAGACATATTATGCATAATGCATATACATCCAATGTCTGTCCATGCGGAATCTTACCCCACCGCCGACCACCGGTAAACAACTATTTTTCAATTTTATAACAGATGGTTAATTCGATGTCAGACGGTCCGGCATAAAAATTGAGATATGGGGATTCGATGATGTCCGGTCAGCACGAAATTCTCTCGCTGATCATGGATATCCCAACCATCCACCGCAATAAAGGAGTCGATCCATGAAACCGAATCATCGTTCTTCCAAGAAATCGGGCCGGTCTGCCTTGCTGCCCCTGATTGTCTTCACGCTGGTCCTGTTGACCATGGCATTGGTCAACCGGGCCAGGGCCGCCGGTCTGCTCATCGCCGACGGCGGTTTCGGCGGCGTTCTGGAGATCAAGGAGCACGATGTCCAGGTGACCATCAACAACGGTATCGCGGTGACCACCGTGACCCAGGTCTTTCACAACACCGAAAACCGGCAACTGGAGGCGCTTTACACCTTTCCGGTTCCCAGGCATGCCTCGGTATCCAACTTCAGCATGTGGATCGGCGGCAAGGAGATGGTGGGCGAGGTGTTGGAAAAGGAGCGCGCCCGGCAGATCTACAACAGCTACAAACGACGCCGCAAGGATCCCGGTCTGCTGGAACAGGTGGACTACAAGCGCTTCGAAATGCGCATCTTCCCCATCGCCGCCGGCGCCGACCAGCGGGTGCAGATCACCTATTACCAGGAACTGGATGTGGATCATGACGACGTCACCTATGTCTATCCCCTGGCCACGGTGACCCGCGGCAACCTCGACACGCGCACCACCGGTCGGTTCGCCTTCCAGCTGGAGGCCAAGTCCGCCATTCCCGTCGCCGCGTTCAACAGTCCCAGCCACGGCGCCGACATGGTGGTGGTCGACCGCTCCGACAGCTATAAACTGGCCAGCCTGGAGCAAAAGGGCGGTTCCCTGGCCAAAGACATCGTCATCCACTACGGATTGAGCCGGCCGCGTTCGGGCATCGACCTGATCACCTCCCGGACGCCCGGCGACGACGGCTTCTTCTACCTCACCGTCACGGCCGGCAAGGAACTGGCCGCCCTCGACCTGGGCATGGACTATGTCTTCCTGCTGGATATCTCCGGCTCCATGGCCGACAGCAACAAACTGCCCATCTCCCGCCGGTCCCTGGGCGCCTTCATCGAAGAACTGGACGCCAAGGACCGCTTCGAGGTGATGACCTTCAATATCCAACCCAACACGGTGTTCAACGCACTGCGCCAGGCCACCGCGCAAGCCAAGTCCGAAGCCACCGCCTTCCTGGACTCCCAGGCGGCGCGGGGGGGCACCATTCTGGCGCCGGCCCTGACCACCGCCTACAAATACGGCGATGCCGACCGGCCGTTGAACGTGGTCATCCTCAGCGACGGCATGACCGAACAAAAGGAGCGTGCCATCCTCCTGAACCTGATCCACCAGCGGCCGAACCATGCGCGGGTCTTCTGTATCGGCATCGGCAACGAGATCAACCGTCCCCTGCTGGAACAAATGGCCGAGGACTCCGGCGGTCTGGCGGCCTTCGTCTCCGGCGGAGACGATTTCCAGCGTCAGGCCAAGGCTTTCCGCCGCAAGCTGATGCGTCCGGCCGCCGGCAACCTGGCTCTTCGATTCGACGGCATCGAAGTATACGACGTGGTACCGACCCGGCTGCCCAACCTCTACTTCGGATCTCCGGTGCGGGTGTACGGCCGCTACAAATCCGCCGGTGACGCGAGGGTAACGCTCACGGGCCAAGTCCAGGGGCGTGAGTTGAAACAATCCGCCGCCCTGCCCTTTCCCAAGGAAGATCTGTCCAGCCCGGAGATCGAACGGATGTGGGCCCGGAAACGGATCGACCAGTTGCTCAAATCGGCGGACCGGCAGAACAATCGCCCGGCCGTGGCGGACGAGGTGATCCGTCTGGGCGAGACCTTCTCCATCGTCACCGAGTATACTTCTTTCCTGGTACTGGAAAACGATGCCGAATACCGGCGCTGGAAGATCGAGCGCCGCAACCAGGACCGGCTGCAGCGGGATCGCGCCGCCCAGTCCCG
>JBNKDU010000063.1:0-2983 GCA_050288425.1 Desulfobacteraceae bacterium | reverse complement strand
CCCGAGAAGGGCGGCGGCGCCCGCTGCGCCATTGACTTTACCTTTGGTCTCCTGGAGTACCGCTTCGATGTGGCCGCGCATGACGGCGTCCAGGGGGAGCACCTTGCGCCCTTGCCGGTTGCCGGCCAGGGAGATATTGTGCGGCGGGATGTTCTCCCCGAGGCGTTGGAAATGAAGCGGGCCCTGGCGGTGCTGGATCAGTGCGCGCTCCACGGCGTTTTCCAGCTCCCGGACATTGCCCGGCCAGGCATGTTGCGTCAGGCGCCGGATGGCTTCCGGTGCGGTATCCGGGGGCGGGAAGATGCCCATCTCCTGTGATTTCTTCTTCAAGAAATAGTCGGCCAGCAGGGGGATATCGGCCGTGCGGTGCCGCAGCGGCGGAATCAGGATCGGATAGGCGTTGATGCGGAACCACAGGTCCTCCCGGAAGTTCCCTTCTATTACCATGCGCTTCAGGTCGCGATGGGTGGCGGCGATGACCCGGATATCCAGCTTGATGGGGGGCGAGCCGCCCACCCGTTCGATTTCCTGGGTCTGCAGGACGCGCAGAAGGCGGATCTGGGCCCAGGGCGGCAGTTCGCCGATTTCATCGAGGAAGATGGTGCCCTTGTGGGCCCGTTCGAACCGGCCGCGTTTCTGGGTGACGGCGCCGGTGAAGGCGCCTTTTTCATGCCCGAAGAGTTCGCTGTCGATGAGATTCTCCGGGATGGCGCCGCAGTTGACCTTGATGAAGGCTTCGTTCTTGCGGGGGGATAGGCGGTGGATGGCGTTGGCCACCACCTCTTTGCCCGTTCCGGTTTCGCCCATGATGAGGATGGTGTTTTTCAAGTGGGCGATGCGGCCGACCTTGTCCATCACCGCCCGGAGACCGGCTTCCGCCCCCACCACTTCATCCCCGCTCTGGGAAATCAACTCGCTGTTCAGGTAGCGGTTGTCCGACGCCAGCTTCTCCTTGAGCTCCACCACCTCCTGGTGTTTCAGGGCGTTGGCCATGGCGATGGCGAACGGCTCGCGCAGCAAGGAGAACAGCCGGGCATCGTCCGCGGAAAAGCGATCGTGGCCGTGGGCGAAGAGATCGATGACCCCCAGGCGCCGTCCCTCGATGACCAGCCGCAGGGCGATGAACGATGATTCCGGCAGGTCCAGTTCGGCCGTGATGATGCGTCCCACCGGGTCGTCCTGGGGGCGGTTGATGACCAGGTGGTCCTTGAGCCGCCGGCCGCTCTCGATGGCCTGGATCAGGTCGGCGGGCAGCCGGATGGAGCGCTCCATCTTGCGTCCGCCGGCGGCATCGGCCCGGGCGATATAGCGCAGGCCGCTGACGGATGGCTCGTAGATATTGAGAAAAAGCTCGTCGGCCGGCAGAAACCGGGAGATGAACTCCCGGCAGCGCCACAAGGCGATTTCGATGTCCAGGCTGCTGCAGATCAGCAGGGTGGCTTGTTTGAAAAACAGGTTCGGATCGATGACTTCCATATATTTACCTTATTTCGTAATAATCTCTTCAATTCACGAATACGGTAAAAATGAATTACCAAATAAGGTAAGATATTGCAATCTAATTTTTAACTAATTGAATATATGGACTAATTATATAGGCACATCTTTTGCATTTTTTATCGTGTCCACCCGGCGAGAGGCTTGCCTTCCGGTTCGGCTCCGTCACGACATGGAAACCGTCCCGCCGGATGCCGATTCGGAATGCCACGATTTCTCAGGAGCAGGTAATGGCCTTATTCTTCATCGATCGCCTGCTGATCCGCAGGGAGCGCTTCGCAAACTGGATGTTCGCGAAGATGCTGTGGGGAATCGGCGTCCTGCTGCGCCTCAAGCGGTTGCTGATCCCGCCGTTCCGGCGCCGGATGAAAGAGAAGCATTTCACCGCCCAGATCAAGGTCCGCGGCGACGCCTTCGGCCGCGCCTTTACTTTCCGGGACGGTAAAATCATTTCTTCCCCGGGTGTGGTCGACCATGCGGATATCTCGATGATCTTCCGGGATACGGCCTCCGCCGTTCAACTGATGCTGGCCCCCACCGACTACCTGAAGCAGATCAACGCCATGAAGAATTTCGTGGTGGATGTCCAGGGGCCGGATGAATATGCCGTATGGTTCATGCAGACCCTCAAGATGCTGCAGGGCATCCGCAACGAGCCGGCCTGCGGCACGCCCATGGGCAAGGGCGTGGTGCGCTACGTCAACAACACCAACGGCGGGCCGGTGTTCGTCTATGTCCGCAAGGGCAGAATCATCCGGATCACGCCGGTGGAGTTCGACGCGAAGGACGCCGGCCCGTGGACCATCCAGGCCCGGGGCAAACAATTCACCCCGCCCCGCAAGGGAACGGTCAATCCGTATGTCTTCGGCCTCAAGTCGCTGATCTACTCTCCCGACAGGCTCCTATATCCCATGAAGCGCGTGGATTTCGATCCGGACGGGGAACGCAACTGCGACAAAAGGGGCATCTCCGGCTACCAGCGCATCGGCTGGGACGAGGCCCTGGACATCGTGGCCCGCGAGATCCAGCGGGTCAAGCGGGAACACGGGCCGGGCGCCATCATGAACGGCAGCGGCTCGCACCACACCTGGGGCAACCTGGGGTATTGGCTCAGCGCCAAGACCCGGTTCATGAACTCCATCGGTTCCAGCATCGTCATCCACAACCCGGACAGTTGGGAAGGATGGTACTGGGGCGCCATGCACCATTGGGGCAACAGCATCCGCAACGGGGCCACCGACACCTACGGCACTGTGGAAGACTGCCTCAAAGAAGCCGAACTGATCGTTTTCTGGTCCAGCGACCCTGAATCCACCAGCGGTGTCTATGGCGCTTTTGAGGGCACCCTGCGCCGGCAATGGGCCAGGGAACTGGGGATCCAGATGGTGCACATCGATCCGTATTACAACCATACGGCCGCCCTGCTGGGCGGCAAGTGGATCGCCCCGCGGCCCGATACGGGTAATGCCATGGCGCTGGCCATCGC
>JBNKDU010000062.1:0-25622 GCA_050288425.1 Desulfobacteraceae bacterium | reverse complement strand
AAACCGGCGGGTTTGAATAAACGCTTCATAGGTGCAGGTTTCAGGTTTTCAGGACGCTTGTTGCCTTTGATGAAGACATAAAGCGGCGGCTTGTTGATATATGCATTGCCGGCCGTATCCATAAAAAGCACTCCGATTTCCTTCATCAGGTCCGCCATCGGCGGGGTTGCATATTCCGTGACCAGAATGCAGTCTTGCCCAGGCAGCGTTGGCTTCATTTTTTCCATTGCCACTGTCGCGCGCGTCACCCTTGCCTTGGAATGGATGGCAAAATCCCAGCGCATATCCTTATGGTCGATCCGGACCAGACCATCAGGGTAGACGTTTCCCGCTTTTGGGACATTTGCCTGGTGAACCACTTTTATCCCGGTGGTTTGCGCAAGCGTTTCCACGGCCCTATTGATCAGATTCTTGGTCTGCTGCTCCATCTGGGATGTCTCGATGTTCAATAATTCTAAAAGTACATACATCGTGAACATAATAAAAATTTGAACAAAAAGCAAGCGGTTCATGCGCGTTGCAGTGCTTGCAAGCATCAAGTTGTTCAATAATTTTTAAGGTTCATTATGAATGTACGAGAAAGAATAATGAACACAGCATCAGGGCATTTAGTTTGAATACAAAAAACATCCTGTTATTATAATATGTTATTGTGGGAAATCCAGGTTGATTCTATTTCTTTTTTGTGCGGCGCACAATTTATTCGAAAAGAAAGTCCGGTTGCAACCCAAAGCAACACCGGGCGCGGACTTAACGCAACCACTCAAAATACTGATCTACCGCAATCCCCTGATAAACAAGGATATAGCTTTCCGGACGAGTTTCGGACCAGGTCCGAACGAAACGGAGAATCAGAGGCCAAACAGAGAATGAAGGGCGGAAAAACGGGAGAAATCAGGTGATCAGAGAATGGTTTTAAAAAATGGGAAAAGCGCCAAAGGCCTTGAATATAAGGGCAAAAACAAAACCCGCCCTCCTGGAGAAAGATCCCGGAGAAACGGGTTATCAACTGTATAATGGTGGAGGCGGCGGGAGTCGAGCCCGCGTCCGAAAACATTCCACACTGACGTCTACATGCTTGTCCCGACGATTAAATTTCGCGGTTCCGAGGCTCCATCGGGCAAGAGGCTGGGAACGCTATCCTGTTAGAATTTCGCCCGTGCTGTAACAGGCATTCAGCAAGGACTATCCTGCTAGTCGACGCCCTGTCCAAATCCGCAGGAGGGAAATGGGAGGACGGAAGCCGCCTTAAGCAGCTACAGCGTATGCATAATCATCTGCGATTATGTTTAGGTCCTATCAAGGGTACGAGTCGATAGGCACTCGGCATGCAGCCAGCATTTCTTTGTCCCCGTCGAAGCCGTTTCGCCCCCATATTGAGGACTCGCGGAGAGGGTGCTGACAGATTTCTGAAAGAGCGGTTGTACATCCGGAAAATAGTTGAGTTTTGGGGGAATGTCAATTGGGTTTGAGGTTTTGGGGGTGGTTGGATGGTTTTTTGGGGAGGGGGGTTGGGCTGGGGTGGCCCTGGTGTTGTTTGGATAGAGATGGATTGAGTTGCGATGGGTGGTGATTGGTGCGTTATGGGGGGTTTTTGGCGCGGCCGGCGCGGAGGCCGGCCCTACGTTCCAGGTGCAATATTGCGGGTAAACCATGGTCTTTGTGGGGTGGGGGGCGGCCATATGGTTTGGGGGTATTTTGCGATTGGCAGATGGGGGTTGTTAGGGGATTTATATCGGGATTTTCCCTTGGCCTGGCCCCCTTCCGGCTTGGGAGGGGGGCCGGGGCCGGGATCGGGATTCCGATAAAATGGGTCAGGCGCCTTCGCCGGTGATTACGAAGCCGCTGGGGGCGATGCCGGTGGACGAGGGGGTGCCGGCGATCTTGGCGAGGTAGGTGTCGCCGAGTTTCTGGATGTGGCCGTCGATGTTGTCGAAATAGTTGAAGTGGATCTGCTCTTCGTCGATGATCCGTTCGAAGAGTTTCATGCTGACGCTGTCGCCGTTTTCGCGGCAGACCAGGAGGAACTGGTTGTAGGTGTCCACGGTGTCGTCCTCCAGGCCGGCGTCGAAGGGGTAGATTTTCTCCACGGCCTGGGCGCTGACGATTTTGCCGCTATGGCCGGGGACGGGTTCGCCACCCAGTTCCTTGATCCGTTCGGCGAAGGCTTCGGCATGCCGCATTTCGTCGATGGCGATGAGTTTCATCTTGGCGGCCAGTTCGCCGTAGTCCATGTCGTCCAGGTTGTAGTGCTGGTTCATGTACTGGCCGATGGCCTGCAGCTCCATGGCGCGGGCCTTGTTGAGGACTTCGATGACTTGTTTTCTTCTGGTTTCCTTGGATGCCTTTGCCATTGATTCCCTCCCTTGGTTTTGTTGATTGCGATTTCGGTTCGGCGGAGTGCCCGGGATCTGCCTTGAGGATCGGGGCTATCCGTCGTTATATTTCGGAAATGAATGATTTGTTGATTGGTTGATTGGCAAGTGGAATTTTTTCTATTTAATCTTTGGGTCTACACATCGTATATTTGAAATTCCTTTCACCAATATACAAATCAACCAATTAATGATTCAACGTGCGCGAAGGGCCTTTATCGGCGCCACTGTCTCAGTTTGTGGAATCTCCAAAGGGAGGCCGCAACGGCTACTTATACTCCTTGCGCTGCCGTTCCAGGTCCCTTTGTTCGTCCCGGCGGCGGATGGTTTCGCGTTTGTCGTATTTGCGTTTGCCCTTGGCCAGGCCGAGCAGGATCTTGACCTTGCCTTCCCGGAAGTAGAGCCGCAGGGGGATCAGGGCGTAGCCGCGTTCGTTGAGCTTGCCGTAGAGCTGTTTGATCTCGTACTTGTGCATCAGCAGCTTGCGGATGCGCAGGGGGTCGTGGTTGTCGTAGTAGGCGAACGGGTAGGGGCTGATGTGCATCTGGTGGACGTAGATCTCGCCATTCTTCACCTTGGCGTAGGAGTCCTTGAGATTGGCCCGGCCCTGGCGCAGGGATTTGACTTCCGTGCCCTTGAGGACCAGGCCGGCTTCGATCTTGTCTTCGATAAAGTACTCGTGACGCGCCTTGCGGTTTTCGGCGATGATTTTGATATGTTCCCGGGCCACGGATCATTGCCCCCACTGTTGGTGGTTGCTGTTGTTGAGCAGGTCGCCGTAGGTATCGTATACCATTTGTTCGACCTGCTGGACGGTGGTCAGTTTCAGGACCCTGGCCACGAAGTCCCGGCTGTCGGCGCCGTTGAGGCTGCGGATGCCGTTCTTGACCACGGGAATGGCCTGGGGGTTGGTGCTGAACTCGTCCAGGCCCAGGCCCACCAGGATGGGCAGGTAAATGGCTTCGCCGGCCATCTCGCCGCACATGAACACAGGCACGCGGTTGTTGCGGCCGGCGTCGGTGACGATTTTCAGCAGCCGGATCACGGCCGGATGCAGGGCGTTGTACAGATGGGCCACGTGGCGGTTGCCCCGGTCGATGGCCATGGTGTACTGGATCAGGTCGTTGGTGCCGATGCTCAGGAAATCCACTTCGCGGCAGATGGCGTCGGCCATGATGGCGGCCGAGGGCACCTCGATCATGACGCCCAGCCGCACGTCGCGGCCGTAAGGCAACCCATCCTTTTTCAGGGAGGATTCCACTTCGGCGAGGATCTTCTTGGTGGCGAAAATCTCGTTCATGTTGGAGATCATGGGCACCAGGATGCGCATATGACCGTAGCTGGCGGCCCGCAGGATGGCCCGCAACTGGGTCTTGAACACATCGGGCTTCTGCAGGCAATAGCGGATGGCACGCAGGCCCAGGACGGGATTGACTTCGTCCTCCTGGGGCGCGTAGGCCACGGCCTTGTCCCCGTTGATGTCCAGGGTGCGGATGGTGACCGGCCGGCCGTGCATGACCTCCATGACCCCTTTGTAGTTTTCGAAAAGCTCCTCCTCGCTGGGAAAGACGGCCCGGGACATATACTGGAATTCGGTGCGGTAGAGGCCGATGCCGTCCCCGCCCTTGTCCAGGACGCCCACCACCTCCTCGGGCAGTTCGATGTTGCCCATCACGGGAAAGCGCATGCCGTCCCGGGTTTCGGCCGGAAGATGGCTGCTGCGCACGAAATGGGCGCGCCGTTCCTCGTATTCGGCCTTGCGTCGCTCGGCCTCGATGAGGGTGGCGTCGCTGGGGTTGACCACCACCACGCCGGCGGTGCCGTCGACGATGATGATATCGTCGTTCTGAATCTCGCGGGTGGCCTTTTCCAGGCCCAGCACGGCCGGAATTTCCAGGCTGCGGGCGATGATGCTGGTGTGGGAGGTGCGGCCGCCGCCGTCGGTGACGAAGCCCATGACCCGTTCCAGCTGGATCTGGCTGGTTTCCGCGGGGGAGAGGTTGCGGGCCACCAGGATGACGCGCTTGTCGATCCGGCCGATGTTCTCGTCCTCGGCGCCCACCAGGTGTTTGATGATGCGGTCGGAAACGTGGACCAGGTCCTCGGCCCGGTCGCGCAGGTAAGCGTCGGCCATGCCCTCGAACATGGGGCGCAGCCGGGAGATGACGGTCTTCAGGGCCCACTCGGCGTTGATGCCCTGGCTTTCGATGGTCTCGATGGTGCGGCCGTAGAGCATCTTGTCCTTGAGCAGGACGGCGTGGGTCTCCAGGATCTGGGCGTGTTCGCGCAGTTCTTCCGGGGTGTCCTCGATGATCTGGTGCAGTTCGTCGGTGGCCTTCTTGACCGCCGCCTTGAAACGGGTCTTCTCGGCATTGAGCCTGTTCTTGGGGATGGCCACCTTGGGCACCACGTCGACCCCGCGTTTGTCCACCAGGTAGGCCTTGCCGATACAGATGCCGGGGGAGCCCCCGATCCCGTACAAAAGCCTCTCCTTGTTTTGATTCTCCTGCATGGAGCTACTCTCCAAAACCGTCGGCAAAGAGCGCCGTAATTTCTTCCAACACCTTCTGGTCGGCCTGGGTTTCGGCCTCGATTCTCACCCGGTCGCCCTTGCCGGCGGCCAGGGTGAGGATGTCGATGATCTCGCCGGCATCCACCCGCTCCCCGCCGGCCTGCAGCCAGATGCGGCCGACGGCCTTATGGGCGGCCTTGGCCACCTTGGCGGCGGTCCGGGCGTGCAGACCCAGTTCGTTGAGGATGGTCACGTCCCGCCAGAGAGGTGTTGTTGCTGATGGCATT
Source organism: Desulfobacteraceae bacterium (assembly GCA_050288425.1). Taxonomy (GTDB): domain Bacteria; phylum Desulfobacterota; class Desulfobacteria; order Desulfobacterales; family Desulfosarcinaceae; genus JARRKU01. The sequence continues at coordinate 20,448 of JBNKDU010000062.1, read as the reverse complement.
TCAGGTTGAGCCTGATGGGTCTTGGGCAGATGCATTTAATAAAACGTGGATATTTACCATTCACCATGGCGCATGTCAATGCGGTTTCATTGACTTTGCCCCTGGATGTCGATAGATAGAGCCCAACCAATATAGCACAAGTGCCGAGGTTCTGCATGGAACAACAATTTCTCATCGACGATTTCAAGTTGGGCGAGTCGTGGCGCCTGTTCAAGATTCTGGGCGAGTTCGTGGAAGGGGTCGAGGGGCTGCACGATATCGGGCCGGCGGTGAGCATCTTCGGCTCGGCCCGCACCCGGCCCGACGATCCCACGTACAACCACGCCCGGGACATCGCCGCCCGGTTCGCCGCCGAGGGGTTTACCGTGATCACCGGCGGCGGCGGGGGCATCATGGAGGCGGCCAACAAGGGGGCGACCGAAGCCGGCGGCCGGTCGGTGGGGCTCAACATCCGCCTGCCCTTCGAGCAGAAGCCCAATTCCTTTGCCAATCGCCAACTGGAGTTCAAGTATTTTTTCATCCGCAAGGTGATGTTCATCAAGTATGCCGCGGCATATATCGGCATGCCCGGGGGGTTCGGCACCCTGGACGAGATTTTCGAGGTCATGACCCTGATCCAGACCCGACGGATCAAGCCGTTTCCCATCATCCTGGTGGGCAGCGAGTACTGGTCCGGGCTGATCGACTGGATCAGGGAACGGCTGCTCGACGCGGGAAAGATCTCGGCCAAGGACCTGGACATCGTCCAGATCCTGGACGACCCCGCGGAGATCGTGCAAACGGTCAAGCGTATTGTGATCGTATGAGTGAATATGGGATTCCATACCCGGCCGGCGCGGAGGCCGGCCCTACGCTTGTGGCGTGATGCATTGCTATATGAAACAAACGATGAACCATGAACCCTGAACCTTGAACGCCAAACCCACCTACGAAGAGCTGGCCCGCAAGGTCGAGACCCTGAGCCAGCAGTCCCGCAAGCTGCTGGCCGCCGAACAGGCCATCCAGCGCCGCAATGAATACCTGCGCACCCTCCACGAGACCTCCCTGGGCCTGATCAGCAAGCTGGACACCCAGGAGCTGCTGCAGACCATCCTGGAGCGCGCCGCCGTGCTGGCCGGCTCGGACCACGGCTATATCTTCCTGCGCTCCGACGACGGCGAACGCATGGAGATCCAGGTGGGCATGGGATTCTTCAGCGACCAGCTGGGCCTGACGGTGCGCCGGGGCGAGGGGCTCAGCGGCAAGGTATGGGCCAGCGGCCAGCCCATGCTGGTGGACGACTACCGCAACTGGCCCCACCGGCTGAGCGACACCGCCCTGGAGCCGGTCCGGTCGGCGGTGGGCATCCCGCTGAAGCTGGGCCGGCGGGTGCAGGGGGTGATCGGCCTGGGACACATGGCCCCGGACAAGCGCTTCGACCAGGAGAGCATCACCATCCTGGAGCGGTTCGCCGCCCTGGCCCTGCTGGCCCTGGAGAAGGCCGAGCTCTACACCAAGGTGCGGCAGGAGCTGGAGGAGCGGCAGAAGGCCGAGGCCCGCATCCGCCAGAGCGAGCGGCGCTACCGCAATTTCCTGGAGTCCTCCCCCGATCCCATCGTGGTCTACGACATGGAGGGGGTGGCCACCTATGTCAATCCGGCCTTCGAGCAGACCTTCGGCATGTCCCGGGACGAACTGCTGGGCAAGCAGATCGACTTCGTGCCGCCGGAAGCATGGCCCGAAACCCGCACCGCCATCGAGGCCATGCTGCGGGGCGAGAAGATCAGCCTGTTCGAGACCCAGCGCCTGACCCGGGACGGCCGGCGGCTGGAAATCCAGATCAGCTCCTGCCTCTATACCAACGAGCAGGGCGAAAACGCCGGCAACATCGTCACCCTGCGGGACATCACCGCCCGCAAGCGGGCCGAGCAGGCCCTGCGCGACTCCCAGGACCACCTGGAGGCGCTGGTGCAGGAACGCACCGCCGAGCTGGCCAACGAAGTGGAGGAGCGCCGCCGGGCGGAGGAGAAGCTGCGCGGCCGGGAAAAGGAGCTGCAGGCCCAGTCCCAGCACCTCGAAGAGGTCAACACGGCCCTGCGGGTGCTGCTCAAGCAGCGCGGAGAGGACCGCAACGAACTGCAGAGCACCTTCCTGGCCAACGTCAAGGAGATGGTGACCCCCTACCTGGAGCAGCTCGGGCGCACGGCCCTGAACCCCCGGCAGCGGAGCCTGGTGAACATCCTGGAATCCAACCTGGACAATATCGTTTCGCCGTTCGTCAACCGCCTCTCCACCCGCTTCGGCCAACTGACCCCCACCGAAATCCGGGTGGCCAACCTGGTCAAGGAGGGCAGGACCAACAAGGAAATGGCCGAAATCATGCTGGTTTCCAGGAACACCATCCTCTACCACCGCCACAACATCCGCAAGAAACTCAACCTGACCAATACCTCCGTCAACCTCCAGGCCCACTTGTTGACCTTCGAAGAGTAGCGGGATATTCCCGCTATTTTACCGCTGTTTTATCAACTTGACATTTTTGTCCCCCAAACCCATACTTGACCCGTCGTCCGGTTGTTTTCCCCTTACCGAGCGGGAGGTCCATGACCACCCTGACCATCCAGAACGTCACCCTGGCCTTCGGCGGCATCAACGCCCTCTCCGATGTCAGCATGGAGGTCGAACCCGGGTTGATCACCTCCATCATCGGCCCCAACGGCGCCGGCAAGACCAGCATCCTCAACTGCATTTCAGGCTTCTATCACCCCGTCCGGGGCGATATTTATTACGGAGACAAGAAGCTGACCCATTCGTCGCCCCACCAGGTGACCAAGCTGGGCATCGCCCGGGCGTTCCAGAACCTGGAATTGTTTCGCGGCCTCTCGGTGCTGGACAACCTGCTGCTGGCCCGCCACACCAATCTCAAATACAACCTGCTGCAGGCCATGCTCTATACCGGCAAGACGTCGCGCATGGAGGCGGAAAACCGCGCCTACGTGGAGGATGTCATCGACTTCATGGAGCTGGAGCCCTATCGCAAGCAGATCGTGGGCAACCTGAGCTATGGCGTGCAAAAGCGCGTGGAGGTGGCCCGGGCCCTGACCCTGGCCCCCCGCCTGCTGCTGCTGGACGAACCCATGGCCGGAATGAATATCGAGGAAAAAGAGGACATCGTGCGCTTCATCATCGACATCAAGACCGAGCGCAAGACCACCGTCGTGCTGGTGGAGCACGACCTGGGCGTGGTGATGGATATTTCCGACCGCATCAACGTCCTGGACTTCGGCGAGCTCATCGGTTCCGGCACCCCCCGGGAGGTGGCCGCCAACGCCAAGGTGATCGAAGCCTATATCGGGGAAGAGTAATCGATGACAGCGGGTACGGACCAATTGATGGAGCTGACCATTCCGCAACTGCTTCGCTGGCGGGTGCAGCGGACCGGCGACAAGGTGGCCCTGCGGGAAAAGGATTTCGGCCGCTGGAACTGCTACACCTGGAACGACTATTACGATTATGTCCGCAAGACCGGCCTGGGGCTGCAGAAGCTGGGCCTGCAGAAAGGCGACGTCATCGCCCTGATCGGCGACAACCTGCCGGAGATGCTCTTCACGGCCATCGGCGCCCAGGCCGTGGGCGGCATTTCCGTGGCCATCTACCAGACCACCATGCCCGACGAAATCTCCCAGCTGCTCAACTACCTGGAGGTCGGGTTCGTCTTCTGCGACGACCAGGAACAGGTGGACAAACTGGTGGAAATCCGAGACCGGGTGCCCCGGGTCCGGCGGGTCATCTATGAAGATCCGAGGGGCATGCGCGGTTACCGGAGCGACGAGTGGTTCGTCTTCATCGAGGAGATCTACCGCCTGGGCGAGGAGGCCCGCGCCGCGGACCCCGATGATTTCGAAGCCCTGGTGGACCGCGGCAGGCCCGAAGACGTCTGCCACCTCTGCCTGACGTCGGGCACCACCGGCCTGTCCAAAGGCACCATGCTGACCCACCGGAACTTCATCAGCATGGGCCTGCAGCTTTGCGAGGCCGATCCCCTGGAAGACACGGACGAGTATGTCTCCTTTCTGCCCTTCGCCTGGATCGGCGAGCAGATGAACTCCTTCGGCGTGGCCATGGCCACCGGCATCACCATCAACTTTCCCGAGTCGGTGGAGACCGCCATGGAAGACCTCAAGGAGATCGGCCCCCACTTCATGTTCGGCGCGCCGCGGATCTACGAGACCATCCGCTCCCAGATCTGGCTCAAGATCGACGAATCCTATTGGCTCAACCGGCTGCTGTACAACTACTTCATCAAGGTGGGCGAAACCGCCGCCGGCTTTCGCATGTCCGGCCGGCCCATGCCCCCGGGTCTCCGGATCCGGGCCTGGCTGGGCCACCACATGATCTTCCGCCCGCTGATCAACCAGATCGGCCTGCTGCGCCTCCGCCGGGCCTATACCGGCGGCGCCGCCCTGGGGCCGGAGCTGTTCACCTTCTACCAGGCCATGGGCGTCAACCTGAAGCAGATTTACGGCCAGACCGAAATCGTGGGCATCGCCTACATGCACCGCGACGGCGACATACGGCCCGACACCGTGGGCAAGCCGCTGCCCAACACCGAATGCAGGATCTCCGAGGCGGGCGAAATCCTCTCCCGCTCGCCGTCGGTCACCCCGGGGTACTACAAACTGCCCGACAAGACCGCCGAACTGCTGGAGGGGGGCTGGCTCCATTCCGGCGATGCCGGCTACATCGACGAGCACGGCCACCTGGTGGTCATCGACCGCCTCGCGGACGTGATGCACAACATCGACGGAGAGATGTTCAGCCCCATGTTCCTGGAGAACAAACTCAAGTTCAGCCCCTATATCAAGGAGGCGGTGATCTTCGGCGACGGCAAGCCCCATGTCACCGCCCTGGTGAACATCGACCCCATCGTGGTGGGCAAATGGGCCGAGGACCGGGGCATCTCGTACACCACCTTCATGGACCTGTCCGCCAAGCCCGAGGTGGCCAAACTGGTCTACGGCGAGGTGGAAGACATCAACCGCCGCGCCGAGCAGAAGCACTTCGTGATCAGGCGCTTCGCCATCCTCTACAAACTGCTGGACGTGGATGACGGCGAACTGACCAAGACCGGCAAGATCCGACGCAAGTTCGTGCGCGAGAAGTACGAGGACCTGTACGAAGCGCTGTACGACGAAAACACCAGTGAAAAAGCGGTCGAGGCCTGCTACCAGTACCAGGACGGCCAGTCTGCCACGGTGCGGACCACCATCTGTTTTTACACCATGGAGGGCACGGGATGACCTATTTCTTTCAACTCGTGGTCAGCGGCATCGTCGTGGGCTCGATCTACGCCCTCTCCGCCCTGGGCTTCGTCCTGATCTACAAATCGAGCAAGGTGCTCAACATCGCCCACGGCCAGATGATCGCCGCCGGGGCCTTCATCACCTACGCGCTCACCGTGTGGGCCGGGGTGCCGATCTTTCTCTCCTTCGCCGTCAGCATGGTGGCGACCTTCTTCCTGGCCATGAGCGTGGAGCGCATCTTCCTGCGGCGCCTGATCGGTGAGCCCATCATCTCGGTGATCATGGTGACCATCGGGCTGATGTCCATCCTGGACGGACTGATCTACCTGACCCCCTTCGGCACGGAGAACTTCTCCTTTCCCAAGTTCCTGCCCAACACGCCCATCCTCTTCGGCGGGGTCTCCATCTCCTGGACCCAGCTGGTGGGGGTGATCATCACCTTCTTCCTGATCGGCGCCTTCTCCTGGTTTTTCAAGAAATCCACGGTGGGCATCTCCATGCGGGCGGTCTCCGACGACCAGCTGGCCTCCATGTCCATCGGCATCTCCGTTCCCCGTGTGTTCGGCCTGGCCTGGGCCACGGCGGGGCTCAGCGCGGCGGCGGCCGGCACCATCATCGGCAACATCACGGGGCTGAACTTCGACACCCTGCACGCCTTCGGCATCGTGGTCTTTCCGGTGGTGATCCTGGGCGGGCTGGATTCCATTCTCGGGGCCGTGGTGGCCGGGATCATCATGGGGTTGATCCAGCAGTTCGCCAGCGGCTACCTGGACGGCAACTGGGGGCTCAACGGAACGGCCGAAGTGCTGCCCTACATTATTTTGTTGATCATCCTGCTGTTCAAGCCCCACGGGCTGTTCGGCATTCACGAGATAGAGCGAGTATAGACCATGTCCGCGAACCGTTGGCTGGCCACTGGAAATTATTTCACTTCCTACCGGGATGAGCAGCGCATATTCGCCACCCACCTGGACCGGTCGGTTTTTTCCGTCTTCCTGGTGCTGCTCTTCGTCTGGCCCATGTTTCTCCAATTGAGCAACAAGTACATGCTGGTGATCGACAATATCCTCATCGCGGTGGTGGCCATCATCGGCCTCAACCTCGTCACCGGTTTTGCCGGGCTGATCTCCATCGGCCATGCCGCCTTCGTGGGCATCGGCGCCTACACGGTGGCCTCCATGGCCCGCGTCATCGGCGACAACCATGTGATCCTGACCCATGCCTGGCCCGTGGTCATCCTCGTGTCGGGGATGGTGGGCGCCGGCTTCGGGGCCGTGGTGGGCCTGCCGGCCATACGGCTCAAACACCTCTACCTGGCCATCGCCACCTTGTCCTTCCAGATGATTTTCCAGTGGGTGATCAACTTCATGTCCTTTTTCAATCAGGGACAGACCATATCGGTGGGCCGGGTGGCATGGGTTACCGGCCGGGTGTCCCGCGACGGGCACTACCTGTTCTGGTATTACGTCATCCTGCTGGTCATCGTGATGACCGGCTTCATGGTGCGCAACCTGCTGCGGACCCGCTACGGACGCTGCCTGAGCGCGGTACGCGACAACGACCGCGCCGCCGACGCCATGGGCATGCATCCGGGCCTGACCAAGGTCTACGCCTTCGGGCTGGCCGGTTTTTTTGCCGGGGTGGCCGGGGCATTGCACGCCTATCTCTACCGCGGCGTGGGCATCGAATCCTTCACCCTGCACGAGTCCATCAACTACCTGGCCATGGCCATCGTGGGCGGCCTGGGCACCCTGCACGGCTCCTTCTGGGGACCCGCGGCCATCCAGTTGCTCAACCTCCAGGTGGAGACCATCTCGGAGCAGGCCAGCGAAATGCTGCCGGCCACCATGAATCTGTCCACCGCGCTCAAGCCGCTGACGTTCGGGCTGGTGATCGTGCTTTTTCTGATGTTCGAACCGCGCGGCATCGCCAACTGGTGGCGCATCGCGCGATCCTATACCAAGCTGTGGCCCTTCCGGTACTGAGGGCCGGCAGCGGCAATCGATTGTGCGTGAACCGTCTTTACGGGTATCGGAACGCTTTGTGGGAATCGATTCCGATTGGATTTTCAGATGGCATTCAACAAACATGTTACGGGGGGGGAAAAGATGAAGAACAAAAAATTGTTGGTGGTGTTTGCCCTTTTGGCCGTATTTGCATTCCTGGTGACGGCGTGTGGTGAAAAAGAAGAGGCCAAAACGGCCATGAAACAGGAAGCCGCCAAGGCCAAGGTTTACAAACTCGGACTTTCGCTGGCCATTACCGGTCCGACCTCGGATGCCGGCAACCCCTATTCCAAAGGCGTCGAGGACTACTTCAAGTATGTCAACGACATGAAACTCCTGGGCGAAGACAGGATCGAGTGCGAAATCCGCGACGATCAATACAAGACCGACGTGACCAAGCGCAACTTCGAGGATTTCATCGCCCAGGGGATCGTCTTCTACCTCAACTATTCCACCGGCAGCACCCTCGCCCTGAAGAAGGATTTCGAGGAGGAGAAGATGCCCACCCTGCCGGCCTCTTTCCACGCCGGCAACCTGATCGACTCCAACTACATCTTCCTGCCCATCGCCTCCTATTCCGCCCAGGCCATCGGCCTGGCCGAATACGTGGTCAAGCACCACGAGGGTGACAAGCCCAAGGTGGCCATGTTCATCCATCCGTCGGCATTCGGCCGCGGACCGGTGTCGGATGTGGAAAAAGCCGTGGCGGCCGGGCTCGATATGGAGATCGTGGAAGTGGTGGAACACGGCAAGGACCTGGACAACACCGCCATGCTGCAGCGGCTGACGAGCAAGGGCGTGCAGTACGTGATCTGCCAGACCGTCCAGTCGCCGGTGGCCACCATGCTCAAGGACGCCGAACGACTGGGTCTCAACGCCAAGACCTTCGGCGAAGAGGGCAAGATCACCTTCCTGGGCTGCCATTACACCGGCGGCAACGACCTGGTGGCCCTGGCCGGCTCGGCCGCGGAGAACTTTCACTGGACCACCTCCTATATCGTGACTTCGGAGCCCGGCGTGGGCACCGATGCCCAACTGGCGCTGGCCAAGAGATACGGACGGGACGATAAGGCCGCCAATTCGCACAATTACGCCAACGGCGTCATGGTGGCCCAGGTCGCCGCCGAGTGCATCCTGCGGGCCAAATCCAAGGGCAAGGAGATCGACAACGCCACCCTGTACGAAGAGTTGCTGGCCATGAACGGCATCAATGCCTTCTATCCGGTGACCACCGTGGGGCCGGTGACCTATTCGGCCACGGATCATGCCGGTGTGGATACCCTGCAGCTCTACGCCGTGCAGAACGGGACCTTCAAGTCCATGGGCACGCCGTTTATTCCGGAGTATACCGCCAAGATTCAATAGGCCGGCGGAACGACTGTGAACGGGGATTCGCGCCGTGGGCGCGACTCCCCGGCCCGCGGGACGCCACGTGCGGCCGGTGGCTGTCCCAAGCCGACGAGCGGTGCCGAATTATGCGGGCAGAATAGCGGACGACAATACACCCCAACGTTGCATAAAAAAGATGGCAAAAGGTGAATAAACCGTCATGAACGTTGAACAAAGGCCAGATCTGGGGCTGCTGCCAATAATCAACCATAGGTCCACTGTAGGATCGGGTCGATTAGATGCCATCTTTTTTACCCTTCGGGAAAGCCGGAGGGCTCCAGATCCCGCGTTGCCGGGGGCTTGCAGTAGCCTTACTACGGCTGCACCCCCGGCGCCTTGGCTCTGAAGCCCTCCGGCTTTTGCAACATTGGGGTACAGTCCGGAATGAAGAGGGGCTCTTTGCAAGGAGCCGACAGACGGCCTGCGTACGGCGCAGGATGCCCTGAATCAAAGCGAAGGAAGGCATGGAAACGGACAACCTGCTGGAAGTCAACAATATCGAGGTGGTCTACAACGACATCATCCAGGTGCTGCGCGGGGTAAGCCTGCATGTCGGCAAGGGGGACATCGTCGCCTTGCTGGGTACCAATGGCGCCGGGAAAACCACCACCCTGCGCGCCATCAGCGGGTTGTTGAAGCCGGAGAACGGCTTTATCCGGGACGGATACATCAAGTTTGCCGGTTCCGATATCACCAATGTCCTGGGCACCCAGGTGGTCAAGCTGGGTGCCGTGATGGTGCCGGAAGGACGCCGGGTGTTCAAGCACCTTACGGTGGAGGAGAACATACGGGTGGGATCCATCACCCGCAAGGACGGATCCCTGACCGTCCGGAAGGACCACGAGAAGATGTTCGATCATTTTCCGCGCCTGGCCAAAATCACCCACCGGCTGGCCGGTTACTGCTCCGGCGGCGAGCAGCAGATGATCGCCATCGCACGGGCATTGATGGCCGCACCCCAGATGCTGATGCTGGACGAGCCGTCCCTGGGCCTGGCCCCCTTGCTGGTCAAGGAGATTTTCGACAACATCGAAACCATCAATCGCGAAATGAACACCACGATCCTGGTGGTGGAGCAGAACGCCAAGATCGCGCTCCAGATTTCGAACTATGCCTATATCATGGAGTCCGGCCGGATCGTGCTGGAAGGTCCATCCGCGAACCTGCGCAACAATCCGGACGTCAAGGAGTTCTACATGGGCATCACCCAGGGCGGCGGCAGGAAGTCGTTCAAGGAGGTCAAGTCGTACAAGCGGCGCAAGCGCTGGATGTAAATCCTGAAGGAAAGGAAAGACAATGAAATATCTCGTGGGGTACGACGCCGGACCTGCTTCGCGCAGGGCGCTTTTGATGGCGGGCGAGCAGGCCCGGCAATCCGGAGCCCTGGTCTACATCGTCACATCCATGAGTGGTGGCGAGAAGGAAAAACTGGACTCCATTCGGAATGCCGAAGAGGAACTTCGCAAGGCCAAGGACCTGCTGATCAAGATGAGGGTGCAATGCGAAACCATCCAACTGGCCCGGGGGCTTACGCCGGGGGAGGACCTGGTGAAGTTCGCCACGGACAACAATGTCGATTTCATCTTCCTCGGTATCGAGAAGAAATCGAAAACCAGCAAGCTGCTGCTCGGATCCACGGCGCAATTCATCATTCTGAGGGGCCCCTGCCCCGTCCTGACCACAAAATAACGTCCGAAGCCGGTTCGATTCATAGCGGGAGACCGTTGTTTCAAGCGCGGCGGGCACGGAGGCCCGCCCTACGCAGACCATCTGTTTTGCGCGGAATTAGCTCCAGGAGCGCTGGGTCGGCCTCTGTACCGGCCCATGGGACGGGTTCCGTCAGAAAATACAGGAGATCGATCATGGGGTTATACGACTTCACCCTCTACGACGTCATCGTGCGCAACGGCCGGTTGTTTGAGGACCGGCCCGCGTGGCTCTCCGCCGGGCAGGAGTCGGCGCTGACCTTCGGCCAGGTCAAGACGGCGGTGGACGGCCTGGCCCTTCGGCTGCAGGAGATCGGCTGCCAGAAGGGGGACCGCATCGGCGTCATGGGCAGGAATTGCCTGCACTATTTCCTGCTCTACGGCGCCGCCGCGGCCCTGGGGGCCATCATCGTGCCGGTGAACTGGCGCCTGTCGGCCGAGGAGGCGGCCTATGCGCTCAAGGACACAAGCCCCCGCTGGATCTTCGCCGGCGACGACGATATCCCCTGGGTCGAAGAGGTCCGCGGACGGCTGGACGGACCGGTCCCCTTCTTCAACCTGCAACCCGAAAAGGGCCCCCTGGACGAAATCGGCGCGGCCGCCCTGGGAAACAAGGGACTGGAGGCCTCCGGCGTCACGGGCGACGACGGCTTCGTGATCATCCACACGGCGGCCGTCAGCGGCCGCCCCCGGGGCGCCCTGCTGGGCCACAACAACCTCATCTGGGCCCACATGCACCTGATGCACGAGCTGTCGCTGGACGTCACGGACGTGCACCTCAACGTGCTGCCCCTGTTTCATGTGGCGGGCCTGTTCATGACCTTTTGCGCATTTCATGCCGGCTGCCTGAACATCGACGTACCCAAATTCGACGCCCGGCAGGCCGTGGAGCTCATCGGCCGGCACAAGGTGTCGCTGATGTTCACCTTCGCCCCCATCCTCAAATCGATGCTGGAACAGCAAGGCAGGGCCAAGACCGATATCGGCTCGTTGCGGGCCATGGTCGGGCTCGAGGCCCCCGAAGACATCGAAGCCTTCCAGGCCGCCACCGGCGGCACCTTCTACACCATGTACGGTCAGACCGAGACCTCCATGCTGGCCAGCTTCGGACCCTACGACAGCCGCCCCGGCGCCGCGGGGCGCCCCATCGCCGCCGCCAGCGTGGCCCTGCTGGACGACGGGGACCGGCCCGTGCCCGTGGGCGAGGTGGGCGAGATCGTCATGCGCGGCCCCATGGTGTTCCAGGGATACTGGAACCTTGCCGAAGAAAACCGCCGCACCTTCCGCAACCAGTGGCACCACACCGGCGACCTGGGCCGCCTGGACGCCGACGGCTTCCTCTGGTTCGCCGGCCGCAAGCCCGACAAGGAATTGATCAAGCCGGGGGGCGAAAATGTCTACCCCGCCGAGGTGGAAGAGGCCGTACAAGCCCATCCGGATGTGGAGGCAGTGGTGGTGTTCGGGGTTCCCGATCCCAAGTGGAAGGAGGGCATCAAGGCGGTCTGCACCCGCAAGGCGGGCAGCACCTTGCAGGCCGCAGAACTGATCGAATTCGTGGGCGGCCGCATCGCGCGCTTCAAGAAACCGCAATACGTCGAGTTCGTCGAAGAACTGCCGACACTGGACGACGGCAGCGTCGACCGGGAAAAGGTCAAGGAATTATACGGCGGAACACCGGTGTCCTGACGGCTCCGCATGGTCGACGCTGCAACGGGCCTGTCATCACGGAAGACGATTTGGGGTTGAACTAGATCCGTCGCTTCAGTAGATTGAAGGCAGATTGTCGAAATCCCTGCTTGTAATTTCCCGTAATGGAGGCACACGCCCATGGTGCGCACGGAGATCTCCCTCTTTCTGAAAAACGCCCCCGGTGAGCTGGGCAGGTTGGCCACCCTCTTCGCCCAGGCCGGCATCAACATCGACGCCATCGCCATTCAGGATGCCTCCAGCTACGTCAAGGAGCTGTTCCGGGCGCGGGGCAAATCCCTCAAGCGCATCGCATCGGCGGCCAGCTACAACTCCATGAGCAAGGACTCGGCCGACCATGCCCTGATCCGCCTGCTGCCGGCGGACGGCACCATCAACAAGGCCATCGACCTGTTGTCCAAGAAAGACTACCTCTTCGATATCATGCCCGTGGTGGCCGTGGAACTGGACAACCGGCCCGGAGAACTGGCCAAGATCGCCACCAAGATCGGCGACGCCGGCATCAACATCAACTACGTCTACGGCTCCGTGGCCCCCTCGGGGGGCAAATGCCTGTTCGTCTTCTGCCCCGAGGACATGGAGCAGGCCGCCGCTATTTTTGACTTGAATTAGCTTTCTTCGGGCGCCGCCTGCGGCGACATCAATCCTTACGTCCAACCAGAGGTACCTTCATGAAAGCATCCGACCTGTTTGTCAAAGCCCTGGAAGCCGAAGGCGTGGAGTATATCTTCGGCATCCCCGGAGAAGAAAACCTCGACTTGCTGGAATCGCTGCGTTCTTCCACCATCCGGCTGATCCTGACCCGCCACGAACAGGCCGCCGGGTTCATGGCCGCCACCTACGGCCGCCTCACGGGCAAGGCCGGCGTCTGCCTCTCCACCCTGGGGCCCGGCGCCACCAACCTGGTGACCGCGGCCGCCTATGCCCAGCTCGGGGCCATGCCGCTGATGATGATCACCGGGCAGAAGCCCATCAAGAGCAGCAAACAGGGCCGCTTCCAGATCGTGGACGTGGTGCAGATGATGCAGCCGCTGACCAAGTACACCCACCAGATCGCCAGCGGCGACAACATCCCTTCCCGGGTGCGGGAAGCCTTCCGCATCAGCGAAGAGGAGCGTCCGGGGGCCGCCCACCTCGAGTTCCCCGAAGACGTGGCCGTGGAAGAGACCTCCACGCCGCTGATGCCGCGCAGCCGCGCCCGGCGCGCCGTGGCCGAGAGGAAAGCCATCGCCGGGGCCATCGAAATGATCGAGAAGGCCCGCCATCCCCTGCTGCTCATCGGTGCCGGCGCCAACCGTAAATCCACCAGCCAGTCGCTGAGCCATTTCATCGAAGCCACCGGCATCCCCTTCTTCAGCACCCAGATGGGCAAAGGCGTCGTGGACGAGCGCCATCCCCTCTTCCTGGGCAACGCCGCCCTCTCTTCCGACGACTTCCTGCACCGGGCCATCGAGAGCGCCGACCTGATCATCAACGCCGGCCACGATGTGGTGGAAAAACCGCCTTTTTTCATGCGCCCCGGCGGCTTTGCGGTCATCCACGTGCACTTCTCCCCGGCCACGGTGGATCCGGTCTACTTTCCCCAACAGGAAGTCGTGGGAGACATCGCCAACAGCATATGGCAGATCCTGCAGGGCATCGAACCCCAGCCCACCTGGGATTTTTCCCGCTTCATGCAGATCAAGGCCCATGTGGAGGATCACCTCAGACTATGCACGGACTCGCCCGCCTTTCCCATCTGCCCGTCGCGGCTGGTGGCGGATGTCCGCAAGGCCATGCCTTCGGACGGGATCATCGCCCTGGACAACGGGGTCTATAAAATCTGGTTCGCCCGCAACTACAAGGCGCACCAGCCCAATACCGTCCTGCTGGACAACGCCCTGGCATCCATGGGGGCCGGGCTGCCGTCGGCCATGGCGGCCGGCCTGGTCTTTCCGGAGCGCCGGGTGATGGCCATCTGCGGCGACGGCGGGTTCATGATGAATTCACAGGAACTGGAGACGGCGGTGCGGCTGAAGATGGACCTGGTGGTATTGATCCTGCGCGACGATGCCTACGGCATGATCAAATGGAAACAGACCGGCATGGGCTTCGAGACCTTCGGGCTGGACTTCGGCAATCCCGATTTCGTGCGCTACGCGGAGAGCTACGGCGCCCGCGGCCATCGTCTCGAGAGCGCCGGCCGATTGCGGCCGCTGCTGGAGGAGTGCCACCAGGCCGGCGGCGTGCAGGTGATCGACTGCCCGGTGGATTACACGGACAACGACCGCATTCTCAACCGGGAGATCAAGGAACGCAGCAAATTGATCTAGTACCTATCCAGTTCGACCCGCAGGAACGCCTCCCGCATGCTTCGATGAATCAGGTAGAGCCCCAACCGTCGCTCCTCGTCGGCGGCGGCATATTGTTCCACGACGGCGGGCCGGGGGGCCATGGCCGCCCTTTCCTCCCGTACCGGCGCCAGTGCCGATCCCGCCGGTCCGAAATAAGCCAGGGCCGCGGCGATGACGGCATCGTCGCCCAGGATGCGGAGGTGGCCCAGGCCCCGGGTGGCGAACAACCGGACATGGTCCAGGACCCGGGCGCAGTGGGCGGAGTCATCGAAGGCGGCCGCGCGGTCGTCTTCGTCGTGGATGATCAGCACCGGCGCCGTCAGGCGGCCGATCAACTTATGGGGATCGTCCGCCGCCAGGCTGTAGCCGAACCGGGCTTCGAAATCGCCGATGATTCTGTCGTAGATGGCCGCAGGCACGCCGAAACGCCGGAACGTCCGCAGCAACAACTCCCGCAGCCGCAGCACCGGGGCGATGCACACGGCTTTCAGACCCAGTCCTTCCTTTTCCAGGCCGTTGATGACGGCGGCGGCACCGAAGGAGTGGCCCACGATTCCCCGTATGTTCAATCCCAGTTCCGGAGATAGAAATGCGCGCACCATGTCGCTGAATTCGAAGTAGCTGGTCGTCCTTCCGTCGGACTGCCCATGCCCCGGACCGTCCATGGCGATGGCCGCATACCCGGCCCGGACGACGGGCTCGACAAAGCGATGAAACTGGGCGCCGCGGCCGTTCCAGCCGTGGACCAGCAGGATGCCCGGCCCGCTGCCCCATTTCCAGGCCCGGATCCGCCGATGATGAACCCGGACCTCGAAGGACCGTCCCCGGTCCAGGCAGGCGGCCTCTTCTTCGGTGAGCGCCGGCGACCGGGTGGCCATGAAGCGATTGCGGACAAACCCGGCGGTGCGGTGCGGCATCCAGAACCAGCAAAAGCGCAACAGCGCGTTCATGAGGCCCCATCGCCAGTTAATAAAACGAACGTTCGTGCCATCCGAGGTCGAATTCATGTAATAATCGTTCATCCTTCTCCTCCGTCTGTGTCCGCAGGCGATGGGTGTTGCGGCCGTCCCGCCTCGGGAATTGGTCGGTGATCCGGCTACTGAAACCGCTCGATCAGCGCATCCAGCGCCGTCTGCTGACGCTGGAGAATGTCGCTATTCTCCAGAAGGGTGTGGTAGAGATGGAAGCCGAGCAGCAGGGAATAGAACTCGAAGGCGAATTGATCCAGATCGATGCCTTCGCGAAAATCCCCCACCCGCACCGCCGATCGGGCGATGCGCCGCAGGCTGTCGATCCAGGCCTCCTGCTGCTTGATCAGATAATCGCGCACGATGCCCGGACGATCCTTGAGATCGTTACTGGCCTGGACGAAGATGCAGCCGCCGGTGAGCCGGGAGGTCCAGCGGATCCAATTGTCCACCAGGGCCCGGATGCGGGAAATGCCGGCCGCGATCCCTAGGGCCGGCACCACCACTTCGCTGGAAAACCGCTCGCCGGCAAGGTGCATGATGGCGTTCTGCAGGTTCTCCTTGGACTGGAAATGGGCGAAGAGCCCGCTTTTGGACATGCCCACGGCCTTGGCCAGCGCGCCGATGCTCACTGCCTCGAGCCCCAACCGGCTGGCCAAATCGAGGCCCGCCTCGAGGATCATCTGTCTGGTATCGCTTCCCTTGGTCATAATCGTTAAAATAGTACGACCGTTCGTACTTGTAAAGGGGAAAATTAAGACCCTGCGACATTAAGAATTTTAAATTTTATGGGCGTCCCGCTTTTTACCCATATTTTTTCTCGCCGGATCGGCAGAACCGATCCGGGTCCTCCATCATTGGCTTTACATTCCCGGCGACAGAGCTTAACTTCCCGCAATTGACGCCACCCAAGCGGGAGGAGCCGCCCATGCCTGAATTCAGAAAAAATCAGCCCATCGGGGTCCTTGCCCTGATCATCCTTCTGATGGCTGGATGCGCCACGTTGGGCGCCGGCCTCGAGCCGCCGCGCGTCAGCCTGGCGTCGATGCGCGTCAAGGATATCCGAGGCTTTGAAACCGCCTTCGAAGTGGACCTGCGCATCCTCAACCGCAGCAACCGGACGCTGGTCATCGAGGGACTCGACTGCCAATTGATGCTCGGTGGAAGACAGTTGGCCGAAGGCGTGGCCAATCCCCGGATAGAAATCCCCCCCTACGACAGCGGCGTTGTATCCGTGATGGTTTACTCGTCCATGTTGGATATGGTGGGTGTGGCCCGACGGATCATCAGGGGCGTTGATGAAGGCGCGTCCAATGAACCCATCTCCTATGAGATCAGCGGGCACCTTGTTGCCGGCAGTACAAGTGGTGTGGGCAAATTCCCCTTCACATCCAATGGCGAGATCGACCTGGGCGAGTTGACCGGCGACCGTTAATTTTACCGATATCACAATGCCCGGGACGACCGGATGAATCGGCGCCTGAAGTGGGGAAGTTATTTCTACGCGAGCCCTTGTTCCAGTCCATCTAAAAGTGCCGTGACTTATCAGCCCATCTTGACAATGTTCCCATCATGCCTTGGACTGCTCTCAGCACGGGCTCGCCGACCTTGCTGAGAAACGGCCAATTTCTTTGCAGAAACAATCCTACCGCGGCATTATGGTAATTGATATTGGCGCTGTAAGCCCACCTCGCTGTCTTGAGGTTTCGCGTATGGCGTACGGTCCCGATATATTTGTAACCCAAGGCCGCTTGATTGTAGAGGGTGATGCATGCCTCGGCAAATCCCTCCGAGAGTTCCTCCGGTGACATCATCAGTGGTTTGAACACGACTTCCGTCATATCGTAACGAGGCCAGTCATTCGGAAAATCGGCGTACAAAAGACGGCCTTGCTCCTGGAGCTGCCGAAACAAACGTGTACCCGGCAAAGGTGTCATCAGCGATATCTGCATGGCGTCGATACAATTATCGAAGATATACCTGGTGCGGTTGCGCATACTCTCGATGGTATCATGTTCCATGCCGTAGATGAAGCTGCCCAGGACAGCAATTCCACCGCTGTTAATGCGTTGAAACACGGTTTCGTATTGGTCACGGAATTTTATATTCAGTTTTTTCCCGGCATCTTTCAGCGCACTGTCACTTTCTGCTTCTATGCCGATCAATATCATCCGGCAACCGCTTCTGGCCGCGGCGGCAACGACAGCTTCCGAGTCGGCAAAGTTAATTGAAGATTGGCTGAGCCACTGCTTTTGGATGCCCCGCTCGACGATTCCTTCAAACAATGCAATTGCCCGTTTATCGGCGTTTTTCCCATGACCATATAGATTGTCATCCACGAAATAGACATAGGGTTGCGGGATGGTCTCGAGTTCATCGAGAACGTCTTCAATGTCTCGCTGACGATATTTGCCCCCGTTAAACGTTGTAACGGAGCAGAAATTACAGTCCATGGGGCAACCCCGGGCGGTCTGAATCGAACCGAATACATACTTGGGGTGAAAAAGGTCGTGCCGTGCCCCGCTGATCTCGGTTCCCGCCGAACTGTCTTCCCGGTAGATGCGTTTGAGGTTGCCTTTTTCGAAATCTTCGATGATTTTCGGCCACGTGCTTTCCGCCTCTCCGATTGCCACCGTATCCACGTAATTCAAGGCTTCTTCCGGAAGCATCGAGGCATGGATTCCTCCGATGACGGTCGGTATGCCCTTCTCTCGATAGATGGTTGCGATTTCATAAGCACGTAGGATTTGAGAAGTGAAGGAGCTAATCCCCACCAGGTCGGCCTCTTCGTATTGAAATGTCTCGAAGTTCTCATCGAGTATTTGAATACACCAGTCACCGGGGGTCAATGCCGCTACGACACCGAGGCCAAGCGGCGGAAATCGTCCACCGGGAGTTATGCTCAGGCCCGTGCGACCGGGATTTACCGGATTTACGAGAATCAGTTTCTTGCCCATGATTTTCCTCTTTTTAGCATCTGTCATGAAAACGGATGGCTTGTAATTTTCCGGACATTATTTATTCACCAATCCCGCTGTCGGATGAGCTCAGATGGCTCTCTATTGCGGCGGCGATTTTCTGAAAGTTTTTCGGAATCAACTTTATCAGCATGGACTCAACCATTTTCAATGCCGGTTCTTCCAGGATGCTCAGCATCTTTGGTATTTTTTCCCTGTTCAGCTCGAAATCGCCACTGAACGTTATCCTGGTCCCCCGTCCACCCATCGCCGATAGAAATTGGGTTACGCCTGAACAGTTGAAACTGTCGCGAAAGTAATGATGTTCGATTTTCCAGCGGCATTCCCGTTCCGCATCGTACCACTCGGCGTGGTCCGTCCACGAAAACAAGTTGGCATCCACATATTTTGTGACATTGAAGGGAAGTTGCACAGATGCCTCCCAGATATTGACAACCTGGTGGACATCGTGGTCCCGGCGGACCGATTCGACCCGAATGCGTTCGATATCTTCTATCTGATCGGCAAGCATGGGCAGATCATCCCGCATCAGGTTCCAGACCAGCTCCAAAGGGTGTTTTACCATACTGACCGCGTTGAACTTCATTGCATATTCCTTCCATGGCGCTGTTTATGTACTTCTTCGGATAACATCATGCTGTTGCGTAAGGACGCGGATATAAGTTCGGTGCCCGCCAGCCAGGAGATGGCCGAGACCAACGCGGTTCTGGCCGGTACGGGTGCATATCCCAGCGCCATCATGCGCTTCTGGTTGTACCAGTAATAGCGGCCGACCATTTTCGCCTGATCCCGCGTCGCCGGGGGACGCCTGCCGTTAAAAAAACTCATCAGCTCATGATACGCTCCCGATAAAAAACAGGCCGTATGACCGGCGGTGATCAGCGGGCCCGGCAGGCCGCAGATTTCCGAGATGGCGGCGTGGATTGCCGACCACTTGAGATTTTCAGACCCCATGAGATAGCGATACCCATTCCTGCCCTTCTTCGCGATCAGCAGATGGCCTTGAGCGACATCTTCCACGGAAACAATGTTGCACCCGCCGGGCCAGGTCGCTTTTAAAGGATCTTGAAGATAATTGACGATAATGGCATTGCTTTCGCTGAGGCGATAGTCGTGAGGTCCCATGCAGACCGTGGGGCAGGCGGCCACCATTTCGATGCCGAACTTCTCGGCCAGTTGGAAGGCGACCTTCTCCTGCTCGATCTTGGAGACGGTATAGGGCGGCGGTTCGGGTTCCGGAACCCGTTGCGATTCGTCGATGCTCACCGGTTCGGTGGTGGAACCGAAGATGACCGACGAAGAGGTCAGGACCACCCGCCGGATGTTTCTCTCCCTGGCCGCCTCCAGCACATGAACCGTGCCCTCCCTGGCCGTGTCCATCAATTCGTCTTTCGAATGGCGCGCGTAGGAGTAAAATGCGGCCGTATGAAATATGACGGCACAGCCTTTGGCGGCCATGATCAGGGAGTGGACATCGAAGATATCGCCAATGACGATGCGGACGTCGAGGCCCTGAAGACTGCGCAGGTCGCTGCTCTCGCGTACCAGGGCATTGACGCGATATCCGTTTCGAAGCAGGCAGTGCACCAGATGGGTGCCGACGAAACCGTTGGCGCCGGTAACCAGGGCTTTCATGAGCGCGCCCCCCCGGTCATGCGGGAACCGAGCATAGTGAAATCCTTTTTGACGGCATTGAACAGATCTTTCATGAAGGGGCCCGCGATACCGGTGACGGCCGGCAGCAGTCCCAGCAAACGGTCCGGGTTCAGATCGCTGCCGGGGGATGGCCAGTCCGGCGGCGGACCGGCGTCCCCGGTGCCAGAGACCGCGCTTTGGCCTTTCACCCACTGGATGACGGCGGGAGCGACGGCGCCGGCGATCCTGAAGATCATCGCGGCGGCCTGCTCCAGGGGCGGGGTGTCGCCGGCGGCATCGCTCTCGCCCAGGCCGGTGTCCGGCTCGCTGCCCGCGCCCACCGCGCGCCCCTCGCAGGCCGCCTCGTAGTTGGCCATGGTGCGGGAGAAAAACCGGTTGTAGGCATCGGCCACCATGGCGTCTTTGATCCCGGGAGCGTAGTCG
>JBNKDU010000061.1:0-4275 GCA_050288425.1 Desulfobacteraceae bacterium | reverse complement strand
GGGCGATGACTTCCGCGGCGTAGTCGAAGTGGGCCTGGGTGTAGACGCGGCGGGGGAAGGCCAGGCGGACCAGCTCCATGGCGGCGGGGATCTCTTTGCCGTGGGCGTCCTGCTTGCCGAACATCAGGGTGCCGATCTCGCAGGACCGGATCCCGCCTTTGAGATAGAGTTCGCAGCACAGGGCCTGTCCGGGGAATTCATGGGCGGGGATATGGGGGTAGAAGGCCTTGGCGTCGATGTAGAGGGCGTGTCCGCCGGTGGGGCGGACGATGGCGATGCCGCCGGCCAGCAGTTTTTCGCCGATGTATTCCACGGTGCGCAGCCGGTAGCGCAGGTAGTCTTCGTCGAGGATTTCTTCCAGGCCCACGGCGATGGCGTCCAGGTCCCGGCCGGCCAGTCCGCCGTAGGTGGCGAAGCCCTCGGTGAGGATCAGCAGGTTCCGGATCTTGGCGGTGGCTTCGTCGTCGTTCAGGGCGATGAAGCCGCCGATGTTGGCGAAGGCATCTTTCTTGGCCGACATGGTGCACCCGTCGGCATGGGAGAACATCTCGTTGACGATGGCCAGGATGGATTTGTCTCCATAGCCGGCTTCGCGTTTCTTGATGAAATAGGCGTTCTCGGCGAAGCGGCAGGCATCGAGGAAGAGGGGGATGCCGTGCTTTTCCAGCAGCTTTTTGGTTTCGCGGATATTCTCCATGGATACGGGTTGGCCGCCGCCGGTGTTGTTGGTCACCGTCAGCATGCCCAGGGGGATGCGGCCGGCCTCCTTGTCCAGCAGCTCTTCCAGCCGGGCCAGGTCGATGTTGCCCTTGAAGGGGTGCTCCAGCTCCGGCTGGCGGCCTTCGGGGATCACCAGGTCCACGGCCTCGGCGCCGGCGTATTCGATGTTGGCCCGGGTGGTGTCGAAGTGGTTGTTGTTGGGGACGATGTCGCCTTTGCCGAGCATCACGGAGAAGAGCAGCCGCTCCGAGGCGCGGCCCTGGTGGGTGGGGATGACGTGGGCGAAGCGGGTCACCTTGCGCACGGCTTCCTGGAAGCGGTAGAAGCTCGACGCGCAGGCGTAGGATTCGTCCCCCTGCATGATGGCCGCCCACTGGGCCGCGCTCATGGCAGAGGTGCCCGAATCGGTGAGAAAGTCGAGGATCACGTCGTCGCTCTTGATCTTGAACAGGTTGTAACGGGCGGTCTCGAGGATGGCCCGGCGTTGGTCGGGGGTGGTCATGCGGATGGGTTCGACGCTCTTGATGCGGAAGGGTTCGATCAGGGTTTTCATCCAATGCCTCCTTTTCGCTTCTGCGTGGGGCTGGGATGGTTCAGGATACATCCGGTGGGGGGGAAAATACAAATGGTTCGTTGGGGGGTGGGGCGGGGCGGTCGCTGTGAAGGCCGGTTGGGGGATTCGCCGGCGGGTGCCATTCCAAACGCGGCGGGCACGGAGGCCCGCCCTACGAAGACCATTTTGTTTGCGTTGGGGTGGTGGGGTTCGTTTTGGGTGAGGCAGGGCGGGAAAGACCGTCCATTTGTAGGTCGGCTGGAGACGGGAATGTAGGGCCGGCCTCTGCGCCGGCCGGTTCGGAGGGGAGAAGGGGGTGTCAATCCAAACGGGGCAGGGGGTGCTAATCTATGATTCGATGCGCTTGACATCGGATCGGGGCTATTATATTCCGAAACAACGATATGGAGGCCGAATGCGAGAATTCATCAAGGTCATGAAGGCACTCTCCGACCGCAACCGGGTCATGATGATCAAGCTTCTGCAGCGCAGGCAGCTTTGCGTATGCGAGATCCAGGCGGCCCTGGGGTTGGCCCAGTCAACGGCCAGCAAGCATTTGAAGATCCTGGAAGAGGCCGGGCTGATAGCGGCGTCCAAGACCGGGTTGTGGGTGGACTACCGGTTGTCCGACGGGGTTTCCAGTCCGTATGTGGCCAATATGCTGGGCAATCTGCGGCATTGGCTGGAGACCGACGCTGAAGTGGAAAGGCGGGTGGCGGAGCTGCCGGGGATTCACCGCGAGACCGTTTGCAAGCGATAGATTGGATCGCGTCGATGTACCATGGTTTGACGATATGGACCTGCCGGCCCCGGCGGGCGGGCATTGAGATGGAGGAGGACCCGTGACCGATTCGACCATCAAGAGACTGAGTTTCCTGGATCGTTTCCTCACCCTGTGGATCTTTCTGGCCATGTTCGTCGGCGTGGGGGGCGGTTACCTGTTTCCGGGAATCAAGAACCTCATCGACCGTTTTTCCGTGGGCACCACCAACATCCCCATCGCCGTCGGCCTGATCCTGATGATGTACCCGCCCCTGGCCAAGGTCAAATACGAGAAGCTGGGCTACGTGTTCCGGGACGTCAAGGTGCTGGCGCTCTCCCTGGTGCAGAACTGGGTCATCGGCCCGGTGCTGATGTTCCTGCTGGCCATCACCTTTCTCTCCGGCCACCAGGAGTACATGGTGGGCCTGATCCTGATCGGGCTGGCGCGCTGCATCGCCATGGTGATCGTCTGGAACGACCTGGCCAGCGGCGACCGGGAATATTGCGCCGGCCTGGTGGCCTTCAACTCGATCTTCCAGGTGTTGTTCTTCTCGGTCTACGCCTATGTCTTCATCACGGTGCTGCCCCGGTGGCTGGGCCTGGAGGGGATGGAGGTGGATATCTCCATCGGCCAGATCGCCCAGAGCGTCTTCATCTACCTGGGCATTCCCTTCATCGCCGGCGTGCTCTCCCGGCTGATCGGCCTGAAGACGGTGGGGGCCGAGCGCTATGAGACGCATTTCATCCCCAAGATCAGCCCCATCACCCTCATCGCGCTGCTCTTCACCATCCTGGTGATGTTCTCCCTCAAGGGCGAGTATATCGTTCAACTGCCCATGGACGTGGTGCGCATCGCCATTCCCCTGTGCATCTACTTCGTGATCATGTTCTTCGTCTCCTTCCGGCTCTCCATGAAGGCCCGGGCGACCTACGAGCAGTCCGCCACCCTGTCGTTTACCGCCGCCTCCAACAATTTCGAGCTGGCCATCGCCGTGGCCGTGGCCGTTTTCGGACTGGATTCGGGCCAGGCCTTCGCCGCCGTGATCGGCCCCCTGGTGGAGGTGCCGGTGCTGATCTCGCTGGTCAACGCGGCCCTCTGGTTCAAGCGCAAACACTTTCCCTACGCCGTACAAACCCCTACAGGGGTATGTCATATGACTTGTGAACCCTAATTTTGCCGGCGATCGTCTTCCGGAAGGGATGGAGGAGATTCATGAAACGGCGAATCGCGGGATTGGGCCTCGGGCTGATTGTTTTTTTATGGTGCGCGGGTGCGTGGGCGGATTGCGACCGCCAGGCGTTCGCCTCCCGGCGGGCGGAGATGGTCGGGCGGCAGATCGAGGGCCGCGGCGTCGCCGATCCGGCGGTCCTCGAAGCCATGGGGGCGGTGCCGCGCCACTGCTTCGTTCCGCCGGAATTCCGGGCCCTGGCCTACGACGACCGCCCCCTGCCCATCGGCCATGAACAGACCATCTCCCAGCCGTACATGGTGGCGCGGATGACCGAACTGCTGGCCCTCTCCCCCGGCCAGCGCGTGCTGGAAGTGGGCACCGGGTCGGGATACCAGGCCGCCGTGCTGGACCGCATGGGGGTGGATGTCTATTCCATCGAGATCCTCGAACCCCTGGGACGGAAAGCCGGGCAACTCCTCGGCGAGCTGGGCTACCGCCGGGTAAAAGTCAAGATCGGCGACGGCTACCAGGGGTGGCCGGAGCACGCGCCCTTCGACGGCATCCTCGTCACCTGCGCCCCCACCCATATCCCCGAACCGCTCAAGGAGCAGTTGGCCGAGGGCGGCCGCATGGTGATTCCCGTGGGGGAAATCTACGGCCACCAGCGGTTGTTTTTGCTGCGCAAAGTGAAGGGCCGGCTCGAGCAGGAGAAGATCTTCGACGTTCGCTTCGTGCCCATGGTGGATGAGAAGGGGAGGGGCTACTAGAAAGGTTTTCCATGCAGGATATCGAAAGACGGATTGACGAATTGCTGGCGGAGAAGCTGGCGGGCCGTGGGCTGGTCACCTTCCTGACCGGCGCCGGGGTCTCCGCGGAAAGCGGCATCCCCACCTTTCGCGGTCCGGAGGGGTACTGGACCATCGGCTCGCGCAACTACCAGCCCCATGAGATCGCCACCCGGGAGATGTTTTCCCGCCATCCCGTGGAGGTCTGGAAATGGTACCTCTACCGGCGCACGGTGTGCCGCGGGGCCGCGCCCAACGCCGGCCACCTGGCCCTGGCGCGGAT
>JBNKDU010000060.1:0-3304 GCA_050288425.1 Desulfobacteraceae bacterium | reverse complement strand
CGGAAATGAAGGTCATCATGCTGACCAATTTCGACTACAGCACCTACCGGCGTCAGTGCCGGCTGCTGGGCGCCGATCATTTCCTCAACAAGACCATGGAGTTCGAGAAGATCCTCGATACGGTCCTACAGGACAAGGCGCGCTGAGGCGAACCATCGGGTTTCTTCCCGGCCGGCATCTTCTTAAGATAAGGAGCTGAACATGAAAACATTCAAGAAAATTCTCGTCGTCAGCCGCTCGACCGAACACTGCGTCACGGTTCTGCGCAACGGTATCTCCCTGGCCCGCGCCTACGGCGCCAAACTCTATCTTCTGCACATCATTCACGACCCCTTCAACCTCAAAGGGTGGAACCTGCCGACCCCCTCCTTCGGCGATGAGTACAAAAAAATGACCGAAAAGGCCCGCAAGGAGATGGCGCACATGGTGAAAGCCGAGAAAGCGGAAGGACTGGTCATCGAAGAAGATATCAAGTACGGCTATCCGCCCGATGAAATCCAGAAGGCGGTGGAAAGCAACGGCATCGACCTCGTCCTTATGCCGGCCCACAAGGAAGGCCGTTTCGAACATATCCTGTTCGGCAAGACCAACGACGCCATCATCCGCAATCTGCCGGCGACGCTGATGCTGGTGAAATGCGAACCCTTATGATGATGAGGAGCATGACCATGCCCAAAGCGATGCCACGAATATCGCCGACCGCGCTTGCGCAGCAGGGCACCTGCGACCCATATACATCGGACCCGGATGCCCTGATTATCAACGAAGCGCAACTGATCCTGGCGGAAAAACGGACCTCCCTGGCGGCCCTGCGCACGGGCATCGCGGTGTTCGCCCTGCCGCTGTCGGTGCTGGGATTGTTGATCGCCACATCCCGATATTACAATGTTTTGCATGTGCTGCCGCTGATCCTGCCGCTGGGGCTCATGCTTGCGGGCCTGATCGTTCTGGGCAGCTACCTGATCCTGCGGGCGCTGCGCCACATCCACCACTATGATCGCCTGATCCGGCAATTGAAGGGCCGGCACAGCAGGTTATCGGCGTTCCTGGACGTATGACCACTTGCCGCCACTTTATACGGAGAAGAAACCAATGATGAATGTCGTTCGAACCCATCCACCGGCCCGCTTTGCCGGCCGGGAAGTACTGGCAGCGTGGGCTTTGTTGTCCGTCCTGCTCCTTGCCGATATCTGCGCCGCTCAAACGGTGCGGGCGGATGATGCCGTTCAGCTGGAAATCCAAGGCCAAGCCACCTATGCACTGGGACCGGGCGATTCAAAGCCCTTGGCCCGCCGGCTGGCCCTGTTTCGCGCCAAGGTCCAGGCGGCCCATCAGGCCGCCGATCGCTTCGAGCAGCAAAAATTGATCCAGTTCGTCGACCGCGACAGGGATGAACTGGTGCAGTTGGTGGCCGAACGGCTGAAGGCCAAGCGCGTTCAGAATCAGTGCACAACCGACGGGCAGACCACCGCCTGCAAGGCCCGGGTGCTCGCGATGGTCAGGCTGTCCGACTTTATCGAAGCGCAACTGACCAGCCTGAGCATGGGAAAAGAAGAAGATGAAGACATCTACCGCCACGAGATGGAGCCCCAGATCCCGACCCCCCTTAGACCGGGCCGGGCTCTGGCCAAAGCCTACCGTATGATCGACAAGCAGGAGCTCCGCATGGCGATTATCTACCTCAATCGTCTGGCGGAGGGCTATCCCAACTGGGGAGAGATTTACGAGCTCAAAGCTGTCGCCCTGCGGCTGCAGCACGAACCGGATAGAATGCGGACCGCGCTGCGCAAGGCCTGCCGACTGGGCAGGCTGAGAGCCTGCGCCGAATTGAAGTAAAGAGATAAGGAGGAGCAACGTAATGAATAATTTTCAGATACCGGCCGAGACGGCGCAACATACCCCCACCGCCCGGCTCATGAAACAATTGGAAACCACCGACCAGGGGCTCTCTGCTGATGAAGCCCGACAGCGCCGCACACTGGTGGGCGCCAACGAACTCCCCGAAGCGTCGCGCAGTGCGCTGGTCCAATTTCTCGGGTACCTGTGGGGCCCGATTCCCTGGATGATCGAAGCGGCGGCGCTTTTATCCCTGGTGGTGCACCATTGGATGGATCTGGGCATCATCGTGATTCTGCTCTTCTTCAATGCGGCAATCGGCTTTTGGCAGGAGCACCAGGCCGGCAACGCCGTGGCCGCCTTGAAGAAACGGCTGGCCCTCAAAAGCCGCGTCCGGCGCAACGGCCGATGGCAGCTGGTGGATGCCAAGGCACTGGTGCCCGGCGATATCATCCGCCTGCGGCTGGGCGATATCATTCCTGCGGACGGCAAACTCATCGAGGGCGACTACCTCAGCGTGGACCAGTCGGCCCTGACCGGCGAGTCGCTGCCGGTCAACAAAGAGAAGGGCGATATCGTCTATTCAGGCGCCGTCGCCAAGCAGGGAGAGATGGTCGCCCTGGTGACGGCCACCGGGCAGCAAACCTATTTCGGACATACCGCCCGGCTGGTGGCCGACGCCGGCGGGGCGTCCCACTTTCAAAAAGCGGTCCTGCAGATCGGCAACTATCTCATCTACCTCAGCCTGGGACTGGTGGCCGTGCTGCTGGTGGTGCAACTCTTCCGCGGCGCCCCGTTTACGGAACTGCTGCAGTTTGCCCTGATTCTCACGGTGGCCTCCATTCCGGTGGCCATGCCGGCCGTGCTTTCGGTCACCATGGCGGTGGGGGCCATGGCCCTGTCGCGCATGAAAGCCATCGTGGCCCGTCTCGAATCCATCGAAGAGATGGCGGGCATGGATATTCTCTGTTCCGACAAGACCGGGACCTTGACCCGCAACACGCTCACCCTTGCGGCGCCACAACCGCTGGAGGGGGTCGAAGCCCGTGAACTGGTCTTAACCGCGGCCCTGGCTTCCAAGTCCGAAAACAACGACAGCATCGATCTGGCGGTGATGGACGGCCTCGAAGACCCGCAGGCCCTGGCTGCATACCAAGTGGTCGCCTTCGTGCCCTTCGATCCTGTGGTCAAGCGGACCGAAGCAACGGTGCGGGACGGCGCCGGCCGGAGCTTCAAGGTGACCAAAGGGGCCCCCCAGGTGGTGATGGATCTGGCCGGTCTCGATGAACAAAGCCTTTCCAGAGCCCGGACGGCGGTGGATGCCGCGGCGGCCAAAGGCTGGCGCACCCTGGGGGTGGCCCGTACCCGTGAAGACGGCACGTGGCAGTATATGGGCCTGCTGCCCCTGCTGGACCCGCCCCGGGAAGACTCCGCCGAGACCATTGCCCAGGCCGGCACCCACGGCATC
>JBNKDU010000059.1:0-5162 GCA_050288425.1 Desulfobacteraceae bacterium | reverse complement strand
GTCCCGCGTTCCAGGGTAAAGGTGCTGATATTGCCCATGATGGCCTTGCGGGGAACCTGCCGGGAGAGGCGCCGGAGGCCCACCACGGCATCCACGCTGATCACCCGGGCGGAGAGCTTGGACAGCATCTCGCCGGTGCCTTTGATGTTGCCGCAGATGTGGACGATGACCGGCACGCCCAGGCGTTGCTGAAAATGATCGGTCATGCGGTTCAGGTAGGGCAGCACGAAGGCCTCGAAGGCGGCCGGGCCCAGCAGATCGCCGGTGGCGCGGGGATCGGCGATGCAGATCATGTCCGCCCCGGCTGCTACCATGGCCGTGCCGAAGGCCGTGGCCTGGTCGGCGCAAAAAACGGTCAGGTCGCGGGCCCCCTGCGGATCTTTTCTCAGGGCCCGGTAATAGACCAGAGGGTCCACCAGCGAGGTCGCCAGGCTGACCGGGCCGGAGAGGTTGCCCAGCACCGGCAGGTCCGGCCGGTGCCGTTTGAGCATGCGGATGGCCTGGCAGCAGACAGCCGCGCGGCCCTTACGGGGGTCCAGGCGCGGAAGGCGGCCGATCTCCGCCAGTCCGTCCAACACATAGCCGGTGACATGGGGTTCCCTGGTCCGGCCGCCCAGGTCCACGCCCGCCCCCAGGGCTTCGGCTTCGACGGTCATGCAGAAGGGGACGCCCAGGTTTTCGATGCCCCCCAGCCGCGCCATGCCCTCGGTCAGGGCAGCCATCTTGTGGGCATCCGTATGGGCGCCGGGCCACGGCGCCCGGAGCAGATCCATGGCCTCGCCCACCGCCATGGTCATCATGCCGCCGGGGCAGATCCAGGGGGGGCGATCGACGGGTTCCTTGTTCACGGCCTTAAGGAGGCGCCGGCGGGGAGTCATTAGATGGTGCGCCGTGGTGTCGCCCGCCGGGTCCTTCATTGGTCGAACCGCCCGTATTTTCTGGCCGCGTCGATGAGGGCATCGATATTTTCCGGCGGCGTGTTGATGGGGATCTCGCAGCCGGATCCCAGGATGAAACCGCAGGGGCTGCCCATGGCCTTGGCGCAGACCTCCCGGGCTTCGGCGTCGACCTGCGCCGGCGTGCTTTTCAGCAGGTTGGTGGTACTGACATTGCCCACCAGGCAGACCTGGCCGCCGGCCGTTTCCCTGGCCGCACCGATGTCCACCGGCGAATCGATGCTCCAGATGTTCCAGCCGGAATCCAGCATGGGGCCCCAGTTGGGGCGCGTGTTGCCGCAGATGTGCAATACGGCCGGCATGCCGTTGCCCTTGGCGTGGATATGATCGGTCATGCGTTTGAGATAGGGGGTGACGAACTCCTCGAAATGCCTGGGGCTGATCAGGCTGCCGGTGGCGATGGGTTCCACGATGATGGGCAGCGAATTTCTTTTGAGGATCTCGTCGATGAAGGCGATGCCGGCCTGGGTGCAGATTTCCATCAGCGCATGCACCCATTCCTTGTTTTTGTACAGGTCCCGGACGAAGAGATCGATGGGCCGCAGGGCCGCGGCGGTGGTCAGGGGGCCGGCCAGCACCGTGGAGACGCAGGTCTCCTGGCCGATTTGATCGACGACCATTTCCGTGGCCTCCAGGTAGCAGGGCAAACGGCCGTCCTTGGAAAAATCGGGAATTTTGACCTTGTTGATATCGTCCAGCTCCTGAATCAGGGGCACGTCGATCTGGGGCGCATCGTCTTCCAAGAAGGCCATCCGGGTTCCCATGGCCTCGGCCAGGGTGGAGGTGGTGGAAAAGACCAGCACCAGGTCATGGCCGTAGCGGCGGAATGCGGCGACGTGGGCGGCGCCCATTTTCTCGGGATTGCGGTTGTATTCGCCCACGGGCACGCCCAGGACTCTGGCGGCATGGTTGAGAATCAGGGGAAAGCACGCGATGCGCTGGGGATTTTTGCCCTGCAGGTAGCAAAGCACCCGTTCCAGCGAACTCTGGTTGTCGGCGGGGAAGGCGCCGGTCTTTGTCGTCATGGGGTCTCCTTTTTGATCTTTCGAAACCGCATCTACGCGGCTTTCCGTGTTTTGCACAGGGATTTGGCCACGGCCACGGCTCTGGAGGCGTTGGCGGCATACCCGTCCGCGCCGATGCGATCCGCGAAGGCCTGGGAGATGGGGCCGCCCCCGACCATGACCTTGAACCGGTCGCGAATGCCTTCCTCCTCGAGCATCTCGATGACGGTGGCCATGCCCTCCATGGTGGTGGTCATCAGGGTGGAGAGGCAGATCAGTGCGGCGTCGACGGCCTTGGCCTTTTCCACGAAATCGGCCAGGGGAACGTTGCGGCCCAGGTCGTGGATTTCGAACCCGGAGACATCCAGCATGATCTTGACCAGGTTCTTGCCGATGTCGTGGGTGTCGCCCTCCACCACGCCGATGACGCAGGGCGCCTTGCCGGCGGCATCCTCCCGCTTGATGTGGGGTTTGAGGATGTCCAGGCCCAGGTACAAGGCATCGGAGCAGATCAGCAGCTCCGGCACGAAGTACTCCTCCTGGTCATAGAGTTCACCGGCCTGGTTCATGCCCACCACCAGGCCGTTGTTGATGGCATCAAATGCGTCCAGGCCGGCTTCGATGGCTTCCCGGGCGACTTGAACGGCCAGCTCCTCCTTCATGTTCAATACGCTGTCGGCCAGGTCATGGAGAATCTCTTCGCGTGATCTTGTCATGGTGCACTCCTGATAGGTTGAGGATTGACGGGCCACCTGACCTGGAAGGGGAGACGCGCACGGGCAGCGGCCAGGCACCGAGCCTGCTAAGCTATAGAGAAAACGCCCCTATTACAAATTGTAATTACTGATAATTCAAGGTTGGCGGATTGGATTTATCAATATTTGCCTGTGAACCTGCCCTGCATTGACGGACCATTAAGCCGAATTCAACTTACCTATCGTCCGGCCCGTACAAATCAAATTCGGGATAGTCCCGTCGGGCACATGCCGGACAAATACCGTGGCTGAACTCTGTCTTGGAATGCGAGGCGATATACCGTTCGACCTCATGCCAGTTCCCGTTGGCGTCTCTGATTTTCTTGCAGCTGGCGCAAATCGGCAGCAACCGGGACAGGCTGTCGATATGGTTGCGGGCCAGGGTCAGCTCGCTTTCTATTTCGGCGACTCTTTTGAGGATCGCCAGTACCGGCCGGTTTTCGATCGCGTTGCCGGTCTTGGTGTATTGCCAGTGCAAGTAGCCGTATAAGAAGGGCAAGGCGAATACGGTGACCGCCAGCCGATCCAGCAAGGTCGCCGTCATGATGCTGAAATAGGCCCCGCTGCCGGCAAAAGCCCCGGTTGTAAACAGAACCACATCCAGCCACATCACCCCCAGCAAGGTTAGGAACGTCCGCAAACCCAGTCTTATCCTCAGGCTGGGTTTGCCGAAATACTCCCAGGCGATGGCCAGGAAAAACATGTCGATCAACGTGGCTGCCACCGAAGCCGCATTGATGCGCAGACTCGGCATGGGCACGTGCACCATCGGCGAGTTCCCTGCGGCACTCATCTGGTAATGGAGCACGGCGGCCACCACCGGCCCCAGGATAGAAACGACGGCCACCGTGGAAATGGCGATACGGGTGCTGCGCGGACCGTCGAACACGTAAACCACGAACACCCCCAGCAGCAAGGATGTATAAAAAACCGTGGAACCGACCACAAAGGTCAGGTCAAACACCTGAATCTTGACCCCTGCGTCCGTGACCCAGGACATGATGGCCGTCAACCCGCCCAGCAAGGCGTAAAAAAAGGTAAGCCCGTACCGCTGGCGCACGGAGTGGCTGCCCAATACCAGCATATAAACGGCCATGGCCTCGACGACCAGAATGACAATTTGGGCGATCATAGCGACCAACTCCCGACTGTATTCAGGGCGGATTCACAATAAACGGAATCGTAAAATTTTAGTGCGGCCACTTACCCATGAACTATAATTCGGCAGCGTTCTACGGTGACACATCATTTGACAGAAAAGAATGAGCGGCGATGCGCAATTTTCCCGTGGAAATCAAAAAGAGGCGTGCTGACGCTTTCAAGGCCTTGATTTAGCCCAAGCCCCCACCCCTTCTGATATGAAGTGGGTATTTTCGGGGGTTATATAGATTGTATGATAAGGGCGGGTAGGCGTAAAATCAACAGAACATTCTGACGCCTTCAAGACAGGAGCCATTGGTGCTTTGCTATTTCAGCGGGCCGATCTTCTGCTCCACGGCCTTCAGGATGGCATCGGAATCCATCAGGGCCCGCATGGCGGCGATGTCCTCGGCCAGGACGCGGTCCTCGACCAGGGGGGGGATGTGCCGGCGGATGGCGGTATAGGCGGCCATGGTGCCCTTGCCCGGCTTGAGGTTGGTCAACAGGTCCAGCGCCTGGGCCGCGCAGAGCAGTTCGATGGCCACCACGTTTTCGGTGTTGGTTAAAATCTGGCGGCACTTGCGGGCGGCGATGGTGCCCATGGAGACATGGTCTTCCTTGTTGGCCGAGGTGGGGATGGAATCCACGCTGGCGGGATGGGCCAGGACCTTGTTTTCCGAGACCAGGGCCGCCGCCGTGTACTGGGCGATCATGAACCCGGAGTTGAGACCGCCGTCGCTGACCAGGAAAGCCGGCAGGCCGCTCAACATGGGATTGACCAGGCGCTCGACCCGGCGTTCGGCGATGTTGGCCCATTCGGCCACGGCCATGGCCATGAAATCGAGGGCCAGGGCCACCGGCTGCCCATGGAAATTGCCGCCCAGCAGGAAATCGCCGCTATCGCTGAAGACCAGGGGGTTGTTGGTGGCGGCGTTCATCTCGGTGAAGATTACCTTCTCGGCGTATCGGAGGGCATCGCGACTGGCGCCGTGTACCTGGGGGGAGCAGCGCAGGGTATAGGCATCCTGGATCCGTTTGCAGTCTTTGTGGGAGGAGATGATCCCGCTCTCCTGCACCATGCGCAGCATGTTGTCGGCGGCGATGGCCTGCCCCGGATGGGGGCGCACCTGGTGGATGCGCGCATCGAATTCGGTGCGGCTGCCCATGAGCACCTCCAGGCTCATGGCGGCGGCGACATCGATCAGCTTCATCAGGCGCAGGCCGTCGTGCACCGCCAGGGCGCCGATGGCGGTCATCACCTGGGTGCCGTTGATCAGGGCCAGCCCCTCGCCGGGGGCCAGCTCGAG
>JBNKDU010000058.1:0-8258 GCA_050288425.1 Desulfobacteraceae bacterium | reverse complement strand
GTACCTTTTTTAATTGCTCTTTATCCTATGCTCAGAGAGAATGGCGTATGAAAAAGAAAGATCTCCAGTTTTTTGAAGAGCTTCTGAATGAACGCCTCCAGGAGCTCCTAAGCCAGGCGGATAACACGGTTTCCGGAATGACCGAACAGAAGGAAAACTTCCCCGACCCGACCGACCGCGCGACCTTGGAATCTGATCGCAATTTCATGCTACGCATCCGCGACCGTGAGCATAAACTCATCAAAAAGATCAAAAAAGCTCTGGATCGCATCGAAAACGAAACCTTCGGCATTTGTGAATCCTGTGGCGAGGAAATCTCCATTCCGCGCCTGAAAGCCCGACCCGTTACGACTCAGTGCATTGACTGCAAAACCAAAGAAGAAGCCTTCGAGAAGGCCCTTGGATTGTGACCCCAGGGGTTGCATCGATCTTCACGTTCATTCCACTGCGTCCGACGGAACCCTGACGCCGGCGGAAATCGTCCGCCTGGCTTCCGAATTGGGCCTGGAAGCCGTCGCCATCACGGATCACGATACCCTGGAAGGCACCCGGCAGGCCTTTTTATACCCGCTTCCCCCCGCCCTCCACATCATCACCGGAATAGAAATCAGTGCAGCGAGCCCCGGCGGAGATATCGCCCAGGGGGGCTTGCATATCCTGGGGTACGGCATCGATCCCGATGACCGGCCTTTGGGGCGGACCCTCGCCAGATTCCGGAAGATCCGCGAGGAGCGGACCCGACGCATCGTCGAACGGCTCGTCGAATTGGGCCTCCCGCTGACCCTTGAACAAGTGAACGCGGAGGTGGGAGAAGGCTCGGCCGGCCGACCCCACGTGGCCAGCGCCATGATCCGGGCCGGCCTGGCCACCGATATAAATGATGCCTTCGACCGCTATCTGGGAGACGGGTGTCCGGCGTATGTGGGCAAGGAGCGGATCTCCTGCCGCGACGCCTTCGATCTGATCCACGCAGCAGGCGGCGTTCCGGTGCTGGCCCACCCGTATCTGGTGAAATGCAACGGCACGCAAGGACTGGAGGCTTTGATCCGACAGCTCCGCCCGATAGGCCTCATGGGTCTAGAGGTCTACTATCCGCGGCATACCCACGAGGAGACCACCCGGTATGTCCAGTTGGCGCGCAAATTCGACCTGCTGATTACCGGCGGAACCGATTTTCACGGCACCGTGACGCCGGACATCCAGATGGGTTGCGGCGGCGGCGACTTGCGGGTATCCTATGCGCACTTTCAGGCCTTGATCGCCAGCCGCACCATGAAATATGTGCGTTGACAATGTGGGCGTGCATGGAAAAACCAATAGACATTAAGCGCTTGCAGGATACTTTGGGATACGGGTTCCATAACCTCGCATTCCTTGAGGAAGCGCTGCGCCACAGCTCTTTCGTCAACGAGCACCCCAACGAATCCATGCGCGATAATGAACGGCTCGAATATCTCGGTGATGCCGTGCTCAACCTGGTGGTGGGCCACCTGCTCATGCAGGGATACCCGGAAATGCGCGAGGGGGATTTGTCGCGCATCCGGGCCAACATGGTCAACGAGACCCAACTGGCCGAAATCGCCCGCACCCTCGATCTGGGAGCCTATCTGCTTCTGGGCAAGGGAGAGGTGCAAAGCAACGGGCGGGAAAAGAACTCTCTGCTGGCCAACGTGACAGAAGCGGTCATCGCCTCCATTTACCTCGACGGCGGTTTTGCGGCCGCTTTCCGATTCATCGAAATTCAGTTCCGGGAACTGATCCAGGATGCGCCCAATCTGAGCCTGGGGCAGGATTATAAGAGCCGTCTGCAGGAGGCCGTGCAGAGTGCCATCAAGGAGGTCCCCAGATATCGCGTGATTCACGAAAGCGGACCGGATCACGACAAGACCTTCCATGTCTCCATGACCGTGGGTGCCATCGAGGCGCAAGGGGTGGGAAAAAGCAAGAAAACAGCCGAGCAGGATGCCGCGCGCAAGGGCCTGGAGCTGTTTGACGCTTCCGGTGACTAGCCGTGCAGGCCGCGGCCAGACCCTTCGTGATCCCGGTGTTCATCCCCCATGCCGGATGTCCGCATCGTTGCATTTTCTGCGATCAGACCCGCACCACCGGCGGCGCGGCCATCCTCCCCACCGAAAAACAATTTCAGGACACCGTCGATCGCTTTCTCCGCTTTCGCCGCGACCCCGGCCGTTTCACCGAGATCGCATTCTTCGGCGGCAATTTTCTCGGCCAGGTTCCGGCGGAGGTTCATCGCCTGCTGTCCATGGCAGAACCTTACGTGCGCCGGGGAAGCGTACAGGGGATTCGTTTTTCCACCCGTCCCGACACCGTCGACGAACCGCGCATGGCGCTGATCCGCGGCTTTGCGGTCAGCACCATCGAATTGGGCGTCCAGACCATGGATGACGGCCTGCTGGAGATTTCCCGACGGGGCCATACCGCCGCCCAGGTGGTCCGGGCCGTCCAACGGATCCGGGAACTTTCCTGCCGCCTGGGATTGCAGATGATGGTGGGACTGCCCGGCGAGACGGGCGCAGCGGCCCTGGACAGCGCCCGGCAAATCGCCCTGCTGCATCCTGATTTCGTGCGCATCTATCCGCTGTTGGTCCTGGAGGGCAGCCCGTTGTCGCGCTGGTACCGGCAGAAGCGCTATTTCCCCCTCTCCCTGGAAGCGGCCGTGGGGCGGGTCAAGGAATTGTACCTTCTCTTTCGGCGCCAGGGCATCGCGGTGATCCGCATGGGGTTGCAGCCCACCGCGGAGCTGAACGCCGACTCCGGGGTCCTGGCCGGTCCCTTCCATCCCGCCTTCGGGGAACTGGTACACACCGCCGTCTGGCGCGATGTACTCCAGCGGGCCCTCGGCCGTTTGGATCCCGGGGAACGAAATCCAATGATCCGCCTGCACCCCCGGATTCTATCGCGGGTGAAGGGACATCGAAATTGCAATGTGGCCTTTCTGATGCGCGGCGGCCACCTGAAAGGCCTCGACTTTCAAACCGACCACAGCCTGCCCCCGGACACGATCTATGTCGACGAGGAACCCTGGACCCCGGGGGACCATTGAACTCCAGGCCCCTGGGCAGGCGTCACCGGACGTCCGGCCAGGGACCGGTTTTCGCCGTCATCAGGCGATGCGTTCGAGTTGCTTGATGCTGCGGAGACTGCCCACCACCACCATGGTGTCGCCGGCCTCGATGATGGTGTCGGCCTTGGGGTTGAAAAGCATGGACCCGTCCGCTTTGCTGATCACCACGATGATCAGGTCCAGGTTCTTGCGGATGTCGGATTCGTAGAGCGAGATGCCCAGCAGCTCCGACCGGGAGGTGACCCGGATTTCCTCCACCTGGATATCGGTCTTGTCATCGGCGAAGGCCATTTCCAGGAATTTGATCACCGTGGGTCGCAAGATGGCGTGGGCCATGCGGCGGGCACCCAGATCGTAGGGGGAGATGACCTTGTCCGCCCCGGCCGCCGCCAGGGTTTTCTTGGCATCGTCCTGACCGGCCCGGGCCACCACGAACAGCGCCGGGTTCATCTGTTTGGCGATCAACACCAGAAAGACATTGTCCGCATCGGTGGCCACGGCGGTCACCAGCCCCTTGGCGCGCTGGATCCCGGCTCTTTGCAGTATTTTTTCATCGGTGGCTTCGCCCACCAGGTAGAGAATGCCGTCCTCATCCATTCGGGCGATCCGGTCCTCGTTGCGCTCGATGACCACCACATCGACGTAGCGTTCGATGAGAAAGCGGGCCAATACCCGACCGATGCGCCCGTAGCCGCAGATGATATAGTGGTCGGTGAGTTTGTTGATCCGTGAATCCAACTTGCGCCTCCCCAGAACCAGCCTGATGCGGCCCTCCACCAGGAACTGGATGACTTTGCCGGCCACGAACAGAAAGAAGCCCACGCCCAGCATGATCAACAGCACCGTAAAGATGCGGCCTTCCATGCCGACCGGGTGGACTTCTCCGTAGCCCACCGTGGCCAGGGTGATGATGGTCATATAGAGGGCATCCATGAAAGACCATTTTTCAATGATCATGTAGCCCAGGCAGCCTAAGCTGATGAGAACGAGGGAGAGGGCGATGTAGATCAGTGTCTGTCTGACATGGTTCACGCTTCTCGTTCCCTTGAAAAACCATGGGTTGCGGTGCCGCGTGGGAATCAGCCCCTGGATGCATTCGATACCAAAGCGGAATAAAATCGGAAAATCTCTGCGGTTTTGATGGCATAAGGAGGCGAATGTCAAGCACTTATTGCACGAGGGGAACCTGTCCGCCCCGGGGGAGCCGGATTGCGAACCATGGCAGGAAAACCTGTTTTTTCATCGCCTTCGATGCGTTGATTATCCCGGATCGAAGGACCGCATCCCATCATTGACAACCCGCCCGGGGCGTGATTTTTATGGATGAGCACATATCGAAAACCACCGGCGGTGCTGATTCCCGCCCTCTCCGCCGAAAGCCAGTGAACAGACGGACACGGATGGTCCCTCTGGCGACCACCGCCCGTTGCTGAAATATAGGTTCGCGCTTCCTGCGCGGCAAATCACCATATTCTGACGAAAATCATGGTCCGGTTTCGAGCCGCGGCCATGGCTCGGGGCGCCATCGGTTTTCATGGCGCACGGTTGCGAACATTTTCCATCGCACGGTATGGCGGCGGCCATGCCTGCGTCCTAAGGAAGTGGGGAGGAATCGCCAATGGCAGAGAACCATGAGACAATGGAAAAAAGTCTGGACCCGGCGGTACGGGAGATGATCGCCAAGGCGCGGGACCGGGAGGTGAGCACGGTCTGGGATCGCTATGCGGCCATGACGCCCCAATGCAGTTTCGGCGACACGGGCCTCTGCTGCCGCCACTGCCTGCAGGGGCCCTGCCGCATCGACCCGTTCGGCGAAGGCCCCCGGGTGGGCATCTGTGGCGCCACTGCCGACGTGATGGTGGCCCGCGGCCTGGACCGGGCCATCGCGGCGGGTACCGCGGCCCATTCGGGACACGCCCGCCACCTGGCCCACACCTTGAAGAAGATGGCCCTGGGGCAGACGGAAGCCTACACCATCAAGGACGGCGGTAAGCTCAAAGCCGTGGCCACCCGCATCGGTATCGACGTGGAGGGCCGGGAGGAGCGCGACATCGCCCTGGACCTGGCCCATGCGGCCCTGGCAGATTTTCACGAAAAGGAGACCCCGGTGCTCTGGGCGGCCACGGTGGTCAATGACCGGCGGGCCAAGGTGCTCACCGACTTGAACCTGGTGCCCAAGGGCATCGACCACGAGGTCTCGGAAATCATGCACCGCACCCTCTATGGTGTCGATGCCGATCCGGTGAACCTGCTCCTCGGCGGGCTGCGCTGCGGGGTGGCCGACCTGGCCGGCTGCTACATGGGCACCGACCTGGCCGACATCCTCTTTGGCGTCCCCCAGCCCACGGTTACCGCCGCCAACCTGGGCACCCTCAAGGCCGACGCGGTGAACATCGCCCTGCACGGACACAACCCGGTGCTCTCCGACCTGCTGGTCACCTCCGCGGAAGCCAGGCAAAATGCGGCGCGCAGTGCCGGGGCGTCCGGCATCAACCTGGTGGGAATCTGCTGCACGGGCAACGAGGTGATGATGCGCCACGGCATCCCGGCCTGCACCCATTCGGTGAGCCAGGAGATGGCCATCATGACCGGCGCCCTGGACGCGATGGTGGTGGACTACCAGTGCATCATGCCCGCCGTGGTCAACGTGGCCGAATGCACCGGCACGGAGATCATCACCACCATGGAGATCGCCAGGATCAGCGGCGCCACCCACGTGGAGTTCAACGAGGAGCAGGCCGGTCCCAAGGCCTATGAGATCATCGACAAGGCCATCGACAATTTCAAGCGCCGCCGGAACAAGCCGGTGGACATTCCCGACATCAGGACACCGGTGATGGCCGGTTTTTCCGTGGAGGCCATCGTGGCGGCCCTGGCCAAGCTGGATGCGGCCGAACCCCTCAAACCGGTGGTGGACAACCTCAAGGCCGGCAACATCCGCGGGGTATGCCTCTTTGCCGGCTGTAACAATGTAAAAGTGCCCCAGGATCGAAACTTCATCCGGATGGCCAAGAAACTGCTCCGGGAAAACGTCCTGGTGGTGGCCACGGGCTGCGGCGCCGGCGCCCTGATGCGCCACGGCTTCATGGACCCGGCCAACGTGGATGCATTGTGCGGTGACGGCATCAAAACCGTGCTCACGGCCATCGGCGAGGCCAACGGCCTGGGCGGGCCGCTGCCGCCGGTACTCCACATGGGTTCCTGCGTGGACAATTCCCGGGCCGTGGCCCTCACCGTGGCCCTGGCCGAGTATCTGGGGGTCGACACCTCCCAACTGCCCGTGGTGGCCTCGGCCGCCGAAGCCGTCTCGGAAAAGGCCGTCTCCATCGGGGCCTATGCCGTGGCCGCCGGCCTGCCCACCCACGTGGGGGTGATGCTGCCGGTGTTGGGCAGCCCGCTGGTGGCCCAGGTGCTCACCGAAAAGGTACGGGACCTCACCGGCGGCTACTTCATCGTGGACCTCGATCCGGAGAGCGCCGCCGATAAGCTGCTGGACGCCATCGACGAGCGCCGCAAAGGGTTGGGACTGGAATAGGAGCCGGAAAGGAGCCGGATATGAAACAACCCAAAGAGATCTTCGTGCGCCTGGACCGTTGCATGGGGTGCCACACCTGCGAGATGGCCTGTGCCGTGAGCCACTCCCGGGGAAAGAATCTATACGCCGCCATGGGTGAATCGCCGCGTCCCAAACCGCGGCTCTATGTGGAGGCCGCCGACCCCGGTCCCAGGGCCGTTCCCATCCTCTGCCGCCATTGCGAGGATGCCCCGTGCATGCACGCCTGTATCGCCGGCGCCATCAGCCGCAGCGAAGCCGGAGTGGTGACCACCGACCCGGACAAGTGCATCGGCTGCTGGACCTGCGTGATGGTCTGCCCCTACGGCGTCATCGGACGGCACATGGAAGAACACAAGGCCTATCGCTGCGACCGCTGTCCGGACCTGGAGATCCCGGCCTGCGTGAGCGCCTGCCCCTCCAAGGCGCTGGTCTTTCAGAGCGCCGATGACTTTTCCCGCCATATCCGCAAGACCGCGGCCGGAGAACTGCTCACAGGCCAGGGGGAATAGAGACCATGGCACCCAAAACCGGAACCAATACCCATCTGATTATCGGGGGCAGTGCCGCGGGAATGGCCGCCGCCGAAACCATCGCCAGACTGGATCCCGGGGGAGAGGTGAGGGTGTTGAGCGAAGAGGTCGATGCGCCCTATTTCCGTCCGCTGATCCCCTTTATCATCAGCAGGAAGAAAAAGGCGCACGATATTTTCCTGCAGGGCCAGGGCCCCTACCGCTCCGGCAAGGCCGAAATCCGGCTGGGGACCCGCGCCCGGCGGATCGATACCCGGGCCCGGACGGTGACCACCGACAGCGGGGAAGTACTTCCCTACCACCGGCTGCTCATCGCCACCGGCAGCCGGCCCCATATCCCCGAAGAGATCGGCGGAACCGGGATACCGGGGGTCTTCGCCCTGCGGACCCTGGCCGATGCCCGTGATGCCGAGGCGCGGGCGGCAACCACCCGGCATGCGGTGATGCTGGGGGGCGGCCTGCTCAACCTCAAGGCGGCCTTCGCCCTCCTGGAACGCGGCGTCGCCGTGACCCTGGTGGTCTTTTCACCGGAGGTGCTCAGCCAGCTCATGGAGCCGGACGACGCCCGACTGATCCGTCGGGCCCTGGACCGGGCCGGGCTGCGCATCATCACCGGCGCGGCGGCCACGGAAATCACGGGGAACGGAAACGGCGTCAGCGGCGTGATCCTGGACAACGGGGAATCCATGACCTGCGAAATGGTCTGCATCGGCAAGGGGGTGCGCCCCAATATCGAATGGATCGACGACCAGGGGATCGATATCCGGACCGGGGTGGTGGTGGACAGATTCACCCAAACCACCGCTTCCGGCGTTTATGCCGCCGGAGACGCGGCCGTCACCTTCGACCCCATCAGCGGCGACCCCATGGTCACCGGCCTGTGGACCAACGCCGTGGAGATGGGCCGTTGTGCCGGCGCCAACATGGCCGGCCGGGCAACGGCCTATGGCGGCACCTTCGGCATCCTCAACGCCACCCAGGTGGCGAGGATGCCCTTCGTCTCCATGGGCGTGGTGCATACCAGCGGAACAGACTTCGAAGTCCATGTCCGCCAGGCGTCGAACGCCTTTCGCAAGCTGGTCTTCTC
>JBNKDU010000057.1:0-93991 GCA_050288425.1 Desulfobacteraceae bacterium | reverse complement strand
AATGAAAAAACTAGATCCCATCACTCCCGGTGAAATTTTATTAGAGGAATTCTTAAAGCCTATGGGGCTTAGCCAATATCGCTTGGCCAAGGAAATCGATGTCCCCGCCCAGCGTATCAGTGAGATCGTCTCCAATAAACGTTCTATTACAGCTGACACCGATTTGCGGCTGTGCCGTTTTTTTGGTTTATCCAATGGATATTGGCTGCGTGCTCAAGCTGCCTACGATACAGAAGTCGCAGAGCGAACTCTTGGCCCCTTACTTAAAAAGATCAAACCTTGGTCTGAACATACGACCCGACCAGGCGCTTAAGAGGGACCGGGCGGGCCGTGCCATTTTTGGATATTTTTCTAAAAACCAATTTAAGGGCTTGCGGCGAATGTTAACTCAGAATCCGCCCGGTCTCTTGGCTTGGCCGTTCGGCAAATTATACCAAAAGGATACTAAGAAAAGTAATGTTTTACACACTGGGCGGGTTTGTAATTGTTCTGATTGCTATTTTGTTTGTAATTGCAATGGATAAAATATGGTTTAAGATCACGATTGCGATATTGTTTTTGATTATCATATTCGCAATTGCATATTATGCTGGAATGGAAAATGTTTGACTGGAAGATATGCTTGGCATGTGTACTATTTCTTGAATACAAATAGAGACCGCGTAAATTTGTAATTAAAATAATATCGGCTACGCCGAGAATGTCTCTGGAGTGGGACCGGGAAAGGCGTGCCATTTTTGCAACTGCAACCTTGGGTCGGGCATTTGATCTATTGCAAAGTCCACCGGATATCGTTTCCCGGTCCCTCAGTTTGGCGGCTGACACAAGGATGGACATCCGGATAGTCTGGATGTTCAAAAGACAATTGATTTTGGAGTAAAATTAAAAGATAAAGTCACGGCGCTGCGATCACCGGATGACCT
Source organism: Desulfobacteraceae bacterium (assembly GCA_050288425.1). Taxonomy (GTDB): domain Bacteria; phylum Desulfobacterota; class Desulfobacteria; order Desulfobacterales; family Desulfosarcinaceae; genus JARRKU01. The sequence goes on along the minus strand of JBNKDU010000057.1, from coordinate 93,068 downwards.
GATGGATTTGGAAATTTCCGGCAGATTTCCATATGAAGCAACCGGAGCGCGACCTATGGCCGTTTCTCCAATGACCAATGAGGAAACATGCACAATTTGCGGCACCTGTGCAAGCGTATGCCCGACGGCTGCGATCACGGTAGATGAGAGCGTGGCTACTGAAATCGAGCCCTGCATTCGCTGCTGTGCCTGTATTAAAAGCTGTCCAGAGGGCGCAAGGGATATGAGGGACAGCATGTGGAAAAATATTGCCAACTGGTTAAATGAAAACTGCAGCGCTCGGAAAGAACCTCAAATTTTCGGGATGGGTGTATAAGGGCCTCTGAATACCGCCACGATTGCGCATATGGAAGGGGTCGGCCGGAATTTTGTCGACCCCTTATCAAGGCAAATGCGCAATGCTTGCCGTTACGGGAACCAAAAGTTACAATCCTTCCGGATGTAGTAAAGCCTCCAAGCGCATGAAGAAAAGACTTCGGAATCCAAACCTTAGGGCGAGGATTCCGAAGCGTGTCATACACGGTGTCAGGTTTTTCATATGAAAGCGATTGTCTATACAAAATACGGGCCGCCGGACGTCCTCCGCATGGAGGAGGTGGAGAGGCCGGTTCCCAAGGATGATGAGGTATTGGTAAGGGTTCAGGCGGCGTCGGTGAACGCCGCGGACTGGCATCTTCTTACTGCCGATATCTTCCTTGTTCGCCTTTCTAGTGGGTTGCTAAAACCCAGACGCACAATCCTAGGGGCTGACATCGCCGGACGGGTGGAGGCCGTAGGCGGAAATGTCCGGAAGTTCAAACCCGGTGACGAAGTCTTTGGTGATGTTTCCGCGCATGGAGGCGCCGGATTTGCCGAATTCATAGCGGTCCCCGAGACTGCCCTGGCGCTGAAGCCCGTAAATCTGTCGTTCGAGGAGGCCGCCGCGGTGCCATTGGCGGCCATCACCGCCCTGCATGGATTGCGCGATCAGGGGCGAATCCAACCGGGGCAGAAAGTCCTGATTCAAGGGGCGTCCGGCGGAGTAGGCACCTTCGCGGTACAGATCGCCAAATTATTCGGCGCCGAAGTCACAGCCGTCTGCAGCTCCATGAACCAGGATCAGGCACGCTCTCTTGGGGCGGACCATATCATCGACTATCGTAGTGTAGACTTCACTGAGAACAGGCAGCAATATGACCTGATCCTCGCAGTCAATGGATATCATCCGATCACGGCCTACAGACGTGCATTGGCGCCGGGGGGCGCCTATGTTATGATTGGCGGAACGCCGGCTCAGATGTTCCAGGCCCTGCTCTTCGGCCCATTTATGTCAATTCAGGGGAACAAGAGACTGCGAGTGGTATTCCCAAAATCGAGCATGGGGGACTTGTTGTTATTGAAGGAGCTCATTGAAGCAGGCAAGCTATTCCCAGTGATAGATAGGCGGTATCCATTGAATGAAACGGCTGAAGCACTCAGATATCTTGGTCGAGGACACGCGCGGGGAAAAGTAGTTATCACTGTAGAAGCTTAATCGCATCACCTGACAAGAGTTGCATTACCAAAGCTGAGAGAGCGATGGATAGAAACGGAAGGATCAATGCGAGCGGGCATTGCCTTGGGAATTTGGAACCGTTTTGTTTAATTGCGCATAATGCACATGGAATTCCGGAAAATTGGAGATAGGACAAATGAATTTTCATCTAACCAGGGCTTTCGCACGGGTCGGGAACCACGCGGCCTGTGGGCCGCGGGGTTCAGCGGGTAAAAACGTGAATCTAATCGCCGTAATCAGTATCATGATATTGATCCCGCTCAATGCCGCTCATGGGCTTGACAAATCTATAGAGAATCGACCCGCGCAATGGGCCCAGCCGATGTACGTGAAAGGTGTTCCCAACCTTCACAAGGTATCGGATTCGCTTTATCGAAGCGCGCAACCGTCCGCAGAAGGTATGGCGAACCTCAAAGAGATTGGAATCGGAACCATTGTCAATTTACGCGCATTTCATTCAGACCGGGATGAAATCAGTAACTTGGGGTTCGCTTATGAACACATTTACATGAAGACATGGCATCCTGAGGAAGAGGATGCCGTAAGATTTTTGCAGATCGTCACAAATCCGAAACATGCACCGGTTCTGGTCCACTGTCAGCATGGGGCAGATCGTACGGGAATCATGTGTGCGCTTTACCGTGTTGCAGTTCAAAATTGGGAAAAAAAGGATGCCTTACGCGAGATGACGGAAGGTGGCTTTGGATTCCATAAAATATGGGAGAATTTGCCACGCTGGTTTGAGAATCTGGATATTGAAGCAATCAAGAAAAAAGCCGGAATCAAGTCCGACACAGAACAAATGAATTCACCCGACAAGAAATAGCTGCGCAATTTCTTCCAGGTGATTCTATCGTTATACTCAGACATTGGGATTCCGAATCGATACGCAATCGGCATTGAAACCTCGCCGGATGGTATCGCTTGGACACGTATGCGGGTAAACCGGTGCTCGAGCCGGCGCCGGCCGACAAATCGATGAAAAAACGTCGGGATGATCTTCGATTCAGGAGAGAATGATATGCCCAAAAAAGAGACGGGGTCACGGAAGGTGCATCTCTCGGGAATCGGCGATGTGCTGCTGGAGCGCAGCCGGCGGGCCAAACATATCTGTCTGACCGTCCGGCCTTTCAAGGGCGTGCGGGTGGCCGTTCCGCTGAATGTGACCTTCGAGGCGGCCCTGGCCGTGGCCCGGCGCAAGGCCGGCTGGATCGCCAAGCACCTGGAACGCATGACCCATATCGAGAAGGGGGCCCTCGATTCCCATCGTCGTCCCCCCATCAACCGTGCGGTGGCCCGGCGGGTGATCGTGGAGCGCCTCGAGGAACTGGCCGGGCAGCATGGTTTCGAATACGAAAGGGTCTTCATCCGCAACCAGAAGACCCGCTGGGGAAGCTGCTCCGCCGTCAACAATATCAACCTCAACGTGAATCTCATCCGCCTGCCCCGGGAATTACGGGACTATGTCATTCTGCACGAACTCGTCCATACCCGCATCAAGGATCACGGCCCGCGGTTCTGGAAGGAACTGGGCGAATGTATCGTCGACCCGCGGGGGCTGGACCGGCGCCTGAAAATGCATGATCCCATGCTGCTCTTGGCGGATGGATCATTCTAAGGGGAATGTCCGGTTCGATGGAAAAGGCGGACAGCCTTGGGGGTGGGCTTCCCACGGTCGATGGGACCGGCTTTGCATTCGGCCTCCCGATGCGGAAAGCCGGTCCCGATGCGACTATCCTGCCTGTACGGTGATGGTGCGCGGGGTGGCTTTTTCCACTTTCGGCAGCGTCAGTCGGAGCACACCGTTCTGCAATTGGGCGTCGATTTTTTCCTGGTCGATCATTTCGGAAAGTGAAAACTGACGGTAATATTTGCCCACTTCATATTCGATCATGACCGCATCTTCCGCCGACGATTCATAGGGTTCCACCGCGCCGTCCAGGGTGAGGGTGTTGTCCCGCAGATCGATATTCAGGTCTTTGGCCTGTACGCCGGGCATGTCCGCCAGCAGCACGATTGCCTTTTCATTTTCGAAAATATCCACGGAAGGGGTGAACACGAGGCCGGGCCGGGTCTGCTCCGCCGGCGTGGTCACTTCCTGTTTTTCTTTCACCTTCAGCTCTTTCGATTCCTTGTTTCTCATGGCCGTCACCTCCTGATTTACGGCGTTGATTTAATTGATGGAGATCTGGCGCGGCTTGAAAGCCTCTGCCTTGGGTGCACGGATGGTCAGGATGCCGTCTTGCATTTTCGCCTCGATACGATCTGCATCGATGTCCGACGGCATCTCGATGATGCGGGAGAATTTCCCGGCTTCCCGTTCCCGGCGATGGTAACGGACGCCCTCGTTCTCCTGATCCAGTCTGCGTTCACCGGTGATGGCGATTTTCTTCCCAGTGGCCTGCATATCGATCTGATCCGCGCTTACGCCGGGAATTTCCGCCCGGATGTAAAACCGGTCGGCATCTTCGGTCAGATTGATCTGGGGAAACACGCCCGATCCCAGTAGCCCGCCGCGGGTGCCGGCGTCCTCCCCGAAGAATCGGTCGAACCGGCGCCGCATCCTTTCGAGTTGATCGAAAGCGTTCCAGAGGTTTGCGTTGGGGTAATTGTAAAATCTGCGGTAAATCATCGGGACACCTCCTTGGTTTTACATCCGAATTGAAGGTTAAATGCATTTGGCAGAAAATTAAAAATTAATCTGGTCATGTCAATAGGTAAATTAATAATTTATGACATTACTAAAAAAGATTAATAAGCAAAGGTAATACAAGGGATGGTTCCATTATACCATTATATCAGGTGCCTCGAGATGTGGGGGGTGGGTTCGCGGCAAGGCCGGCGCGGAGGCCGGCCCTACGTTTCAGGTTCATCCGGGCGAAGGGACGATGGTCTTCGTAGGGCAGGGCTCCGTCCCTGCCGTGTTTGGAATGGGCACGGCGGCGGTAATACGTTCAGGCCGGCGCGGAGGCCGGCCCGACGTTTCCAGGTTCATTCAGGGGGAAAGACGACGGTTCTTGTCATCCGATCTTCAGGACCAGGGCGGCGGCGGTGTCGCCGGCGGCGCAGCCGCCGAAGAGCAAATGGCCGCCTCCGGCCATGGCCACCTCCTCGATGCCTTCGATGATGGAACGCGCGGCGGTGGGGGCCTGGGGATGTCCGAAGATCAGCGAACAGCCGTAGTTGTTGAAGCCCATCACATCGATATTCATCTGGTCGGCCATGTAAATGTCATTGGCGGCGAAGGGGTTGTGGGTCTTGATGGCCTTCATCTGTCCGATGTCCAGGCCGGCCTTTTCCAGGGCCATCTTCACCGCGGGAACCACGGCCATGGCCATGAATCCCTTCTTGGTGCGCGCATAGCCGTAGGAGACAACCTGCACCTCGATATTGGGATCGGCGCTCAGCTCCCTGGCCCGTTCGCGGGTGGTCACGGCGATGCCGCAATTGCCGTCGGCGGGATGGGTCTGGGACCCGAAGGTATGCACGCCGTCGGGCAGCACCGGCCGCAATCCGGCCAGGCCTTCCGCCGTGGAGGGCATGACCCCTTCGTCGGCCGAGAGGGTGATGGTCTTCTTCCTGGAAACCTGGATTTCCACGGGGAACATGTAGCGTTTCTGAAAGGCCTGGTCGTCGGCCAGGGCTTCCTTGTATTGTTCGCTGCGGCGCAGGGTCACGGCATCGCATTGTTCGCGTTGGATACCCGCTTCCCGGGCCACGTTTTCGGCGGTCTGGATCATGGCGCCGCCGGCCCAGGGGTCCAGGTTGAAGTGCTCCATGACCCAGTCTTCGGAGACCACTTGTCCGCCGGGGCCTTGGGGGTTGGGCCAGATGGTGTGGGGACCGTTGGAGGTCCGGTCCACCATCAGGCAGAAGGCGGTGTCGAGCATGCCGGTCTCCACGCCCATGGCGGCCTGGTGGATGCCGGTGGTGGAAGTGGAGCAGGCCTGGCTGACGATGGTGCCGGGTATGTCGGCGGCGCCGATGAGGGCCGCGGCCCAGGGCCCGCCGTAAAATACCTTGGGCTGGCCGATGGTGATGCCCAGGATCAGGTAGTCCAGCATCCTGGGATCCCAGCTCCTGGCGGCCATCCAGCGTTTGGCGGTTTCGGCGCCCAGGGTGATGGCGTTGGCGTTGGCCAGGCTGCCCTGCCATCGGGCAAAGGGGGTGCAGTAGTAACCGCCGTAGGGAATAAAGGCCTTGCTCAGCATGTGCGTTTCCTCCTCATGGGTTTTGATTATCTATTTTTGGAACTTCTCCCGCAGTTTCCGGTGCAGAATTTTGCCCGTGGCCGTGCGCGGCATCTCATCGGGCTTGATGAAGATGACTTCCTTGGGGGTCTTGTAGCCGGCCAGCTTCTCCCGGCAGCACGACTTGATGGTCTCCGCGTCCACATCGGATTCGTCCGTACCCGGTTGGGTGGCCACCACCGCCACCACCTTCTCCCCCCACTTTTCATCGGGTACGGCGATGCAGGCGCAGTCGAAGACGCATTCATGGCCGGCGATGACCTCTTCCACCTCGCTGGGGTAGACATGTTCGCCGCCGGTGATGATCATGTTGTCCTTGCGGTCCACGATGAGATAGAAGCCGTCCTCGTCCCGCATGGCCATGTCGCCGGCGGAGAACCACCCGTCGCGAAAGGCCTCGGCGGTTTTCTCCGGTAGTTTGTAGTAGGCGTCGAAGAGCATGGGGCCGCGCGAGTAGAGCTCGCCGACTTCGTTGGGCGGCAGCGGATTGCCGTTAGGATCGAGGATCTTCACGAACTCGGTGCCCAGGGACTCGAAGCCGATGGAACCCAGCTTCTTCATCTGATGCTCCGGCTTGAGGATGGTGACGATGCCGGCTTCGGTGGAGCCGTAGGCCTCGTACAATTCGACGCCGGGGAAGAAATCCATGATGGACAGCTTCATCTTCTTGCGCACCGGCGCGGAGGAACACAATAGCTTGCGGATCGAGCGCCGGTCCCGTCGCCGGGCCGCTTCGCCGGTGTTGAGGATCAGATTGTAGTGGGTGGGGATCAGGGAGATGAAGGTGATCTTCTCGCGTTCCACGATCTCCAGGATCTCCTCGGACCGGAAGGACATGGCCGGATGGATATAGACGGATGCGCCGATATAGGTGAAGAGAAAGGTATAGAAGACCGAATTGATATGGCACAGCGGCATCACGTTCAGGCAGATGTCGTTCTCCCGGAAGCCGAAGTCGACGGCGTTGAGCAGGTAGAAGGCGATGTGGGACTCGTGGGAGCGCAGGACGCCCTTGGGTTTTCCGGTGGTCCCGGAGGTGTAGATCAGCACCCAGGTGTCGGAGGGGAGGACTTCGGCCGCGGGTTCTTCCTCCGCGGCGTTCCGGATAAAGGGTTCGTATTCCCGGTACCCCTCCTCGGCCTGGCCCACCATGATGAAATTGGCGGCGGCGATCTTGGTCAGGCGATCCTTGACGGGGGCCACCGATGAAGCGAACTGGTCGTGGACCACCATGGCCCGGGCATCGGAATTGTCCACGATGTATTCGATCTCGTTGGCGGCCAGCCGGAAATTGATGGGGACGATGATCAGCCCGGTCTTGGCGGTGGCCAGGTAGAGTTCCGCGATTTCGATGCAATTTTCCAGCAGCACGGCCACCTTGTCTCCCTTGGCCAGTCCCAGCCCCAGCAGGCTGTTGGCCAGCCGGTTGGTGCGCCGGTTGAGCCGGGAATAGGTATAGCTGCGCCGGGCGTCCATTACGGCGATTTTGTCGGGAAACTTCTTGGCATTGATCTTCAGGTTTTGTCCGAGGTTGAGCCAGCCTGCCATATTGCCTCCTGTACCGTTGCTACCCGAGCTCTGCGAGTTGTTCCACGAAGGCCTCCACGTTGGTCTTGATCTGCTCGTCCGATACCAGCCGGAGGTCGTTGAGATCTCCGTTGATCACCAGGCTGGGGATGCCGGTCTCCTCTTCGAGCCGCCGGGGCATGCCGTAGCGGCAATTGGAATTGTTGGGACAGGTCCTGGCATCGTGGTAGATCAAGCCGTCGATGTGGAAGGTCGCGATCATCTGTTTGATGTAGGCTTCCTTGGCGTCGTCGGCCCGGGTGATGAACAATTCCGAATAGGCCCGCGCCATGCTTTCCAGGGGGCGGTCCGGGTCGAAGGCGGAGAAGATCCAGCTGTTGCAATAGGTCGACGCGATCACGTTGGCCTGCCGGCGACCGAACATCTGGGCATAGTCGCGCAGCCGGCCCCACACCGGCATGCCGTCCCAGTAGAGACGGAAGCGTTCCCCTTCCACCGCGGCGACCTTGTTTTGAATTCTTTCCTCCAGCTCCGGCAGCAGGACATCCCGGTAGTAATTCACCGCCGACGGTAGCCCCCGAAGGCAGACGGCCGGCGCCATATGGATGGTGGCATCGAAGAAGGTGATGGGCGAAGGCCGTGCGGAGGCGGTGTGGAGTACCTTCTCCCACAGGTCGGAGCACTGCCGGGAGAGGGCCGTCACCCGCCGCAGTTCCTCCATATCCAGGTCGCGGCCGGCGATGGAGGCCAAGGGGTCCACCAGATCCTCGATCTGACGGGCAATGGCGCCGACCTGGTCCGGGCCGATGTCCGACAGGCCGCGATGGGCGTGGATGCCCAGCATGGGCACGCCCAGTTCGCGGGCATACCAGGCAAACCAGTCCTTCACGTCCCGGCACTGGTTGGTGCTGAAGACCAGGACATCCGGTTTCGGCGGCTTCTCGATTCCCGGGCAGGCCTTGGAAAGCGGCGTCACGCCCTTGATCCAGGCGCCCACATCGGCCGTCAGGTAGGAGCAGATATCGGGCGAATAGCCCAGGGCGTTGGCATGGGGGATCAATTCGGTGGCCATCCGGGTGGCGCCCAGCATGGCGCCGTGGTTTTCGGGAAAGTAGACCAGGAACCCCATGGCCCGAAGCAGTTCGGCCGGTCCCACGCTGGTGCACCAGGCGATCCTGGCCTCTCCCGTGCGGGCGGCGCGGTCCAGCTCGGAATAGTAATCGGCCATGATCCCGGAAAGGATTTTGGCCGCCCGGATGGGTTTGCCCTTGAATGGTCGTGTGGCCGTCATCATTGTCTTTCTTCCGCAACTTCGGGTGGTTTCTGTTCCAGGGCATACAGCGCCGCCCCCACGGCGCCGGTGAACTGGGCCCACTGGGGGCAGCGGATTTCGCGGTGGAGAATTTCTCCCGCCATGGTCACCAGGTAGGGATTGTGGGCGGCCACGCCGCCGGTCATCACCACCGTGTCGGTGAGGGCGTCCATCTCCACGATGCGCTTGACCATGGAGTAGAAAAGGCCCTTGACGATGTCGGGCAACTCCTCTCCGTTGCGGATGTGGGTCAACACCTCGGTGGCCGAGAAGACGGTGCAATAACTGCCGAGTTTGATCATGTTCCGCGCGCCGGCGGCCAGGCGGTCCATATCCTCCAGCGGCGTGTCCAGCCGCATGGCCATCTCTTCCAGGAAGGCGCCCGTACCGGCCGCGCATTTGCGGTTCATCCTGAAACTGATGCGCCGGCCGCGGTCGTCCAGTTTGATGATCTTGTTGTCCTGTCCGCCGATGTCGATGATGCTCTGGGCCACGGGAAACTGGCGAAAACAGCCCCTGCCGTGGCAGGCGATTTCCGTCCGCGATGCCTGGGCGAAGGCCACATTTTCACGCCCGTAGCCCGTGGCCACGGCGGCGGCTACGTCTTCGGGTCCGGCGCCGGCCATCTCCAGTGCCTCGGCCAGGCATTGGTCGGCCGTGGCCCCGAAATCGACGCCCGAGCGGGCCACGCTCCGGCCGACCATGCGCGCCCCGGGGTCGAGCACCGCGACTTTGGTCCGCGATGCGCCGACATCGACGCCGATATAGACGGGCCGGTCGCTCATGGTCTGGTCGCTCCTCTCCCGGCGACTAGTTGGGTTCGATGGCCTTTACCAGGCCCCGGATCATATGGTTATACGGCGTCGGCGTGCCTGCCTGGCGGCCGTATTCGATCATCTTGCCGTTCATGAAGTCGACTTCGGTCCGGCGCTTGTTGATGATGTCCACGAGCATGGAGGGCTTGTGGTCGCCGGCCGAGCGGAGATATTCCATGGCATACGGGTAGTAATTCCAGCCCAGGGAGATTTCGTTGACCCGGGCGACCCGGATGCACTCGATGGTCAGGGCGTCGACGAGTTCGAACACCAGCGGATCGTTCATGGCCTTGGCCATGGTCAGTCCGGTGACGGCGCACACCGGGTTCATGGCGGCATTCATGATCGATTTGCGCCAGACCATGGAGACGATATCGTCGGTGAGCTCGGTGTGCAGCCCCGCCTCCGTCAGCTTCCGGCAGACGGCCTCGGCCGCGGGCCTCGATTGCGGGTCGAGTTCCTGGAGATAGTGGGGCGCATGGTGAAAGGGCATGACCACGTGGGCGGGCCCCTTGAGGCCGCAGCCGAAATTGACCACGGCCCGCATCACCCGTTGGCTGCCGAGAATGTTGGACAGCTCCATTTCGGTATCGATGCCGTTCTGCCAGCTGATGGTGTAGGCGCCCTTTTTGACGTAGGGTTCGATGGCCGAGGCGATCAGGGGGGTGGCCGCTGCCTTGACGCAGATGAAAATCACTTCGGGCACATCGTCGGCCAGGTCGTCCACACTGCCGACGGTGCGAAAGACCCGCTGTTTCAACTGCTCGGCGCCTTCGATGATGATTCCGCGCGATGCCGCCGGCTCGATCAATTCCGGGATGACGTCGCAGAGCGTGACCTTGTTGTTTCCCTTGGAGAGAAAGGCCGCCACGATGCATCCCACCGCGCCGGCGCCGATCACGGCAAATGACTGGGGGCTGAATTTTTTCTCTTCAACCATGTCGTCCCCTCCCTTTCTCTACAGAATATAGAGCCAATGGTTTTTCACCTTTTGCCATTTTTCTTATCCGACCTTGGGGAATACCTGCCCGGCGCGGTGGTGGATGAATGAGAGGAGACGGGGCCCGGATCAGCTGTCGGCTTCCATGATTCCGAAATCGTCGGCATTCAGGATTCTGAAGTTTTTCTTTTTGAGGATACCCACCGCCCTTTCGTTGTCGTTGAAGTTGAAGATCATCACGGCATTGCCGCCCGATGTTCCGACGTACGCATAGGAGTAAATAATATTGATATCGGTATGATAAATGTGTTCCAGCATATCGGCCAGGCTGCCGGGCCGATCTTCGATCTCCACGGCCACCACATCGTCGATTTTCGCGGGCAGGTGTTTTTCCATGAGATAGCGCCGCGCGGCGACCCAATCCGACACCAGGATGCGCAATTGCCCGAAGGCGCCGGAATCCACCAGGTTCAAGGCGCGGATGTTGATGCCCAGGTCGCCCAACGCGCGGGCCACCTCGTACAGCCGACCGTGCCGGTTCTCTAAAGAGATATTGATCTGCTTTAAGTTCATTGGGCCTCCTTTTGATGATTCGCCAGGTGTCGAAGGAAGAACCTGAAATCAGCCGGCTCGGCGCCATTGAAGTTATATATTAACTACATTGTAACTAAAATATGGGAGCCGGACTGTCAACCCCAAACCCCGTGGCGCGGATGGATTCACCGCTTGCATCCATCTTGACCGGCATGGGGGTTAGTGCTATGTACTGGCTATAATGTAACTTTTTCAACGTAAGGGTTCATCCATCTGGATTCCCCAACCTCTTTATTTTATCCTGATATCAGGATAATCGAACATCTACCGGCATGCAATCGAGAAAGCGAGAACAACGTGTCCGACAAAACCAAAGCGAACGGAGCCACTGAACGAGCTGCCCCTGCGGAGGACATGCTGAAGGTCAAGTTCGAGATATACGGCGAAGAATTGATCGAAAAGATGGTCAAGGCCAGCGGCAACAGCGGCAGGGTCTACCTGCCGCCCGACTGGATCGGTCACAACGTGAAGATTATCCGAATCGACTGATGTCCGTCGACCGTTGCCGCAGCCGCCGGCTGGGACATCGATCGCCCCTTTCAATGGAATTTGCGGCCAGGAGAACCGAGTTTTGGAAAATTTGACGATCAGAGAGATGAGCACGGCCGACACCGACGCAGTGATCGATATCTACAAATCCATCACCCAACGAAATGAGGAGATCGACTTCAAGCAGGTGGTGGCCGGACGGCCCCTGCAGAACAACGATGCCTGTTTCGTTGCCGAGCACGACGGCCGCGTGGTGGGCTATATCGTCTCCTACCTGCTCACCGGCAGCTTCGGCATTCAACAGAGCGCCTGGATTCCCACCTTTGGAGTGTCCCCCGATTACATGGGCCACGGCATCGGCCAGCGGCTGGCAACGGAAGTTTTTGAATTCTACAAAGCCATGGGCGTCGAGAAGATTTACACCTCCGTGCGCTGGTACGATACCGATGTGTTGTCCTTCCTGCGGACACTGGGATTCGATCGCAGCGAATTCATCAACCTGCAGAAACGTTTGGAGTAAGCTGGCGGGATTTCCACAAGACCGGCGGCGCCGTCCCTCCTGAGAATTTCCCCTCTTGCAGGACGAATATCGCGGTCCGTCTACCAGACGATCCGCTTTTCCCCGCAAATGCAGATGAACCCGGTTCCCTTGTCCGTGCAGGCGATGGTCAGGTGGAGGCTCTGTCCCATTTTGGCGGCCAGGGCGGTGGGCCGGGACATGGAGAGCAGGACGGGCAGCCGGGCCCGGGCGGCTTTCTGCACCAATTCGTAGCTGATCCTGGAGGAGAGCACCAGGACCGCTCCGGCGGACAGCCTGCCGTTCATGAGGGCCTGGCCGATGGCCTTGTCCAGGGCGTTGTGCCGGCCGACATCTTCCCCGAAGGAGACCGTCTCCAATTGACGGTCGAGGATCATGGCTGCGTGGGAGCCCCTCGTCCGGTTGTAGAATTGCTGGCGCTCCGACAGCTTGCCGAGGCATTCCCGGGCGGCGGCGACCTCCAATCGGAAGTCCTGATCCACCGGCGTCAGGCGTTGATAGAGATCTTCGATCATCTCCTTGCCGCAGATGCCGCAACTGGTCTGGCTGACGAATCCCCGGCGGGCCAGGATGTCGGGGATCTTTTCGCGGCGTTCGGGTTTGAGGCGGATATCGATGACGTTGGGATCGAGGTCCCGGCAATGGCCCACGGTCATGAAATCATCCGCCGAACCAATGATGCCTTCCCCCAGACAGAAGCCGGCGGCATGAAATATTTCATCTCCGGGGGTTCTCATCACCACGGAGTAGGGGGTGCCGTCCACCCGGATCAGCAGGGGTTCCTCGCCGATCAATTCATGCGTAACCGTCCGGCAGGCGCCGTCTTCGCATTGGGTCGCCGGGTAGGTTTCCGTCTGTTGGGGCTGGTCGGTCACCGGTTGTCTTTCCTCGTGACATTGCCCGCCGGACCGGGTCATTGGGCGGCGGCACCGGCCGTCCGGATCACCGCGCCGAAGCGCGGCGGGCATACGTCGAGGCAGGTCCCGCACTTGATGCATTTGTCCTGGTCGATGGCATGGATCTGTTTCTTGGCGCCGGCGATGGCCTCCACCGGGCATCTCCGGAGACAGATCATGCACGCCTGGCACTTATCCGGATCAATATGATACGACGCCGCATTTTTCAATAGCGCTTCGATCTCTTCGGCGGAGAAGAGCCCGTCGTATTCTTCCTCGCTTTGCAGCCGCGATGCCAGTTTCTCCCGTTTTTCCAGCTTGATATAGGGCACCAGCTTGCGGACGGCGTCGAGGTCCGCGCGCAGTTTTTCGGCATCGATGCCCTCGGATTGTCCCAGGGGGCCCAGTTCCCGGATCCTGCGGGTGAAACCGTCGACCACGTCCGCAAACAGCAGGCCTTCGCCGGAAGACATGAATTCGACCCGCAGCCGGTCGGGATCCAGTCCGATGTGGGCCAGGATCCTGCGGCCCAGCAGGGCCATGTTCAGGGCATCGAAGTTGCCGTGGGTGATGTAATTGCATTCGTTCAGCCGGCACCCGCCGATGAACACCCCGTCGACGCCGTTGGAAAAGGCCCGCAGCACGTACTCCAGATCCACCCGCCCGGAACACATGACGCGGATCATCCGGATCTCCGTCGAATATTGTTGCCTGGAAACTCCAGCCATGTCAGCGGCGCCGTACGCTCACCAATGGCAGACGAATCCCAGGATCCTGGGTTTGTATTCAAAGCCGGTGCTCATCTTATTTCGCTCCTTGCCAGTGTTCCAGAGTATTTCGGTTTCAGGCGGTACCCTCGCCACCGGTCCGGGAAGGCGCCCGATTTTCGCCTCCGGGCACCGCCGCATCGATTTGGCTCAGGATATCCGCATCGGTAAAGTGTTTGAGGAAGATCGCTCCCGTGGGGCACTTGGCGTTGCAGAGGCCGTCTCCCTTGCAAAGCACGGGATTGACCAGGGCCTTTTTGCCCTGCTTGGTCTTGCGAAATTCGATGGCGCCGTACACGCAGGCATCGATGCAGGCCCCGCAGGCCATGCATTTGCGCTCTTCCACCTCGCAGACCGCTCCCGAGACGGTGACCCGGTCGTGGGCCAGCAGGGTGATGACCCGGCTGGCGGCGCCATAGGCCTGGTTGATGGTCTCGGAGATGTGTTTGGGATAGTGGGCCAGGCCGCAGAGGTAGACGCCGTCCGTGCCGAATTCCACCGGTCGCAATTTGACGTGGGCCTCCTTGAAGAAGCCGTCGGGGCCCATGGAGACCTTGAAATGCTTGGCGATCTCGCGGTTGTCCGCCCCGGGCACGATGGCGGCGGACAGCACGAGGCAATCGGCGTCCAGGGCCAGTTCCCGGTCCAGGATATAATCGGGCAGGGTCACCCGCAGCACGGGGCGTCCCTCTTCCTCGGCGGGTTCCACCCGGGGTTTCGCCTCGGCCTCATAGCGGATGAATTTGACATGCGCATCGGACGCCTTGCGGTAGTAGTCTTCGCTGAAGCCGTAGGTCCGGATATCCCGGAACAGGATATAGATCTCCATCCCGGGATTGATCTGCTTCAGCTTCAGGGCGTTCTTGATGGCGTGCCCGCAGCAGACCCGGGCGCAATAGTCGCGGTCGGCCTGCCGGCAGCCCACGCACTGGATCATCACCAGGCTTTGGGCCTCCGCCAGGGCGGCGTCCTTCCGGGCGATGCGCTCGCCCAGTTCCAGTTGGGTCAGGACCCGGGGGTCTTCGCCATACAGATATTCGGTGGGCCGGTATTCCGCTGCACCGGTGGCGATGACGGTCACCCCGTGGTCGATGGTGGTCTCCCCCCGGTCGGAGGTCACCCGGGTGGAGAAGTTGCCCACATAGCCCGTGGCCTCGTCGATGGCGGTTCGCAGATGGACATGCACCAGGGGATGCCGGTAGACCTTGCCGGTGAGGTCGTTCAAGTACGCCTGGACGTCGAGTCCGTCCAGGGTCGATTGGATCCGGCGGGCCGTTCCCCCCAGCTCCGACTCTTTCTCTAAAAGGTAGACGTCGTGGCCCTGGTCGGCCAGGGAGAGGGCGCTGGTCATTCCGGCGATGCCGCCGCCCACCACCAGGGCCGCCTTGTTCACCGGCAGGTCGATCTCCTGCAGCGGGGTGAGGTGGCAGGAGCGGGCGACGGACATGCGCGTAATGTCCTTGGCTTTTTCGGTGGCGTCCTCCTTTTCGCGGGAGTGGACCCAGGAGCAGTGTTCCCGGATGTTGGCCATGTCGAAGAAATACTGGTTGATGCCCGCCTCGCGCAGGGTGTCCCGGAACAACGGCTCGAGGGTCCTGGGGGAGCAGGCCGCCACCACCACGCGATTCAGGTCATATTCCCGAATGGTCTCGGTGATGGAACCGGCCGAATCCGTGGCGCAGGAGAACAATTGGTTCGTGGCATACACCACGTGGGGCAGGGTGCGGGCGTACGCCACCACCGCCGGCACATCGACCACCTTGGCGATATTCGTGCCGCAGTGGCAGACGAAGACGCCGACACGGGGCTCTGCCGCGCTTACGTCCTTTTCCGTGGGGTAGACCCGCTCCCGGGAGAGCTTGCCCCGTCTGAAATCGAGGAGTCGGCCGCATTGGCCGCCGGCGCCGCTGGCGGAGAAGACCGATTCGGGAATATCCACGGGGCCCTGGAAGGCGCCGCTGACGAACACCCCCGGACGGGTGGTTTCGATGGGATTGGCCGGGTGGGTCTTGCAGAAATTGTGGCGGTTGAGTTCGATGCCGTACAGATCGGCCAGTTGCGCCACCTGCGCCGGCGGATTCAACCCCACGGACAATACCACCAGGTCGAAGGCCTTCTCCTTTACGCCGTCCGTGGGCGTGGAATAGCGGATGGTCACCTGTCCGGTCTCCGGGATCTCCCTGCCCACGGAGACGTAGCTGCGGATGAACGCCACGCCGGGCAGGTTCTCGGTGCGGTGGTAGAACTTCTCGAAATCCTTGCCGTAGGCGCGGATGTCGTTGTGGAAGACGGTGCACTCGGTCCCGGCGTCGTGATCCTTGGTCAGGATCACCTGCTTCTGGGTATAGGTGCAGCATACGGCCGAACAATAGCTGTTGCCGCCGGGAACCACCTGTCTCGATCCCACGCACTGGATCCAGGCGATGCTGCGGGGGGGGCGACCGTCCGAAGGCCGCAGGATCCTGCCTTCATGGGGGCCGGTGGCGCACAGGAGTCTTTCGAAGTCGAGGCTGGTGATCACGTTGTCCATCCGGCCGTAGCCGAAGTCGCCCCGTACGCCGGGATCGAAGACTTCGTACCCCGGCGCCAGCACGATGGCGCCCACTTTCAGTTCCAGCTTTTCCGGCTCCTGGTGCAGGTCGATGGCCTCGTTCTGGCACACGCCCTCGCAAATGGCGCATTTCTTCTCTTTCAGATAGAGGCACTCCTCATGAATGTAGGTGACCAGGGGCACGGCCTGGGAAAAGTAGATATGGATGGCCTTGCTGGCGGAGAGGTCCTGGTTGTACGGATCGGGAACCTTCACCGGGCAATAGTCCACGCAGACGGCGCATCCGGTGCATTTGTCTTCCCGGATGTACCTGGGTTTCCGGTTCAGGGCGACGGTGAAATCACCCGCTTCCCCTTCCACGCCGCGTACATCGGTGTATGTCAGAACTTCGATATTGGGATGCCGGCCGACCTCGACCAGTTTGGGTGAAAGAATTCACATGGAACAGTCGTTGGTCGGATAGGTCTTGTCGAGCTGGGCCATCTTGCCGCCGATGGCCGGCGAAGTCTCCACGAGGTAGACTTTGTAGCCCGAATCGGCAAGATCGAGGGAAGCCTGAATGCCGCTGATGCCGCCTCCCACCACCATGACATCGCCGAATTGACCGGTTTCGATCCGCCGAGCCGGTTGTCCGCTCTGTGCTGGGTTCATTTCTGTCCGCCTTTGTCCGGTTTGTTGCTGTGTTCTCCGGCAGCGCCTTGCAGCGCTTTCTGGAGTATTTCCGTGATATCCCTGATCTCCAGGGAATTTCCCTCCTCCAGGGAGAGCCTGCTTTCCTCGAAATGGGAGATGCAATAGGGACAAGCCGTGGCCAGCACCTGGGCTCCCGCGGCCACCGCCTGCTCCACCCGCAGATCGGAGAACCGTTCGCCCTTGTGGGTCTCCATCCACACCCGGCCGCCGCCGCCGCCGCAGCACAGGCTGTTCTCCCGGGCATCGGCCATCTCCACCAGTTCCACTCCGTCGATGCCGGTCAACAGCCCGCGGGGTTCGTCGTATACGCCGTTGTGGCGACCCAGGTAGCAGGGATCGTGGTAGGCCACCTTACGGGAGTACTTGCCTTCCAGGTTCAGGCGGCCCTGTTGCACCAGGTCCGCCAGCAATTGGGTGATGTGCACCACCTCGAAATTGACCCGGAATTCCGGGTATTCATTCCGGAAGGTATGGAAGCAATGCGGCGAAGACACCAGGATCTTCTTCACCCCGTGGTCGATGAAGGTCTTGATGTTGTCCCGGGCGAGCTGTTTGAACAACTCTTCGTCGCCGGTCTTGCGGATGCTCTCGCCGCAGCAATTCTCCTCCGCCCCCAGGATGCCGAATTGGATCCCCGCCGTCTGCAATAGTTTGACGGTAGCTTGGGCCACCTTCTTCAAACGGGGGTCGTAGCACAGGTAGCAGCCGGGAAAATAGAGATACTCCATCTCCTCGGTGAAGGGTTCCACCCCCAGGCCCTGGGCCCAGTCGGCCCGCTGCTGGCGCTCCTCGTTCAGCGGATTGCCTTTGCCCCGCAGGCTGGCGCTGATGCCCGGCACGGGTTTGGCGCCCGCCGGAAAGACGCCGTACTCCGTGGAAATCCTGCGCAGGGCCACGCCCGATTCGATGATTTTCACTCCCCGGGGGCATTGCCGGGGACAATTGCCGCAGGTGGTGCAGCGCCAGATCTCTTCGGTTTCGATATCGGTGAGACCGAAGGTGGCTTCCCGGACGATCTTGCGCATGCTGAAGGACCTGACCCGGTTCCAGGGGCAGACGGTGTCGCACAAGCCGCATTGGTAGCAGAGCTTGAAGCCGTCTCCGCCGGAATCCTGGATGATCTCGATAATCTCTTTGATTGGGGCTACGGTCTCCACTGTCGGGGATATCCTTTGATAGATTGTCAGGCTTTCCTGGATGCGGCCATGCGGTCCATCGCATCCATGACTTTCTGCTTGCCGAATTTTTTCGATAGGGATTCCAGTCCGATTTCCAGCTCGTCACGGCATTCGGGCGCCTCTTCGCCCTCCTCCTCCCATTGGTGGTAGGTCAGCGCGTCGTGCGGGCACACCTGGACGCACATGGGTTCCTCCAGGGGCGGGTCGTCCTGGCACAGGTCGCATTTCAGGGGCAGTCCGGAATCCGGTTCCTTGAACAGGTCCCTGGCCGGGCAGGAGACCCCGCAGAAGCTGCACTGCCGGTATTCCTTGCCGTCGATGGTATAGGTGTGCCGGCCGGTGCACTCGGCGGGGGTATAATCCCCGGCGCGGACGGGCACGTATTCATCGTTGAGGTCATCGATGATCACCCGGATGCGCGAGCGCGCCGGATTGGAGCTGGAGTATTTGGGATTGGCGTGGAATGCGGAGCAGGCCAGCTCACATGCACGACAACCGATGCATTTGTCGAGGTCGACTTTGATTTCCTTGACGATTTTCATAATCACCCCATGGTTGCGGCGACCGTCGGCGTCGCTTTATTGCGGTTCCTTTTCCGTGGCGCCCGTTTGCGCGGGGGAGGCCTCCTCCTCCGTCAGGATTCCCCGCTGGATGAATTCCCGGCTCACGTAATCGAGGCCCAGGGCGTCCAGGGTCTGCCGGGTGGGCACGCCGTCTTGGTTCCAGCCCTTGAATTCATAGTAGGCGTCCAGCAACTGGGTTTCTATCTCGGGATCGCGGTGCTTCCAATGGTCCTCCGGGGGCTTCTCGTCCGCCCGGCGCATGCCCCGCAGGATGTTCAGGCAGCGGATCAGGTTGCGGTTGCGTTTGGCGATTTCCCAGAGTTCGTCCGAATCGAGGTCCATGCCGGTGGCATGGGAGATGAATCCGGGCAGGTTGTGGATGTGGTAGGGCGGCCGGCCGCCGAACTGGCCCCGGAACGATGAGAGAAAGGCGCAGGTGCCGATGGCGTCGTCGATATAGTGCATGGTCTCGTTCCAGTCGCAGATATTGACCGACGCTTCCACCGAGGGATGGGTGCGCGGCTCCCACTCGGCGAACCATTTCTTGAACCGTTCCGGCGCCGCATCCCAGTTCTCGACGAATTTGGCCCGTTCGGCCTTGTCCGCGATGGGTACCTGGGGAAAGGAGCCCTCGATCTGGGTGATGTTCATCTTTTCGCCGGTGGAATACATCAGGAAATAGGGATAGTTGATCATCGACAGCTTGAGGGGCACCTGTTCGAATTTCTTGATGGTGTTGTGATCGAACTCCTCGGCGCCGTTGCCGATCTGCCGGGCCGCATGGTAGACCCCGTTGGCCAGGGCGTCGCCGACCCCTTCCCGGCGGACCATCTTCTCCACCAGGTAGAAGAAGCGGTCGCCTCCCTTTTCGGGAAAGTCGGGCAGGTCCTTGTCGGTGAGGATGCCGGCTTCGTACAATTCGATGCCGAAGGCCAGCACCTGGGGCGTGGAAAAGCCGTCCAGCCCGTACTCCTGGGTGACGCCCAGGATGTCGTAGTTGAAGTCCAGGTCGTCGTAAGCCGCCATGCAGTAGGTGAGTTTGCTGTAGCATTTCTGGAAATAGGTCTGGCGGCCGGGGTACTTGATGGCCTGGTGGCAGTCCTTGGGGCAGTTGTAGCAACCGGTCCAGCGCATGCGCACCTTTTCGGTGGTCGCCCTCCACTGGGCTTCGATCTCCTCGGACCAGAACCCCTTGTTGCGTGCGCGGGCGTTGCCCCAGGCGAAGTTGTTGACATGCCACGATTCGTCATCCTCGTGGGCCAGCACGTCGCCGCAATTTTCGTTGTCGTAGATGGACTGGTACATGGGCTGGCACAGGGCGAACAATTCGGCCGGCCGGGCCACGTGGATGTCCTTGGTGCCGCGCACGGCGATGGCCTTGAGCCGCTTGTCGCCCATGATGACGCCGACCCCCCGGGAGGCGCTGGAGTTGGCGTGTTCGATGGTGGCCAGGTAGACCCGGTTTTCGCCGGCCAGCCCGATGGCGGCTACCTGGGCGTTGGGTTCCCGCAGCTCTTCCTTGATCATGGCGCCGGTTTCCAGGGCGCCCTTGCCCTGCATGTGGGTGGCGTCGCGGATCTCCACCTTGTCGTTGTCGATCCAGAGATAGACCAAGTCGGGGGCTTTGCCGCGGATGACGATCTTGTCGTAGCCCGCATGCTTCATCTCCGGCCCGAAGAAACCCCCGAACATGGAGTGAGAATAGAGGCCGGTCTGGGGCGAGAAGGTGTTGACGACGGTGCGGTTGGCACCGGGCATGGGAGTGGAAATCATCAATCCGGCGCTGAAGATCAGCAGGTTGTCGGGCGAAAAGGGCTCCACCTCGGGAGGCACCCGATCCCACAGGATCTTGCCGGCCGTGCCCTGGCCCCCCAGATGAAGTTTGGTCAATTTCGGGTCGGTGGCCACCCGCTCGATGTTGCCGCGGGAGAGGTCGACCTCCAGAATGAACCCTGTTTCTGCATACCTCATGGTGAATCCCCTTTTTCAATCGCCTTTGCCGGAGCCGAGATCGGTTGCCCGACAGGCAGGCGTCCCGACAATGTGATTATAATTTAGCTACATCGTGACTATAAATGCCAGGATTCCGGCTGCATGTCAAGTGCTATCGAGCGCAACTCCAAGGCTCATGGCTGGCTTGCCCAGAGCCCCCCGGCACAGGCCGCCCCTCAATTTTTGCCGGATTCCAATGTCCTTTATTTCTCGGGCTGGCCCATGACTTCGGCGAACATCTCCATGTCCCAGGTGCGGGCGGCGGCGATATTCTGCCGGAATTTAATGAAATCCACGGTATCCCGGCCGGTGATCTTCTTGGTGTTGAACGCCCCGAAACCCAGGAAGGCCTCGCCGGACATGTTGGCCGCCAGCCAGTGGCGGTTGCCGTTCTTGCAGATGTCCCAGAAATATTTCTTTTTCATGCGGATACCGTCGATGGTCTTGATCAGGCAGCCGGGGAAGAGGTTGGCGAACCGCCAGACGATCTTATCCACTTCTGTGTCCAGGAGTTCGAAATCGGCGTCGGCCTGGTGCTGCTTGACGAAAGCGCGGGCCTCCTTGAGCTTGTCGCCGGTTTCGGATTCGCCGTAGGCGATTTCGCCGTCTTCGATGTAGCGGTCGGTGATGATCATGGGGTTGCGCACCCATTGGCCGTCCACCTTGAGCACCGGCACGCATTTGGAGATCAGCCCCTTCATCTTCATCTTATAGGCCGACCACATCTCGCAGGAGACGCAATTCCACATGGCGTCTTCCATGCCCAGGAACCAGGGCAGGAAATCGGTGGAGCCGCCGTCGGGCGCCGAGCCGTGCTTGGGGCCGGCCTGCCCGAATATGGCCAGGTCGGAACTGACGGTGATGTCGCAGGCCATGCCGATCTCCTGGCCGCCGGCCACGCGCATGCCGTTGACCCGGCAGATCACCGGCTTCTTGCAACCCAGGATGGAGTCCACCATGCGGTTGAAGAGCTCCATGTACTGGCCGTATTCGTCGGGACGCCGGCTGTAGAATTCGCTGTATTCCCTGGTGTTGCCGCCGGTGCAGAAGGCATAGGGGCCGGTTCCGGTGAAGATCACGGCCACCACGCTACGATCCACCGAGGCATTGTCGAATCCGGCGATGACGCCCTTGACCATCTCGGTGGTGTAGGAGTTGTATTGACCGGGGTTGTTGAGCCGGATCCAGGTCACGAACAGGCCGTCGACCACATCGCCCCGGGGATCTTTCAGGGGGCGCTTTTCGACCACCACCGAGGGCGCGTCCGTCCCCCAGTGGGCATCGCTGTGCAAATCATGGTTCTTGAGCTCGTCGTCCCGGGGCATCCAATCTAATGCCATGGTGTCCTCCTGTGGATATCTTCCAGGTTCGGGGTTTTCGATTCTTCGTGCCAGGCGCCGGTTCTGCGCCGCTGTCCCTAAAAGTCCGGCACCAGCACGATGCGCTTTTCAGGGGGCCTATGATGGGCCTCTTCGAAGGTCTCCACGATGGTGCTCATGGGGCGGGTCTGGACGAACGGGTCCAGGATCACCTTGCCCGAGAGCACCAGTTCCAGTACCTGGGGGTAGTATTCCGGCAGGCATCCCCAGGTGCCGATGATCTCCGCATCGAAGGCCATCAGTCGGCTGATGGAGTAATTGACCTTGGCCATGCCGAAACCGACGACGATGAGCTTGCCGGTGAAGCTGAGCAGGTTCAGGGCCGTCTCCTGGCCCGGCTGGGTGCCGGTGGCCTCGAAGATCTTCCATCCGTAGGCGGGCAGTCCGGCCTCCTTGCGGATGGCCTTTACTTCCGCGGCAACGTCCCTGGGGCTCTTGCCGCTGGCATCGATGGTATGGTCGGCGCCGTAGGCGCGCATCTTCTCCAGCCGGTCGGCGGCGATGTCGATGGCCACCACCGTGCCGGCCCCCAGGGCCTTGGCCTCCTGGACGATGTATTGGCCCACGCCGCCGATGCCCACCACGATGACGTTGTCGCCCACCTGCAGGTCGGCCCGTTTGGTGGCCTGGAAGGGGGTGGTGGCGGCATCGGCCACCACGGCGAGATGGGCCAGGGGAATGTCGCCGCGGTTCCTGATTGCACATAAATCGATGCTGGGCACGGGGATGTGACTGGAGAAACCGCCATAAATGCCCAGGCTGTTGCCCGGCATCTTCTGGGCCAGGCAGCGGTTGCCGCGGCGGGTCTTGCACAATTCGCACCGCCGGCAGGGCATTACCGCCGGTACCAGCACTTCCTTGCCCACCCAGGCCGGGTCGCCGGCCACCACGGTTCCGGAAATTTCATGGCCCAGGGTCAGGGGGGGCGGTTGCACCGTGGGTACGCCGTCGTAGAAGTAGCCCAGGTCGGTGTGGCATACGCCGCAGCCGGCCACCTCCACCAGCACTTCGCCCGGTGCCAGCTCGGGAACGGCGAGTTCCTTCTTTTCGATGACGCCGGGGGTGACCTCCCCGCTTTGCTTGTCGCGTCCGGCAGGCTGGACCATCTGCCACGTCTTGATTTTGTCCGGTATGGCTACCATAACCTCCTCCTTTTATAGAATGGATAACTGCAGGATTCGTCTTTTTCGTCTCGGCTGACCGCTTCCGCGGTGGAGCCGGAGGTAGATCGGATCCTCCGGTGTCGGGCGGTTGGATTCCGGAGGCGCTTGAATCACATCGTAGCTATTATGTATCCAAGGGGATATTGGCT
Source organism: Desulfobacteraceae bacterium (assembly GCA_050288425.1). Classification (GTDB taxonomy): domain Bacteria; phylum Desulfobacterota; class Desulfobacteria; order Desulfobacterales; family Desulfosarcinaceae; genus JARRKU01. Next base: position 69,738 of record JBNKDU010000057.1, on the reverse strand, counting down.
TGTCAATCTTTTAATCGAGTCGATGATGGCGCAACACCCTGGATTCGAATCCAATGGCGGACGGAAATATTTGCTTGACCCGGGTAAAATGTAGCTGCTATGTAACTACTATTTAACTGGGTGGCTGGGAGGTTTTCCCCCCAGGCTTATGCCAAGAGCAAAGAAAATTTTCCGATCCCTCCTTTCGCTGACTCCGCATCCAGTGATTGACCATCGATGGGGTCCATAGAGTGAAAACCTATTATAAGAGGTAGTTATGCTTCTGAAAAACAAGAGGGCCATCGTAAGCGGCGGATCCCAGGGGATCGGCGCGGCCATCTCCCTGGAATTCGGCCGCCAGGGCGCCGACGTCTGCCTGCTCTATCGCAAACACGAGGAAGCGGCCCAGGAACATGCCGCCAAAATCCGCGGGCTGGGGCCCAAGGCCATCGCCTTGAAATGCGATATCGCCTCGTTCGACGAAGCCGCCAAGGTGGTGGAAGCCGTGGTGGCCCAATTCGGCGGGGTCGACATCCTGGTGAACAATGCCGGCATGAACTGGGACGGGGTATCGTGGAAGATGACCGAGGAGCAGTGGGACCGGGTCATCGAAGTCAATCTGAAGGGCTATTTCAACTTCACCCGCCATGTGGCCCCGCTGCTCAAGGAGCAGAAATCGGGCAAGATCGTCAACGTCACCTCCATCAACGGCCTGCGCGGCAAATTCGGGCAGAGCAACTATTCGGCCTCCAAGGCCGGCATCATCGGCTACACCAAGGCCGTGGCCAAGGAGCTGGGCGCCTTCGGGGTCAACGTCAACGCCGTGGCCCCCGGACTGATCGAGACGGCCATGCTGGCCGGGTCCGAGGCCCGCGACAAGATCATCGACCTGGCCATGGCGGAGATCGTGCTCAAACGGGTGGGCACGCCGGAAGACGTGGCCAATGCCGTGGTCTTCCTGGCCTCGGACCTCGCCCGGCATATCACCGGCGAAGTCATCAAAGTGGATGGCGGGCAGTATATCTGAGCAAGGCCCGCCCCGGATCATCGATCAACGCAAGCAGAGGAAACACGATGAAAAAAGTTGCCATTATCGGCGTGGGACAGAGTGCCTTCGTTCGGGCGTATCCCGGCTCGTTGCGGGAGCTGGCCTTCGAAGGGTTCAAGGCGGCCATGCAGGATGCCGGCATCCAATCGAAGGATGTGGACGCCTCGGTGTTCTGTTCGGCCCCCGAATACGACAAGCAGCGCTCCCCGGCCGGCGTGTTCGCCGAGTACATGGGGCTCAATCCCCAGCCCACCTTTTATGTGGAGACCTTGTGCTCGTCCAGCAGCACCGGCCTGCGTCTGGCCTATTCCCTGGTGGCGTCGGGACTGCACGACATGGTGGCCGTGGTGGGGTTCCAGAAGATGTCGGAGATCTCCTCCGCCGAAGCCCAGGAACGCATGGGCCGCGGCGCCGACATCCAGTGGGAGAGTCCCTTCGGCACCATGATGCCGGCCTATTACGCCATGTTCGCCCAGGCGCACATGAACCGTTACGGCACCACCCCCGGGGATCTCGCGCGGATACGGGCCAAGGCGGCCACCTACGGCCAGCTCAACGACAAGGCGGTGTACCGCAAGCCGGTGACCACCGAAATGTTTTCCGACCCGGAAAACCGCATGTCCGGTCCGGTGGCCTCGCCCCTGCGCGTGGGGGACTGCTGCGCCAACGCCGACGGCAGCAGTTGCATCATCGTGGCCGCGGAAGAAAAAGCGAAAGATCTATGCGCCAAGCCCGTCTGGATTCGAGGCGTGGGCGCGGCTTCGGCCAGCGTCAACCTGGTGGGCCGCGACGGGTTCACCGGGTTGTCCGTGGCCCGGGAGGCCGCCCGGCAGGCCTACGCCATGGCCGGCGTGGGTCCCGGGGACATCGATGTGGCCGAGGTCCACGATTGCTTCACCATTGCCGAGATGATGGCCTATGAAGACCTGGGATTCGCCGAGCCGGGCCGGGGCAGGGAACTGATCCGGAATGGGGAGACCCACAAGGAGGGGCGCATCCCGGTCAATGTCGACGGCGGATTGCTTTCCAAGGGCCATCCGGTGGGCGCCACCGGCGGTTCGATGGTCCGCACCATCGTCCTGCAATTGCGCGGCGAGGCCGGCGACATGCAGGTGGAATCCCCGCGGGTCGGACTGGTGCACAACATCGGCGGCGTGGGACTGTACGGCAACGTAACCATTTTGGGGAGGTAACCATGGGACAGAAGCGGGAAGCGGACCTGCGTTTTCAGAAATTCGGAACCGTCAGTTTTACGGCCACCACCAAGATCAACGACTTCATCGACCACCTGGAAGAGGGCCGGGTCATGGGAACCCGTTGCGACGGCTGCGGCCAGGTGTACTTTCCCCCGCGGGCCGACTGCTGCCGATGTATGGCCGGCGACCTGGCGTGGTTCGAGGTGGCCGGTACCGGTACATTGGTTACCTACAGCAAACTCACCTATGCCCCCATCGGCTTCGAGGAGGATCTGCCCTACGTGCTGGCCGTGCTCGATTATGGAAATTACAAGATCTTCGGCCGCATCGCCGGAGAAGTCGATGCGGATGGGCTGAAGATCGGGCAGACGATGAAGACCAGAGTCAACCAGTTGCCCAACGGCCAGCTGAACTACGTCTTCACCAACCCAGAGTAGCGCCGATGGATGGAACGATCGGCAAGACGCATGGCCGGCGCGGAGACCGGCCCCTGGATGGGAACCCGGGAAAAAGGGGGGCATGATGCCGGAACTTAAAAATCTTCGAATCGATCATACCGATGGGGTGGCCCGCATCACCCTGGCGCGGCCCAAGCACAATGTCTTCGATATCGCCATGATGAAGGAACTCAACGGCCGACTGGAAGCCCTGCTGGACGACCGCGAGCTCAAGTGCATCGTGCTGTTCGGCGACGGGCCCTCCTGGTGTGCCGGGGTGGAAGTGGCCGATCACAAGCCATCCATGGTGGACGAGATGATCTCCACCTTCAACCGCATTTTCGAATTGATCCATCGCTTCGAGGTGCCCCTGATCGCGGCCGTGCACGGCGCCTGCCTGGGGGGCGGAATGGAACTGGCCATCGCCTGCGATCTGGTGATCGCATCCGACAAGGCGGTCTTCGGCCAGCCGGAGATCAAACTGGGATTCTTTCCGCCCTATGCCGCAATCCGCTTGCCCCAGTTGGTGGGAGAGGCCAAGACCATCGAGATGTGCACAACGGGCAGACGTTACACCGCCGGGGAAGCCGTCCGCATGGGGTTCGTGGGTCACGCGGTGGAGCCGGAGCGGTTCACCGAAACCGTGGACAAATTCGTCGCCGAAATCCAGTACAACAGCCCGTTGATCATCCGCCTGAACAAGCGGGCGGTCAAAGCCCATCTGAACATGCCCTTCGATCGGGCCCTGGCCGGCGTCAGCGACCTCTTCCTCAACCATTTGATGAAGACGGAAGATACCCTGGAAGGGATCTGCAGTTTCGAAGAAAAACGCCGGCCGGAGTGGAAGAATCGATAGCCCGGCGCTTCGGCCCCCAGACGCGTATCCAATACAGAATAGAACCAGAGGAGGTCCCATGGCCGCCATCGAGAAGATCGGCGTAATCGGAGCCGGCAATATGGGCAGCGGCATCGCCCAGAAGATTATCCAGGAAGGCATTCCCGTGGTCATGGTGGATGTCGAGGAAGCGTTTGTCCAGAAGGGCATGAACACCATCCGGGAGACGTTGGCCCAGGGCGTGGAGCGCAGGATTTTTACCCGGGCCCAGGTGGAGGAGATCCTGGGACGCATCACGGCCACCACCGACTTGAACCTGGTGGCGGATGCCGACCTGGTCATCGAAGCGGTCTTCGAAGACAAGGCGGTGAAGACCGAATTGTTCAAGAAGCTCGACCGGATCTGCGGGCCCGAGACCATCCTGGCCACCAATACTTCCAGTTTTTATGTGAAGGACTTCGCCGGCGCCGTCTCCCGGCCGGACCGGTTCGTGGGTTACCACTACTTCTACCATCCGGCCAAGAACCGCCTGCTGGAGATCATTCCCCACCCGGGCACCAGCGCCGGGACCATGGAGACCGCGATCCTGGCGGCCAAACTGCACGGCAAGACCGCCATCGTGGTCCAGGACGCTCCCGGGTTCGCCGTCAACCGCTTTTTCGTGCCTTTTCTCAACGAGGCCGTGCGGCTGCTGGAAGAGGAGACGGCCGGCATCGCCACCATCGAAGCCGCGGCCAAACGCGGCTTCCGCATCGGCATGGGACCTTTCGAACTGATGAACGTCACCGGCGTGCCCATCGCGCTGCATGCGGCCACCACCCTGGGGAAGGAATTGGGACCGTTTTACGCCCCCGCCCGCCTGCTTGCCGAACAGGTGGAGAAAAAGGAGAACTGGCCCCTGGACGGCGAAGTGGATGAGGCGCGCACCCAGGCCGTCATCGACCGGCTCTACGGCGTCTGCATGGGCGTGGCCGCCGCCCTGGTGGACGAGGGCGTGGCCACCGTCGAAGACACGGACCGGGGCGCCAAGATCGGCCTGCGCTGGCTTTTGGGACCCTTCGAACTGATGAACAAGGTCGGCGTCGCCGCCTCCTGCGAACTGGTGGAGGCCGTCGCCGCGCGCTATCCGGATTTTCAAACCCCTTCGCTGCTGATCCGGCAGAGAGACCAGGGGAGGCCCTTCGACTTTCGATATGTCGATCGCCGGGCCAAGGGCGAGATTGCCTATATCACCCTGAATCGTCCCGAGGCCATGAACGCCCTCAACGAGGCCATGGTGGATCAGCTCGCTGCCCGTTTCGGCGAGGCAGAAGCCGATCCGGCGGTGAAAGCCATCGTCTTCCAGGGGGCCGGCAAGACCTTCGTGGCCGGCGCCGATATCCGATACTTCGTCCAAAACATCAAGGCCGGCCGTATCGACGATATCGCCGCCTTTACCCGCCGGGGGCATGATCTTTTGCTGCGGATCGAAGAATCCTCCAAGCCCACCATCGCCCTGTTGGACGGACTCTCACTGGGCGGCGGCAGCGAGCTGGCGCTGGCCTGCCAGGCCATCGTGGCCACGCCGGCCGGCTCCATGGGATTTCCGGAGACCGGCATCGGCATCTATCCCGGCCTGGGCGGCATGCTGCGGATGGCCCGGCAGGTGGGTCCCGAACTGGCCAAGTACTACGTCTTCACCGGCGACACCATCGGCGCGGAACAGGCCCGGGCCCTGGGGCTGGTGTCCCGTCTGGTGGCGCCCGCAGAAGTGGAACGGGCCGTCGAGGACCTGGTGCGCCAGGGGGTGGCTCCCAGGAATCCATCGCGGGAGTTCCCGGCGGACCAGCAGGCATTGGCCCGGATGTGCGCGGCCGGGGCCGTCGATGCCCTATTGGCCGGCGAGGTGCCCCAGGGGGCGGATGCCGACCTGGCCGCCAAGGCCGTCAAGAAGATCGGCCGCAAGGCCCCCCTGGCCCTGCAGGCGGCCAACGAGATCATCGATGCGCAGCAGGGCCAGCCCGTGGCCGCCGCCATCGAGATCGAACTGGGCCGGCTGAATGCCATTTTCGCCACGGCCGACGCCCTGGAGGGATTGACTTCCCTGGGCCGCAAACGGCCGGAATTCAAAGGCGAGTGACGAAGCGACCCGCGGTCGATGGAAGGATATGGAAGGGGGAAAGACCCTACAACCTCTGGTTTGACTTCGATCCAAAGCGCAAAAGGGCCTCAGCTCCCGCGAACGGGATGCCGAAGCCCTCGAGTATTGGAATGGTCTGTTCGGTCAGGTCTTTTGCAGAACGATATCGGCCACCTCCAGGAAAAGATCCGCATCGCGGACGATGCCCACCAATCGATCTTCATCGTAAACCGGAAGCATGGTCAATTTCTTCCGGAACATCAGTTTGAGGGCCTCCAGCAGCCTGTCGTTCACGTCGAGGCGTCCCAGGTTCTTGAGCATGACCTCTTTGACCTTGACCTGGGCGTTCTTGATGACCCGGGCGGCCACGCCTTCCCTGGATTGGTCGAGCTCTTCGGCGCCGGCCTGGGCGAACACCACGGAGACCTCCAGGGCGGCCAGCTTTTCACTCAGCCTGCCGGCGACTTCCGGAACCAGCACGCGCAGCACGCTTCCGAAATCGAGAACGCCGTTTAACTTCCCGTTCTGATCCACCACCAGCATGGTGCTGGGGCCGGCTTCGTCGCAAAAGCCGGCATCCTCCAGTGTGCAAAATGAGCCGCGAAGATTCACGATGGCATCCTGCAGCGTGGCTTCCGGATCCACCACCGCGTATTTTTCGATGGGGATCATGATATCCTTTATTTTTTTCTTGAGGGGCATCCTTACTCCCTTCTGTGTGGTGCAGATCGCGATGCGGTCATTGCCTAATGCCCGCCGCCGCCCAGAATTCCACTGGCGGCAACCAGCAGGATGATCGCTTCCAGCAAGGCCAGGATCGCGTAGACGATGTCTTTTTTGCGCCACAGGGTGGGCACGATGGACAGGTAGCAGAACATGGTGACGCCGGCGAGAATGGCGATGGGAATGAAGTTGATAAAATCGCCGTATTTGAGCATCCCGAGCCATGTCCAGCCCGCTTCGACATGGGCCACGTGCAGATAGTCGCTGACACTGAGAGACCAGTATCGGGAGATTTCCCGCAACGGGATATACGGTTTCATGATGCCGAAGGCGTAGATCGCAAAAGTCACCAGAAGCAGGATGAGACCGAAGAACATCCCTCTTTCGAGAATCCTCGCATAAAGCAACTGCTCTTCCGTCGCTTTCAAGGTCGGGGTGTTTTGTTCCGCCATAGCCGCCATCTCCTATCGACTTGAATGTTTTTCTATTAAAATAGAGTGATGCCGAGACCTTTTGTCAACGCCTTCACACCGGCAAAGGCCAGGATGGTGATCACCATCCAGCGGATGAAGGTCGGTTTGGCCAGTTTGAGCAGCCAGACGCCGACGAAGGATCCCAGCATGATCCCCACCAGCGAAGGCACCACCATCATCGGCAGCACGCAGCCTTTGTTCATATAGATCCAGGCGGCCGAAGTGTCGGTGATGGAAAGCAGGAATTTGCTCGTGGCCACGCTGATCTTCAAGGGCGCTCCCATGAGGAGGTTCAGCACCGGCACATTGGCCCATCCGGCTCCCAGGCCGAACATGCCGGCCATGATCCCGATGATGACAAACAGGCCCAATCCAAGGGGGGTGCGATGGATTTTCCAATCGATGACCTTGCCGCTGCTGGCTTCACTGTAGACGCCGCAGATGGCCAATGCCGAGGAGAGCCGGTCCGCCTTTTGGACGTTGGGCAGTTCGGACTTCCTGGCCGTTAGAATCAACACGCAAATGCCCAGGATGGTGGCCCCGAGACAGGTCTGAATGACATTGGTGGGAAGCGCCAGGCCGAGCATGGCGCCCGCGATGGCGCAGGTGGAGGCGATCAGGGCCACCGGAATCGCCAGCCGCAGGCTGGCCAGGTTGGCCTTGAGCAGTCCCGGACCGGCCGCCAGGGCGCCGGCCAGGGCCACCAACAGCCCGGTGCCGCGCACGAAGTCCAGGTGGAACGGGAAAAAGCCGCTGATGATGGGAACGAACAAAACCCCGCCGCCGACCCCCCCCAGCACGGCGAAAATTCCCATGATAAAGGTGACAACCAATAGGATCAACGGCCAGAACCACCAGCTATGGCCGTCATCTTCGGTCACCGGCGCAGCATCGGTTGCGGCGGCGGTGACGGGTATAAACACCGCTGCCAGCAATACCAACAACACAAGCCAACTTCGATTCGGTCTGCTTGAGAATGCCATCCACTCCTCCGTTCAAAATCTATTGATATCGGCACATTGGCCGGCACGTGCATGCGTAAGCCGCGCGCATCCTCCCGCGTTCGCGAAAAAAGGCGTAAGCCGCGCGTCGCGTCTGCTTACTCCATCCGCAATTCCAAGTAAAGAGCAATATAGGGGACGTTGCTAACTAATTAACTTATTATGGATCTTTAGGGGACGTTCTTAACTTAATAACTTTCTATCGGTGGGTGATCCATTGCCTACGCACGCCGTAGGTGGATTGGAGATTCGAAGGCGTGATTTCGCTGTGAGGAGTCGGGTGGAGCCGCCATCGGCAATGCCGGTGACCCGGATTCAAAACGGGTTCGGTCGGGCTTTTACCCCATGTACAGCTTCAACAGACAGTTGACGGCCGAAAGGGCGAAGAGGGCCGGCGGAAGCATGGCCAGGGCCTTGGCCCGATTGCCCTCGATGGGGTCCGCGATAGCGCGCAACCCCTGGCGAATGCCCAGGAAGAGGCCGACGAGCAGCAGGATTCCCTGAATCATGGGAATCCACTCGGGGAAAAAGGGCGCGTAGTGGAAATCCGCCGTGCCGAACAGGTTCCACCCGAATCCGAAGGGGTCGGAGAGCACCACCAGCAGGTAGCTGTAATTGACCAGCACCGAGGGCAGCGAGAATGCGATCCAGGCGAAGATTCCCACCGGAATCAGGGAATAGGCCGCCTGGAGCATCAGTTTGTCGTCGGTGGCCGGATGGCCGGCCAGCCGGCCTCCCCAGCGGGCCGTCCATTTGAACAGGCCCGGAAAGATCACCAGCGCCAGGGACCACAATGAGGCGACATAGCCGAGAAAGGGAAGCAGTTGGCGGCTCTCGGTGACATTGGCCGCCGTCTTGATCCAGCCCCAGGGGCCCAGCATGGTGACGCTGAAGGCGATGGCCACGGCCAGCATGAGGAGGACATTGGCCATCTCGTCCTTGCTCTTGAGGCCCGGGTCTGAGCCGAAGGGGCGCACGAACACACCGATGTTGTCCTTGGGGCAGCTCTTGATGCACTCCATGCAGAAACCGCAATGGGTGTTGCGGTCCATGGTGCCCGGATACTGGTTCCACGGACAGCCCCATCCCTCGGGACTGCCGCACACGCAGGCCTTGTCTTTATGGTTTTTACAGACCTGGGGGTCGATTATCCGCACTTCGGTGACCGAGGCCATGGCGTAGTTGCCCAGGAAACCGCCCACCGGGCAGAGATACTGGCAAAATACCCGGCGCCGGAAAAAAAGCGCCAGGATGAGGGTGGTGACCAGGATCAGCAAGAAGAGGGAAGCCGTGGCCAGGGGCCGGGTGATGAGGATGATGCCGAAGGAGATCATGGTCATGAAGATGAGGTTTTGCAGCCGCATGTTGCGCAACCGCCGGGGCCAATCCTTCTGGAGACCGAGAAAGCGGTGGTGCAACCCCTTGAAGGGTTTCTGCAGATAACGGACGGCGGTCAAGGTCCGGCGGCTGATCCATTCCGCCGGCGCCGGCAGCGGGCAGATCATGCACCACAGCCGGGCGCCCAGGGGGACGAAGATCGCCTTCAAGGCGAACCACCACAAAATCCACACGAAGATGATGGCGATGTTGCGGTTGCCCACCGGGCTGCCCCAGAAGGCGCTCAGGATAAACAGGTAGAAGACCACCAGGTTGGGTACGATCACCCAGAAATGAAAACTGCGCGACCGCACGATTTTATCAAGTAATGGCAATGATTTCAATAGATTACGGCGACGGGCGCCCACCGGGCGTGCCTGTCCGCCGGTCTTCGAGGCCCACCAGAGCAGGAGGCCGAGGGTCAGCCAGATGGAGAGCGACACCGCCAGATGATAGGCGGTGTTGGGCCCCACGATGAGTTCGCCGGTCATGAAGGGGTGCAGGTTGCCGCAGGTCTGGGTGCAGCGAAAGACGAATTTTCCGGCCCGGTCGGCGGTCATTTCGATCTCGCTGACCTTGTCCCAATCCGCGTGGGATTTGCCCTCGTCATCTTCCCAGAGGTATTTCAGGAAGGCGATGCCTTCCTGTTTGATGGTAAACTCCAGGTCGTAGCCGTCCAGCAGGAATCCGTGGGTGACATCCTTGGACGTGGGCTTGAATATGATGGTATCGCCCCGGTTGACGTGGATGCGCGCCGGGCTGTAGCCATATTTGTGGGCTTCCAGATCGATGGTGCGGGTCTGCGGCGCGCGGGGCACGAATCGCACCGCCAGGGGGATGGCCAGGGCGGCGATCAACAAGAGGACGATCAGGATCGAGGCGGTCTTTCTTTGCATGCGTACTTACCGGGAGGTGTCTTTGCCGTCGTCTTGCGGAGACGATGTGGCGGAAAGCAGATATTCGAATAAAGAAAAAGAGCGGTCGCCGCCCCACTGGCGGGCGCCGAAGGCCTTGCCGACCATTCCGCCGCTTTTGTCGATGATGAAAGTCGTGGGAATGGACCGGATGCCGAAACTGCGTCCCACCTCCCCGTCCCCGTCCAGCAGGGCGGTGAAGTTGAGCTTGCGATCCTGGAAATACTTCCGGACCATCTGCCGGGATTCGCGCAGGTCCACCGCCAGCAGGACGAGTTCCCTGTCCCTGAAATGCTGATGCAGTTTTTCCAGGTCCGGCATCTCGATGCGGCAGCTGGGGCACCAGGTGGTCCAGAAGTTGATCACCACCACCTTGCCCTTCAGTTCCGAAAGCCGAACCCGCCGGCCCTCCAAATCGGGAAGTTCGAAATCCATCGGCGGCGGAATGTCGGGAATGCGGGTAACGCCCAGCTCCTTGAACCGAAGCTCCGGATCCTCCGCCGCCGGCGACATCTCCAGGAGCAGTCCCGAAACGAGGACGGCGGCCAGGATCCCCGTCACCGCCGGCCTTCCGAACCGCGCCCGCCGGAAGAATATTCTTTTCAGTCGATTCATCACAGGGTGAACCGGTTGAAGAAGGAGAGATAGCCGGGGATGAGAATCAGGGTATTGGTGTAGACCATGATGCCCAGCACGATCATCACGGCGCCGGAGATCTTCTCCACCAGCCCCATATGCTTCTTGAAGCGCTGGAAGAGGCGCATGAACTGCCCGACGCCGGCGGCCATGACCAGGAAAGGCACTCCCAGGCCCATGGCGTAGGCCAGAAGGAGCCAAATCCCCTGGGTGGCGTTCTCCAGGGTGCCGGCGTACATCAGGATGGCGCCCAGAATGGGCCCCACGCATGGGGTCCAGCCGAATGCGAAGGCGGCGCCCAACAGCAACGCACCGGGGAGCCCCCAGCGGTTGCGGTTCACATTGAAGCGCATGTCCCGGAACAGCAACAGCCATCGCACCAGCCCCAGCTTGACGACTCCGAAGAAGATGATCACCAGGCCGGCCAGCTTGGTGAGCAGGTTCATCCGGGCGCTGATCAGACCGCCCAGCCAGGTGGCCGTGGCGCCCAGGGCGATGAAGACCAGTGAAAAACCGATTACGAAAAGCAGGGCGCTGAGCATCAGGCGTCCCCTGACTCTGGCCGGAAGTATTTCACCGCCGGCCGCATCCTGCATCCGTTGCACCGATACGCCCGAAAGGAAAGAGATGTAGCCCGGTACCAGGGGCAGGACGCATGGGGATAGAAAAGATAGCAGGCCCGCGGCAACGGCCATCCAGATTGTGATATCCGCCGTCATCATTACACACTCCTATTTGTAGAGCACGCTTGGATTGCCGCGCGTCAGGTCGAGTTCAACCTGTACCGTGCCCTGGGCCGGAACGGTCACGGATTGCTTGCCGGTCTTGAGCTTGGCATGACGGTTCTTCAGGGAGTAGTTGCCCGCCGGGATATCCGTCACCCCGGTAATGCCGTGGGTCTCCAGGTAGTGAACATCGGGGATGGTAAAATGTCCCTTCGCGTCGGTCACGGCAAAGTAGGGGTTCTTCATCACCATGATATAGGCCAGCATTTCGGCATGCACGTCGCAACGCAATTCGACGATGCCCGGCTTGTCGAATACCACCTTCTGGGTTTGCCCGGGCCCGTAGCTGCCCAGGTTGAATTTCTTGGTTCGCGACAGCGAAAAGACATTATGGTCTACCTTGTCGTTGTTGGGAAACTGCACCGTGGCCCCCACCGGGATGGGCAGTACATGCGGGAGGAAGGTCAGGTCTTTCTGGTCCATGCTGAACCTGGTGTTGGAGAGATCCATCTGCGGCTGGGGCGCCTTGTTCAGGTAGACCAGGATATTGGCCGCCGTCCGCAGACCCTTGACCTTGACGGTGCCGGAGATGGTGCCGGCCAGGGCCTGGGAGGTGGGCCAGGACATGCACAACAGAACCAGGATCCATCGGGAAAGTTTTGAAATATTCAAGACAAAATTCTCCTGTTATCATCTATTTTATACGTCGTTACGGCTTACTCCAATGTTGCAAAAGTCGGAGGGCTCCAGAGCCAAGGCGCCGGGGGTGAAGCCGTAGTAAGTCTACTGCGAACCCCCGGCAACGCCGTTGCTTACGTCCTCCGGCTTTCCCGAAGGGGAAAAAAGATGGCATATAATCGACCCGATCCTACAGTGGACCTGTGGTTGATTGTTAACAATTGCTCCTGATCTGGCCTTTGTTCTACGTTCATGACGGATTATCCATCTTTTGCCATCTTTTTTATGCAACGTTGGAGCTTACCAGACATTACTGGTGATCGGAATATCGGGCGCATCCCACTTCTTGGAGGCGGTGAGCGCCTGATGGGCCGGCCGGTAGATCAGTTCGGCCGTGGCCGTGGGTTCGTCATCCGGATCTTTCACCGCGAATCGATAGGTCAGGGTCACCGTGGTCTTGGGGCGGATGCGGGTGTCGGACGCCACCGCCACCGCCTGCCAGAAGGGGACATTCAGGTGGCCTTCTGCGTCCCGCAGCACCCGGGCGAATACCGCTCCGGGTTGTCCCTTGGCACTGCCCTTACCGGAATCGTCCGCGTCGGCCCACGCCGGCAGGCGTTGGCCCTCGATCATCTTCAGCGGCTTGCCGCCTTCGTCGCGCACGTCGAGCCGCAGCAGGACGCTGCGCATGGTCTCGCCGGTGGGCACCCAATGGCCCCCGTTGGTATTGGTGATGAAGACCGAGACCGTCAGCACCTTGCCGTCTACCTCCCCTTCGATCTCCATGGAGAGGGAGGTCTTCAGCTGGGTGGCCGTACCGCCGTCGAAATGGTGGGGACGAATGCTCTTGGGATCGCGATAGGTCCCCCACATGTCGCGGGCGTGGTCGTCGATGACATAGTTGTCATAGGGCAGCATCTCCTTGCGCCAGCTCATATGACAGTCCTGGCATTTCTTGCCCTTGTTGGGATCGTCGGGCGTCAGACTCTCCTGCCAGGTTTTCCATTCCTGGTAGGTGGTCTGCACCGGCAGGATACCGGCCTCGATCAGGCCGAATCCCTGCCACTCCGCCGCGCTATACACCTTTTTCCAGTCCCAGCTCTTTCCGTCGGCCAGGGTTTTGAAGTGGCTGTGGCACTGGCTGCAATAGCGCCCCTCGTCGAAGAGCGGGTTGTAGGATGCCGCCATGGGCGGTGCCGTGACATCGTCATACGGTCCGTAGACGAGGATGGAATTGCCGCTGCGGGCGCTCTGGCGGTTCTGGACCGCCTTGAACCCGCTGGGCTTGCTGTCGTCCTTGATGACCCGCTGGACCTTGTGGCAGTAATCGCAACTGATGCCGTCCCATTCCGAACGCGCCGAAAAAAGGGCATCCTGCATATCCCTGGAGGACGGATTGGATGCGGCGATGGACGGGGCGTGACAGGCGATACAATCGCCGTCGCTGCCCGGGTTGTCCAGTTTGTACCCCGGTCCCCGGCCGGTCCGCCGCAAGGCGTCCGTGCCGTAGTACATCTGCAGGACCTTGGGATTCGAAGTGGTGTGGGCCATCTTGGATTGGTCGTAGTACTGGGTGACCTTGACGTGGCAGCGCGAACAGACCACCGGAGAGATGAAGCGGTATTCCGGCTGGTCCCCCCGGGGAACCGGGTTGAGAAAGATTGGGGGCATCTGCCCGCCGTGGGCCACGATCGATCCGTTGTTGAACCATCCCTCCTTGCCGGCCGCGATGATGATCCGGTTTCCGGGCAGGTGGGAGGATTGGAGGGTGAAACGGCCCTCCCGATCGGTGATGGCGTACCCCTCTTCTCCGGCCACCCGAACCCGGGCGTTCTCCACGGGGCCGTATTGGGAGACCACCTGCCCTTGCACGGTGCCGCCGAAGATCGAAAGGTCGAGCAGGCTTTTCGCCTGGACGTTGGGGATCATCCATCCGGCGACGGCCGCAAGAATCGTCACCGCCCATCCGGCGGCCATCCATTTGAATTGTCTTGTTTTCATGGTCGCTTGTGCCCTGGCTTGGGGTTGGTGAGCGCGAAGGTATTGTGCCACCATCAGGCCGTCACCACAAGCGTTCCCTGCATTTTTTCATGATTCGGGCCGCAGATGGCGTTGCAGGAGAAGGTGAAGACGCCTTCCTTGTCGGCCACGAATGAAACCAATCGAACCTTGCCGGGAAAGATACCGTCATCGACGAAGATGCCCAGATCCTTCAGGCTGAACCCATGGATGACATCGCTGCTCTTCAGCTTGAATACGACATGATCGCCCTTGTGGACGCGAATCACCGGTTTTACCGGCGGCGTTTCCGTCGGGCCGAAACCGGCGATGTCAATCGCCTTGACGTCGCCGACGATCCACCCCATGTCGGTGTGCCCGGTGAGGGTGATCACCTTGGCGTCCGCGGGAATGCGCTGCTCCCATATGGTCCGTTCGTAAGTCCACACGCCGGCCGGGAGGCCGATGAGTATGGCCAGCAGCATGATGAGCAGGTATCGGTCCCGGCGTTGATAATTTGTTGCCATTATGGATTCCTATCGGATGTTGTTTAGAATTCAGACCCGCAGTGACGCCATACATCCCGTCCCCGCGCCATGGAAAAAGGGCTCAATTGAGCAGCGCCAACCGTCCCGATCGCTTGTCCACGCCGATGATCTGGACCACCTCGTTATCCTTCGATAGAATCTCGGCCTCGAAGAACTCGCCGGCATCGTTCAAGGGGCCGACGGTAAGCTCGGGATTGAGTTTGGTGACATGCTGGGTAATCAATTCCCGGGCCTGGTCCTCGGTCAGGGCCGGCCGCACGGCGTACGCATAATTCTGATCCTGCCGTTGGGGTACGTAGCCTTGACCGCCGCCGTCTCCCCAGCCGCAGGCAGCGGCGGATCGGGGCCCCATATGCCGGGGCAGGTCGAAAGCGATCAATGTGAAAACAACGGCGATGGTCAGGAAGGCAATGGCAAAGCGTTTCATGGAAGAATCTCCTTTTTGATTTCTAAGGTTGCAATGTCATATGGCAAAGTGCGTGCCAGGCATTGCGATGGTAGCTAATTTTGAAAAAACTGTTTAAAATCGAAATGATATGATATCTGCTCGGCATTTCCGGAAAGCGGATGGTGGATATTCTTTACACGCAACGACGCGGGCAACCGGGTAACTGGTATACACCGCTATGCAGGAATGCAATTTCCGCCCGGCGGGTCATGCCTTGCAGGGGGGCCGGATCAACACAGCAGGGCGAGGGTTTGCAGGTAAATCGGGCAGGAAAGGGGGGGTAGATCGTTATCGGGTCCCCGGGGAAGCCCCGTGGGATCGGTCATGGTAATATTTTCGAGCCGGAAGGCGTGGGATCCGGCATCGACCGGCTCCAATTGATAGGAGAGGGGCCGCAAGAACAATTGCCGGGTTTGCTGAACCAGGGGAATCGTCCCGCAGGTCCGTCCGGAAAGTTGAGCGCCTCCCGAAGAGCAGTCGCAACCCTGGCCGCCGGCACCATCCGTGTGGCCTGCATCCATGGGGGGCATACAGCTCCGGTGCGCGGAACAGCTCGCTGCATAGGCCTGCTGGGAATAGAATCCGAATGCGGCGAAGATAGACAGAAATATGATCAGGCGAAGTTTCATAAGCGTCTTATCGGTCAATTACGACTGTTTCGGTATGATATTATCGGCCCGAAGTAAAGTCAACCCTATCTTTGAGAAAAGCGGAAAGAAAATAATGGTACCTAATCATATGTATTTACACATTTTTTTCACGAGACCTTAACCGCAGCAGGGTTTTTCCTGCTGCTTCAGAGAGCTCTCGGCGCCGGCGATGATGGCCGTGATGGTCGGTGTCAGGGCCTGGCTCATTTTTCTGCCGCGCCCGATACGGACCACGACTCCCAGACCGGCTCCCAGTCCGATCATCCCCCCCAGCACGGTGACGGGCGAGTCGCTCCAGCCCAGGTTTGTCGCCATCCATAGCCCGACAAAGGCCCCTGCGATCAAGCCGAGGATGGGCACCAGGTACAATATGGCCGCCCCTTTATACAGGGTCCGGGTGGGCAGGCTGATCTTTACGATATCGCCGGCCCGTGCGCCCAGGGGATTGTTGACGCTGCTCTCCAGCTTGGCACTGGACAGGCAGCTGCGGCAGGCGCCGGAACCCGACTCGCAACCGCTGCAGCCCCCACGGCGGTCGGTGACCACCCGCGCCCTGCCGTTGCCTTCGCTGATCTGTACCACTCCGATTTGTTCGGCCATGATTCGCCTCCTTCCGGCTATCAATACCCTCCATGCCATTTATCATTAAACGCCGATTGGGCGTCGTCGTATTGCCGCGTCAGTTCGTCCAGCGTACGGCCCAGTTTTTTCATGCGGGTTTTGTCCGGCGTTTCCTTTTGTGCTTCATCGCTCAAGGCCTGCTCATTTTCATGAATTTCACTGCGTAAATTGTCGAGGTGACGCAAATCCTGCCCATATTCCCCCTCTATCCGTCTGCTGGATCCGCTTTGGCCATCTTCCCGGTTCCCATTGGAAAACCAACGGCCCGACCCCATCTGCCCATTGAAGATCGAATCCATCATATGCTGTCCGCCCTGACCCATCATGCCGCTTCCCATGCCGCCGCCCATCCCGCCTCCATGGGCCCAACCACCTGTGACGGTAATCATCAAGAACGAAGTTATCACGGCCAGAGTCGACAATGTTGATTTCATCCAGTACCTCCCTTTCAATCAGAATTGCGATGGCGGCCTGTCCTTCGATGGTTTGTCTTGAAAGCATCGAAGGGCAGGCCGGTTGAGATGGAACAGGAGCATCTTTCATGCCATGATTACTATCTTGACCATAACAGTATGAATACAAATGAAAAAAACAATCGGAGGCCGCTATCCACCTTGTCCGGGCATCCTTCGGCATCGGGGCGCGGGTAAATATTACCCGAATATTTGCATTGATGCGGATATAAGTATGCGCTACCGTATAATTATTACCGGGTGACTGGGTCATGGCATTTCGGCCCTCACCGTCGCTATTGAATAACGGGAAACCATCACCATTTTCAGTGGATGGGAATTTTGGATCAATTGATTGCACATGGGCTGCCGAGAACATTGTCCACACCGAAGCCCTATGAAAGCGAGGCATGATGGCCAAGAAGAGAAGCCGGGACACCCGGCAAACGAAGAAGCAGGCGCAGGCGCCGTCGAAGAAGAAATCGAATCCGGCGCTGCCGGCAGTGGTGGTGTTGGCGGTGCTGCTTGCCGCCGGGGGCATCTATTATTTCAACAACAAACCCGTCCGCTCCGCCGGACCCAATCCGGCCGGTTCCACGGCTGCGGCACACCAGCTGCAGGAAACCCGGCCCACGCTGTCACCGGACCTTTTTTCCGGCACGGTGCGCAAAGCCTACACCATCGCCCGTGAAATCCCCGAAGTACTCGATCAACTCTATTGCTACTGCCGTTGCAAGGAGAATTTCAACCACCTGAATCTGCTGACCTGCTATACCGATAACCATGCCGCCACATGAGTGATCTGCACGGGAGAGGCGCAGTTGGCGTCTCAAATGGTCAAACAAGGCGCAAGCGTTGCTGAGATCCAGACCGCCATCGACAAAAAATACGGCGTATAAGGTACCGGACATTCTTCCGAGGAGCTTGTTGGGCGATTTCATTTACAGACAAACATAAATTGATCATCCTCGTGGCTGTAATTGCCGTTGCCGCAGGCATCTTCGTGTTGCTGCATCAGGAACGGACGGGCCGGCCCGTGGGGAGACCGCAGGTCGCCCTCGGTCGGCCGGCGCCCGATTTCACCCTGCCAAACCTGAGCGGAGAAGTCGTACACCTGAGCGATTACAGGGGGCGCGTGGTTTTCCTCAATATATGGGCCTCCTGGTGCAATCCCTGCCGGACCGAGATGCCCTCCATGGAGAAGTTGTACCAGACGTTGAAAGGCGAGGATTTCGAAATCCTCGCCGTCAGCATAGACGCATCGGGCGCCAAGGCAGTGGCCCCGTTCGCAAAAGAATTCAAACTGACTTTTCCCATTCTTCTCGATGTGAAAGGCAGCGTGGCCGATCTGTACGGCACTACGGGCGTACCGGAAACATTCATCATCGACAAGAACGGCATCATCGTGCACAAAGCCATCGGCCCCCGGGAGTGGGCCGATCCCGCCTTTGTCGATCCTCTGAGAAATCTGGCGCGGAAACCGGCCGATCGAAATGATGTAGAAGAAAATGATGTAAAAGAAACAGATCGGAAGTGAAAATAAGCTGAAAGCGGATATCCGACCCGTCTATTGTTGGGGAATCGGATTCGAAGCCGGTTTCTTCATGGCTGCCTGCGGATAACCGAAGCATAGCCCCGCAATCAAATCGGGGAAAATCAAGAATCCCCTGCTCGATGCCATGCGTCACCGTGATTGTCCCATAGGCAAAGGGGACGATAATCACAATTTATGCTTTGGTTGTGACACGATAGTCTTCCTTCTTCAAATCGATAATGTCTTCATGCGGCCCCGGTGAATGGTTGTCGTAATGGGTTGCGTGGTTGGCATGTTCCGACGAATCGTGATTGTGGCCGCCGCAGCATCCCATCATCCCGCCTTTTCGAGAAAACAAAAAACAGATAACCAACCCGATGATCAGCCATGAAAAGATTCCACCGAACATCATTGTCTTGCCTCCTTTTTTCCAGAGAATGTTCTTCTTCGTACTCATAATAGGTTTTGAGCAATTGGTGTGCCAGAGACGATGTCCTTTAATATCAGACACATTGCCGAATTGCCGTAGCGAGGCTGGTTAAAGCTGTAACTTTTTTACCCTGATAATGGATTTAATCTATACTGATTGAGTATTATTTCCCCGGTATGCTTGCCGGGCGCTTGCGATACATGCGCAAAAAAGATGACGGCCCGGTCGATTGGATTTGATATCAACTGGTTGTCATAGGATTCTGATTTCTGGCATAAATGATGCTCATTTCTATCGGAACAGGAGCATCGATACCATGGCCGGCGGGCTGAGGTCTATCGCCGGTGGGGGCAGGATGACAGGGATTAAAGGAAATCCCGTACCGGGGAGGATCGGAAAATGGCAAAGCATGCCTGTTGCGGCGGATAACGAAAGACACGGCTTGGAACCTTGCCGGCGCCGTATGACTTTCGATGTCGGCTTCAAGACCCATATCGGGTTGGGTCGTCACGCCAATGAAGACACGTTCTGGGTGTCGTCCGATGCATTCGCCCGGGACCGGGTGACGCGCCTGATCGCCGTGGCAGACGGCATGGGCGGCCACAAGGGGGGCACCATCGCCAGCCGATTCGCCTGTGATGCGTTGAAAGGCGAATATGCGAGGCTTGTGCAATCAAATCGCCAATCGAACCCCGAGCAGTTGTGTCGAGCGCTGACCGACTCAATTTACAGAATTGATCGGGGGCTGCGATACAAAGCTTGCAAGACCGAAGATATGCAGGACATGGGAACGACCCTTTCGTGTCTGGTATTGACCGATCGTCACAGCATCATCGGCCATGTAGGCGACAGCCGGATTTATCGCTGGCGCAGCGGCCACCTCAGCTGCCTGACAAAGGACCATACCTTTGTTCAGGAGATGATCACCGAAGGCGAAATCGATCCGACTACCGCCCATAAGCACCCATTGCGCCATTTATTGACCCAGGCCGTGGGCACCGCCGAACCGTTGGAACATGTACTTGCCCGGGTCGACAGGCTGAAGCCCGGTGACCGGTTTTTGCTATGTACGGACGGTCTTCACAATTGTTTGCCGAAGGAGCGGATTTGCGAATTGATGGCAGTCGACGGCGATGCCGGCTCGCTTGCGGCCAACCTGGTTGACAGCGCTTTGGCCAACCGGACGCGCGATAACGTGACCGCTCTCGTGGTCATGGTGGCGCGTATCGGCGAAAGAACTTTTGCACGCGTGGAATAATGAATGTACCCTGATATTGAACCGGAGAGCAGACCTTCGATGAACCTTTTTAAGCAGGCATCGATCAATATGGATTCAAACCAAACGGGCGGTTGGTCCACGGGCACGATCATCGATGGCAAGTGGGTGTTGATCGAGTGCATCGGCAAAGGCGGCATGGGAGAGGTCTACCGCGCTCATCAGCTCAACCTCAAGCGCGATGTGGCCATAAAGATGATCTCCGATCAATACCTCCAGGACATGGAGGATAATCCGCAAGAGGCTGCCACTGCCATCGGGCGGTTTCAACGGGAAGTGCAGGCCATGGCACAGGTGCGTCACCCCAATGTGCTGCAGATATTTGACTATGGCTCCCTGCAATCCAGCCAAGGGGAACATACCCTCCCCGTGGAGTACATCTCCATGGAATACATTGCCGGCGAAACATTGCGATTTACCATGTCCGAGGAAGGTCTGGAAGACGAAGAACAGATGCTTGCCGACTGGCTGCGCCGGCATTTCATCCCGGTCCTGAATGGAGTCGAGGCGATCCATGCCCATGACATCGTGCATCGCGACCTGAAACCTGAAAATGTGCTGATGGACGGCGATATACCTAAAATCGCCGATTTCGGCCTGGCGCGCTCCATAAAGATGCGCGCCGTATCCAATTCATGGGACGTCAAGGGCACCTGGCCCTACATGGCGCCGGAACAATTCGCCGATTTTCGCAGGGCTGGATTTGCCGCCGACATCTACGCCCTGGGCAAGATCCTGTTCGAAGGCGTCGCGGGCAAAATGGACCCGAAACAATTGCCGTTCAAATCTGCAGCCTTGATCGACCCCCAGACACCACTACTCAGCGCCCTGGATGCGGTCATCAGGAGGGCCACCGAAGAGAATCACCAACAGCGTTATCAAAGCGTGGCCGAGTTGCGCGCGGATATCCAGCACATATTGGATGCCCAAGCCGAAGGGACGGCCCGGGAAGAGATCCCGGCCAGAATGTTGTCGAATAACCGCTGGGTATGGGCGGGTATCCTTTTGAGCGTGCTCCTTGTCGGCGGCATGGCGCTCTACCACCTGGCAGGCGGCCCCGGTGAAAAAACCGAAGTATTCGTATCTCCTGCCACCGAACCCGGGCAACGGTCGAAGGTGGACACCGGGCCGGCAGTGCTCTTGCCTTCCCTTGTGTCCCCGGACGGCCGTACCATGACCCTGATCCAGGCAGATCGTGGGGATGAAAAGTTCTATTCGGATCCTTCATTGGTGACATTTCACCACTATGTCGAATTCCTCAACGAGGTGGCCGACGATCTGACCGTCGAGCAGGACCTCGTTAAACGCAAAGACATGATATGGATTTACATCGGAGACGGTTCCGCGCCCGAGGATCAGATTATCTACCAGAACGGACGTTTCAGGCTGCGCAATGCCCAATGGGCAGCCAAACCGGTGGTACGCGTCACCTGGCTAGGCGCCCGGGCGTATGCCCGCTACTATGGCAAGCGGTTGCCCACATTGGATGAATGGAAACAATTGCAGGTACAGCTTGCCGATACGCGCAAGGCCCAGTCTGAATCGGCCGTAAATCCCACCGACGGGGGATATGATGCTCACCTGGAAATGATGAAAGAATTCAGTAACGACGCCCACGAAGCGCCTGCCGGAGATCGTCCGGTGACCAAAGAATGGTTGAACATGAATACCGCCGGTAATGCCGCCAGCCGGGTAATGGCTTGGACGGATGGCGATGAAACCCGAACGCCTGTGTTGCGCTATCCATGGGAAGGGTTCAGCGACGTCGGTTTTCGTACCGTTATGGACGCCGCCAGGCCGGAAGCGCCCAACCCTTCCACCGATCAGGAACACCAATAACCGGGTCGGCGAGAAGCATGTTCCGAAATAAACTTCGGCCGAATTTTACTGCCGTAGCCGCGATAGGTTATCTTCCCGATCATCCCTTGATAATGATGACAGCCGACCGGATACGTTACAAACGCCACACCCGCAAACGAATTGACTGTCGGCCATTCAAACACCACAGTACAAAGGGCCTTACATAAGAGCCGGATGCATGGGAAAGCCGCGTGACCGGTTCTGTGAGGGACTGGGGAACAACCGCGACCATGGCTGAAAAAATGTGGCACCACCGGGAAACCAGGCGGAAACAGAGAAACATACATCGGCCTGCGGCCGTGGAAGGCACCAGTCTACTCCACAACCCGCAAGACCGCATCCCCCAACCGACCTGAAAAGCCCGACAAGCCCTCCAGACAAAAAATAATAAGGATTACAAACTGTTAAATCACAAACGAATCGTATACAGCATATCCAGAATGAACTTTTCGATAAAATAGTGTATAGAACCATTCCATGGTAATTAAATAAATTCCCTTTTTAGGGAGCATGCTCCCTAACACCGGAAATGCCGGTATAAACGAGCCAGAAAACTTCCCAAAAAAATGGTGCCGAAAGGGCAAACTATGTATAAAATGTGTGATTATAGATAGTTAAATAATTTATAAGAGATGGTAAACATCTAATGTGGAAAATACAATTTTGTAATTTAATAGTCAAATTTGGTCAAAAACCCTAAAAAGCGAGTCGCGCCCTAATATTGTTAAGTATTACGATGGAATGTCCTGTTTGTCATAAAGAGTTTAAACGATCGAAATATATGTGGAAAAATATCTATCAATGCAGTGATTGTGGAAGATATCTGAAAAATGAAAATTTTCGCTCTATTTTACATATCTTGCTTCCGATTTTTTTTGCGCCTGCGCTTCTATCAAATAGGCTATTTCCTTTTTGGGTGGGGTTGTTGGTATGCATATTCTTTTTCGCATTTACATTTTATGCGATGCTTAGATCATTTTATAAACCAAATGTCAGTATTGTTGAACCGCAAGAGGGTGAGCGCCTTTTAGCAATGCATATAACACCAAGACAAATATTTGCGCTCATCGTTTCTTCAGCAATGATTATCGCTCTTTTATTATTGTTGGAATAATACTTAACCAGGGCCTGTACACGGACGCGCGATAGCCCGCCGCGCGCCGGTAAGGCCCAGCGTTAGGTTTTTTACTATACTATCAGATTTATAGAGGAAAATAATAGATAAATATGTCTGCCCAGATTGAATATTTTCTTGGAGAACTGTTTGAATTGAAAACCGATTTAATAGTTCTTCCATGTTCCAGAAATGGATCGATTACCAGTTGGGTAAGATCACGTATTCATGAATTTAATATTCCAGGACCAAGTGGGTATAAGGGGCTTGGAGCCACAGAATTCTTAATTTTAGAGAACAACAATAATAAAATTGCTTCATATGCGTGTTGGGCAACCTCGGTTGCTAAGCCTAATAGTACGCCAACAGCAATTCAGCAAATAGGTAAAAGTATTGCGGAATATGCAGCGGTAATGCCCGAAATAAAATTGATATCTGCCCCTTTACTTGGAAGTGGGGCTGGTGGACTTGAAGAGTTGGTCAGTGCTGACGCTATTGCTAATGGCTTTTTAAATGGACCTGAAAATAACTCCACATTAAGACTTCATATTCTTAATGAAGATATATATAATGATTTAAAAAAAAAGAAGGATTACGTTATTAATAGATATTCAAATAATATGAGAATATTCCTTTGTCATTCATCAAGTGATAAAAACGCAGTCCGTGAACTATATTGGAAACTTCGTAAAGATGGATTTAATCCGTGGCTTGACGAAGAAAATCTTGTTCCAGGTACTGAATGGCGGATAGAAATTGAGAATGAAGTTCGTCATTCAGATGTTGTAATAGTATGCCTGTCTAAATCTTCCATATCAAAAACCGGTTTCGTACAAAAAGAGATAGCCATTGCTCTTGATGCTGCCGATGAGCGTCCGGAAGGAACAATATATATTATTCCTGCAAGGCTTGAAAATTGTGAAGTCCCTGTGCGGATCAATAAGTGGCATTGGGTAAATCTATTTGAAACCGAAGGTTATCGGAAACTGCTGAATGCTCTCAGAAAGGAGAATACCTAACACCATGCTTTTGCAACGGAGCGTAAACCGCATGCGCCCGCTGAAAAGCGTTGTTCACCCGCTTCAGGATAGCAAGATGGAAAAGAATGATAAAAAATTCTGGTTCCCTGCAATGAAATATGGGGTTGGTTGGGGATTTCCTGTTACTTGGCAAGGATGGGCTGTGCTTTTGGCGTATATCGCTCTAATGATTATAGGAGGTCTTTTCATTAAGAAGTCCCCCTTTCTAATCGTTCCTTTTGTAATTTATGTGTTCATACTGTCAGGTTTGCTACTTTATATATGCTGGAGAAAAGGAGAAAAGCCAGATATCCATTGGGATAGGAAATTATGAAGTCGCCTGCGGCGAACCAGGCATTTCAGCGGACGCGAAGGGCTATGACATTTCCGCGTGGGCTCCGTGGGAAGCGGCAGCTATGCTGTCGCGTTCGCTGAATTTTACGAACGCGGACAGAAAAAAAGAGGAAACAACAAGATGACGATAATTAACTTTGAATGCAAAAAGTGCCGGACGGAATTCGATTGCGATGTGGGAAAGATCAAGATAGACAAAATCAGTATTCGGCCGAAGTTTGAAAATGACATCCTCTGTCCCAAATGCGGAAAGCTCACGATGGACGAAGTGTTTCTAACAGAACTGGGCCAGAGCCAGATGACCGACGCCACCATGGAGCTTTAGCCCGACACAAAGCCATGGAGTAAAAAATACCGATATGAACAAGCTGCTGCAAGCGATGAACTGGAACGAAGGACTCAAGAATCTGGCGTTGACATCAAAGGCGATGCAATCACTTAGAGTTCAAGCGGTCGCCGCCGTCCGCCGATGATGTTGAACTGCAACGACGCGTACTTGAGGCTGAGCGTAGTATCCGAGAATCCCGGTTGTGGTTGCTGGCGCTATTGTCTGCCATCGCATCAATTGGAAGTGCAGTTGCAGCCTGGATTGCCGTACTGAAGTAGGATGGGATTCGCGAACAACAGCATTAACTCAGACTGGGAAAAACTGCCGCTGCGACGCTTCGCTTTGCAGTTTTTTCAGCCGGCTATTCTGAGCGTTGGGTATCAATAGATATAGATAGGATCTAAAAGTTAGATGAATCAAAATTCTGACAACGTTTCAGGCGTATATTTCACCAAGGGTGACTATGCCTCATTATCTAAGCGCATGATTTCTGCCGGAATTGATCTTTTACTTTTAATATTTGGTCCCTAATTGGGTTATCAAGGTTGGACATCGAAAAGATGTTTAAAGTTCTTTCCGGTTTACCTGGTTACTTCTGAGAGAATTTCTCTATCTGAGGGCATTCGCCACCGCACAGCGCCGGTCAGGAACTCCATGTCGATGGGTGGCGCAAATCATCATCGCCGGCTTGCGACGCATCTGCCGGCGCACATGGGGACGTCGGCGGCTGCGCATATGCCTCGCGGCGCCAACGCCAGCCCACATCGAAGATTTGTCCGGGGGTATCCAACGTGTAAAGGGCTTCCAGCGCTTTGAAGAGCACGGCGGTTTGCTGTGCGATGTGGCCGGGCTCGCCCACGGGGTGACCGAATGGCCAGCGCAAAAAAATCGATCGCGGCGGCTTGACTTTTTCGGTGTAAGGGCGGTTGACGGAGATGCTCACCGTAGGAATCCCCGCGGCTTCGATGATGCGTTGAATCAATCCCACGGATTGATGGCAAATGCCTCAGGCCGGTGTCAGCACGACCGCATCCACATTCATTTGTTTAAGAATCTTCGCGATTTGTGGCGCAGTCCGGTTTTTCAGCGTATCCACGTGGCGTCCGACAATGTGGCCCATGAAAGAAAAATGCATTTCCGAGATACCGCCGATATGACCGGCGGCATGCATTTCTTTGAGCCGTTGGACGGGGAAGACGACGTTGAGGTCCCGGTCGCCATCACGGTGGTCGTAGTAATCATGGGTAATCCGATAATCATCGGCGATGGTCTGGCCATCGATAATCCGAAACGTGGGGTCCCCCAGGGAATCTTTCATATCGAAGGGGGGTTGGTCCTTGTGGTGGACGCCCGCTGTGGTCACCAGGGCGATCTTGGATTTCTCCAAGGGCTTCACCACCGGGCACCATGGAATCGATGTGGATTCAATGGGATTGAAGGCGGCAACCAGCCTTTTCGACAGCGCCGGACAACTGGCCGCTACCCGTGACATACCTCGGTGGAATACTCGCTTGATCCGCATGAAAACCTCCCGAATGAATTTCCGGAACCACGTGACTTCCGGACTTGAACCGACATTCGCAATCAAGCTGGGTTTGACTTTCCGCTTGGGCGATAGGGCGATCAGTGACAGGCTGGTGCCTGGCCGCCGGTGGCCTTGTTCAACCGGTCAAGATACCGTTGCCAGAATCCTTTGCGCTTTTTTGCCTTGAATTTATCGGGATTTGCTTCAAATGCCTGCTTGCATCCTTCCGCGCAAAAGTAGATCTGAACGCCTTTATGGAAGATTTTAGCGGCCGCCGTGTCCGGATCCACCGTCATGCCGCACACCGGGTCGATAAATGGTTGTCTGGTTTCATGGCGCTGCATAAGATATCTCCTTTCAAAGATCCGGGCTCGGTTTGTTACGCCATCAAATATTCAGATGGCGGCGCATGTCGTCAAATTCGGTCTTATCGATATCGCCGCTGGCATAACGTCTTTTCAGAATCTGCAATGCGTCCTCAGTCCGGCCTGTTGAAAGTCGGGGGCCTTGTCCTTTGGAAAACGAATCGTAGATCAGCGACACAATCGCAAAGAGGATAAGTCCCCAGATAAGCAGCATGCCTATTCCCATGCCGTGGCCGTACCCCATCATATGCCCGCCAAATCCGCCGTGGCCCATGCCCCATTCACCCCTGAAACTGTTCAAGGGACCGTAGTTCCAGTTGTTGAACAACCAATATCCCGCGATGAGCACGGCTGCCGCGATACCCAATTTCAGCCAAGGTTTGGATCGACTCATGGTGGACGTCCTTTCAGTATTATACTTCATTTTTCGATTTTTCCGTTGGTGTTCTGATGGTTGTCTATCAGAGGACAAATGCCGTGGAGACGATACCGGCAGTGGCAACGAAAGCGATGATGATAAAGGTGGTCTTAATTGTTTTCATCGAGGAACTCCTGTTCTTAAAGTGTATGCACATCTAAATGCTCTTGTGCGGTTTGATTTGATTACAAGGCATAAGGCATGCCAGCTTATCGTCATCGGATCTCGATCTGTTGTAACTAAGGGTAATTATAATTAATATTGTTCTCCCGATTTCATTCGTTGTCCTTTTGATCTGCTTTTACTTCAATTTGGACGGGTAATAATTACCCGGGAGCTTCTGGAATCATGAAAAGTGGGAATTTTTGATCCAGCTATGCGTGGGCTTTTGCCGTTCTTGTCGCTACGGTCGCCCCAATCGTTCGAGTCGACGAATTCTTGCAGGAGACGCCCATCGATGGCGGATATCATATTCGACATTCACCAAATCGGATTGACATAATACACATATATGTTAACGTATATGTGTTATTGAATCGAAGGAGGTGGACCGGATGGGGCAGATCACAATATATCTTGATGCGGAAACCGAGGATAAAATGAGCAAAATGGTGAAAAAAAGCGGCATTTCCAAAAGCAAATGGATTGCGAATCTGATCAGGGACAAAACATCCAATACCTGGCCCGAAAACGTTGTCAAATTGGCGGGGACCTGGAAAGATCTGCCAACTGCAGAGGAACTCAGGAAGAATATGGGCCGTGATGTGAAAAGGGAATCGATATGAAATATATGTTAGACACCAACACCATGATCTATTTTTTCAAGGGAGTCGGTGATGTATCGAATCGTTTTCTGGCAACTCCGCCCAATGAAATCGCAATCCCAACGGTTGTAATAATCGAATTGGAAGTCGGTATCGCAAAATCAAAATTCCCGCGGAAGCGAAAAGCGCAGCTCGCGGAACTGATATCACTAGTCAATATAGTTCCTTTCGACTATGCAGAGGCTCAATCCGCCGCACTCATTCGTTCAAAATTGGAAATCCAGGGGCGACCGATAGGACCCTATGATGTTTTGATTGCCGCAACGGCAATGACCCAACACAGTATTCTGGTTACACATAACACAAAAGAGTTCAAGCGAGTTGAAGGCCTGACGATCGAAGATTGGTATTAGACACAGGATGCGATCACCGCACTGAATCAGAACCCGCACGAAATATTCATCACCGAATCGGAAGAGTTGCTGGCTGCGTGGCTGTTTCTAATGAAAAGCTCGCCCAGGTGCTGTAAGGATCTGGGGGCCGTACCCACCGAACTGCGCTGTACGGAACCGAAGTGTACCCCGGATGAACTAATCCCCTGCCATGTTTCCATCAGGGATAAGGCCGGCCGGACATTTACCCGCATCGAACCCTCCCCTGAATATTCCACCAGCTCCTGTCATGGTCACGGGATGTTGAAGAAGATCACTCTGCCGGACACCGATCTAAATGGTCAGCAGCAACCCCCATCTGCGCAATCGCCATCGGATGAATCCGCCGGAGAACAATCGAACAGGCCGAAATGGATGGAGTGGTCTCCCACGACCCTGAAATGCTTCGCCAGCCGGGTCTCCGCGAGCATGGCGGCCGTGTTGCCGCAGACCAGCATGGGGCGCCCCGTTTCCAGGCAATGGTGGTCATCCAGGCGGAAATAATGCGGCTCTTCCGGTATGGTTCCAAGGTAGGTGGCATGCTGGCCGAAGTCTTCACAGCGGTCTTCCAGCGAGGCCAGCTTGAAGGCGCGCACCGTCCGGGAGTAGAGCCGGGTCATGCCGATCTTGCGCTTGACTTCCGGATCGTGGATCCTGATCTCCCGCGAGGAGACAATGCGGACATCCGGACAGCCCGCCACTGCCATGGCGCGCCGGAAATCTTCCGTGTAGAACGCGCCCGCGATGCATTCGCCGATCAGCACGGGATCGTCCTTCAGCTCCGCCGGGACGCGCCGGGAGGTGAATACATCCGAAAAACAGAGCTCCCCGCCGGGCTTGAGCACCCGGAAAATCTCCCGGAGCAGCCGGCCTTTGTCGAAGGACAGGTTCACCACGCAATTGGAAACCACCACGTCCACCGACTCATCGGCGATGCCCAGGGTGTCCAGTTCCTCGATGTAGCCCTTCTTGAACTCCACATTGGACGCTTCGTAGCCGAACCTGTCCGCCATGGAGTCCCGGTGCCGCAGGGCCACCTCGAGCTGCTCCTCGGTCATGTCGACGCCGATGACCCTGCCCCACGGTCCCACCAGCTTTGAAAGGATATAGACGTCGCGACCCGTTCCGCAGCCCAGGTCCAGCACCGTGCAGCCATCCAGGGCAGGGGGGATCGGCGACCCGCATCCATAAAACTTTTCCAGAATCTCGCCGTCGATCCGGCCCAATATGGCTTTGACATGTTCCGGCATGGACTCCGTGGAGCAGCACGCGCTGGTCTTCAGGTCCGCCTTGGTTTTCAGAATCTTCCCATAATACTCCTGGACGTTTGTGCGGTTCACTTCGGCTGTCATGTTCATCCTTTTTCGTTGGTTTCGGTATCGGTCCCTGCCTTTCGTGGAGAGCCCGGATTGGATCTTCCGATCCATCGAGGAAAAAATAGAAGCTATCTCAAAAGGCGATTTTGAAATAGCTTCCAGGCAATTCCACGGGAATGCCCCGATGGGGACAGCCGGGAAGAATTACCTCTACACGAGCGGAGATGTTTATCGTACTTACGCTGGGATTGCAAATACGGCTCAGGACGGATTCCTGACCAGCATATCCGGTTGGCCGGACAAACTGCCTTTGATGACCCTGCCGAGGAAAATGGGATAGCCCGATGAGGCCCGGGGCATCCGGTCCTCGATTTCCAGGGTGACGGTATTGCATGAAGTACCGGCCTTGCGGGCCGATTCCCGGATCATTCGGGTCAGTTCGGCCTTGGCATATTCATCGGCCTGATCAAAATCGATGAATTTCCGGTTGTCCTTGATCCCTTCTATAACGAATCCATCCTCGCCCGGAATCAGCCGCACCTGTTTTTTGACCACCACCTCGGAAGTGATGGCGCCGATGGCATTGGCTACATCCGCATCTTTCGGCAGGACGGCTTCGGTCTCCAGGGGTTTTACCGCATCGTGCAGGAAGTGCCCAATAGGGGCGCCGATGCCGATCACCGGACTTTTCAATTTCACCCGCACCTGATAGCCGGACGTGCCTCCGGTCATCAGGTTGTCCACCAGCGTGTTGCATACCGGACACGTATCCATGGAATCGGGATCCACCTCGTCATCCAGTTGGCGTTTGAGGAGTTCAAGGGTCAATAGCCGGCTGGTCTTTTCCAGCAGATGGGCCACCATCTCTTCCAGCTCCCTGCCCGACAAATAGGCCAGCATGCCGGCGTAGACCCTGGCGATGTCCGCATCCCATTTGTCAAATTGTCCCGTGATGTGAAGCAGGTCCGTGGGAGTGAAGCCGCAACGTTGGATCATGCCTTTTTCTTCCAGCCGCAGCAGGGGCAGGCTGCGTTCGGAGGGAGCCTGCGTGCAGGCGGCCAGTTCCCCGATGGACATGGGGCGTGTTGCAAGTGCGGTGAGGACCTTTTTTTCCTGCGGGGTCAGGGCAAGATCTCTTTTCGTGCCGGTGTACAGGAGGACCTGCATCTTCCTGGTGGAGGTGGAATAGCGATTCAGGTCACGGCCCATGGCCGCAATGGTCCGGGCCGCTTCCGGATGGGTCTTGTTCAGCCACGCGACCGGCGCCACCCGCCTTGGTCCGATGAGGAATTCCCCCTTTTCGAAGCAGATCCGACTGTCCCCCCCAAGGCCTGTGGTACGGATGTCCAGGGCCTTGACGTGGGTCCTGTGGCCGCCCACGTTGGAGCCGCTCTCATTGATGCGGACCTGATGGTCCACCAGCGCCGCCGTATCGGTGGTGGTGCCCCCCATGTCTACGATGATGGCGTTTTCAATGCCGGTAAGGTGACGGGCGCCGGCGACGCTGGCCGCCGGACCCGACAGGATGGTCTCCACGGGCCGCTCCTTGGCCATTTCAACGCTCATCAGCGTGCCGTCTCCCTTGACCACCACCATCGGCGCCTGGATGGACCGTTCGTCCATGACCTTTTCCAGATCCAGGAGCAGGTCGGCCAGTCGGGGGATGATCCTTGCGTTCAGCATCGCCGTAATGGCCCGGGTCTGAAAATTCAGTCTGTCCGAAAGCTCATGGCCGCAACTGACAAAGAGACCGGTTTCCTCCCGGAGGATCTCTTTGACGGCCAATTCATGGACCGGGTTGATGGATCCGGCATACCCTGACACGGCGAAGGCCGTGACGCCGTGGTGTTTTATCATTTTCCCGGCGAAGGCCAGGACCTGTTCTCGATCCACCGCGACCCGTTCATTTCCGGAAATATCCAGTTCCCCTTGGATGATGGCCTTTGGTTCAAAGGCGATATCCTCCCGCATGCCGGCGGGAAGCATGAGCAGCATCCCCACGGTCTGGCCGTCGTTCTCCACGATGGCGTTGGTGGCCAGGGTGGTGGAAAGGGCGACCAGTTCAACCGATGCGAGCAGATCCGGGTCCAGCTTTTTCAGGGCGTTGCCGATGCCGATGGCAAAGTCCCATTTGGTCGTCAGGGATTTGGCCTTGCAAAGGGTGGTGTCGTCTTCCAGGTTGTAAATCACCGTATCGGTAAAGGTGCCCCCGGCATCGATCCCGAGGCCGGTTTTGATACAGGGGCGGGTTTCTGTTTCCTCGCCCCGGATGACCAGGATGTCATGGTCTTTTCCACCGCGCTCCGTATCGGACCATATCGGATTGGCGCCAAGGGTGGAATGGATGGCGTCAAAGACGATCACGTGTTCCGGCGGCACCACCAGGATTTCGTCCGTGGACTTTTCCAGGGTCATCATTTTGCTGATCAGTTCATGGCTTCCCTGGATGGTTGCATACTCCCAACCATAGGCATGGGCCATTTCTCTTGCTCTGGTTTCGTATCTCGGCGATGATTTGGCCCTGGTATCGATAAAGGCGGCCCGCTGGTAGTTCTTCTGCCAGGAATTCAAGAAGGCGAATGTGCTATCGGCGGTTTTTCGGCCATGGGATTCGACCAGGTCATTGAAATCAATTTTTTCAGATCCGAACCAGGTCTGCCGCATCCGCTGGGACATGGGCTCGCTATGTTCCTCGCACCAGCCGGCAGAGAGGTAGTAGGTCCCGGGAAAGGTTTTAAATTGCTCCTGGTAGGCCCTATCCCCGCCCAGGAACAGGGCGATGCAATCATGGACCTTCGGGATCACCAGGGGAGTGCGCCTGGACCGGACGCCGATGGTGCCTCTGCCGCAGACACCATATCCGATAACGATCCGGCAGGCATCTTTTTTGGCGGAGATATCGTCGATGGCCTTCTGCAGCTTTTCCTGCAACACCTTCGGATTGTTGTGAAGCCCGGCTTCAAGAAATCTATACTTCAGGTCCATACCCATCTTGCGGGCTTGGAATTTCAGATCGACGGCAAGCACGGCACAGGCAATCACATAGATTTTTTCCCCACCGTTTCCCCTGGCAAAATAGTTGTTCTCTATCATCGATGAATCATTCTTCTTTGCTCCCGGTCATCTCTGCCCACCCCTTCTCGAACCGGGGCAGATCATCGTTTATCACATAATAATCGCTTTTCTGGCTTGTCCAGATATGGCCGATGGTATGAAGCCTGGTCGGGTCGTCCAGGGAGCCTGCGGCGACTGCAATTTTCTCTTGCCCTCCAGGATGCCAGAAAAGGGAAGAACCACATTCGACACAGAATCCCCGACGAACATCGGGAGTTTCGTCGGTTTCAGATTGGAACCACTTGAGACCTCGCTGCTCGACCAAGGTCAAATTCTCCAGTTTCATGCTGGTGTAAGCCCCGAAATTGCCGTGAAATCGTCTGCATTTGGAACAATGGCAGTTCACGATATCCCGCAGATCGCCATTTAATTCGTAGCGAACCGCTCCACAAAGGCAACCGCCGGTGGCGGTATCACGATGATCAGGTTCAGCGATCATTTTTCATCTCCTTTAGATATACCAATGTCTCCTGCAAAGTCCTCTGTCCGGCGAATATGAATTCCTATCCATGCAACGCCCGATCCGTGGCCTTCAGCGAGACTTCGAGCATGGCTTCGGCCAATGTCGGATGGGCATGAATGGTTTTCGACAGGTCATGGGTTGTCAATCCGGCCTGGATGGCGAGGGTACCTTCGGCGACCAGATCCGTGGCGTGGGGCCCGATCAGGTGTACGCCCAGGACTTCTCCCGTTTGCGCGTCTGAAACGATCTTGGCTTCGCCGGCCAGATCCCCCATCGCCTGGGCCTTTCCCAGCGAACGGAATAGCACGCTGTCCGTCCGCGTATCGATGCCTTGCTGCCTTGCCTGGGATTCGGTAAGCCCGGCGGTTCCCACTTCGGGCATGGTGAAGATGGCGCTGGGGATGCAGCGGTAGTCCATGCGGCGGTCGCCGCCGGTGGCATTGTCTGCTGCGACCAACCCTTCCGTGGAAGCGACATGGGCCAGCATGACTTTGTCCGGGCCGAGGACATCGCCGATGGCAAAAACGTCGGGGTTACTGGTGCGCATGTGGTCATCGGCAACGATCCAGCCCCGGTCGTCCACCGCGACGCCGATATTGTCCAGTCCCAGACCGGATGTGTTCGGTGTCCGCCCGATGCAGACGAGAACCTTTTCCGCGACAACCGTCGTGGGTTTTTGGTCGCGATCTTCCTGCTTCGCGGCAAACGGAGATGGCCCGAGGGTTACCGTCGCCAGGTCATCGGCCGTTTCCACGGCTTCCACCGTGTGGTTGACCAGGACCTTGATCTTGCGTTTTTTCATCTCCCGCATCAGGGTCTTGGAGCACATCTCGTCCACCGCCGGCAGGGGAAGCAACCGGTCGAGGGCTTCCACCACCGTGATCCGGGAGCCCAGGGCGGCCATGATACAGGCAAATTCACACCCGATCACACCTCCCCCGACGATCACCATGGATTCAGGAACGGCCGTCAACTGCAACACTTCGTTGCTGGAAATAATCTGCCGGCCATCGAAGGGAAAGGCCGGAATCGACAACGGTTCGGTCCCGGTGGAAACAATCAATCGCTCCCAGGGGACCGTCCGCGCATGTCCGCCGGCCTGGTTCACTGCCAGCACGCCCTGGTCCTGGATATACCCGTCACCGATCACCAGCTCGATGTCGTGGTGGGACAGCAGTTTTTCGATCCCCTTTGCCTGGGTATTCACGATTTCTTCCTTGCGCGACATCAGCGCCGGCATGTCCGCGGAGACCCCTGTCGCCCCGTGAATTCCGAAAGATTCGGCTCGATGCAGCGTTTCCATCATTTCGGCGGTGACTTTCATGATCTTGGATGGAATGCACCCCCGGTTCAGGCAGGTGCCGCCGACGGCGGCTTTTTCGACAACGGTGACCTCGGCTCCGTTCTGGGCCGCCCGAACGGCGGCGACATATCCGCCCGGGCCGGCGCCGATGATCGCAATTTTTCGTCCCATGGTATCCTTTTTACTTTGTTTCGCTATCTTTGGTCCGTAAGATCAGGTGAATTACTTTCGTAAGAGAATTCACTCGATGGTGATGTCCACATGCAATTGATCCCCGACATCGTTTAATCCCTTTTCCACGGTATCCATCGGGATCTCTTCGGGGATGTCGACCATAAGCACCATGTCGTAGACAGCGGCCCCGCTTTCCGGAGAAGATACCACTTTCGAGTTCAGGGACCGGATGTTGATTTGGTGGTCGGCCAGGAATCGACTCACCTTGTAGACAATCCCGGCGTGGTCCGAGCCTTCCACGTGGATGGCTTTGGAATAAATATCCAGCGCGGGGACCGATTGGGCGCGTGTCACCGGTCGAATAAAGGCGGTGATGCCTTTCTCCCTTTCCAGGCGGCGGCATTCCATGGAGAGGATGCCTTGCAGATCGGCTTCGTCCCCGGCAGACAACGGGGAGACCAGAAAAATCATGGCAAACTCACCGGCCAGGTTGGCCATGGCCGAGTCCTCCAGGTTGCAGCCATTTTCATAGATGATCTGGGCGATATCCGCCACGATGCCTGGCCGATCCTTGCAGAAAGCGGTCAGTAAATATTTCCTGGGCATGGTTTTCCTCCTATGTTCATCAAAGGCAAAAGTAATTCCCGCGGCCGTCGGTCCTTGTCAGGATTCCGATTTCCATGAAACATCGGCAATGGTGGTTCGGGCCGATGGCGGATCGGGATTTCGTCCTCACCCGGTCAGACAGGGGTTGCGGGCCGCCCCGGTCTCATCCATGCGCCGGACTTTGGTCATCCGTGGCGCTTCATGAAAGCGCCCGGGGTCCGCTTTGACCTCCTCGGCGATGGTGCGCATCGTATCGATAAAGGCATCGATCATCTCTTTCGACTCCGTTTCGGTCGGTTCGATCATGATGGCGCCGTGTACCACCAGCGGGAAGTATATCGTGGGTGGATGAAACCCGTGCTCCATCAACCGTTTGGCGATATCCAGCGTACTCACCTTGTATGCTTCCTGGTGCTTGTCGCTGAAGACGCATTCATGCATGCAGGGCCTGTCATAGGCCAGGTGGTAGACATCCTTGAGGCTTTCCTTGATGTAATTGGCATTCAACACCGCATACTGGCTTACATTTTTCAGGCCGGCCCCCAGGCTGAGAATATAGCTGTAAGCCTTCACGAGTACACCGAAGTTTCCGTAAAAGGCGTGAATCTTACCCACCGATTGGGGGAACTCTTCGGACAGGGCATAGCGGCCCTCTTTTTCGATCACCCGGGGGACCGGCAGGAACGGCGCCAGCGCCTCGGTGACGCAAATCGGTCCGCTGCCGGGACCGCCGCCGCCGTGGGGCGTGGAAAAGGTCTTGTGCAGGTTCAGGTGCAGCACATCCACACCGAGTTTCTGGATGTCCACGATGCCCATGACGGCATTCATGTTGGCGCCGTCGCCGTATACCAGGCCGCCTTTGGCATGAACAATGTCGGCCACCTGCTGGATATTTTCTTCGAACAATCCGATGGTATTCGGGTTGGTCACCATGATTCCCGCCGTATCCTCATCCATGAGTGCGGCGACATTTTCGGGAGAGAGAATCCCTCGTTCATTGGATTTCAGGGGGATGGCGTTGAACCCGCACAAGGCCGCACTGGCCGGGTTGGTACCGTGGGCCGTGTCCGGAATCAGCACTTTGGTACGGCGCTCTCCCTTGCTCTTCAGGTAGGCGTCGATCACCATCATGCCGGTCAGTTCTCCATGGGACCCGGCGGCGGGCTGCAGGGTAACCGCCGGAAGACCGGTAATCTCCGCCAGAAAACCCTCCAGGTCGGCCATCAATTTCAATGCGCCCTGGCACAGCGCCTCCGGCAAAAGGGGATGGCCCCCGGCCAGTCCGGGCAGCGCCGCCTGCCGTTCATTGGTTTTGGGGTTATACTTCATGGTGCACGATCCCAGAGGATACATGCCGCTGTCCACGCCGAAGTTCCACTGGGAGAGACGGGTGAAGTGGCGCACGACATCCAGTTCGCTCAGGTCGGGGAAGTCGGGTCCCTCCCCTTGGACCGAATCTTCCACCGGATACCGATCGACGTCGCGCAGGGGCATGGAAAAACCGGTTCGCCCCTTGGCCCCTTTTTCCCACAACAGGGGTTCATTGAATATCAAGCCGGTGGTACCGACGGGTTCTTTCATGATGCAACCTCCTTGACCAGAACGTCCATATCCGCCCGGCGGCTGGTTTCCGTGACACAGATCAGGCAGTGATCGGCGAGTTCGGGATAGTATGGGGCCAGCGGCAGCCCCGCGACAATTTTCTTCTCCAGCATCCGTTGATAAACGGTATCGATGCCGGTCGGAATTTTGACGACGAACTCATTGAAGACGGGGCTGTCAAAGGCGATGGTCAAACCGGCCTTCTGCAGCTCGGCCCTGAGGTAGGCGGCCTTGTCGTGATTCAGCGCGGCCAGCTCGCGGAATCCGGTCCCTCCCAGCATGGCCATGTACATGGTGGCGATGGTGGCGCACAGTCCCTGGTTGGAACAGATATTGGACGTTGCCCGTTCCCTGCGGATATGCTGCTCCCGGGTGGCCAGCGTAAGAACGAAGCCACGGTTTCCGTCCTGGTCCACGGTCTGGCCGATGAGCCGGCCGGGCATGTTGCGTACATACTTCCGCCTGGAGGCGAAGACCCCCAGGCCGGGGCCGCCGAAGGCGCGTGGAATCCCCAGGCTCTGGCCTTCCCCGCAGACGATATCGGCGCCGCAGCTTCCCGGATTTTTCAGGATGCCGTAGGCCAGGGGCTCGGTGAAACAGGTCACCAGAAGTGTCTTCGGGTCGGCGTGAACCGCATCGGCGCTTGCACGGAGATCTTCGACGCAACCGAAAAAGTTGGGCGACTGTACCGCCACGGCGGCCAAATCGGATAAATCGCCCAAGGCCGAAAGATCGGTTCTGCCGTCAGAGGCAAACGGGATCTCCAGGATCTCATAGCCGGTGGGTGCCAGGTAGGTTTCCACGACCCGGCGAAACAGTGGATGCACGGTGCGGGAAACGGCCACCTTCTTACGGCGGGTGATCCGGATGGCCATCAATATGGCCTCGGCCAGGGCCGAAGCGCCGTCGTACATGGAGGCATTGGCCACATCCATGCCCAACAGCCGGGTGATCAGCGTCTGGTATTCGAAAATGGTCTGCAAGGTCCCCTGACTGATTTCCGGCTGGTACGGCGTATAGGCGGTGTAGATCTCGGAACGCAGGAGCAGATGTTTGATGGCTTCGGGGATGAAATGATCGTAGCTGCCTGCGCCGAGGAAGACCTTGTATTGCGGGGCAACCGCCATATCGGCGGCCAGGCCGTCCATATGTTCGTTCAGGTCCCATTCGCTCATGGGGTCCGGCAGGTTCAGCGGCGCCTGGCGGCGGCATGATTCGGGAATCGAATCGAAAAGCGCCTCCATGCTGCCGACCCCCACCTTCCCCAGCATGGCGGCAATGTCTTCTTTTGTATGGGGTAGATATCTCATCCTTCCGATCCTTTCAGCATCCCCAGATAGGCGCTCCTGTCTTTGAGCGCCTTGAATTCGGCTTCATCGCCGGGTTTGATAACGATCATCCAGCCGCCGCCATAAGGTTCGCTGTTGACCCGTTCCGGGGCATCCGCCAGGTCCTCGTTGATGCCTACGATTTCGCCACCGATGGGCATATAGAGTTCGGAAACGGCTTTCACCGATTCGAGGGTCCCGAACTCGTCGCCGGCGGAATAGCTGCTGCCGACTTCCGGCAACTCCACAAAAACGATATCCCCCAATTGATCCTGGGCATAGTCACTGATGCCCACTTTGATATTCTCTCCCTCTTGTCGGGCCCATTCGTGATCATCTGTGTATCGGACGTCATCCGGTAAAACGAGATCGTCGATTGCTTTGCTCATGGTGTTTCCTCCTCGATGTTAGTAAAGTACGCGGTTATCCGGAATGCTCAAGTTGCATGTAACTGCAGGTCTTTTGCATATTCGACTGCTGCTCAGAGCATCTCCCGGATCGGCCGCCGGGCGGTACGATCCGGGCGGATATCCGTAACCACGGTCGCCTTGAGATTGCGCCGTTTGTCCTTGAGCACGATCTCCGTACCGGATTGGAGCGGCGTTTTCACCTTGACAAAGCCGCAGCAAAGACCTCGGGGAGTAAATTCCTGCGGTTTGCCGGGGCTGGCGATGCTGAAGATCCGTCCCTGGTGATAGCCGATCCCCATGTCGGAGACGCAAGTCAGCACAATCCCGATTTCATTGTCTTCAGCGTCCAGCACCACCGCCGGATCGGCAGTGGTCACCTTGCGCGGGTCCTTGCCGACAAATGCATAGGTATATTCATGCGCGCCGGCGGCCAGCAGTGCACGGTCACCGATGAAGTCCTTGGTGAATGCGGTCTGGTCGGCATTGAAGGGCAGGGCGAACGACCAGGGGTGATTGATAAACGGCCAGGCGCCGATGTCCTGATGAGAAAGCGGCAGCACCGCCCCTCCCCGCAAGGAGTCCCGGGCCGCCAACCCGCAAGCCGTGAGTCCGAACTCCTGCCCGGCCTGGTAGATCGTCTCCCAGGTATTCACTACCTTGTCCGCCGAGACGAAAATCTCGAATCCAAGCTCGCCGGTGTAGCCGGTGCGCGAAAGCAGAATGGGAGTGCCGTCTGTCATCCGCACCTCACCGGCCAGGGGGGATGCCGGGTCGAAATGGCCCTTGAAGGAAAAATAGAACATCTTTTCGTAAGCGGATTCGGGCGCCGCCAGAACCTTGCTCATTATCTTTGCGGCCATCGGTCCCTGGACGTCGATCTTGCCGAGGTTGTCGGTCAGGTCGCTGACGGTCACCTCGCGGCCTGCAGCCTGATCCTCGAAATGCTTCGCCACCACGGCGCCCATGCCGGCGTTGACCACCGCCATGTAGTTGTTTTCCGCGAGTTGATTGATGATACTGTCATCGATCACCTGTCCCTGTTCATCGAGATAGGCGCCATATACGCAGCGGCCGGGGACCAGGGGCTTTTTGGACCGGCCGACACAGGCATCCAGGTTAGTTGTGAAACACCGCTGCAACAGGTGCCGAGCCCCGGGACCGGCTACCAGCACCGCCGCCATGTGGCTGGTGTCAAACAATCCGGCATGTTGCAGTACCGATAGATGCTCGTTCTTGGCCGAGGAGTACCACAGCGGCATTTCATATCCGCCGAAGTCGGCCATTTTGGCGTCATGACCGGCATGCCAGGCGTGAAGCGTCGTTCGTTTCGTATCTTTACTCATTCCTTTTCCTCTTGAAAAATGCCGCGGGTTTTGGGAAGCGCAATCAGGGAATCATCTCTCCCTTACCGATCGCTTCGATGACCGTGTCGCTGATTTGGGGATAGTAGAGTTTCTTGCCGGCCGCTTGGTTGATCGCGGATTCCCACAGCCGGAAGGCGTCCACGTTCTTCAGCGTATGGTCGGCGCTCTTGGGGTTGCCTTTTTCGGCGATTTGCCGGATACCGGCCAACGCTTCGTCGTCGGCCGGAAAATACAGGGGAATGACACCGCGATCCTTGGGGATGGACCCAAAAATTTGCTTGGAACGGCGTTCTCTTTCACAATCGTCCATGAATTTTTCCAGGCTGAAAAAGTTCAGGCTTCCCAGGGCGCCCATGGCGTGACGAATCACATGCACGCCGTATTTGCGCAGCGAATTGCGGCTCAATTCCGACTCGGTTACGGCCTGGAGGGACACGTCGGTCAAGCTGGTGCTGCCCCCGGACTGGGCCGACGGCAAACCGGTAATCCAGGTGTTGACCCTTGCCATGGCTGCATTGATCAGTGGCTGGTGGGGCGAGCTGTAGGAGAGATCGCCGCCCGACTCGGTAACGCCGGGAATACCGCCGTGCATGCAAAAAACGCCGGGATTGACCGTCTGGGCCACGACCATCATGAACAGCACCTGGGCGTGGATCTGGGTCAGCAGCGATTCCGGGCTGCCGGCGCCGGACATGCCCGCGATGGTGAGATCGAGCAGCAGCAGGTTGTTTCCGCTGCGGGCGCTGCGCAAGAAGGGATCCACCATGGTCTTCATGGGGGCCAGGGTTGTAATCAGGCTCGTTCCGTCCACCCAGTGGTCCTTGCCCTTGAGAAAAAGCACTTCGTCATCGGACATGCGGTTGGTGGCGATCATCTTGAGCCCGTGAAAGTGCTTCTCCATGAGCTGGGCGACTTCGAAAAGTGAAATACTTTTATCAGGGGCCACCGGCAGGCTGAAAATACCGACCACGTCCTGTCGTTCACCGACGACCTGGACGATTTCTTCGTACTCCTTCCGGCTGGCCGCCCGCAGTTCGTCGTCCGTGGCGCGCTTCAGAAACGGCGGCGTTGCCCCGGTACCGAAGGTGTTCATGCCCGGGTCTGCCGGCATTTTGCGGGGCAATTGCGCCAGACAGTGATCGATGTAGTCCGATTTGAGCGGGATGAAGATGGCCGTTTCATTGTCGAAATCAATGGCGTCGGCCTCCATGAGAATATCCATGAGCGTCTGATTTTCGGCGATGTTCATGCCGATCTCGGTCATCACCCGTTTGGCGTTTTCATCGATGCGCCGGTAGATCTCTTTTTCGGCGATGAGATCATCCATGTCTTCCATTCGCCACCGGGCTTTTTCCAGTATCGATTCGTCGTCGGTATGCTCGAGAATCTCCTGGTAGATTGCTTTGGCGCCGCTGAAATCATATACCTCTTCCAGCTGATAGGCTTTTGTCAAAGCGGATCGGGCTTGATCTTGCATGGTTGTCTCCTTGGTATGTCAGATCAGCTTGGGCTGGCTGACTTTCTTGAGGTCCCAGGCCTTGATTTTAAAGCTCTTGTCATGCCGGCCGGGGTTGAAGTAGACCATGTCTTTGCGGGTCAGTTCCGTGTCCATGAAAATGGGCAGTTCCGTCAGTTGACCGAAGGGGGGAACGCAGCCGACCTCGCAACCGACCTTGTCCAGCACGGCTTCGGGCTTGGCAAAAGAGACCTTTTTGGTCCCGATGCCGGCCGCCGCTTTTTTCCAGTCCACCTTTTTATCCCCGGGCAGCACCAACACCACCATTTGCTTCTCCTTGGTCAACAGAACCAGGGATTTGACCGTCTCGGCTTCGCTGACGCCCAGGGCTTCGGCCATGGCCGGATTGGTGAAGACCGGTTCATGCTGGACCACCTCGTAGGTGATTTTGTTCTTTTGCAGGATACTCACGATATTGGCTTCTACAGGCATGACGCCCTCCCATTCATTTCAGAGATCAAATACAATACCTACGCCGTGGCCTCGTCGACCAATTCGGCAATGTCCTTGACCACAATGGTCGATTCCTTGTCCATCAGGCCGTCGGAAAGCATGGTGGCGCAGAACGGGCATGCGGCGGCCACGGTGGCCGCGCCGCTACGCATCACCTCTTCGGCACGGTCCACATTGATGCGCCGTCCCAGCGTCTCTTCCATGAACATGCGACCGCCGCCGGCGCCGCAGCAGAATCCCTTATCCCGGATACGCTGCATCTCGGTCAGCTGGCCGTTGTTCATGGAGCGCAGCAGATCGCGGGGTGGCTGGAGGATGCCGTTCCATCGCCCCAGGTAGCATGAATCATGGAAGGTGAGGGTGCCCAGGCTGCCGCCATTGGGTTTCAGGCGTCCCTGCTTGTGCAGGTCCAAAAGCAGTTCGGCATGGCTGACCACCGGATAGCCGGCGCCGAACTGGGGGTATTCGTTTTTGATGATGTTGAAACAATGCGGGCAGCCGGTCAGGATCCGCCTGGGCTTGTACTGGTTCAGGACCTCCACGTTCTGCTGGATCAGCATCTGGGCCAGGTATTCGTTGCCGGCCCGGCGGGCCATGTCGCCGTTACAGGCCTCCTCGGGTCCCAGGATGGCAAAATTGACACCGGCGCGCTGCAGCACCCGCGCCATGGCCTGGGAGATCTTCTTGCCGCGGTCGTCGAAAGAACCGGCGCAGCCCACAAACCACAGCAACTCGGCCTCGGGGTGGTCGCCCATCAGGGGGACGTCCATGCCCTTGCACCAGTCGGCCCGGCTGTCGGCGCCGAATCCCCAGGGATTGGCCTGATTCTCCAGGTTGGTGAAGGTCTCCTGGACCTCCGGGGGGAAACTGGCCTCCATGAGCACCTGATGTTTGCGCGCCTCGATGATGAAATCGAGGTGTTCGATATTCACCGGGCAGATATCTTCGCAGGCCCGGCAGGTGGTGCAGGACCAGAGCACATCGAAGGTGACAGGGGAATCGTCGCGAACAATGGGTTTTACTTCATCAAGATTGCCGCCCAGGATGGCTTCGGACTGATCGAGCAGGTCTCCCTTGAGGTCGTGGATCACCTTCTTGGGTGAAAGCGGTTTGTCCGTGTTCGCCGCCGGGCACTGCTCCTCGCAGCGGCCGCATTCGGTGCAGGCATACAGGTTGAGGACATTCTTCCAATTCAGTTCGCTGACCTTGCCCAGTCCGAATGTCTCCAATTCCTCGTTTTCGATGTCGGTCCTGGCAATGGTCTTCTCCCGCTCCAACGGCTTCAGGAAAACATTGGGCGCGGCCGCCAACAGGTGCAGGTGTTTGGAGCCGGGGATGTAGATCAGAAATCCCAGGATCGTTGCCATATGCAGCCAGTAGGCGATCTGGTAGCCGACAAAAACCTGCTGCGGGCTCAGCGTAGCGAGGCTGAAAAATCCCACCAGCAGCTCCGACACGGGAAAGACGCCCCGGTAGTCAAAGCCGCCGGCCTCGACCGGCAACAGGGTCTGGAAAGCATTGATGAACTGAAAAGTGACGATGATCAGGCAGGTGAACACAATGATCAGGTTGGCGTCGGTCCCCATGGTCAGGTAGCGTGGCCGCAGCATGGTACGCCGGTAGATGGCGAAGACGAATCCCACCAGCACGAAGACGGCCAGGATGTCGGCCACGAACAGGTAGCCGCTGTAAATGCCCGGGATCCATTGTCCGACTTCGAAAGCCGGGCAGAAACCCTTGATCATCAGCTCCAGGCTGTGGGGCTGCACGGCCAGAAAGCCGAAGAAAATCATGGTGTGGGCCAGGCCGGGCAGCCGCTTGCGGCGCACGTTGCGCTGGCCGAGGACATCCCTGAACAGTACGCCGATCCGTTTGGCGACCCGGTCCAGCTTGAAATCGGTGGTCCCTTCCACGGCCATCATCAACCGGTAGAGCCGCCTGACGCGAATGGAGAAACAAGAGAACGCCCCGACCAGGGCCATGAGCATGACGAACGATTTGACAATGGTGTACTGTTCCATTCACTTACTCCGATAAAAATGAAGATAGCCTGCTTTGCTTCTCTCTCCCGATGGGGCGCCGAAACAGGCCCCTTGAAGCTCTACAATTTTTCTTTCAGCACTTCGGTCAACACCGGCACCACCTCGAACAGGTCGCCGACAATGCCGTAGTCGCACTTTTCAAAGATCGGCGCATCCTTGTCCGTGTTGATGGCCACGATCACCTTGGAGGTTTTCATGCCGGCGAAGTGCTGCACCGATCCGGAGAGCCCGCAACCGATGTAGAGCCGGGGGCTGACGGTCTTGCCGGTCTGGCCCACCTGCATGGAATGGGGGGCGAAGCCCGCATCCACGGCCGCCCGGGAAGCTCCGATGGTGCCGCCCAGAACACGCGCGCATTCCTCCAGGATCTTATAGTTTTCGGCATTGGCGATGGGACGTCCGCCGGTGACGATGACAGCCGCCTCGGTCAGGTCCACGCTGCCGGCAGCTTCCTTTTTCACTTCCACCACCTTGACCT
Organism: Desulfobacteraceae bacterium; assembly: GCA_050288425.1. Classification (GTDB taxonomy): domain Bacteria; phylum Desulfobacterota; class Desulfobacteria; order Desulfobacterales; family Desulfosarcinaceae; genus JARRKU01. Next base: position 25,293 of record JBNKDU010000057.1, on the reverse strand, counting down.
GTCCCGGATCCTCGACCGCTGCGGCAAACGTTTCGACGGTAGCATCCGTCGGTGCTTCCACCGCTTCCACGGCGTTGGGTCGGACGGCGCACAGCAACACCTCCGCGGTCAGCTTGATCGTGGCGCTGGTCTTGCCGGAAAAGTGAGATTTTTTCACGGTCTTGGCGGCCAGATCCACGGCCACGCAGTCCGAAACCAGGGGAAGATCCTTGAGCGCCGCCAGGCGGGCGAAAAGATCCCGTCCAATGGCACTGGCCAGTCCCAACAGGGCGTCGAGGTTCAAGTTCTCGATGGCCGCGGCCAACGCCCGTGCGGCCAGGTCCGGACGGGTCGACACATCGCCGCCGCTTACGGATACCTGAACCACTTTGCCGGCGCCGTATTGCCCCAGCACGGTCCTGGCATCGTCCGCCGATCCGTCCAGCATCAAGGCGACGATCGTGTCGCTGCCCGTTTGGCGGGCGGCCGTGAGAACGCCCAGATTGGTCTCCTTGACCTTGCCCTCCTCGGTCTCGATGAGTACACCGATGGTAGCCATATTTCTTCTCCTTAGATGACTTTTTCTTCTTCTTTTAGCACCCGAACCAGCTCTTCCACCGCCTGGCGCACATCCCCGTCCAGCATCCTGGCGCCGGTACGCTCGGGAACCTTTTCCAGTTTGAGCAGTTCGCTTGCGGGCGCGTCCGCGGAAATGCCCAGGTCTGCCAGGGCGATCTCCTTGACCGGCTTCTTCTTGGCTTTCATGATGTCGGGGAACTTGGGATAGCGCGGATCGTTGAGCCCCTTGGTCGTCCCGATCACACATGGCAGGGAGACCTCGATCACTTCGCGGGCACCCCCGCCGATCTCCCGGCCGACGACGGCCTTTGCGTCGGCCAGATCCATCCTGTTGATCTCGTTGACCACCGGCAGGTTCATGGCCGCCGCCAGGCGGTAGAGGGTTTGAAAGCCTTCCGTGTCGACGGCGCCTTTGCCGGTGAAAACCAGGTCGGCCTCGCCGTCCTGCCCGATGGCCGCCGCCAGGGCCTTGGCCGTGATCTGGCTGTCCATGAACTGGTCTGCCACGGTCACCAGGATACCGCGGTGGGCGCCCATGGCCATGGCCGCGCGGATGGTGGCCATGGCGGCCGGCTTGCCGAGGGTGACGACGATCACTTCGCCGCCATTTTTCTCCACCAGTTGTACGGCCTGCTCGACGGCATATTCATCGTACGGGTTGGCGATGAACTTGCAGCCGCCGTCGTCGAAGCCATTCTCACCGACGATCTTGATGTTGGCCGCCGTATCGGGCACATGTTTCACACATACATAGATTTGCATGATGGTGTCCTCTTTCTTTGCTTTTTCGGGTCTCCCTTCACCGGCCGTGTCGGCGGGCCCACCTCATAGGAGGGAGGAAATGGGGCGGGCCCGCGACTGCGGCAGGGGGAGGTCCTGCACGCGTAATTCTTTTATGCTTTCATCTTCTCATTTTTCGGATCATACAGCGGCATGGCCACCACCTCGGCCGGCAGTTTCCTGCCCAGCACTTCCACCTCCAGCCGGGTTCCCGGCGCGGCCAGGGCCGGCGGCACATACCCCAGGGCGATGCTCTTGCCGGTGCGGTGACCGAAGCCACCCGAGGAGGTCATGCCCACGATGGTTTCACCGTCGAAGATCGGGTTGTAGCCCCACGGATCGGCATCCTCGGCCTCGCACACCAGGCAGACCAGCTTGCGGGGTATTCCGTCGGCCTTCTGCTTCTCCAGGCCGGCCTTGCCGATGAAATCCTTGTCCATCTTCACGGTCCAGGCCACATTTGTTTCCAGCGGGGTGTGATGCACGTTCAATTCGCTCTTCCAGGCCAGGTAGCCTTTTTCCAGGCGCATGGAATCCATGGCGTACATGCCGAACATCTTCAGGTCGAAGGCCTCGCCGGCGGACATGAGGGTCTGGTAGAGCGAAACCTGCGCTTCGATGGGATGGAAGATTTCGTATCCCAGCTCACCCACGTAGTTCATCCGGTTGACCCGGCATTTGACGCGCCCCACGAACATCTCCCGGCTGGTGCCGAAAGGAAAAGCCTCGTTGGATACATCGGCGTAGGCGGCCTTTGCGAGCACATCGCGGCTACTGGGACCGGCCAGGACCAGACAGCCCTGCTTGTATGTCACGTCTTCCATGCAGACGCTGCCGTCGGTGGGAAGGTTGTTCATCATCCAATGCTGATCGTGGCGTTTGCCCACCGAGGCGGTGATGCACATGTACTCGCCATCCTTGATTTTGGTGACGGTCATGTCCGATTTGAAATTGCCGTTGGCGTCCAGCATGGGGGCCAGGGCGATGCGGCCGTCCTTGACCGGCACCCGCTGGCAGGTCATCTTATTGAGCCAGGCTTCGGCGCCGGGACCGGTAATGCGGGCCTTGGCGAAACGGGAGAGATCCAGAAGGCCGGCTTTCTCCATGACGTGTTTGCATTCGGCGGCCACGTACTTGGCGGTATTGTTCCGTTTCCAGCCGGGATTCTCACGGCTGTCGGCGGCATTGTCGGTAAAGTAGTTGGGGCACTCCCAGCCGTAGTAGTCGCCGAACACCGCGCCGGCCGTTTTCTGGTACTCGTAAATGGGGGCCGTGCGATTGGGTCGGGCGGCGTCCCGCCAGTCATTGGGACAAATGATGGCATACAGGCGCGGATAGGTGTCCTCGATCTTCTCATGGTTGTAGGCCCAGTTGGCGTAACTGCCGTAGCGGCGGCTGTCCATGGGCCACAGGTCGAGCTCGGGCTCTCCGTTCATGATCCAGCCGGCCAGGTAGTGGCCGATGCCGCCGGCCTGGGTGATGCCGAAACTATATCCGCAGGCGTGGTAGAAGTTCTTCAGCGGGTAGGCCGGTCCCACCAGGGGATCGCCGTTGGGCGTGTAGGTGATGGGGCCTGCGGTGACATGCTTGAAGCCGGTTTCGCCCATGATGGGAAAGCGATGAATGCCGTGCTCGATGAAATCGGCGATGTGGTCGATGTCGGGCTGCAATTCGGTCTGGGCATAGTCCCAGGGCACGCCATCGGGATACCATTGTTTGACCTTGCTCTCGTAAAGCCCCAGGATCAGGCTGTCCATCTCCTGGCGGATATAGATGCTGCGATCGGGATCCCGGACCAGGGGCAGATAGCTGTCGCGCTCGACCACGGCATCGATGGCTTCGAAGAGAATATGCGTGTGTTCCCCGGCAATGGAGGGGATTTCCAGCCCCACCATGGCGGCCACCTGGGGCGCCCACAGACCGGCGGCATTTACCACGATTTCGCAGGTGATATCGCCCTTGTCGGTTTTGACCCGCCATTCGCCGGACGCGGTCTGCTCGATGCCGGTGACCTGGGTGTGGGTATTGATTTCGGCGCCGTGTTTTTTGGCTCCGATGCTCATGCCCATGGTGATGCCGTTGGGGTCCACGTCACCGTCGTCGGGCCAGTAGAGACCACCGACAAATCCGTCCACATTCATCATCGGGTGCAGCTTCTTCATCTCTTCGGGGGTGACCCAGCTGACGTTCAGTCCCAGGCAGCGGTTCATGCTGTAGACATAACCCAGCTCTTCCATGCGGCCGGGATTGTCGGCGGTACGGATCGAGCCGGTGGTGTGCCAACCCACGCTCTGCCCGGTTTCGGCCTCCAGCTGCTGATAGATTTGGATGCTTTTCATGTTGACCTGGGTGCAGTAGTAGTTGCCGTGAAAAAAAGAGCAGTTACCGGCCGCCATCCAGGTGGAGCCTGAGGTGAGTTCATGTTTTTCAATCAGCACCACATCCTTCCATCCGTATTTGGCCAGATGATAGGCCGTGCTGACGCCGATGGCACCACCGCCGATGACAACGACTCTTGCCTGTGTTTTCATTGCGTTTTCTCTCCTTTTGGGTATGGATATGGCGTCGGCGCACGCGGCACCATATCTTCTTTCATCTAAAAACGGGTGGTATCAATGGTCAGGGGGTATTTTGGACTCCCGCAACACCATTGAAGAAATAGTTCGTGACCCTGTTTTTGTATTTACGAAAGGTGGCATCGAAAAATGCGGCGAAACCGCCGGGATAATAGATCATCACCAGGATCAGCAAAAGGCCGTACAGTAGCAGGTTCAGGCCAGGCAGGTTGGACAGTGACGAACGCACCAACTCCATGGCGATAATAAAGGGAAAGGCCACGGCCGCCCCGCCCCACAGGCTTCCCCGGCCGCCGATATAGGCCACCGCCAGCACTTCGACGGTCTTGGAGGTGAGCATGACATCCGGCGTGAGAATACCGTAATAATGGGCGTAAAAGCCTCCCAGCCAGCCGGCCAGCGCACATGAGAGCACGAAATTGCTCACCCGGTAGAACACCGGGTTGATCCCCGAGGTGCGCGCGGCTTCCATATTCTGGCCGATGGCTTTGAAGGCGACCCCCATGCGTGTCCGGGTCGCCCATTTGCAGATGACGTAGGTCACCACCATCATCCCCAGCAGCAGGTAGTAAAAGGGAACATTTGAGGCCGTATCGAAAAGCCGGTTGACCCGCATGCCCATCGGCCCGCGGGTCAACCACACCATTTTCGTGGCCAGCCCCATGGCCGCCAGGCCGAAGAACCAGGCCAGACACGCGGCGAAGATGCCGCGCAGGCGCAGGGTGATCATGCCGATGATCAGCCCCAGTACGGCGGCCGCCAATCCGCCGGCCAGCATGCCGATCCAGGGGGTCAGGCCGATGCGCTCGGCCAGGATTGCCGAGGTGTACCCGCCGACGCCCATGATGGCGCAATAGCCGAAATTGACGATGTTGATCAGCCCGGCGGTGAAGTCGAAGGCGATGGCCAAAGAGGCGATGAATGCCGCGCTGATCAACCAGCGGATCAAATACTCCTGGTTAAAGGGCGGGATCAGGGGCAGTACTGCCAATACCACCAGGCTCAGCAGTCCGGCCGGCGTTAAGCATAAGCTGTCCAATAGCTTGTCGATAGGATTGGCGCTCGGTGTCGTGTGGTTCATGAATCCTCCGTTACTTGTCCAGTACGCCGCGCACTTCGGAGCCGAATATGCCGCTGGGTCTAAAGATCAAAATCACGATGATCAGGGCCGACGGAACCACGAAATCCCAGCCGGAACCGATGTACTCCACGGTCAGCACCTTGAGCAGGGCCACCATGAACGCGCCCATTACCGCGCCCATCACGTTGCCCAGTCCGGCCAGGATCACGACGAACCAGGCCATGTAAAGCGGCTCCAGTCCCATGGATGGATAGGATGGGTACATGAAGAGCAGGCCTGCGCCGGCGATGGCCGCCAGGACGCATGACAAGGCCATGGTCAGCATCAGGATTCCGTTGAGCCCGATGCCCACCATCAGGGCGCCGGTCTCGTCCTGGGCCACGGCGCGGATAGCCCTGCCTGTCCGGGTATAGGTCATGAAGAACCAGAACACCGCCACCACCACCACCGCGAGGATGAAGGCGAAGGCACGGTCGCGGGAGATGAATACGTCCATCACATTGATCGGCGGACCCGACCAGTAGCGGGTGATGCCTTTGAAGTCCGCACCGAAAAACAGCTGATGGGCATTGATCATCACCACCCCCAGCCCTACGGTGAGCAGAAACGTGTTCATCACCCAGTTTTCCCGGCTGCGTTTGCGCAATTGCCGGAACACAAACACCTCGGAGACCACTCCGGCCAGGGCGCCCGCGATCATGGCGGCCAGTATGGTGATCAACGGCCCCCAAACCACCAGCGCGGAATCGGGATGCGTATTGATAAAATTACTGATGGGGGTGTACACATAATAGGCCACCAGGGAACCGATCATGAAATACTCGCCGTGGGCGAACATGGCAATGTTGAGCACCCCCAGGGTCAAAGCCAATCCCATGGCCACCAGGGCCATCATTCCGCCGGTGACGATGGTGTTGACCAGGATGTATCCGCCCCGGTTCGCAGTAGCCAGCAGAGCGATCAGTACAGTGGCGATCACCGTGATCCCGGCCAGGGACCGGCACCACTTGAAAATCGGTTCCCAGAAGCGTTTTCCCACTTGTTTAGCCATGAACCCTTTCCTTTCCGATTAAACTCCTAAGAAAACCTTGCGTACATGGGCGTCACAGGCCAGATCGCTGCTCTTTCCCGAAAGCTCGATACGTCCGTTTTCCAGCACATATCCCCGGTCGGTCACTGCCAGGGTCTTGGTAACGTTCTGTTCCACCAGCATGATCGTCATCCCCTGCCGGACCAGCGTGTCCAGGCTCTGGAACACGTTTTCGGTAAGCAGGGGGGCCAGGCCGAAGGAAGGCTCGTCCACCAGCAGCAGCTTCGGGTCGGCCATCAATCCCCTGGCGATGGCCAACATCTTACGTTCACCGCCGCTCATGGTGCCGGCCAGCTGGTTGCGCCGCTCCACCAGGCGCGGGAACAAGTTGTAAACGAAATCCAGGCGGTCCTTTTGCACCTTCTTATCCTTGATGGTGTAAGCCCCCATGGCCAGGTTTTCCTGGACCGTCATATTGACGAAGAGATTCATCTCCTCGGATACGAAAGAGATTCCCTTGCGGGTGACCTTGTTGCCCGGCAGGCCGATGATAGATTCACCGTCGAACAGGATCTCGCCGCTCATGGGAGAAAGCAGACCGGCGATGGTTTTGAGGGTCGTGCTCTTGCCCGCACCGTTGGGGCCCACCAGGCAGACATACTCGCCGTTGTCCACGGTCAGCGACACGTCGCGCAGAATCTGCAGAAAGCCATAGCCGGCATTGAGGTTTTTCACTTCCAGTAACATCGCGTCTCCGTTGGCTAAGCGGGTGATTGATCTTCGGGCGCACAGCTGTTTTCGGAGTCGCCCAGGTAGGCCTTGGTCACTTTGGGATCGTTGGCCACTTCCCCGGTGGTCCCCTCGGCGATCTTGGTGCCGAACTGAATGCACACCAGCCGGTTGCACAGGTTCATGATCAGCTGCATGATGTGCTCGATCATCAGGATCGTGATCCCCTTGTCCCGAATCTTCAAAATCAGCTTCATGATGTCTTTAAGCTCGCCTTCACTCAGCCCCGAGGCCAGTTCGTCCAGAAAAAGCATCCGGGGATTGCTGGCCAGGGCCCGGGCCAGGTCCAGCCGCTTGAGTTGCACGGTGTTGAGCTGTTCGCTGATGGTGTCTTCGGAAACGGGGAAATCCACGAAAGCGAGCATTTGGCGGCTGTGGGCCTCCGGATCCTTGATAGTGCCGGGCGTATTGCCGAAAATGGCCGCGGTCATGACGTTTTCCAGCACGGTCATTTTGGGAAAGGGGATGGGGATCTGAAAGGTGCGCGACAATCCCCGCCGGCACATCTTCTCCGGGGTCTTGCCGGTGGTATTCTCGCCGAACATGAACACCTGGCCCGCCGTGGGCGGGTTGAGCCCGGCGATGGCGTTGACCAGCGTGGTCTTGCCCGCCCCGTTGGGACCGATCAAGCCCACGATATCCCCTTCGTTGATGTGCATGGACACGGCGTTTACCGCCGTCAATCCGCCGAACTGCTTGGTTAACTCCTTGGTCTCCAGTACGATCATTGGCGTCTCACCTGATTGGGAAGTGGGCAGTGCCAGCGGGGAGGCCGTTGTCGTGCGTCCCCGCTGGTTGTATCGGTGCACGAACGAAGATTATTTGGGGGCCATGAACTTGGCTTCGGCCCAATCCTCGGGATAGACGATTTTGCCCACGCCGCCCGTGTACTGGATCACCGGGAAGAAGTAGGCATCCCGGGCCACGATCGGGTCGGGCATGGATTCCCCGGTGTAGCGGTACTCGTTCATGATGATGGCGCCGTCGGCCTTGGAATAGGTCAGCTTGCCGGTATTGACTTCGTCCACCATCACCTTGTGGATGGTCTCTTTATCCAGTTTGCCGTACTTTTCCAGGGTGCGCTGGAGAATCTTGACGAACAAGCCGGCGCCATCGTAGGAGAGTCCGCCGGCCGACGGGCTGGGTTTCATGCCGAAGCGCTTTTCAAAATCCACGGCCCAATCCTTGGCCGCCTGGGTGGTCAGCTGGGGAATCATGTCCAGAACGCCGTCGGAGGCGGCACCGGCCATTTTATACCAGTCTCCGGACCAGCCCAGTCCGTCGATGATGATCAGAGACTTGAGACCCACTTCCCGGGCCTGCTTGATGAAGGCGGAGGTCACCGGGGCGGCGGTGCTGGTGCTGAACAGGACGGAGACATTCTTCTTCTTATATTTGCCCAGTACGGGGTAAAAGTCGGTCTGCGTAATGGGGAAGTAATCCTTGGCAGCCACTTTCCAGCCCTTTTTTTCGAACTCGGCGGCCACGGCATCACCGGCGCTGTGCCCCCAGTCGGTGTCTTCACAGGCAATGGCCACCGCTTTGGCTTTAGGGTTGAATTTGCCGCTATTTACCGCGTTATCGATGGTTTCGGCATAGCCGGCCATCAGCTTGCCGGGAATGGGCCAGCCTTTGCCGTCCCAATAGCTGAATTTTTCGGGATCGCTGCGCCATTTCTGGTTGACGACTTCGGTGGCGCCGAAACCGAACATGTGGGGGACCTTGTATTGAGCGGCCACATCCATGACGGCCACCGCGACGGAGCTGTGCCAGTTGAGGATACCGGCCTGGATGCCGATGCGTTCACAGGCTTCGGCATAGGCACTGACGGCCTTGGCCGGGTCGCTCTGGCTGTCGACCCAGACCGGCTCGAGCTTGTAGTCTCCCACCTTGTTGTTAACCTTCTCAAAGGCCATGGTCACGGATCCCTTGAACTCCTCGCCCGTTTGTGCCGACGGCCCGGTAAAGGGGCCCAGCACGCCGACCTTGAGTGTTTTTTCCGCCAGGGCGGTGCCGGCAAGCAAGGTCAGTGCAAAACAGGCTGCCATCATACTCGCGAACATTTTTCTTCTACGCATAAACTCCTCCATTGGGTCTGGGGTCGCCCCCCGTTGGGTGATAGAACTGCAGGCCGAAAAAATGCGCTAACTATTTCGACTTCGCAATAAACGTACCGCAGCAACTGACTCGCGTTCACTATTTCAGTCAAAGGATCCGCGACCAACAAATTTGCCTGTAGTGATAGCTTGTTAGTCGAATTTGGGAGACTGGTTCAAAATTATTTTTATTATCGGAAGGATTCTGAAAAAGACCTTTTTTGCGAAAACGCAAATTATTTTTCGCCCATTTTCGAAAAATAATTTGCGATTCCCTGGAGCGCTCCGGAATGCGTTGTTGTCTCTATCGACACTATTTTCCATATTTTTTCTCGATATAACGTTCAAGACCCCGCAATGTTTCCACCGGCAGGGCCGGTTCCTGATACGCCCCGAGGATGGCCTTCCACTTGCGGTTCGCCACCTTGTCGATGGACTCGCCGCCTTTTTCCCGCCATCCGGCGTAACTGTCCTTCTGCTCTAGGATGGGGGTGTAAAAGGAGTTTCGGAAATTCTGGAAGGTGTGCATATGGGTCAGGTATTCGCCGCCGGGCCCCACCTGGGCGATCACCTTCAAGGCCAACTTCTCCGGATCGGCGTTTGCACCCTTTTTAATGCGCTTGCACATCCCGCAGATCTCATCGTCAAGGATGAATTTTTCGTAGGATGCCGCCATGTAGCCTTCCAGGATGCCGGCCGAATGCAGCACGAAGTGTACCCCGGACAAAGTGGCCATGAGCTGGCTCATCATGGATTCCATGCCGGCCTGGGCGTCAGGCAGTTTGGCGTCGGTGATGGCACCGCCGCCCCGGCTGGGGATACCATAGAATCTGGCCATCTGGGCCGTGGCTGCCGTATTGACCGCCATCTCCGGAGCGCCGACGCTCAGCGTGCCGTAGCGCATGGCAGCGGCCGAGGAGGAACCGGAGAAGACGACCGGTGTCCCTTCGCGGATCAACTGCGTCAAGACGATACCGGCCAGTACTTCGGCATTCTGGACCACCAGCGTCCCCTCCATGGTCACCGGCGATGTCGCGCCGGCGATGGAGAGGGATGAGATCAGCTGAGGCATGCCGGCCCTGGCATATTCCATGATGGCGCTGAGCATGCGGTCGTCGTAGGCCAGGGGGGTACGCGTGCACAGGATACTGATCATGGGCATCTTCTCCGCCAGCGCCTCCTCGGAGCAACCGAAGACGATGGCGGCCATCTCGATGGTTTCCCTTGCGGCCTCGGCGCCCATGGCCCCACCCATGAACGGCTTGTCCGAGTAGCGCATGGATGCGTACATCATCTCCGCATTTCGCCGTTCGTGAGGGATGTCGTTGGGTTCGGCCATCATTCCGCCGGTGATGTCCATGCTTTTGCTGGCATGGGAGAGCTTAACGAAATTGGTATAGTCTTCCAGTGTGGATTCGCGCCGGCCCCGGTCCAGGTCATGGACGAAAGGCGGGCCGTAGCAGGGAATGCAGGCGATGTTGTCGCCACCGATGACAACGTTCTTCTCCGGGTTGCGCGCCTGCAGGGTATATTCCGAAGGAGCCTTGGCCACCTGTTCCATCACCATCTCAGGAGAGAAGAAAACCCGGTGGCCGTCCATTTTGCATCCGGCCTTCTTCAGGACCTCAACCGCAGGGGCATAGCCGAAATCGACACCGACCGTCTCCAGTACGCGCAGGGTCGCTTCGTGAATGCATTGAACCTCCTCGTCACTGAAATACTCGAACCGCTGCATGGATCTTCCTCCTGATGGTTGGTTGGCAGGGCTTCGAAGCGACCGTCGGTGGATCGGATCGAAGCCGTATGACCTCAAGGATCCAGACGATCTAGTGGCGGCCGCGCATGAAGGCTCCCGGCGCCGTTGTGAGCCCCTCTTCGAATCGGCTCAGGCGCAAGGGATTGTCCCCAGGCTCCATCTTGCCGGTGATCAGGTCGCAGGTCCAACGACCGGCGGCCGCCGAGAGCATCACGCCCGGCCAGTAGGCACAGTTGAGGTAAAACCCCGGGATATCTTTCACCGGACCGATCAGCGGCTGGTCGTCCGGGGCGTGCACGTACTGCCCGGCGTAAACCGACAGATCCTCCTGTTTGAGGTCGTCCACCACCTCGGCCCAGAACGGACTCAGGCGCGAACACATCTCCAGGGCAAAGGCGGGAAAATCCCAGTCGCCCTGGGGATCTTCCATGGGAGCGCTCTTTTGCTCCCCGGGATCGTGCCAGCCGAGCAGGGCGCCGCCGGTCTCCGGGCGCCAGTAGGACTCGTTGTCAACGTCCATTACCAAAGGCGCGTTCTGGGGAATCTTCGCATGCGGCGCCACGAAGACGCGCTGGCGGCGCATCTGGTAGATGGGCAGATCCAGCCCCACCCATTTGCCCACGGTAATGGCGAAGGGACCGGCGGCATTGACCACCACGCGGGTGTCGATGCGGCCCCGGTCGGTGACTACGGCGCATACCCCGTGGTCGTCGGTTTCGATGTCCGTGGCCCGGGTGCGCACGTAGAAGCGGGCGTTGTCGGCAGCCCGGGCGAAGCCCTGGGTCACCTCGTGGGCCGAAAACCAGCCGTCCCCGGCCCGGTAAGCGCCGGCCTTGATCTCCGGACTCAGCCAGGGCCAGCGCTTGAGAATTTCGTCTCCATCCAGGTATTCCGAGTCGGTCACGCCGACCTTGTGGTACCCTTGCACCGTGGCTTTAACAGCCGGTACCATCTCCTCCTCGGTGGTCAGAAACAGGTAGCCGCCGTGGCGCAGGTCGATCTCGTACCCTTCCAGCCCGGTCACCCGGGCGAAATTCTCCCACACCTCGATGGACTCCCTGGCCAGTGCGGCCATGGCCGGCTCGGTGAACTGGGCCCGGAAGGATTCGATGGAGGCCGTGGTGGTCAAGGTCGACAGGCCGTCGCGCATCTCCACCACAATGGTGGACATGCCGGCGCGGGAGAGCCAGAATGCCGTGGCCACGCCGATGATGCCGCCGCCGATGACCACGGCATCGGCCGTTTGCTGGTTGAACGGATCCGGAGTCCGTATTTTTCTCAATTCTTTCCTCCTAATTGAGCGGCACGCCTTCCGCGGACAGGATCTCCGCCACGTCACCGAGGTCCAGTCGGATCAGGGTATCCTGGGTGGGCAGGCCGTTGGCATCCCACCCCCGGGCCTCGTAATACCAGTCCAGGAGCTGCTCCAGCTTGTCCCGGGGGATAAAATAGCCTTCGTTGGGGCCCGTGGCCACCGGTTCGGTGGAAAGCCGCCTGGGAGGACAATCCCATTTGCGGCCGAAACCTTCGATCTCCCGGGCCGAAATGCTTCGCGTCAGGTTCCAGATGCGTTCGGACACAGTCAGCATCTCCTCCCAGGACCGCTTTTTCCCTGTAATGTAATAGAAGAGCTCGGCGTAGTTCTCCACTTCGAATCCCAGTTCCATCATCTGCAGACGGCAGATTCCCAGGACATCGAACAGGGGCCGGGTGTGCTGGGATTCGATCACATAACCGGCGCACTCTTTTCTGACCTGGGCCGGCGGCTGCCGCTCCACCGTGCCGCCGCTTTGCACCAGATCGTTGACACTGGTCCAGGCCCCGGTGATGTCGTGCCCCAGTACCCAGGCCCGGGCGTGATGGGCACCGATGTCGGCGGTCATGTAGGCCAGCATCATCGATGGCGCGTTACGGCATTCGTAGCCGGTCCACTCCAGTCCCTTGATGTGGATGGCAAAAGACCCGGATCCCTGTCCGACTTTCCCGGCGGCCCTTTTCACCCCTTCGGCCAGCAGGTCGCCGATGCCTTCCCGCCGGACGATTTTCTCCAGCAGGTAAGCCACCGTTTCCAGATCCGAGAATCGGATCGGCCGGCCGATCTCCCGTTCGCTGAGGAATCCCTTTTCATAGCATTCGATGGCCCATGAGATCACCGCCCCGGAGGAGATGGTGTCGAGGCCCAGTTCGTCGCACAGGTAGTTGGCGTAGGCCACCTCCTCGATGGTTTTCAGCTCGCAGTTGCCGCCGAACAGGGCGATGGTTTCGTATTCCGGGCCTTCCACGAAGGCTTCGCCGAACCGGGTCCTGGCGCGGCCGTACTTGCCGCAGGGGGTCGGGCAGCAAAAGCAACCCTTGTCGGTGATCTTCAGCTTCTTGAGAATCGCCTTGCCGTTGATCTGCTCGTAGTGATCGGAAAAAGAGGTCTGGAAGTTGCGCGAGGGAAAGACGCCCACCTCGTTGCACCAGTTGGTGATGCCGGCGGTTCCTTCGGGGGTCCACTCGGTGAAGCCGGGCTTTGCAGCGACCTTCCTGAACGCCTCCACGCCTTTGGAGTAAGCGTTGTCGATGTCGAATACGGGCAGTCCCCGGGTGCCGCGCACGGCAATGGCCTTGATGTTCTTGGAGCCCAGCACGGCGCCCACACCGCTGCGGCCGGCCTGGCGGCCGAAGTCGTGGGACAAGCAGGCGTAGCGCACCCGCTTCTCGCCGGCCGGCCCGATGGACATGATCTGGAACGCTTCCCCCAGATCGTCTTTTAGACGCTTTTCTACGGTCAGGGCGCCCTGGCCCCAGTACGCCGTTGCCGACCGGATCTCCACCTGATCGTCGTCGATCACCAGAAGGCTTGGTTCGTCTGCCCGGCCGGTGAGAACCATCGCGTCGTAGCCGGCATACTTCAGGGCCGGCCCGAAATGGCCGCCCATGTTGCTGTCCGCATAGCCGCCGGTGGCCGGCGACTTGGCGCCGAAGTGGGTCTTGCCGCTGGCCGGAAGAAAATGGCCGGAAAGCGGGCCGGTGGCGGCGATGAACAAATTCCCGGGGTGGCAGGCATCGATGCCCCGGGGCAGTTCGTCGAACAGCAGTTTGGCCACGAACCCCCGCCCGCCGATGAATTTGTCCACCATTTCATCGGACAACGGTTCGGTGGTCACCGTTCCGGTGCCCAGTTCGATGCGTAAAATGGAATCCTGATATCCGTAGCGCATGATCACCCAGCCTTCCTTGCATTCTCATCCACCAGCACCAGGGCCCGGCGCGGGCACAGTTCGGCACATTTGCCGCACAGGCTGCACTTGACCGGTGCTTCGCGGTCCGGATGCACCATCATCACGTCCCGGGGACAGGCTTCGACACACGCCATGCAGGCGATGCAGGCATCCTCGTCGACCCGGTAGACGTCGGCGACCATCTGGATGGCATCTTCGGGACACGCCTCCGCGCAGAGGCCGCACTGGTTGCAAAAGCGGATACGATAGTCCCCCGGCGAGGGGAAACGTCCCTCGATCCGCAACAGGGATTTGGCGGGATTCAACTGCCGGAAATTTTCCAGGGTGCACACCTGGCGACATACCCCACAGCCCGAACAATTGGCATGAATGGCCTTGAGCTTCATGGATACTCACTTTTCCTATGGGAATGATTATGGCACCGCATATATCGCGAGGCGTTTTCACCCGGATATATGTCATCGTCCTCCTGAATCCAGAATATCAGTTGTTCCAAGTCCTCGGGTTGGGGTTGTCAGTTGGAAAAAAAGGTAGCGATTCATTGTGAAACATATCTTTCAATTCTTGTGCCAGATAGAGAGGATGTTCGTGGGCGCCTGAAGTGAAAATGAAAGATTTATTTTTTTCTAGCCGGACAGGAGGCATCGATCATGAGGGGGGATACCCGCCCAGCGGTCGCGCAACGACGGCATCGGGATGGGCAATCAGATGTCCGAGGGTACATGTCGACGCTTGAAACGGCTTTGCTCACCGGCCTCTTGAGGACCGGCACTATGGAAAGAACTTTCGGATGTAGCGGCGTACCACGGATCGCCGGCCCCTCATGCTCGAAAATTCGTCCGGTTCAATTGGTATTTTTTCATTTTGTAGGTAAACAGCTGCCGTGAAATACCGATGCTCCTGGCCGCCCGGGTAACGTTGCCCGCATGGGTCGCCAAGGCGTCTTCCAGCACCGCTTTTTCTTGATCGGCCTGGGAAGCCAACAGGCCCTTGCCGGTTTCCGGCTGCCCTGCCCCAGGGCCGACTGCGGTCGGCGTCACTGCATTCGCCTGCCGTTCGAAAGGACCGCCATATTTCGATGGCGTCCCCGCCTCCGGCGTTTCATCAATGCCGGACTGTCCCCGCAACCGTTTCCAGGCGGTCAGATGGGACTGCAGATGCCGTCTCTCTATGGTTTGACTGGACACGACCAGGTTGATGGCGCCCTCGATGACATGCTCCAATTCCCGTACGTTCCCCGGCCAGTCATATTCATTGAACAGGGCCAGCACATCGCTGGAAATATCGGTCACCGGTCGGCCCAGCGCCCGGCTGTGCTTGGTCAGAAAATGGCGTGCCAGCAGGATAATGTCTTCCTTACGTTCGCGCAGGGGCGGAATGGGAATAAACACCACCCCCAACCGGTAGAACAGATCGGGACGTAGCGTGTTGTCGGCAATCGCCATGTGTGGTTGCTGATTCACGCTGCTGACGATTTTGACTTCGATCTCATTCTCCTTCAGGGCCCCCAATCGGCGCACTTTGCGTTCCTGGATGACCCGCAGGATCTTGGCCTGCAGTCCGACGGCCATGGAGTTGAGTTCGTCCAGAAAGATGGTGCCGCCGTTGGAGCGCTCGAAAAGCCCCAGCTTGTTGCGCGCTCCGGTGAAGGCGCCGCTGGTGGTTCCGAAAAGCAGACCCTCCAGCAGATTTTCGGGAATGGCGGCACAGTTGACCGCCGTATAACGGCTGCTCTTGCGTCCGCTGTGATTGTGGATGGCCTGGGCAAACAATTCTTTCCCGGTGCCGGTTTCGCCATAAATCATCACCGGCGACGGGGTGGCTGCGGCCATTTTGGCCGTGTTGACTGCCCGCAAGAATTCGATGTTGCTGCCCACGATGGCATCGAAATCAAAGCGCGTATCATTGGGCAGCAGGCGCTTGGAGCGTGGTATGGAGATGGAAGAGATGGTCTCTTCCAGCACGTTGTATTCTCTGACCAGACAGATGGCGCCCTCCAGCCGGTTGCGTTTGAACAGGGGAAACACCGTGTGAATGGTGTTGGCCACCTTGCCCCGGCGGGTCCGGTAAAGCAGGGGGCGGTCGACGATGGGTGCCTGGGTCTTGAGGCATTGCATGATCACGCTGCTCTCATCCGACAGTTCGTATACGTCGGTCACGGTCATCCCCAGCACGTCGTCCGGGATCAAATCATCGATGGCCGCCATACTGGAATTGTAATAAATGAAGGTAGCGTTGCGGTCGACGATGATCACGCCTTCTCCGAACCCGTCGAAGACAGGCAGGAACTCCTCGTATCCGATATCGAGTGTTCGGACGTTGGCATGATAGTCGGAGCGTTTCATGGCCGATATCAACCTTGTGGGCGGTTCGGTTCGCAGGCTATCCATAAGTTTGCCATACTTTCAGGCTCCAGGCAAATCAGGCAACCGTCAATCGTGTTCATGCATGTTAAACAGGATATCGTTTTCCATATACATCTGCTCGAGCTTTTCCTGATGCTCCTTCAACTGCGGATGGTGCCGGTTGACCAAATCGAGCACCAGGTAGTTGATGATGCATGAAATGGTCGTCGGATAACCGATCAGGGGAATGGAGCGCGAGGGCACCACCAGCGACAGATGGGCAAAGGGGATCACCGGGCAAAGACTGTTGTCGGTGATCACCAGCAGCTTGTGCCCGAGCCGCCGGGAGACCTTGCCCATACGGATCAGTTCGTTGGGATAGCGTGAGGTGGTGATCAGCACCACCAGACTGCTGTCCGGCGCATTGGTCAGCCAGTCGATGGCAGTGCTGTCGCTGCCCTTCAATATGTTGACGCCCCTGCGGACCTTGGTCAGCGACCAGCCCAGGTAATAGGCGAAGGTAAACGATACCCGTGAACCGATGACGTAGACCGCCGGGCTGTCGTGGAGTTGGTCCACGATGGAACCCAGCATCTTCATGTCGATGGTTTCGTAAAACTGCCGCAGGTTGTTCATCTCCTCGAACACCACCCGATGCAACAGGTCGGTGCCGGGCCCCTTCATTCCGGGCAGGTCGACCCGGTCGGGCAGGGTCAGCCCCGAATCAACGAAATCACGCAACGCCTGTAGAAATTCGCCGTAGCCGCTGAACCCCAGCTGGCCCACGAAGCGGACGACCGTGGCCTCGCTGACCCCGCAGGCTTCGGAGAGTTCCTTGGTGGTCATGAACACGGCCTTGCGGGGGTTTTGGATAATATAGCTGCCGAGAATCCTGCCTTTGGGGGTCAGGGCGTCGAGTTGCTTCATGATGCCTTTGATTACCGGATGCGATTGAGAATGTTTCATCATCAGCCTCTTGAAATAATTTAGTGAAATTTTAATTTCATTTTCATAGAATCATGTTAGTTCATTATTATTAATTGGTTATTGCTTAATTGGATCTGTTTGTCAAGCGATCTTGAAATTTTTATGCCCAATAATGATTTTATTATTGACATGATTCATTTCATTTTTATACCATAGGCCCCAAACGATTGATTAACAGATTGTAGTCACCCAAACCTTTCATTTCATTTTTATCGTTAGGGAGAGCGTATGTTCTGGAAAACAAAGCCCCTGTGGGGCAACAAACCCAGACTGAAATCCAGCTACGATGCGGTCATCATCGGCGGCGGACTTCACGGACTGGCCACCGCCTACTTCCTGGCCAGGGAACACGGCATGACGGATGTGGCCATCATCGAAAAGCGCTTCATCGGTTTCGGCGGTGCCGGACGCAACACGGCCATCGTCCGCGCCAATCAACGCACCCAATACAATGTCCCCCTTTACAAGGAAGCCCTGGACCTGTGGCCGGTGCTGACCAAGGAACTGGACTTCAACCTGATGTTCAACAACTGCGGCAATCTCAACCTGATGCACAGCGAGGCCGCCATGAAAGCGGCGCGCACCACCATCGCAACGGCCCAGTTCCACGGGGTGGAAAGCCACCTCATCGATGCCAAGGAAGCCAAGGAACTGGTGCCGGCACTGAATATCTCCGAGGACATCACCTTTCCCATCCACGGGGCCATGTTTCATCCGCCGGGCGGCATCGTCCGCCATGACGCGGTGGTCTGGGGCCTGGCCAAGGGATGCGCCAAACACGGCGTGCACATCCATCAGCACACCGAAGCCACCGCCATCCATACCGAGGGCGGCAAGATCACCGGTGTAACCACCAGTCGCGGCCGTATCCACACCAACCGCGTGCTGGTCAGCGCCGGCGGCTACAGCGCCGGGTTGATCCATCGGATGCTGGGCATACGCTTGCCCATCAGTGTTCTCACCATCCAGGCCATGGTCACCCAGCCGTTGAAACCGATTCTCAACCACGTGGTCTCCTCCGGCGCCTATCACTGCTACGCCAACCAGACCCTGAAGGGGGAGATCGCCACCGGCGCCCACATGGACCAGTGGCCCAATTATACGACCCAGAACACGGCCCATTACATCAAGCACCAGGCCGAATCCCTGTCCGACTGGCTGCCCTGCCTGCGCGGTGTGAAATTCATGCGCATCTGGGGCGGCCTGGCCGACATGACCCCGGACATGGCGCCCATCATGGACGGCAACGATCACTTCGACGGCTTCTACATGGACTGCGGCTGGGGATATTTCGGTTTCAAATCCTGCAACGCAGTGGGCAGGCACATGGCCCGGTTCATGGCCAGCGGCCGCTGCCCGGACATGCTCAAGCCGTTCAACCTGCGCCGTTATGAAAACCACCAGTTGATGGGCGAGACCGCCGCGCTGGTCAGCTATACGCCGGACAATTAGAGGAGACGCAAAATGGCTTTGACACTCACGTGCCCCATCTGCGGCAAACGCAACGGTTATGAATTCCGTTACGGAGGAGAAGACAAGGGACCACGCCCGGCGGAAGAAGGGCTTACCCCGACCGGCTGGTGCGACTACGTCCACATGAACAAGTGTACCATGGGGATCCAGAAAGAATGGTGGTTTCACCGTGACGGCTGCGGTGCGTGGTTCACCACCCATCGCGACACAACCAAAAACATCGAAGTGGAACAACCGGAGGCGAGCAAATGAACAGGCTAAACCAATTGCCCACACTCCGTATCGACCCCTCGGAGAAATTGACCCTGAACTACCAGGGCAAAACCTTTCAGGGCGTTGCCGGAGATACGGTGGCGACGGCGCTTTTTGCCGGCGGCGTGCGGATCTTTGCGCGCAGTTTGAAATATCATCGTCCGCGCGGGCTTTACAGCCTCGACGGTGAGTGCAGCAACACCTGCATGGATGTCAACGAAATCCCCAACGTCCGCACCGAAAACACCCTGCTGAAGAACGGCATGACCGTCAAGGCGCAGAATGTCGTCGGCTCCGCCGACCGTGACTGGCTGGCGTTCATCGACAAAATGGACTGGATGATGCCGGCCGGCTTCTACTACAAGACCATGCATAAACCCGCCGCCATGTGGCCCATGGCCATGAAGCGTATCCGCAAGGCAGCCGGACTGGGCGTCATCAGTGCCGATTGCCAGATGAAGGGCAACTACGACGAACGCTACCTAAAAGCCGAAGTCACCGTGATCGGCGGCGGCGCCGCCGGCATGAGCGCCGCCCTGGCCGCGGCCGAATCGGGCCAGCGCGTGGTCCTTCTGGAATCCCGCCCCCACCTGGGCGGCTGTTTCGACTACCGGATGTCCACCGGCGTGGACGGCCGGCCCTTGTACCAACGCGCCCGTGAACTGGCCGCCAAGGTTGAACAGACGGACAATATCCGTGTCTTCAAACACGCTTCGGTGGTGGGCAGCTATACCAACAACCTGATCACCGCCTTCCAGGTGGGCGGTCCCGAAGATGCCTTCACCGAGCGCTACGTGGAAATCCGCAGCGAGAGTGTCGTGGTGGCCACCGGCTGCATCGAACGCCCCCTGATTTTCGACAACAACGAACGCCCCGGCGTCATGCAGGTGGGTTGCGCCCATCGCCTAGCCCGCACCTGGGGCTTGCTGCCGGGCAACGAAGCGGTTTTTTCCGTGGGCCATGACCTGGGCCTCGAGGCGGCCGTGGACCTGTTCGACCTGGGCCTCAAAATCAATTGCGTGGCCGATGCCCGCGAAGACGGCCAGAACCCCGAACTGCTGCTGGCGCTGGCCGAACGCAAGATCCCGCTGCTCAAGGGCTGGGTCGCCGCCAAAGCCTATGGCTCCAAACACGTGGAGAAGGTGACCCTGGCCACGCTGGACGGCCGGATCAACCGTCAGTTCGCCTGCGACCTCCTGGTGGCCTCGGCCGGCCTCACCCCGGTTACCGGACCTTTCATCCTGACCGGCGCCAAGATGAGTTACGATACCCATACGGGATACTTTCTGCCCAACCAATTGCCGGCGAAGATGTTCCCGGCCGGCCGTCTGACCGGCATCAACGATCCGGCCGGCATCGAAGCGTCGGGTCGCCTGGCCGGCCTGAAGGCCGCATCCGCCGCCGGCGCCGAGTTGGATACGGTCATCGCCGATGCGCAAGCGGCCCTGGCCGCGCTTCCCGGCCCCCAACGCGGCTGCAAGCTGGTCACCGCACCGGTCAAGGGGCGCAAAAGCTTCATCTGCTTCGATGAAGACACCACCATCAAGAACATCAACCAGGCCATCAAGCAGGGCTTCGATGTCCCCGAACTGATCAAGCGTTTCACTTCGGCCGGCACAGGCCCGGGCCAGGGGGGGATCCCCGGCCACAACCTGCCCCTGTACGTCGCCAAGTACACGGCGTCCATCAACACGCCCATACCGACCACCATGCGGCCGCCCATGGTGCCGACCTTCATCGCCACCTATGCCGGCTGCAACCACCACATGTTCAAACGCACGCCCATGCACCACGATCAGATCGCCGACGGCGGCGTTTTCCGCAATATCGGTGTCTGGCAGCGGGCGCGCTACTTCTCCGAGGATTTCGGTTGCAAGGAGGAGATTCTCAACGTGCGGAACAACGTGGGCATGCTGGACGGCTCCACCCTGGGCAAGTTCCGCATCCACGGTCCCGATGCGCTCAAGGCCCTGCAGCGGGTCTATGTGTCGGACATGAGCAAAGTCAAAGAAGGCCGCATCAAATACTCGGCCATGTGCAACGATGACGGCTGCGTCATCGACGACGGCGTGGTGGTTAAGCTGGGGGAAAACGATTACTACTTCACCACCTCCACCGGACGCGCCGGCCAGACAGTCGAATGGTTCCGCTACCACACCCGTTTCGACGGCTGGGATTTCAATCTGGTCAATCTCACCGATGCCATGGGCGTAATCAACCTTTCGGGACCCAACGCCCGCAAGGTACTGGCAAAAGTCGTCGACATCGATCTTTCCAACGAGGCCTTCCCATTTTCCGGATACAAGGAATTCCTCATCCAGGATACGATCTTCGTGCGCGCCATGCGGCTCGGCTTCGTGGGCGAGCTCTCCTACGAGCTGCATGTGCCCGCGTCCTACATGAAAGCGGTATGGGGCATGCTCAAGGAAGCCGGCGCCGAGTTCGGCATCCGCAACTTCGGTGTGGAGGCCCAGAACGTCCTGCGCATGGAGAAGTGCCACATCATTCTCGGCCAGGAGTCGGAACAGCGCACCAACCTGTTGGACGTGGGGCTGGGATTTCTGTGGGACCGCAAGAAGGCGGAAGCCAAGACGGTGGGCGCCGTAGCCTTGCGTCAGGCCGAGAAGGATCCCGACCGTCTCAAGCTGGTGGGTATCCGTATGGAGGACGACGACCGCCCGGCCCGCGACGGGGCATTGATCGTGGACAACCGGGTCCGCGGGTATGTGGCCACCATGCGCAAAAGCTTCACCACCGGTCAGGCTGTGGGGATGGCCCTGGTGGAATCCCAACTGGCCGACGTCGGCACGCGGCTGGAGATTTTCGAGGATGAGTGCAATGGCGTCAGGCTGTATGCCCGGGTGGTGAAGATGCCGTTTTACGATCCCAAGGGCGAACGCATGAAAAGCTGATCCGACCGGTTCCGCCTGATGGATTTATGGAAATCCTAAAATTGTAACGAGGTAATCACAATGTCTCAAATCAAGAGAGAATCGCCGGTTCGGTTCGGTGCCAGCCCCAAAGCATCAACGGTGCGCGATAATTGGACCGTGGCGCTGGAATATGACGACGAAGGCCGCGGCCCCTGGATCGTGGATCTGGCCCACATGATCCGCTGGGATCTGCAGGATGGCAATATCGGCGGGCTGACTCCGTGCGACCTGGCCGTGCCGGCCGCGCTGGGCCAGTCGATCCTGTCCGATGGCATATTGATCAACCGCATGAACCGTACCCAGGCATCCATCTGGCACCTGGGTGCCGAAACTCCAGCGCTGCCGGATGAAACCGGTTACACCGACACCAGCGAATCCACGGTTTTCCTGGCCCTGTTCGGTCCCAAGGTGTTTCAGCTGGCCGAGAAACTGACCAACCTGGATTTCATGGACCCTTCCAAAGCGGCGCCCTTCCTGCAGCAGGGACCGTTCTGTCACGTTCCCTGCCAGGTCGTCACCCTGCAAAAGGCGGTTGACGGCAGCGGCGGGTTTCTGCTGGCCTGCAGCCGGGGCTACGGCGACAGCATGGTCCACGCCATCCTGGAAGCCGGCGCCGAATTCGGTCTGCGGCCGGCCGGCGAGAACCGCTTCAATGGTTGGCTGGAAGGACTGCGGGGCTGAAGAACGGGCGGCGGACAGCAGGCGCTGCGACTATCGGCTGGGACGGCAACCCCGTTCCAGCCATCGCATTTCCGGGAACGAAAAATTATTTTCTTTTAAACGAAAACATTTTTTCATTTTTCGTGAAATTTTTTTTCATTCGGAAACTACCGGCAGCTCAAAGGAAGAAAGAGGCGGACACGGCCACCCTGAAATGCAATTAACAGTCTGTAATTATAATTAATTACAATGGATCGCGAACATATCGGAAATAATCCGGTCAGACTGATTTGCGGCGTTGATTTTGCATTATTCGAAATTTGTGAAAGAAATGGATCGTGTCTGGATGGACACGATCCATCATGACGGCCGTTGACATCTATTGCGGCCACATCGATTCATCCATTTTATCCATTCGTCGGTATCAACCAACCACGTTACACCGTTGACGGAGGAAATCATGACCAAAAAGTTTGATGCGATCATCATCGGCGTCGGAGTCATCGGCGCTCCCATCGCCTACGAGTTGTCCAGGATGGGCTACAAGACCCTGAGCGTGGACAAACTTCCCGATGCGGGCGAAGGATCCACTGCCGGTTCCTGCGCCATCGTGCGCGCCCACTACTCCACCGAAGACGGCGTGGCCTTCGCCTACGAAGGCTTCAAGTACTGGCTGGACTGGGAGAACTACCTGGGCCACGCCGAGGATGAAAAGGGCCTGGCCAAGTACATGAACACCGGCTCCTTGCTGATCAAATCCAAGGGCCACAAATGGCAGAACGTTAAAAAACACTATGACGCCGTGGGCGTCCAGTACAAAGAGTTGACCAACGAGGAGATCCTGAAGATGGTACCGGTGCTCGACCTGCACGAGTTCTGGCCGGTGAAACGCCCCGAGGATCCGGCTTTCTGGGAGGAGCCCACCGCTATGCTCGAAGGCGGCCTGTTCTGCCCCGAGGGCGGCTACGTCAACGACCCGGCCCTGTCGGCCCACAACATCATGCGCGCCGCCGAAGCCAAGGGCGCCACCTTCCGGTTCAATGCCGAGGTGGTCAAGATCCGCGCCGCCGAAGGCAAGGTCCAGGGCATCACCCTGGCCGACGGCACCGAATACGACGCGCCGGTGGTGGTCAACTGCGCCGGGCCGCACTCCTTCAAGGTAAACCAGATGGCCCCGGGCGTCTGGGAAGGCTGCAACATCAAGACCAAGGCCCTGCGCCACGAGGTCATGTACTGCCCCTCGCCGGAAGATTATGACTACCTCAACGAAGGTTACCATCAGAGCGATGGCGACATCGGCTGCTACGTGCGTCCGGAGACGGGCAACCTGTTTCTGATCGGCTCCGAGGATCCGGAGTGCGACCCCCAGGAGTGGGTGGACCCGGACGAGTTCTACGCCGGCAAGGGCGGCCACGGCCGCGACAACCAGCTCACCGAAGAGCAGTGGAAAGCCCAGTGCTACCGTCTCGGCCGCCGTATCCCCACCCTGCAGGTACCGAACCAGCCCAAGGGCGTGGTCGATTTGTACGACTGCTCTGACGACTGGATCCCGGTCTACGACAAGTCGGACCTGGGCGGTTTCTACATGGCCGTAGGCACCAGCGGCAACCAGTACAAAAACGCACCGGTGGTGGGCCGCATGATGGCCGAGTTGATCGACGCCTGCGAAAAGGGCCTCGATCACGACAAAGAACCATTCCAGTTCACCATGAAATACACCGGCCGCAAGCTGGATGTGGGTTTTTTCTCCCGCAAACGCGAAATCAACTACAACTCCAGCTTCTCGGTCAACGGTTAGCCGATACGGGGGGGATCTGCCCTGCAGATCCCCCCTATACGTCGGTCAACTTTGATATACCGGCAACGGCGGAAAACCAATGAACATCTACGTCTGCGTAAAACACGTGCCGGATTCGGCAGCCACGATCACCATCGAGGGGCCGGACACGATCAACGAGAAGATCACCTTTCTGGTGAACCCCTATGACGAGCATGCCATCACCGAGGCAGCCAGGCTCAAATCGCTGAGGGCAGACACCCAGGTGGTCGCCGTATGCCTGGGGAAAGCGGCGGCGGAGAACAGCCTGCGTTCCGCCATGGCCATGGGCGCCGATCGCGGCATCCTGATCGAGACCGACAAGACCGCCGACAGCATTCTCACCGCCCGCGCCCTGGCTGCGGCCATCCGTGCGGACGGAGAGCCGTGGATCATTTTCACCGGCAAGGAATCCATCGACAGCGAGGGCATGCAGACCCAGTTCCGGCTGGCCGCCAATCTGGGGTTGCCGGTGGCCACGAACGTGGTCAGGCTCGATGTGGAGGAAGACGCGGTCACGGTGGAATGTGAACGCGAGGCCGGTACCATCGACGTCATCCGCATGGCCGTTCCCGCGGTCCTGGCCGCCGGCAAGGGGTTGAACACACCCAACTACCCCACTTTTCCCGATATCGTCAAATCCCGCAAGAAACCGATAAAGAAGATGCCCCTGGCCGAGCTTGATATCGAAACGCCGGCTGCCGGCATGCGGATCGACAGTCTCAAGCCGGCCGTGGAAGCGCGTAGCCCCAAACCCCTCAGCGGCAGTGCGGCCCAAATCGCAGCCCGCATCGTCGATATTCTCAAAAACGAAGCCAAGGTGATGTAATCATGCGATCCATCGGACTGCTCATCGAAATGAAAAACGGCCGGGTCAAGGAAACCAATTTCGGCATGGCCGCGGCAGTCCGTGGGCAAGATCGTGAAATCGTGG